>CAZWYF010000046.1:9957-15243 GCA_964637835.1 uncultured Fibrobacteraceae bacterium
ACCTCGCCGCGGGCGCCGGACCTCGCCGCGGGCGCCGGACCTCGCCGCGCGTCCCCTCACTCCAGCAACAAGAGCCGCGTGGTGGCGTCGCCGGCCACGGTCCGGAGCCGGGCCAGGTAGACGCCGGACGCGAGGTCGTGCGGCCGCCAGGCCGCGGTGTGGGAGCCGGCCCCCAGGACCTGGTCCCGGATCACGTCCACGCGGCGCCCGGCGAGGTCGAAGACCTCCAGGCGGACCGGCCCGGTGGCCGGGTTCTCGAAACGCAGCGTGGTGGTGGGGTTGAACGGGTTGGGCCCGGCCGTGAGCGCCGGCGGCGCCGGCCGCGCCCGTGCTGCGGTGATGTCCAGGCCGGAGAGGCCGGTGAGCAGCCAGGTGGGATCCAGGCCGCCCGCCTGGCGGATGCGCACCGGGCCGGTGCTCAGGCCGTAGGCGAGCTCGCCGTCGCTGGCGTAGCGCCACGGCGCGGGCGAGGGGCTGTCGGGCCAGGCGGTGTTGACGCTGATGGCCGGGAAGGTGCCCAGGGGCGTGGTGACCGCGTCGCGGGAGACGCAGGTCAGGACCACGGTGTGCTCGCCGTAGAACTGGTCGCCGTGGGGGGTGACCTCGAAGACGTGCGTCTCGCTGTTCTTCTGCTCGCCGGGCGCCAGGGTGGGGTCGAGGTAGACCACCGGCGGGTCGAAGAACCAGGTGCCGACCCCTCCCGGCGGGGTCTCGATGCCATGGAGCAGGGTGGCGCCGGAGCCGTCCTCGCTCCAGTAGGTGGTGCCGACCAGCTGCGGTCCGAGGAACTCGCTGCGGGGCTGGCAGAGGTGATCGTTCCAGATGGTCGCCGAGCCCAGGACGTAGGTCCAGTCCAGCTCCTCGGGCGGGCCGGTCAGCTCCCAGGTGACGCCGGACGTCAGGGGAAAGAAGGTCTGGGCAGGCGCGCTGGCTGCCAGCACCAACGCCGTCGTCAGGATCAGGATGGTCCGTGTGCGCATGTCGTGCCTCCTGGCGGGTCCTCGTGGGGTCCTTGCGGATGGTTGGTCGGCGGCGGCGCGCATATTCCCACCGGAAAGGGCCTGAAGACGGCACGGCCCGGAGAGCGATCCCGGTCCCGAAAAAAAGCCCGGCTGCCGCAGGGGGCGGCAGCCGGGCCAGGCACGGCGCAGATGCGCGGTGCGGTCAGGAAGGCTCTACTTCACCAGCGTCATCTTGCGGGTCAGCGACTGGCCCTCGGTGTTCAGCTGGTAGAAGTAGGTGCCCGAGGCGGCCTGCTGGCCGGACCCGGTCTTGCCGTCCCAGATGATCTCGTGGCTGCCGGCGGGCAGGGTCTCGCTGACGAGCGTGCGCACCAGCTGGCCACGGGTGTCGTAGATCGCCAGCTGCGCGGAGCCGGCCTGCTCCAGGCGGAAGGCGATCTTCGTGATGGGGTTGAAGGGGTTGGGAGCGTTCTGCAGCAGCGCCAGGCCCGCACCGGGCAGCTGGTCCTCCACGGGCGTGGTGCCCATGATGCCGAACCAGCCGAAGGTGCCGGCGATGATGGCGTCGCGGTCGGCCGTGTCCGGCACCCGCTCGAGGCCGAAGGGCAGGGTGAGCACCTTGTAGTCGCTGTACGTGGTGCGTGCGCCCGCCACCGCGGCGTTGCCGTAGGTGAAGCTGGTCTCCACCGGCTGACCGCTCAGCAGGGCGATCATGTCCGGGTCGCCGCCCGTGAGCGTGAAGCCCAGGCCGTCGCCCACGGGGTCGCCGTCCACGCCAGTGACGTTCAGGTCCCCGCTGTTGCCGCCACCGTAGTTCAGGCGGAGCTTCAGCTGGTACCAGAGGCGCGCCGAGCCGCCCTGGTTGTACAGCGTCTGCAGGATGTCCTCACCGGCGAGGACGAGGTTGCCGCCGGCGGCGAGGTAGTCGTCGATGGCCGCGCGGTCCTCGGCGGGCAGGGCGTCGCCCTTGCTGCCGGTGGTCCACAGGACGGCCTCGTAGTCCAGCAGGTCGGCGCCGTCCACCGCGGCCAGGCCACGGTCCCAGACGGCGTACGTCTTGCCGGTCGCGTCGATGGCCGGCGCGTAGGCGTCGTAGGCGTGCCCGGCACCGTCGTCGTCGGCGATCACGAGCACGTCGGTGCCGCCGGCGAGGGCCACGAAGTCCAGGCTCTCGATGATCTCACCGGCGCCCTGGCTGAAGACGTCGACCACCACACGGCCGGACCCCACCTCGCCGGTGTCCATGACCACGTTGAAGCTGGCCGCACCGTAGGGGTCGAGGGTGACCTGGAACGTGTCGTACGTGCCACCGTCATGGCTCAGGCTCGCGTCCCAGCCCTCGGGCAGGTTGCTCGTGTCCACGGACACATCGAAGGTGTCCTGGCCCAGCCCGATGTTGATCAGGTTGGTGGTGCCGAAGGTCACCTGGGCGCCGTCGGCGATCACCTGCCGCGCGCCGTCCACGCCGGCCACGGCGGCGAACTCGCCCACGAAGCTGTTGCCGGAGTTGACGATGTACTTGTTGCTGTCGTTCTGGACGAACGCGATGAGCTGCAGCTTGTCGGGGTTCCACTCCGCGCTCATGGGGATGTCCAGGGTGACGGTCTGCTCGTCCCCGGCCGTGGTGACGGTCAGGGGCTCGTCACGCAGCACGTCGCGGCAGACGTTCTGGTAGATGTCGCTGCCGTAGGAGAGGTCATCCTCGACGATGGCCACGCGGATGACGTGGTTGGCGGGATCGATGTCGGCGAAGGCCTTGACCAGCACCTCGACGAAGGCCGAGCCCATCTCGTAGCTGTAGTCGGCGACCACCACGGCGATGGGTGACTCGACCTCGCGATGGGAATCGACGATGCTCCGGTAGTAGACGCCGTCAACCACGCTGGAGCCAGCGCCGACCACGGTCTGCCAGTAGCCGTCGAACTGGAGCGTGGGAAGTCCCCCGATCCCGTAGTAGCTCATGCGAGCGTCGGAATCCGGGCAGCTCAGGCCACCGCTGGAGGCCTGATAGACGATGTAGTTGAACTCGTTGGGCAGATAGTGGTCCTCGCACACGGCGAGACCCGCATAAGCGTTGGGGCAGAAGCCTCACCAGGTAGCGGAGCCCATCTCCACCAGCGAGGTGCGGGGCACCTGGGCCTGGGCCTGGACGGCCACCAGGACGAGCAGGGCCATCAGCGTGAACAGACGCTTCATGGTATCCTCCGGATCGGTTGGCAGGCAGGGGACGGTGCCCCCGGGGAAAGACATGGCAGATTATACCAGAGCGCTGGGAGACGAATCAATAACCTATCTGGATTCAAGGATTTGTGGATTGAAAGAGTGGAGTATTTGACGCTCCAGCAGGTTGTTTTGCGAGATGTCGGTCCATTTGCGGCCTGGTGGGATCGCGGTCGTTCCATGCGGAGGGCCGATGATCGAGGGCGATGACCGGGGCCGGATGACCGGGGCCGGATGACCGAGGGCCCACCCGGAGGTGGGCCCAGGGCCAGGAGACGCGGGAAAGAGGCCGCCCCGCCACCCGGCGCGGCGGCGCCGATCAGTAGCGGAAGATCCCGTAGAATTCCACGCCCTCGAACGCCGGCTCGAACTTGCAGACGCCGCCGGCGCAGATCTGGCCGGCCTGGCGCTTGCCGAACCAGAGGTTGAGGTTGCCGCCGCCCTCGAGGCTGTAGGTGACCAGGCCGGCGGGGAAGACGTCGCCACGGATCTCGCCGGGGTCGAACTGGGCTTCGTACTTGTTGTTGAACTCCGTGATGGCCGCCACCGACCAGTGCGGGGGCAGCTCGGCCTCGAGCTTCATCCACTGCTGGTCGTACGCGCCGAGCACGCCCATGCGCACGTGCTGGTGCTCGAGCTGGGTGGTGAGCGCCATGGCGTCGCTGGCGTACCAGGTGGCATCGCCCACCACGGTCTGGCGGATGGCCCCCTCGCTGTCCTGGTAGCCGAAGCCGCCGCGGAAGCGGAAGTCGCCCAGGTGCTCCTGCTCGAGGTGGCCGTAGATCTCCTCGTAGAGCGTGTGGCCGGAGTGGTCCTCGACGCGGCTGGTGTTGGCGAGGATGGCCCAGCCCTGGCCCAGGTCCAGGTTGGCCTCGAGCTGCCAGCCCTTCTCGTCGTCGGGGTTCAGGGCGTGGGGCTTGCGGCCGAGCAGCGCGTAGACGTGCTCGCGCACCAGCGCCGGCGGCCGGTTCAGCGGCTGCTTGCCGTCGGCCCGCTCGATCACCCGGAACCTGTCGTACTCGCTGCGCTCGAGCGACAGGCTCAGCGGGCCGAGGTAGACGCCCAGGTTGCCGTAGAAGGCCAGGCCCTCGTCCTTCGCCAGCGTGGCGGGGTCGTCCTCGTAGCCGGTCTTCTTGCCGTACTCCACGTAGGCGCTGGCGTACCGGTGGTAGTAGCTGACGCGCCCGGTGCCCACCCACTCGCGGTGGGTCTCGTCGCTGGCCGGCAGCAGCTCGGGCAGGTAGGTGACCGCCGCCGCGCCCACGGTCAGGCCCGGCGCCGCGCGCCACTCGGCGTCCAGGCCGCGCACGTCGATCTGGCTGGTGATCTCGCCGTCGGGGTCGCTCAGGGTGGGCGTGGTGCCGGTGGCGCCGGACATGGCCTGCAGGGTCACCGGCCCGAAGCCGCCGCGGGCGTAGACGCCGTCCAGGGCGGTGTCCACGCGGATGAATCGATCCTCGTAGCTGTTCCACACCAGGCCCCGGCCGAACATCCCGTAGAAGTGGCCGGCGCGCACGTCGAAGTTCCCGGCCTGGAACTCGAAGTACCGGTGGACCACCTCGTTGCGCCGGTTGCCCTCCTCGCTGGGGCCCTGGTGGTTGAACATGATGCCGGTGCGGAAGTCGCCGAACTGGTAGGCCACGTCCAGCCAGTTCTCCACGATCTCCTGGTCGCTGTCGGTGCCGTAGCTGTACTCGAACTGGTTGGTCGCGGTGATGGCGTCGCGCCAGGCCAGGCCGCCGGGGGCCATGCCGGCCGCGGGTACCGGCGGGGCGGCCAGGACCTGCTCGACGGCCTCGCGTAGCTCCTCCTCGTCGCCGGGGCGGTAGCCCTCGTGGCGATAGACCTCGCGGCCGGCGCCGTCGAAGAGCAGGGTGTAGGGCGGGCTGAGTACCTGCAGCTGCTGCTGGACCTGCCCGGCGGCGTCCTGGACCACGATCATGTCGTCCCAGCCGCGGGCGCGCACCAGGGGGCCCACCTTGGCCATGCTCTTGGAATTGTCCACGCTGACGGCCACCACCGAGAGGTCGCCGGCGAAGTCCTCGGCCAGCTCCTCGAGGTGGGGCAGCTCCTTGAGGCAGGGGATGCACCAGGTGGCCCAGAA
>CAZWYF010000046.1:15343-24115 GCA_964637835.1 uncultured Fibrobacteraceae bacterium
TCCTTGAGGCAGGGGATGCACCAGGTGGCCCAGAAGGCCACCACCACCGGCCCGTCGGCCAGGGCCTCATGGAGGTTCACCTCGCCGCCGTCGGGGGTGGGGAGGGTCCAGTCCGGGGCGGCGAAGGTGGCGGCGCGGGCGCCGGTGAGCGGCAGGGCGCAGACCAGCAGCACCACCGCGGCGGCGGCGAGCATCCGGGGCCTGGGGGACATGGGGGCTCCTTGGCGGTTCGGGGAACGAGGCGCGGCGATCCGGCGCTGAGAGCCGCTCCCCGCCGCTGGCGTGCCGCGGCGGCGGGGAGCGATCACGAGCGGGCTCACTTCACCAGGGACAGCTTGACGGCGGCCTGCTGGTCGCCCACCTGGACGCGGGCCAGGTAGACGCCGGCGCCGGCCGCGGTGCCGGCGTCGGTGCGGCCGTCCCAGGCCAGGCTCTGCTGGCCCGGCGCGAGGTCGCGGGCGAGCAGGGTGCGCACGCGGCGGCCGGCGGGGTCGTAGATGTCCACCAGGGCGGTGCGGCTGGTCTCGCCGCCCACGGTGAAGCGGATCTCGGTGCGCGGGTTGAAGGGATTGGGCACCGCGCGCAGATCGTGCACCAGGTGGCCGGCCGGCACGTCGCCCACGGCGACGACGCTGCCGGTGGTCACGGTGTAGGTGGCGGTGGCGAAGAGCGAGGGGTCGGTGTTGCTGCGGATCTCGATGGTGGCCGAGCCGGTGCCCTCGTCGAAGAGCGTGGTGAAATCGATGTCGATGGTCACGCCCTCGGCTGAGGCGATGGCGCCCTCGCCGTCGGGGATCTGGCCCTCGGTGTCGAACGGGGGATAGCAGATGCCGCCGTAGCAGAACGTGCTCACCCAGTTCTCGGGCTGGTCGCGGGTCATGGTCAGGGTGTAGGTGTCCTCCACGGTGCCGGCATTGTAGAGGATGGGATGGAAGCCGAGGAACTCGTTGACCCCGGCGCCGAGGACGCCGATGTCGTTGGCCAGGAGCATGGCCAGGCCGTCCACCGGGGTGCGGGCGGTGTAGGTCCAGCTGCCGGCCACGGTGCCGTCGTTGTTGCTGACGATCTCGATGAGGAGCTGTCCCTCGCCCGCGTCGGCGAGGCTGGTGACGTCGAAATCGAAGTCCATGGTCTCGCCCGCCGCCAGGGTGCCAGCGGCGGGGACCTGCAGGACGGTCTCGTTGGGCGGGTAGCAGATATCGCCGAAGCAGACGTTGTAGACCCAGTTCTCGGGCGTGTCGACGCGGGTGGCGGTGAGCGTGTAGCTGTCCGCGTTGTCGCCGGTGTTGGTCAGGCGGCTGTGGAACTGCCGGTAGTCGTCGACCGGGATCACCATCTGGGCCGGACCCTGGCGGAAGTGGAAGTCGTAGGCGTCGGCCAGGGCGGCGCCGGCCAGGAGGGTCAGCAGGCAGCCGGCCAGCAGGCCAGAGCGCAGCAGGGTGTGGCGGGAAGGGGTCATCGCGTTCCTCCGGAGTGGGCGGTGGGCGCGGCGCCGGCCGGGGGCGAGGCGCTGCTGGCAACGGAAATGGTGGACGCCGTGGCGCCGGCCTGGAGCACGTCCCGGCTGGAGGCGTGCTGTACCCAGGCGATGATCTGCTTGCCGTGGGGCGTCAGCTCGGTCAGCGGATTGCTGGCGGGATCGGGGTCGTTCACGGTCACGGTGAAGCTCACGTCCTCGCCCACCGGCAGGGTCCCCAGGTCAGTGACGGTCACATGGTCGCGCATGACGCCATGGAACGTGGAAACCCCCTGGTACGTGGTGGCGGTCTCCACCTCCTCGTAGACCAGCACCACGTGCAGCTCGTGTCCGGCGAGGTCGAGGCCGCCGCCGGCGTTCAGGGTGACGGTGGCGTCGTGGGCGAGGTCGGCCACGTCGGCCAGGTCCTCGGCGGTGGTCACCGCCAGCGAGAGATCCGCCGCGGCCGGCTGCGCGTCCGCCCAGTCCATCATCCCGGCCGGCTGCAGCGGCGTGCCCTGGGTGCCGAGCAGGACGCCCTGGCCGTAGCTCGAGGGCAGGCTCATGGCGCCGTCGGTGTCATAGTAGGTGACGCGGGCGTTGGTCAGGGCGACGGTCTGCTGGTAGAAGGGGTCCAGCGGCGTGGGTACCGGCGGCGGCCACTTGACGAAGAGCAGCCGATCCGGTCCGTAGCCCGGCTGGTGGCGGACGAAATCCACGTCCGCGTTGAAGTCCGGGCAGCCGGTGCACAGGACGTTGGAGAAGCCCTCGAGCAGGAGCGTGCGCGGGACGGTGAGCTGGACCAGGTCGAAGCTGGCGGTGGCCTCCTCGCCGTCGATGATGGTCACCGTCCGGCTCTCCGGCTGGCTCGCATGGTTGGCCAGCTGGACGGCCACGGTATGCTCGCCGGGCAACAGCGTGGTGAAGGTGTGGGGCGTGACCTCGCCGGTGTCCGCGCCGTCGAGGCTGATGGCCGCGCCGGCGGGATCGCTCTCGACCCGTAGCGCGCCCACCTGCTGGGAGAGCGCGAAGGTGGCGCCCGCCCGCCCGCCGAAGGGCACCTGGACCGTGCGCTGGCCCGGGAAGACGGCCCAGCCCTCGAGCAGGACGGCCACCACGTAGGTGCCGCCCTCGAGGTCGGCGAAGGTGTGGGGGGTGACCTGCCCGGTGCTCTGGCCGTCCATCAGGATGGCTGCGCCCTCGGGTTCGGAGGTCACGCGCAGTTCGCCGGGCTGGGGAGGCTCGCTGCCGCAACCGGATATGAGGGCGGCCGCGCTCAGCAGCGCCACCAGGAGGGGGATCTTCCGCAGGGCCATGAGGCCTCCCATCGAGCGACCGGACGTGACGGCACCCGCGGCGCACCGGGCGCCGGGGTGCCCATACTGTTTCGAAATTATATCACCGTCCGATTCGCGGAGTCAAACCTAGCTCGCTGGTAGATGATCGTTTCCCGCCGCGGCCGGTGGTTTCCGGCGACGGTTTCCCGCTCCTGGCGCCGGCGATGGCCGCGGCGAGGGCCGCGAATCTGTCGAAAAATAAACGATAAAACAAGTCGTGTATAGATTCCATCCGGCAATTTGGCGGCCGGAATCGCCAAAATTATCCCCTAAAAATCCGCATCACCCCAAAAATTTCGACATGGGGTCTTCAATGACCCCCGTCGACTGTGATATGATCAACGACGCGATTCCCGCGGCAGGCGCCGCACCCCGACCCCGTGACCCGACATCTCCCGGGGGGGATACCATCGAAAGGACCGAACGATGCGCTTGAGAATGCTCGCGGCCGCCCTGATCGTGCTCGTCGCCGCGACGAGCGCCCTGGGCGCCACCATCACCCTGAAGGGTGAAAAGCCGAGTCTCGACCTGCAGAACGCGGGCAAGGCGGGCCTGAGCTACCACGTCGAGGTGGGGCAGATCCAGGCCGTCGAGATCCAGACCAAGGGCGGCACCTTCACCCGCCTGTCCATCCCCGGTTTCCACACCAGCATGACCGAGGGGGCCCCCGAACTGCCCCAGATGAATCGCCTGATCGCCCTGCCGTACGGCGCCGACGCCCGCGTGCAGGTCTCCGACGTGCAGACGCGCACCGTGCGCCTGGCGGACCTCGGCCTCACCGCCCCGGTGATCCCGCACCAGCCGAGCCTGAGCAAGAGCCAGGACCCGGCCGACGTGCCCTTCGTCCATGATCGGGCGGCCTACCGCCAGGCCAAGGTGGAGCGCGAGCTGGCGACGGTGGAGTACCAGGGCCGCCTGCGCGCCGTGGACTTCGCGCGCCTGGAGCTCGCCCCGGTGCGGTACCTGCCGCAGACCGGCGAGCTGGAGATCGTCGAGAGCTTCGACGTGACCGTCACCTACGAGGGCGCGGACTGGGCCCGGACCGACCAGCTGGCCGCCGCCACCGCCAGCCCGTTCTTCGCGCCGGCCTACGCCAAGATCGACGGCAGCTTCCAGCTCGCCGCCAAGGCCGACCTGGTCAGCTACCCGGTGAAGATGGTGGTCATCACGCCGCCGGAGTTCGAGGCCCAGCTCCAGGACTACATCGCCTGGAAGACCGAGCGCGGCTTCGAGATGATCACCGGCGTGATCGGCTCGCCCGAGGTGGGCTCCACCACGTCCAGCATCCAGGCCTACCTGCACGGCCTGTACAACGCCGGCACGCCCGAGGACCCCGCGCCCAGCTTCGTGCTGTTCATCGGCGACGTGGCCCAGTGCCCCACGTTCATGCTGTCGGGTGACGCCAGCGACCGCCCGTACTGTGCGGTGGACGACGACCTGTTCCCCGACATGTACTACGGCCGCCTCTCGGCCACCAACAGCAGCCAGCTGCAGGCGATCATCGACAAGACCATGCTGTACGACACCTACAGCATGCCCGATCCCAGCTACCTGGAGAACGTCACGCTCATCGCGGGCGTCGACAGCTACTGGGCCCCGACCCACGCCAACGGCACCATCCGCTACGGCGAGGACTACTACTTCAACGCCGCGCACGACATCAACAGCAACGCGTACTACTATCCCGAGAGCGGCAGCGCGGCCGGGCAGATCATCGACGACTGCAACACCGGCATCGGCTTCCTCAACTACACCGCCCACGGCAGCCAGACCAGCTGGTCGAACCCGAGCATGACGCAGAGCGACATCAACGGGATGACCAACGACGGCCAGTACTTCCTGGCCATCGGCAACTGCTGCCTGACCAGCACCTACGATTATGGCGAGTGCTTCGGCGAGACGTTCCTGCGCGCGCCGAACAAGGGCGCCATCGGCTACATCGGCGGCTCCAACTCCACGTACTGGCACGAGGACGTCTACTGGAGCGTGGGCAACCTGCCCGAGGGCGACATCCGCGACGGCATGACCTACGAGGAGACCGGCCTCGGCAGCTACGACGGCGTCTTCCACGACATGCCCGACGAGGCCAACGACCCCAGCCGGTGGTACGTCACCAACGACGCGATCATCTTCTGCGGCAACCTCGCGGTGACCGAGTCGGGGTCCAGCCGCATCGAGTACTACTGGAACATCTACAACCTCCTGGGCGACCCCTCCATCGCCACCTACATCGGCACGCCCCAGGCCAACCAGGTCAGCTACCAGGAGACCGTCTTCGTCGGCACCCCGACCATGACCGTCCAGGCCGACCAGGGCACCTACGTGGGCCTGACCCAGGACGGCGAGCTGGTGGGCGCCGGCCACGTGGACGACAGCGGTTCGGTGGAGATCACCTTCAACCGCGTCCTCACCCCTGGCGTGCCCCTGAAGCTGGTCGCCATGGCCCAGAACCGCGTGCCGGTGATGGACGAGCTGAACGTCATCGTCCCGGCCGTGGTCACCCTCGATCCCATGACCATCGACGCCAACGTCGAGACCCAGATCACGGTCACGGTGATGGAGGAGGACGGCACCACGCCCAAGCCCGGCATCGACGTCTGGGCCGAGGGCCTGCAGTACATCACCGCGCCGGTGGCCACCGACGCCAGCGGCCAGGCCGTGATCACCGTGGACTACCCGTACGGCCCGACCCTCGACATCGTGGGCCAGGACCCGGACGAGGCCTACCGGCTCTTCACCGAGCAGGTCGCGGTCGACGCCACCGCGCTGTCGGCGGACCTGACCGTCGCCACGGACATCGGCCTGACCGACGCCTTCCCGCTGAACCTGCCGGGCTACCTGTCCACCGACCTCAGCGGCATGACGTACACCCTGTACGCCGAGCTGCCCGACGGCACCATCATCACCGGCGGCGACCCGCTCATGGTCACCGCCACCGAGCTGGGCCAGGTCACCGGCATCGTGGCCGTGGACGGCCATGACCTGGTCACCGAGGCCTTCGACGTGATCGAGGCCTACGGCACCGTGGCCGGCACCGTCACCAGCGAGGGCTCGCCCCTCGGCGGCGTGGTGGTCAACCTGCTCGATACCGAGGGCGACGAGGTCTTCTCGGTGACCACCGCCGCCGACGGCACCTACGCCGGCCCCGAAGAGGTGCTGGTGGACGACTACTCCCTGGTCATCGACCACTTCGGCTACCTGGCGTACGAGGAGATGGTGTTCGTCAACTACGGCGCCAACACCTTCGACGTCAGCCTCGACCCTGCCCCTGCGGGCGTGATCACCGGCACCGTCACCGAGACGGACACCGGCGCGCCGCTGCAGGCGACGGTCAAGGTCTACCGCGCCGACAACGGCGAGCTGTACGACGAGGTGGTCTGCGACACCGATGGCGTCTACACCACCGGCTCGCTGCCCTACTTCACCTACAACGTGCGCGTCCGCGCGCCGCAGCACATCCCGGTGACCGCCGAGATCACCATCGATTCGCCCGAGCTGCTCAAGAGCTGGGTGCTCGAGCCCACCAACGGCGACCTGCTGCTCATCGACGACACCGGCGGCGAGCCCGTCGTGGCCGACAAGCTGGGCGAGAAGGGCGAGCTGCTGTCCGCGGGCTATGCCCGGTCCGGCAGCAAGAGCGTCACCGAGATGACCACGGACCTCGAGGAGCTGGGTTACTTCGTGCAGGTGGCCGACGCCGCCACCGTCGATCCCGGCACCTTCTGGGACTACGACCTGGTCATGCTGGTCTGTGGCGACAACACCAGCACCCTGCAGAACAGCGCCCTGAAGAACGCCCTGGTGCAGTTCGCCCAGGACGGCGGGCACATCCTGCTCGAGGGCGGCGAGCTGGGCTACGACCAGGCCAGCTCGGGCGACTTCGCCACCCACGTGATGCACTCCACCGACTGGAACCACGATTCCAGCGGGAACATCACCTTCGGCGAGACCGACCACCACGTGGCCACCCAGCCCATCGACCTGGTGGGCAGCGAGATCGCCATCTCGTACAGCGGCTACGGCGACAGCGACGCCATGGTGCCCCTGGATGACGCCGCCGACGTGGCGCAGTGGACCGAGTACACCAGCGACGCCAGCGTCATCGCCTACGACCCCAACCCCAACCCTGCCGGTGGCCAGATCGTGTTCTTCACGTTCAACTACGCCGCCGCGGGCGAGGGCCGCATGGACCTGCTGCAGAACGCCATGATCTGGCTGCTGACCCCCGAGTTCGGCACCAGCGGCGTCCAGGGCACGGTCCTGCTGGCCGGCGAGGACGACCACTCCGGCATCACCGTCCGCGCCAACCCCGGCGGCGGCCAGGTGACCACCGGGCCGGACGGCGCCTACAGCCTCGAGGGCCTGTACGCGGGCACCTACCAGATCGTCGCCAGCAAGGACGGCTGGTCCACCGCCGTGGAGACGGTGACCCTGGAGGACGGCCAGGTCCTGGCGGGCGTGGACATGGTGCTCACCCCGGTGCAGACCAGCGAGTACTGCGATGCGCCGGCCGCGCCCATCCAGGACAACCAGACCACCGAGGTGACCATCGAGATCCCGGCCGAGGACGACGCCGTGATCAGCGAGGTCGAGGTGTTCCTGGACATCAGCCACACCTACCTGGGCGACCTGGAGATCACCCTCAGCTCGCCGTGCCAGACCACCGTGGTCCTGCACAACCGCTCCGGCGGCAGCTCGGACGACATCTACGGCTGGTACCCGGACGAGATCGCGCCGGATGGCGACCTCACCGCCTTCGTCGGGCTGGCCATGGCCGGCGAGTGGACGCTGACGGTGACCGACAACGCCGGCGGCGACACCGGCGCCATCAACGAGTGGTGCCTGCGCATGACCCATGACTCGGTCGTGGCCGTGGACGACCCCGATCTGCCCGGCGACGCGCAGACCCCGGTGGCCTTCCGCGCCTACGACAACTACCCCAACCCCTTCAACCCGATGACCAACATCAAGTTCGACCTGCCCCGCAGCAGCCGGGTCAAGCTGGCGGTCTACGACCTCGCCGGCCGCCTGGTGCGCGAGCTGGTCAACGAGGACCTCGGCGCCGCCACGCACACCGTGCGCTGGGACGGCACCGACCAGTCCGGTCGCCGGCAGGCCAGCGGCGTGTACTACTACCGCCTGGTCACCGACGAGCGCGTGGTCACCAAGAAGATGACCCTCGTGAAGTGATCGTTCGGTCCGACCGAGCGGTCGCGTGACGAGTGGTCGCGCCGAGAGGGGCCCCGGCCAGCGATGGCCGGGGCCCCGTCGCGTGACGGTCCGCCGCGTGACGGTCCGCCGCGTGACGGTCCGCCGCGTGACGGTCCGCCGCGTGACGGTCCGCCGCGGGTCGGGGAGTGCCCGAGCGGCCGGCGGGTGATCAGCGCCCGGCCAGCAGGCGACGCTCCAGCAGCGCCTGCATGTCCCGCCGGCCGTCGGCGACGAGCATCACGTGCACCGTCGGGCCATCGACCCGGTAGATGATGCGATGGGACTCGAAGAACACCTGCCGGTAGACGCGGATCCCCAGGGCCGTCAACTCCGGGGGACCGGGGCCCCGGCCTGGATGTTCGCCGAGCGCGAGGATCGCCGCGCCGATGCGGTCGAGCACGTGGGCGGCTCGCTGCGGGGACTCGTGGCTGGCGAGGAAGTCGGCGATGTCCTCGAGATCGCGGCTGGCATCCCGTGTCAGGCGTACCGCATGCGTCATCAGCCGGCGTCCGGTCGCTCGCGCAGCCGGTCGAGGACCGTGGCGGCATCCTCCGTGTCACCTCGCTCGATCTGCTCGACGCCGAGCGCGAGGATCTTCAGGAGGGCCAGCGTCTCCTGGGTCTGCTCGTAGCTGCCGATGTCCTGGATCACCACCCGGGCCTCGCCATTCTGGGTGATGATCAGCGGCTGCCCCTCGCGGCCGAGGTTGCGGACGATCTCCGCCGCGTGGGCCTTGAGATAGCTGATGGGCTTGATGCGTGAGGAGAG
>CAZWYF010000047.1:0-1567 GCA_964637835.1 uncultured Fibrobacteraceae bacterium
TCTACGTCTTCCGGCTGCGCGCAGGCGCCATCCGACTGACGAAGGCCGTGACGCTGGTGCGGTGAGTGGGCGGGTCAAGGCTTCTCGGCGCTCATCGCGATGTTCAGGAGTTCTGCTCGGCTCGAGCGCTGAGGTACACCGCGGTGTACCTCCAGCCGCCTCTGGCGCAAAAGTGATCACGGCATCACGACGACTTTTGGCGATTCGATCATTGCTTGCGGTAAGATTCTCCGACCCCTCAGCGCCCGCCGCGGACCAGCCGGCCCGTCTGGTCCACCGTCCATCGCATCCCGTCGACCGTCGGCAGGGACGCACGGAAGGACTGCGGTGTGGCCGCGAGGTCGAAGCCGCGACCGGGCGCCACCAGCCGCCCCCGCACCGCCGCCGGCAGCGTCGCGAGATCCGCCAGCCGCGTGGCGTACCGGCCGTGCTCGGCGTGGTGCTCGTGCTGGGCGTAGTAGACCGGCATCAGCAGCTCGTACACCGGGCGCAGGGCGTCGCGCGGGTCGGCCAGGTTGGCCGACCGGGCCGGCGTGGCAGCAGACGCGCCTGGCGTCCCCGCGGCGCCTGCGAACGTCACCAGCCCCCACCGCTCCGGCAGGTGCATCGCCACCGCGCCCTGGGGGGACCAGACCCAGTTGTCCTCGCCCTTCCAGCCGCGGCCGGCCACGGGGGCGCGCACGTACGCGCCGTCGACCAGCTCGTGCTCCCACTGCACCCGCGAGAGGTTCAGTCGCCAGGTATCGCCGGGCTCCGGGGGGCAGGCCACGCCGCCGGCCAGCTCCTCGAGGGCCGACCACGGCAGGGCGATCTCCACGGTCCAGCCGCGGTCCGTGTCGGAGGGGTCGTTCAGGGTGCCGTGGATCTGGACGGCGGTCTGCAGGCCGGCGATGTCCCAGCCGTCGATGGCCGGGCCGCCGTCGCGGTAGGGACGGATCAGCAGCAGGTCCCACACCGTGCCCAGGGCGTTGATCTCCAGCTCGCCGTAGAGGTGGTGGTCGCCGTCGGGGTCGAGGAAGATCTCGAGGTCGTTGTCCCAGAAGATCACCGCGTCGCGCGCGGTGAGGGTGCCCCAGACGTGGGGCTCCTCCAGCTCCGCGGCCACGTAGAGCGCCGCGTGGTCCCAGGTCAGCTTCGCGCGGGTCCGGAAGCGCGGGACCTGTGGCCGGGCCGCACCCTCGATGTCCACGAAGTCCGCGGTCCACGGGGCGGCCTGCCAGGCGGGGTCGTCCAGGCGGCCGTCGATGGCCGGCGGCGTGGCGGCGCGGGGGGCCTGGTACCAGCGCGGTTGCCAGGGCACCGACGGATGGGGGCGCTCGGCGGCCCCCGCCGGACCCACCGGCAGGAGGACCGCGCCCGCGACGACCGCGGCGAGCAGGACGGCATGGCGAATGGGACCCACGTGGCGCACGGCGTTCACCTCGCAGCGAGAGCGGAAGCAGCGACGGCGATCAGGTTACCCGCCCGCCGCGCGCCGCGAAAGACCGGGATGGTCGCCGGCGCCCGGCGGCGGTAGGATGTCGGCAGAGAGGAGGTCGTCCCATGCCCACCCGATCCCGCGCCACCC
>CAZWYF010000047.1:1667-2765 GCA_964637835.1 uncultured Fibrobacteraceae bacterium
TGCCCCTGCTCGCCGCCAGCGCCCTCGCGCCCCCGGCGGCCGCCGCGGTCGAGAGCGAGGAGCACGCCTTCGCCGTGGTGACCCTGGTCCGCGGCCTGGAGCATCCCTGGGGCCTGGCCTTCCTGCCCGGCGGCGATCTGCTGGTGACCGAGCGCCCCGGCCGGCTGCGCCTGGTCCGCGGCGGCGACCTGCTGCTGGACGACCCCATCCGCGGCACCCCCGGGGTGAACGACCGCCGCCAGGGCGGCCTGCTGGACGTGGCCCTGCATCCGGACTTCGCCAGCAACCAGCTGGTCTACCTCAGCTACTCCGCCGACGGCGAGGGCGGCGCGGGCACCGAGGTCTGCCGCGGCCGGCTGGTGGAGGGGCAGCTGCTGGACGTGGAGGTGATCTTCGTCCAGCGGCCGAAGACGTCGGGGTCGTTGCACTACGGGTCGCGCCTGCTGTTCGCGCGCGACGGCACGCTCTACGTCACCCTGGGCGAGCGCTACCGGCACATGGACCGGGCCCAGGACCCGGGCGACCACCTGGGCACCGTGGTGCGGATCGCGCCGGACGGCTCCATCCCGCCGGACAATCCCTTCGCCGACGGGACCGGCGGCGCGCCCGAGGTCTTCACCTACGGCCACCGCAACGTCCAGGGCATCGACCAGCGGCCCGGCGACGGCGCCATCTGGATCCACGAGCACGGCCCCAAGGGCGGTGACGAGGTCAACATCCTCGAGCCCGGCGCCAACTACGGCTGGCCGGCGATCACCTACGGCGTGGACTACTCCGGCGCGATCATCAGCGAGAAGACCCACGCGCCCGGCATGAAGCAGCCGGTGATCCAGTGGACGCCGTCCATCGCCCCCTGCGGCCTGGCCTTCTACCAGGGCGACGCCTTCCCCCGCTGGCGGGACGACCTCTTCGTGGGCGCCCTCAAGCACACCCACGTGCGCCGCCTGGTGCTCGACGGCGACCAGGTGGTCCACCAGGAGGAACTCCTGCGCGACCGCGCGCGCCGCATCCGCGACGTGAACGTGGGCCCCGACGGCCTGATCTACGTCCTGACCGACCATGCCGATGGCGAACTGCTACGACTGGAGCCCCGATGAA
>CAZWYF010000047.1:2865-17523 GCA_964637835.1 uncultured Fibrobacteraceae bacterium
TACGTCCTGACCGACCATGCCGATGGCGAACTGCTACGACTGGAGCCCCGATGAACCGGATGACCGCGACCATCCCGACGACCTCGACGAGCCGGACCATCCCGACCCTCGCCGCGCTGCTGGCGCTCCTCTTCCTCGCCGCCGGCTGTGGCGGCGGCGACGGCGGCGACGGCGGCGACGCGGCCGACCGCGCCGGCGACGCCGTGAGCCAGGCCCGCGACGCCGCCCAGCAGGCCACCGACGCCAGCGACCCGCTGGTCCAGCAGGCGCGGCAGAACCTGCCCGCGGGCGACGCCGGGCGCGGCGCGCGGGTCTACGAGACCTGCGCCGCATGCCACGCGCTGGAGCCCACCCCGGAGGAGCCGTACTTCGGTCCGCACCTGCAGGGGATCATGGGCCGCGAGGTGGCCGCGGACGACCGCTTCGGCTACACCGACGCCATGAAGGAACTGGGCGGCGTGTGGACCGAGGGCCGCCTGGCGGCCTACCTGCACGCGCCGGAGCAGTACGTGCCGGGCACGGAGATGGTCCAGGCGCTCCCCGACTGGCAGGACGTGGCCGACGTGATCGCGTACCTGAAGGCGCAGCAGTAGCGGCAGCGCTCGCTGGATTCCCGGTTTGACGCGAACCATTCCGGCCCCCATCTTGCTTTTGACCGGACGTCAAGAAGGTGTTGAAAACACCTGTTGACGTTCCTCGCGAACCGAGATAAGCTCTTAACAGATGATCCAGGCCCCTCGCCCGACCAACCAGGAGAAGATCATGGGTTACCGTTGCAGCGAGACCGAGCACGAGTACTGGATGTCCTACCATCAGGGCTGGGCGGACGCCATGAGCGGCAAGCAGCCCGTGGCCGACCAGTGCGCGTGCCCGGTGGCGTACGAGCGCGGTTATTGCGAGGCGCCGGCGGTGGTTCCGCCCGCGCCCCTCGTGCGCTGACGACCCTCTCGCGCGCTGACATCGCGGTGCGGGGCGCTCGCCCCGGGGGCCTCGCACCGTCGGATCGCCGGCTGGCGCCCGACCGGAACCATTCCGGCCCGCGCCGCCGACCATCTCCTGGGCCCCGGCGCCGCCCGACGGCGACCGGGGAATTTTTCTGCCATCCAGTGGCGTGAATCTACCTTATTTCTGACAGCTTTGGTTGGATAATCGGCGGATATCACTCCACCGCGAGCTGCCCGAGGAAGATCCAGGACGGATATTCCGGCGCCCAGGGCCATCGCGGCGCGTCCCGCCGCGGCTCCAGCCGCACCCGCACCCACCGGGCCGACACCGCCTGCGGCGCCTCCACCACGTAATCGGCCATGACCCGGGCCATGACCCGCGGCGAGATCCGCGCCGCCGCCGCGGGCCCCAGCGGCCACCACCGCTCGCCGTCGGCCGAGATCTCCACCGCCACCGTCCCGGGCACCTGGATCAGCCGGCCGCCGGCCTGCAGGCAGCGCGCGGTCACCCGCCGGAAGGTGCCGCCCTCCAGGCCCAGATCCAGGGTCACGGTGGCGGCGGGGCCCTCCCAGGCCAGCCAGCGGCCGTCGTGGTAGTCGCCGTCGGGCCGGACGCCCCCGGTCACCGGCCGCGCCACCGTGGGGGTGTAGCGCGCCGACGGGGTGGGCTCGGCCAGGTGGGTGACGCCCAGGGCGAGGTCGTCCCGCAGGCGGAGATGCTCGGGAGCGCCGTACGGTTCGCCGTCGACGAGCAGCTGCCCGCGGACCACGATCTCGCCGGTCCGCGGATCCCGGGCCGTCCAGGCGCCCGGGCGGTTCTCGGGGTGGACCCAGTCACAGCCGGCGGCGCCGTGCTCGGTGGTGCGGTCGCCGATGGTGAGCGCCAGGGTGACGCGGCCGCCGGGCAGGACGGCGTCCGGGCGCCAGTCCAGGCGCCAGGCCGTGCGCCCGGGATCCCAGATGGCCTGCAGATCGAGGGGGCGGGCGGCCGGGCCCACGCGCACGCCCAGCCGCGCCAGCCGGGCGGCGTGGGCCTGCAGCCGGCGGTGGAACGCCGTGTAGTCGCGGCCGATCACCGCGGGGTCCTTGACCTGCGGCCCTGCCCGGTCCGCGGCCGGCGGCGCCGGCGACCAGAACACCTCGCTCAGGGCGCAGAGCCGCGGGAAGAGGCGCTCGTCCAGGACGCCCTGCGGCGCGTACTCCGTCCACATGTTCGCCTGCGCGCCCAGCACGCGCGCCGCCTCCTCCGGCGACAGCGCCGGCGGCACCGGTTCGAAGGCATAGCAGGCCGCCAGATCGGTGACCGACACGTCGTAGTCCAGGTAGGCGTGGCTGGTGGGCGAGACCACGGTCCGGTGGCCGGCGCGCGCGGCGGCCACCGCGCCGTCGAAGCCCTGCCAGCTGTGGACCGTGGCGCCGGGGACCAGGCCGCCGGCGAGGATCTCGTCCCAGCCCACCAGGCGGCGGCCGCGGGCCTCGAGCCAGCGGCCGATGCGATGGAGGAACCAGGTCTGCAGGTGGTCGAAGCCGGCGAGGCCCTCGGCGGCGATGCGCTCGCGGCAGCGCGGGCACTGCTCCCAGCGGTCGCGCGGGGCCTCGTCCCCGCCCACGTGGATGAACGCCGAGGGGAAGATCTCCAGCACCTCGGCCAGGACGGTCTCCAGGAAGGTGAAGACCGCGTCGTTGCCGGCGCAGTAGATGTCGGGCCACACGCCCCAGGCGTCCTGCACCGCCAGCGGCTCCTGACGACAGCTCAGCTCCGGGTACGCGGCGAGGGCGGCCTGGCTGTGGCCGGGCATCTCGATCTCCGGCACCACGGTGATCCCGCGCGCGGCGGCGTAGGCCACCACGTGGCGGGCCTGCTTGCGGGTGTAGAACCCGCCGTAGCGCGCGCCGTCGGGGGCGGTGCGCCAGGCGCCCACCTCGGTGAGCCGCGGGTAGGCCGCGATCTCCAGCCGCCAGCCCTGGTCCTCGGTGAGGTGCCAGTGCAGGACGTTGAGCTTGTGCAGGGCCATCAGGTCGAGGAGGCGCTCGATGGTGGGGATGTCCACGAAGTGCCGGCAGCTGTCCAGCAGCAGGCCGCGCCAGCCGAAGCGCGGGGCGTCGGCGATGGACACCGCCGCGATGGGCACGCCGGCGGCCGGGGGGTTCCAGGGTACTGGCACGGGCGGGGGCGCCACGCGGGGCACGGGGGCCAGGTTGTCCTCGGGGTAGCGGTGGCCAGGCGGCAGGGGGCGGTACTGGCCGTCGGGCCGGCCGGGGTCGGCCACCGGATCGGGCCGGCGCACCTCCATCGCCACGGGCAGCAGCTGCCGCAGCGTCTGCACGGCCCAGAGGGCGCCGGCCGCGTGGTCGGCGCGCAGGGCCACGGTCTGCGGCGTGACGTCGACGGTATACGCCTCGGCACCGTCCGCGGCTCCCGGGCCGTGGGCGCCGCCGGCCGCGACGTCCGCGCGGTCCTCGCCGTTTCCCCCGCCCTCGCCGGTCAGGCCGCCCAGGAAGATGGCGCCGGCGCGGGGGCCGTCCGCCTCCGCCTGCGGAAGCGTCCAGCCGGTGCCGGCGGTGATCAGGCCGGCGAGCTGGTCCCGGGCGGCGTGCAGGTCGGGCCGGCCGGCCGCCACCAGCAGGGGCGTGTCCGGCCGCAGGAGGAAGCGGCCCTGGCCAGGGACCAGGCGCTGCGGCGCGGGGATCACGGCGGGCGCCGCGGGGGTGGCGGTGTCGGCGGCGGCGGCGGAAGACGTGGAACTGGACATGGCGAGCACCCCGCTTGCGAGCAGGAGGAGATGGCGGACCAGGACGCGGGCCGGGGCGACGGTCGGGGCGGTCGACGGCGGACGGGGCAACGTGGGGTCCTCCCGGTTCGCGGGACGGCGACGGTGGGCCCGACTCTAGTCAACCGCCGGGGACGGCACAACTGGACAACCCGCACCGCCGCGTGTATCACTGCACGACCATGAGCATCAAGCTGCGCAGCGACCTGCTCCTGCTGCTGACCGCCGCCATCTGGGGCCTGGCCTTCGTGGCCCAGCGCGTGGGCATGCAGGACACCGGACCGCTGGCCTTCAACGCCAGCCGCTTCCTGCTGGGCGCCCTGGTCCTGGTGCCGGTGGTGCGTGCCCGCGCGCGCACCGGCGGGCCGGGCGGCGGGCCGCCCGCGCCATGGCGCCTGGATCTGCGCCGGGGCCTGGTCCTCGGGCTGGTGCTCCTGGGCGGGGCCACCCTGCAGCAGATGGGCGTGGTCTACACCACCGCCGGCAAGGCCGGCTTCATCACCGGCCTGTACGTGGTGCTGGTGCCGGTGCTGGGCCTGGCGGTGGGCCAGCGCACCGGCGGACGCACCTGGCTGGGCGGCCTGCTGGCGGTGGCGGGGCTGTACCTGCTGAGCGTCACCGGCACGCTGCACATGGCGCGGGGCGACCTCCTGGTCTTCATCGGCGCCTTCTTCTGGGCCGTGCACGTGCTCTTCATCGCCCGCTGGGCGCCGCGCACCGAGCCGGTGCGCCTGGCCATGCTGCAGTTCCTGGTCTGCGGGGTCGTCAGCCTGGTGGCCGCCCTGATCCTCGAGCCGGAGTCCTGGGGCGGCCTGCGCGGGGCGTTCTGGCCCATCGTCTACGCCGGCGTCATGTCCACCGGCGTGGCCTACACCCTCCAGGTGGTGGCCCAGCGGCACGCCCCGCCCGCCCATGCGGCCATCATCCTCTCCCTGGAGGCGGTGTTCGCGGTCCTGGGCGGCCTGGTGATGCTGGGCGAGAGCCTCAGCCTGCGGGGCTGGACCGGCTGCGCGCTCATGCTCGCGGGCATGATCCTCTCGCAACTGGCGCCCCGGCGGCCGGAAAAGGATTCCCGGGTGCCACCGGCCCCGGCCACCTGAGAACTGGCCATCGGCCGGCCGCCGCGCCCGGATTCCGGCCACCCCGGCCCCTGCTGGCCCGTCGCCCGCCCGCCGCTTCCCGGCCCGCTGCCGCCCCGCAACAGGATCCGAAACCGTTCGTGACGTCGTCCCAACAGACGCGTTTCTAGATTGTCCCGGGCGATCGCCAGCGTCGGGCATGCCCCCTGCAAAGAGCGGGGCGCAGGACGACACCGACCCATCTGCCGGCCCCGTTCTTCCCCCCACGGCGCCGGACCCCGGAGGAGGCTGGGAACCATGACCTACACCGCCGAGCAGCCCACGGCCGACCGGGCCGACCACTTCGACCGCCTGCAGCGCGCCCTCGAGGAGGGCCTGCGGGCCATCAACGCCGCCCGGTCGCCCGAGGAGGCCGAGCGCGCCCGCCTGCGGGCCCGCCGTCGTCTCGAGGAGCTCAACACCGAGTTCGAGAACGCCTTCACGGGTTAGCCGACCACCAGGCCTGCAACCCGCAGACGGCGCCGCCTTCCTGGCCGTGGGCGGCGCCGTCGTCCGTCTGGCACACGGGGGATCGCTTCTGCCCGGCGCGACGACCGGGTTGTCGGCGAGGATGGTATCATATATGATACTACACATGAGAAGACGGGTCGTCCTCGACACCAACGTGGTCGTGGCCGGACTGAGGTCGCGCAACGGTGCGTCCTTCCGGATCCTCGAGCTGGTGGGAAGCGGTCGCTTCGAGATCGTGGTGACCGTTCCCCTGGTGCTAGAGTACGAGGACGTGCTCGAGCGCATGGCGCGGGGCCTCGGGCTCCGCCACGCGGACATCGACGCGGTCCTGGACTATCTCTGCCGCGTCGCCGATCGCCGGGGCATCTTCTTCCTGTGGCGCCCGATCCTGCGCGACCCGCGCGACGACATGGTTCTCGAGGCTGCGGTGGAGGCGGGTTGCGACCATATCGTCACGCACAATGTGCGGGACTTCGCCGGCTGCGAGCGCTTCGGGATCCGCGCGGTCACGCCGGGGCGCTTCCTGGCCAGCCTGGAGGGACGAGCATGAGTGCGATCAGCCTGAGGCTTCCCGAGTCCCTGCACCGGCAGCTCCGCGAGGTGGCGCGTCGGGAGGGCATCTCCATCAACCAGCTCATCTCGACCGCCGTCGCGGAGAAGCTCTCGGCCCTGATGACCGAGGAGTACCTCGAGGCCCGTGCGCGCCGGGGAGACCGGGCGGCCTACGACGCGGTCCTCGGCAAGGTGCGGGATCAGGAGCCCGGGCCCGGAGACGAGCTGGAACCCTGATCCCCGCGTCATCCGGTGGTGACCCCGCGCGGGCAGGGTGTAACCTGCCGCGTTCCGCTGCGTACAGGCGGGTGAGCTGTGCCCCGGCTCCTGCGTGACCCCCTCTCCTGGAGGCGACCCCATGCCCCGCAAGTTCCCGTCCGCGCTGTTCTCGTTGCTGCTCGTGGCCGGCCTGGCCCACGGCGCCGGCTTCGAGCGCGACTTCTCCTTCTCCGCCGACCGCCTCGAGGTCCGCGACCTCATCGGCGCGATCACCGTCGAGCCTGCCACGGGCGACCAGTGGGAGGTGCACGTGGCCGTCCGCGGCCAGGATGCCGATCCCGAGCGCATCGACGTGGTCTTCTCCGAGGGCCGCGACGCCCGGCTGGTGGTCGCATTCCCCGAGGAGCAGCACGATTACGTCTACCCGCCGCTGGGCGACGGGAAGATGAGCTTCTCCGGCTTCGACGGCACCGAGGTGGAGGGCTTCTGGGACACCATCGCCCACGTCTTCCGCAACGGATTCGGCAGCGACCGCATCGACGTCCGCGCCGCCGGCAAGGGCCTGGAGGTCTGGGCCGACATCACCGTGCGCGTGCCCGCCGATGGGGAAGCCGCCATCTACCTGGGCGCCGGCCGCCTCGCCTCCGCCGGCGTCCGCGGCGACCTGCGGCTGGACACCCATGCCGCGCCCGTGGAGGTGACCGGGCACACCGGTCCGCTGGTCTGCGACACCGGCAGCGGGAGCGCCCACGTGACCGACCACCGGGGCGGCGAGCTCACGGTGGATACCGGCAGCGGCGGCGTGCGCGTCGACGGCACCGAGACGCCGCACCTGCTGGTCGATACCGGCAGTGGCGGGGTGAAGGTCCACGCCGCCGCCGCCGACGTGGTGGAGATCGACACCGGCAGCGGCAGCGTGCGGCTGGACCTGATCCGCCTGGGCGACGGCCCGCACGTCATCGACACCGGCAGCGGCAGCGTGCGGGTGCAGCTGCCGGCCGACGCCTCGGCCACCATCGCGGTGGACACCGGCAGCGGCGGCATCGAGCACGCCATGCCCGGCGGCGTGGTGGTGCGCGAGGACCGCGGCGAGCTGGAGCTGCGCGTGGGCGGTGGCACGGCCCGCATGGTCATCGACACCGGCAGCGGCTCGGTGACGGTGGCGCCCGGTGCGTCGTATCCTTAGAATACCGGCTCAATATCGCCCGCGATCCTGCCCCGGCCGCCGCCTCCCTCCGCGGCCGGGTGCCTGCATGAGGTCCCCATGGCAGCGTCCCGCGTCTTCTGGCTCCTGGTGCTGGTCACCCTGGTGATCGGCGGCTGGCGCGTGGCCACCGGCCAGGTGGACCTGCAGCGGCTGGGTCAGGACCGGGAGTACGCGTTCGAGCTGGACGTGGAGATCCGCGACGCGGTGGGGCCCTTCCAGCTCGAGGTCTGCATCCCGCGCCAGGCCCGTGGGCTGCGCGTGCAGGACGAGCAGGTGCGCGCCGGGGATCTCGCGATCCGCATGGGCGAGGGCGACGGAGGTCGTCGGCTGCACGTCGCCGGCGACCGCGCCGACCTGCCCGCCCGGGTGAGCTACGCCGCCCGGATCTCCACCCGCCCCCTGCGCTTCGACCTGGATCCCGACCTGACCTGGAGCCAGCTCGCGGTGCCGGCGGCCCTCGACTCCACCGGCCTGATCCAGGCGCGGCATCCGGAGGTCGCGGGCAAGCTGCAGGAAGTGCTGGTCGCGGCGCTGCCCGATACCGCGGCGACGCCCCCTTCCCCGGCCGCCTGGCAACGGCTGTTCCGCGCGGCCGGGCTCGGGCCGGTGGACGTGGTCGACCGGATCTACCGCTACAACCTGGACGTCCTGCGGCCGACGGACTTCAGCGGCCGCACCGATGCGATCACCGCCCTGCGGCTGGGCGAGGCCAGCTGCGGCGGCAAGAGCCGCCTCATGGTGGCCATGCTGCGCACCGTGGGCCTGGATGCCCGGGTGATCGGCGGCCTGATCCTCGGCGGCGCGTCCCGCGAGCGGACCAGCCACGTCTGGGTGGAGGTGAAGCTGGGCGACCAGTGGGTGCCCTACGATCCGCTCAACGGCCATCGCGCCACCCTGCCCGCCAGCTTCCTGCCGCTCTACACCGACGACCTGCCCCTGATCGTCCACTCCCGCGGCCTGGCCTTCGACTACGGCTTCCGCGCGCCCCTGGACCGGGTGCCGGCCGCCTGGGCGCTGGAGGGCGACGCGGCGGCCGTGGCCCGCGACCTGCCCATCCTGCGGCGCGACCAGTTCTCGCTCATCCTGCTGGCGCCCTTCGCCCTGCTGCTGGTGGTGTTCCTGCGGCAGGTGGTGGGCATCGGCAGCATCGGGGTCTTCCTGCCGGTGCTGCTGGGGTTCTGCGTCACCCAGGTGGGCTGGGCCGTCTCCGGCGGCCTGCTGGGGCTCACCCTGGTCCTCGGCGTGGCCGTGCGCCTGCTGCTGGCGCGCCTGAACCTGCTGCAGGTCCCCCGTGCAGCCCTGCTGATCACCTTCCTGGTGCTGCTGTTCCTGCTGGCCACCGTCTCGCTGGATCGCCTCGGGGTCCATGCCTCGCGCGGCCTGCTGGTGCTGCCGATGGCGGCGCTGGCCATGGCGGTCGAGCGCGTCACGGTGGTGGCCCTGGACCAGGGCGCGCGGGCCTCGGCCTGGCTGCTGGCCCAGACCCTCGTCCTCGCCGTCCTCAGCGCGCTGGTGCTCATGCAGCCGCTGTTCAAGGTGCTCACCGTCACCTTCCCGGAGATCCTGCTGCTGGTGCTGGCGGAGATCGTGGTGATCGGCCAGTACCGCGGCCTGCGCCTGAGCGAGCGGCTGCGGTTCCGCTCGGTCCTGGCGAAGGAGACGCCGTGAGCGGGCGGGACGACCGCCGCGAGGGGAACCGCCCCGACGTCCTGGGCATCAACCGCCGCAACCTCGACCTCGTGTTCGCCGACTACCGGCCTGGCCAGTTCCGCGAGCTGGACGACAAGGTCCAGGGCAAGGTGCGGCTGGAACGGGCCGGCGTGGCCGTGCCGCAGACCGTCGGCGTGGTGCGCGACGGCCGGGACCTGGCGCGGCTGGACGGCTGGCTGGATGGCCGCGACGAGGTGGTGATCAAGCCGGCCCGCGGGTGGGGCGGCCGCGGCATCCTGGTGCTCGCGCGCGACGGCGAGGACTCCTGGCGGACGCCCGGCGGCCGCCGCCTCCACCAGGACGCGGTGCGCCTGCACGTGGAGGAGGTGCTCACCGGCGCCTTCAGCCTGGACGAGAGCCAGGACCAGGCCATCCTCGAGGAACGCATCCACGCCCATCCCTTCCTGGAGGAGCTCTATCCCCGGGGCCTTTCCGACCTGCGCGTGGTGCTGGAGGATGGCGAGCCCATCCAGGCCATGCTGCGGGTGCCCACCGACGCGTCCGACGGCAAGGCCAACCTGCACGGCGGGGGCCTCGGCCTGGGGATCGACCTGGCCAGTGGCCGCGTGGTGCGCGCCGTGCAGCACGACCGTGACGTGGCCGCGCATCCGGACACGGGCCTGGCCCTGGTGGGGCGCCAGATCCCGGACTGGACGGCCTGCCTGCAGGTCGCCCGCGACGCGGCCGCGGCGGTGGCGCCCATCCGGTACCTGGGCGTGGACATCGTCCTGGACGCCGCGCGCGGCCCGCTGGTCCTGGAGGTGAACGCCCGCCCCGGCCTGGCCATCCAGATCGCCAACCAGCAGGGGCAGCCCGTGCGGCGGCGGACGCGGTTCTCGCGGTTCGACCGCTGGACCCAGTGGGCGTCCTGGCTGGTCCTGGCGCTCCTGGCGCTGGCGCCCTGGGGATTCAGCGCCTGGCAGGAGCAGGACCTGCCGGAGGTGCGGGCGGTCCGCGCCGAGCAGTGGGATCCCGACGCCACCGGCCTGACCGACGAGGACGCGGCGACCGTGGAGTGGGTGGACCAGGCCACGCCCATCTCCGAGCGCAGCGAGCAGTTCGCCCGTGCGCGCGCGGCGGCCGCGGCCGGCGACACCGCCGGGGCCGTCGCGCTGTACCGGACCGCGGCTCGGGACTCCACGCTCACCCCCTTCGCCCTGAACAACCTGGCGCTGATCCAGCGGTCGCGGGGCGAGCTGCTGGCGGCCCGCGCGACCCTCGAGGGCGCCGTCGCCCGGTATCCGGAGTACCAGCGGGGCATCTACAACCTGGGCCTGATCCGGCGCGATCTCGGCGACCGCAAGGCGGCCGAGGCCAGCTTCCGGGCCAGCCTGGCCCTGGTGCCGGGGCACGCGCGGTCCTGGAGCGAGCTGGGCGAGCTGCTGCTCGCCCGCGGCGAGCCGGACAGCGCCAGGCAGGCCCTGGAGCAGGCCATCCGCTTCAATCCCGACGCCATCGGCGACCGCCGCCGGCTCGGCAGGGCGCTCATGATCCTCGACCGGCCGGGCGAGGCGGCGGCGCGCTTCGCCCAGGCCCTGGCGCTCTCGCCCGGCAGCGAGTCCGCCGCCGTGGGCTGGGTCGATGCGCGGCTCCAGCACACCGCGCAGCAGGGAGTGACGCCGCCGGTGGCGAGCCTGGACTCCCTCCACACCGCGGTCCGCGGGCACGGATCGGTGACGGCCCGGGCGCTGGCCGCCGAGCTGGACTGGTGGGCCGGCCAGCCGCTGGCCGCCTTCGAGGCCCTCGCGGCCCTGCCGCTGGAGCGGCTCGACACCCGCTGGCTGGTCGAGCGCACGGCCCTGGCCCTGGAACTGGGGCTCTGGGATCAGGCGCAGGCCGGCCTGGAGGTCAGCGACTCCGCGCGTCTGGTGCGCCTGCGCGAGGCGCGCGCGCTGGGCCGGGAGCTGGAGGAGAGCAGAGCGCTGGAGGAGCCCGGCGCGGCGGCCGGGCGGCCGGCCGACGGGCTCCTGACCCTGGCCCGGGCCCTGGCCCGGGGCGAGGAGACGGCGGCGGTCTTCGCACGGATCGCGGATGCGGAGATCGCCTCCGTGGACGCCACCGAGCGTGCGTACGTGGCGGCGGTGCGCCTGGCGACCGACCCGGAGCGACCGGGTGACGTGGCGCCGGACTGGGCCGCGGTGGCCGGGTCCACGGCGTTGCGCCTGCGGCAGGCCCGACACCGCATCACGGCGCCGCTGCCGGCGCCGCTGCTGCTGGCCGCGGCTCACCGCTGGCCCGGGGCCCGGCAGACGCTGGCCAGCCGCTATCCCGATTTCCGGCCGCAGCTGCGGGCCGACTTCCTCGCCGCGGTGGCGGCCGCTGACACGGCCGGGCCGGCCGCCGACCCGGCGGTGACGGCCGCCGGGACGGCCAGCGAGACCGCTCGCCGCCTGGGCGAGCGCCTGCTGCGGACCGCGCCCGACGACGCCGACGTCCTGCTGGCCATGTCCCGCCTCGAGCTGGCGGCCGGCGAGCCCGCCGCCGCCCGCGGGCATCTCGAGGACCTCGCCGCCGCCGACCGCGGTCGTCCCGATGCCCGGCGCCTGGAGGGCCGCCTGCTGCTGGCCGAGGGCGAGGTCGCGGCCGCCCGCCGCATCCTGGACGACCTCGCCGACGACAGCCCGCGGGACGCGGAGGCCTGGCGCCTGCTCGCCACCGCCCAGGCCCGCGACGAGCGGCTGGCCGCCGCGGTGCGGTCCTGGCTGCGGGCCCTGCAGCTGGAGCCCGAGAGCGTCCCCGTCCGCGAGCAGCGGGCCCGGGCGCTCATGGACCTGGACCGCTACGGCGAGGCGGCCGACGAGTGGCGTCGCCTGCTGCGGCTGGACCTGGAGCCGGGGCTGGAGCGGTCGGCCCTCTTCAACCTGGCGCTGTCGCTGCAGCGCGATGATCAGGTGGCCGGGGCCCTGGTGACCTGGGACCGGCTCCTGGAACGCGCGCCGGACATGCGGACGGCGAACTACAACCGGGCCCTGGCCCTCGAACGACTCGGCCGCCGGGCCGAGGCCATGGCCGCATTCACCCGCGTGCTGGAGCTGGACCCGGACCACGAGCCGAGCCAGCGGCGCCTGGAGAGACTCCGATCGGAAGGCGAACCGTGATCTCCGTGAACTGCACCCCATCGATGGCCCGGATGGTCCTGCTGACCGTCTGGGCCCTGCTCTGCGTGATGTTCGCCAGCCCGCCGTCGGCGCAGGCCGCCATGGTCTGGAGGCCCGTGGGTACCGAGAAATGGGTGCCGCTGGTGCCGGCCGACGGCAGCGAACGGGTGACGCTGCGGGCGGTGGCGGACCAGGGCTCGGCCGGCGAGCTGCACGGCCGCTGGTCGCGCCTGGCGCCCGGCGACACGGTGGCCTTCGCCATCCGCGGCGAGGGGACCCTCCGCGTGGAGACCCGGCCGCAGTTCGCCACCGACGCCGGGGCGCGGCGCTACCGGCTGGGCGTGCGCACGGCACCCGACGTCTGGCGGCTGCTGGTGCGCCGCGAGGCGTATGACACCCTCGCGGTGTCGGCCGCCGCCACCGCCGCCGGTGTCGGCACGGCCTTCCGCCTGGGCTCGGTGGATCGGTGGGAGACCGCGCTCCTGCCGGGCAGCGAGCGCGTGCTGGTGACGCTGCGCGAGGAACGGTCGGCCCCCGTCTGGGTGCGGGTGCTGGCGCGCGGGGACGTGGAACGCCTGGAGCCGGAGCGGCCCCGGTCGGTCACCGTGGCCGGGCATCCCGGGTCCGATGGCGGTCGCGGCCGCTCGCCGTGGACCTGGGAACTGGGCGCCACCAGCGGCGCCGGTTACGACGGCAACGCCTACCTGACGCCCAGGGACGTGGCCGACACCACCACGGTACGCGACGCCTGGTTCCTGCCGCTGGCGCTGGATGCCGAGCTGGTGCTCGAGCGCGGCCTGCCCTTCGAGCTGGAGCTGGACTACGGCTTCGATGGCCGGTTCTACGACGACACCATCCTCGACGAGACCCGCCACCGCCTGCTGGTGCGCCAGACCTTCGATGATCTCGACCTCGGGCCCGGCGGCGACGGCCGGTTGCGGCTGGACCAGAAGTTCCGCAGCCGCGACCGCACGTTCTTCGGGCGCGGCGACTTCGAGGAGTTCATCACCGGCTCGGACGCGGTGCCCGGCGCCGACGTGCCCCTGGGCGACCGCTTCGACTGGCGGGAGTGGTCGCTGGAGGCGGAGCTGGAGCTCGAGCCCACGGCGGACTGGGAGATCGAGCTGACCGGCTTCTGGATGCACCGCGACTACACCGAGGACTACGACGGGGAGCCCGACATCTACGCCCTGGACCAGGATCGCACGGGCGTGGAGCTGGCGATCCGGCGCGAGCTGGGTGCCGACTGGGATCTGGGCGCCTCCGGCGAGGTCGCGTGGTGGGATTACGCGGAGAAGTTCGCGCGCGACGCGCAGGGCGACGAGCTGACCGACGTGACCACCCGCCTGCGCCGCGTCCCCCTGGAGCTCGAGCTGCGGTACCGCCCGCGCCACGGCTTGCGCGGCAGCCTGGCCGCGGGCACGCTGATCACCCGCGATCTGCGCGAGGGCTACTGGGATCGTCAGACGCTCATCCTGGTGGCCGAGGCCGAGTACCGCGCGCGCGGGCCCTGGTCCGTGGAAGCTCGCGTGCGCCGGTCGGTGACCGAGTACGACGTCTCCACCGTCGGTAACGATCCCGGCGCGCCGCTGCGCGAGAAGGACAGCTGGCGCGCGAGCGTGGGCGCGGAGTACCAGGTGTCCGGACGGCTGGAGGTCTTCGCCGAGTGGGACTGGAAGGACCTGGAGAACAACAGCCGCACCTTCGCCTACCGCCGCGGCGTGCTGGTGACCGGAGTCCGCGGGACGTTCTAAACTCCCGGATCGGGCGGCCGATCCTGACGGACATGGAACGGCGACGCGCACAGCACCATCTCCGGCTGGCCTTCCTGACGGCCGCCGTGCTCTGGACCGGCGTGCTCGGTCTCGGTGCGCTCGTGGTGGAACGGGCCATCGAGGATTCCTCGCGGCGGCTCGCCAGGGCGGAAAGCGCCACGTACTTCGATCGCGACAACGCCCTGCGGCGCTGGGTGGCATCGCACGGTGGCGTCTACGTCATGGTCGAGGGCGACGCGCGCCCCAACCCTTACCTGCAGGTTCCTGGCCGCGATCTCACCCTCCCCGATGGCCGGCAGTTGACCCTCATGAACCCGGCCTTCGTGGTCCGGGAGATCAACCAGCACTCCGGCAGCCCGGTCGGCACCAGGGGGCGGCTCACCAGCTCCAGGCCCCTGAATCCCGGGAACGCGCCCGACCGCTGGGAGGCGCAGGCGCTGGCCCGCCTGGCCGCGGGAGAACACCCGGTCAGCGAGGTGGTGACCGCGGAAGGCTCGTCGTTCCTGCGCACCCTGCACCCGTTCTTCACCGAACCGACCTGCCTGACCTGCCACGAGCAGCACGGCCATCGCCCTGGCACGGTCCACGGCGGGATCAGCGTGACCGTGCCGCTGGACCAGTACCTGGCGGCCGCGGCATCGCAGCGACGGGCCGCCCGTTCCACGCTGAGCGGCGTCTGGGTCGTGGGATCGATCCTCGGGCTGATCGCCTACCGCCGCCTGGATCGCCTGCAGGCCCGCACGACCGACAGCTACGAGGATCTGCACCGCCTGCGTCACCGCGACGGGAGCTG
>CAZWYF010000047.1:17623-24103 GCA_964637835.1 uncultured Fibrobacteraceae bacterium
GCACGACCGACAGCTACGAGGATCTGCACCGCCTGCGTCACCGCGACGGGAGCTGGCGCTGGGTCCTCGATCGGGGCCGGGTGGTGGAGCGGGATGCCGAGGGACAGCCGCTGCGCATCACCGGCACGCACCTGGACATGACCGACCGCAAGCTGGCGGAGGAAACGCTGCGCGAGCTCGAGCGCCATGACCAGCAGGCGGCCCAGCTGGAGAGCCTGGGCATCCTCGCCGGTGGCGTGGCCCACGAGTTCAACAACCGGCTGCAGATCATCCGCGGCAATACCGAGCTGGTCTGCGACGAGCTCGAGGAACGACCGGATCTACACCGTCTCTTGCAGGCCGTCCTGGCGGCTGCCGATCACTCGGCGGCCGTCTGCGACCGGATGCAGGTCGCTGCCGGACGGCAGGTGGAGCACCATGCGGCCGTGGACCTGGTCGACCTGGTGACCCGGCGACTCGATCGTCTGGACCCCTCCGCGGCGATGATGGTCGGCGTGACGGCCGATGCCGCGCGTGATGGGATCACCGGCGATTACCGCCAGCTCCAGCAACTGGTGGACAACCTCCTGGCCAACGCCCTGGAGGCCGGCGTGGACGGGGACAGGATGCCCGTGCAGGTGCGGCTCGACCGCGCTGTGCTGACCCAGCAGCAACTCGATGCCGAGCCGGGATTGCGCCGCCTCTTGCCCGGCCCCTACCTGCGGCTGGCCATCGAGGATCAGGGCGGCGGCATGGACGCCGAGACGCTGCGCCGGGCCCAGGAACCGTATTTCTCCACCAAGTCGGCCGGGCGCGGCCTGGGCCTGGCGGTGGTGCACGGCGTTCTCCGCAATCATGGGGGCGCGCTCCGCATCCACTCGCAGCCAGGCCAGGGGACCCGTGTGGAGGTCTTCCTGCCGGTGTCTAGCCAGCAGCCTGCGCCACCTGCTGATCGATGGACTGCACCACGTCCTGAGGCAGCTGCAGACGCGAGGCCAGTTCCTTGAGCCAGAACCGCTCGCCGGCCGTGTCCACCTCGATGGCCAGGCGGGCGGCCACGTAGATCTCGGTGGCCACCTCGGGCGACGTGGCGGCCGCGACCAGCTGGTCCATGTCCACGGGCTGGCGGAGCTCGTCCATGAGCTGGCCCTTGTCCTCGGTGCTCAGCTCCAGGGTGTCGATGCGGCCGAGGATGTTCTGCATCTCATCGCCATCGAGGCGGCCGTCGGCATTGGCGGCGGCGATCATGGCGCGCACCAGGGTCAGGCCCAGGGCGTTGGTGGCCGCGGTATCCTGCTCCGGCGGCAGGAAGGCGCTGCCGGCCGGCAGGGGGGGCAACTCGGCCGGCGGCTGCGCGGCGGCTGAGGTCGGGGTCTGGTGGGCGGTGGCCCCGTGGCCGGCCGCGGGGCCGGCGACCCCTCCGGTGGCCATGCCGGCGGCCGGGCCGGGGCCGGGCGCCTGATGGGGATCCGGGGCGGCGGGCTGCTGCGGCGCCTGCCGCTGCTGGTGCTGCTGCCAGGCGCTGTAGGCCAGGGCGCCCACGGCGGCGATCCCGCCATACTTCAGGCCCTTCTTGGCCATCTTGCGGCCGCCCTTGCTGGTGAGCATGCCGCCGGCCAGGCCGCCGGCGAAACCGGCCGTCGCGGGGCTGCCCATGAGCTGTCCGAGGATGCGGTTGGCATCGAACATGGTGTCCTCCGGGATCGAGGGTCTCGCTCAGAATCTACAGGTACTCGGTCAGGACGCTGCCGATGGCCTCGGCCACGCCGGTGATGCTCTCGCCGGCCACGATGCCGGCGCAGGCGGTGACCAGGAAGCGCTGGCTCCAGGTGCGCGCGAAGCGGGTGACCAGCAGGGCCAGCAGGCCGCCCAGGAACATGTTCACCGAGTAGCTCGCCGGGATGATCAGGGCCAGGCCCACGCTGGCCGCGCTGGGCACCAGGAGGTTGAACCGGCGCGGCACCACCTGCTCGAGCAACGGCAGCACGATGCCCACCACCAGCGCCGCGAGCATGGCCACGCCCGCGCCGGCGGGCAGCGCGGCGAAGCCGATCTGGAACAGCTCCGCCACCGCCTTCCACGCCGCCACCGCGGGGGCGGGCCACTCGGTGGTCAGCAGCTGCTCGGCGGGCTCGGGGATCATCACCAGGTAGATGGCCGAGCCGGCGATGGCGCCGGAGAAGGCGCCGAACAGCTGGGCCACCATCTGCCAGCGGGCCTGCGCGCCCAGCAGCCAGCCGCACTTGAGGTCGTGCAGCAGGTCGGCGCACTGGCTGGCGGCGCCGCCGGTGACGTTGGCGGTCATGAGGTTGGCCGCGACGTTACCGGGCACCAGGGCGCCGAATACCAGCTGCGAGACCTTGCCCATGGCGCCGACGGGCGTGATGGCGGTCTCGCCCGAGACCCGCGCGGCCACCACCGCGAGCAGGAAGGAGATGAGCACCGCGAGCACGGCGATGCCCAGGCCGATCTGGAAGAGCGTCGACTGCAGCACCGCCGAGAACACCAGCGCCAGCGACACCGAGAGCAGGAACCAGCGCATACCCACCTCGCCGGCGGAGGGGTCGCCGGCGATGGAGGTGGTCGCCGGTCGGGCGTCGGCCGTGGCGGCCAGGCCGGTGGCGGCGTCCGGGCCGGCGGCGGCGTCCGGGCCGGCGGTGGCGTCCGGGCCGGCGGTGGCGGCCGCGCCCGCAGCGTCGCCGCCGCCGCCGCGGCGCGCCCGGCGCGCGCGCAGCAGGTCGCGGATGGAGAAACCGAACGAGACGAACGACGCCACCACCATCAGCACCACGCCCGGCCACAGCAGCCACTGGTTGAGGTCGCCGAACGACGGCTGCACCGGTGCGAGGCTGGCGCCGGCCAGGAGCTGGTCCAGGGTCTGCTGGAAGTCCGCGTCGGCCGACAGGGCGCGCAGCTCGGCGGCCTGGGCGGCGGTGGGGATCCCCCTCAGCACCAGGGTGTGGGCGACGGGGTCGTAGTCCAGGTACGGTCGGACGGCGGCGGGCAGGGCGGCGAGGTCGTCCGGCAGGTAGCGGCCGCGGGCGCGGTCGTGCAGGCGGTCGATGGCCTGGTGGAGCGCCGCGGTGGCCTCGCTTGCGCCGTAGCGGGCCTCGTGGGCGGCCACCGCGGCGTGGATCTCGTCGCGGGCCGCGGTGGAGACGTTGCCGATGGCCACCAGGCGGCCGCGCTCGCGGTCGCGGTGGATGAGGTCCTCCCACTGCACGGGCATGACGAAGCCGCCGGGATAGTCGGCGATGGGCTCGGAGATCTGCACGTCGCGGGTGGTGGTGATGCCCAGCTCGTGGGCGAGGCGGGCGCGCTCGGTGGCCGCGAGGCCGATCTGCGAGCGGACGTGGAGCTTGTCGATGGCCTCGCGGTAGCGGGGGTCGCGCGAGAGGGCGAGCAGGGAGTCGTGCTCGGCGCGGGTCATCTCGCCGCGCCACTCGAGGCGGTGGCGGGCGGGGTTGAAGCGGGGGTTGGCCTCCGGCGTGGTGAGCAGCTCGACGTCCGCGGGCGGGGCGTGCAGGGTCTCGTGGGTGGTCAAGAGGAGGTTGCCCTGGTGGACCAGCGGCGGGGCGATGAGCAGGTAGCCCAGCCCCGCGCCCAGCAGCAGGGAGAGGCAGGCGCGGAAGCCGATGAGCCCGCCGATGCCCACCATGAGCAGGGTGGGATTGAGCGCCACGGTCCACGAGCTGAGGGAGAACCCGCGCACGGCCACCGCGGGGGCCATGGCCTTCAGGCCCAGGCCATCGGCCAGGAGCTTGACCGCCGAGGCCAGCACCCCGAAGGACACCAGCATGGCCAGGCGTGCGGCGGCCTCGCTGCCGCGGGCGTACATCTCGCGCAGGGTCTCGGCGGCCGCCAGGCCGAAGGCGAAGGGCAGCCGGTCGCGCACGATGAGCTGCCCGCGCAGCACCACCGCGATGCTGATCCCCACCATGCACACCGAGAAGACCCAGAGCGCGAGCCAGAACCAGGGCAGCGTGAAGCCGGTGATCATGGCCAGGGCGGGGATGGGGGCCACCAGGCCGGCCGAGGAGACGCTGGCCCCGGAGGAGCAGGCGGTCTGGTTGATGTTGTTCTCGAGCACCCCGAAGTGCTTCACCCGGCCGCCGGTGGCCCGGTGCAGGCCGTTCCAGAAGCCGTAGGCCAGCAGCGCGGCGGTGACCGACATGTTCAGGCCCCAGCCGATCTTCAGGCCGGTGTAGATGTTGCAGGCGGAGAGGATGGCCCCGAGCACCATGCCGGTGAGCACGGCGCGGATGGTGAGCTGGGGGCTGGTCAGGTCCACGGGCGGGGCGGCGTGGGCGTCCTGGGTCGTCGTCATGGGCGGCCTCGGGCGTCACTGGTAGCCGTCTCGCCCGGGCCGCGGGGCACGGTCGCAGGGCGAATCTTCAGTTATCGGATCAGAAATGATAGCGCGATTCCGGGGTGGCGCCATGGGCCGTGGGGGCGTCGGGGGGGTGAGCACCCGGCGCTCCTGGCGTAGTAGCCGCCGCTGGATGGCGAGTCGGCGGAGGCGCGCCACCGCGGCCCATGGTCTACCGCCGCCCGTGGCCTACCAACGCCCGTGGCCTACCAACGCCCGTGGCCTACCAACGCCCGTGGCCTACCACCACCACCACCAGCGGCCCCAGCGGCCGCCGCGGCCCCAGCCGCGGCCCTGGCCGCCGCCCTGGCCGTCGTCATCGCCGCCACAGCCGTAATCGCCGAAGACGCCGAGCTCGATCCTGGTGACGAGGAGAGAGGGGCTCTCGTAGTGCTTCTTCATCGGTGCAACCTCTCGCCACGGGGCGGATGGTCGGGATGCGGGCCCGCGACGGGCGCGGGCCTATTTGATGCCTGGTGATTATACTCATAGGTCAACTGGACGTCAATGGTCTTCTTGCTGGCCCGATTGATCCGGGGGCGGGCCGGGCCGACCTCTCCGTTCGCCCAGGCACCAGCGCCACCGGGGTGGCCACCGGGTCTCTCACCAGGTCAGTGGCCAACCGGGAGGTATTGATAGGGCGATATCATCTTGTTCCCCCGGGGGATGTAAATCCCTTATGTTGTTTGTTTGGAGTATCTTGTGGAGTTTTTTGGGACACCTCCGCGACCAGGAGGCGCGAGCTGGACGAGACGAGTGGTCCCCGGTCTGGCCACGCGGGCGCTGGCTCGCGAGGCAGGAAGGCCGTGGTGGTCGCCACGCCTTGTGATATCCTCGTGGCCACGACTCACCAGAACACAGGGGGATGATCATGACGTTCATGCTGCGTTCGCTACTCGCGGCCCTGTCGGTCGTGGTGTGCGCCGGGGCGGCGCTCGCCGCCTGCGAAGATGTCGAGAACGGTCTCGGGGTCTACTTCGACGAGGGGATCTGGGAGCAGGACTGCTTCGTCGCACCCGTGGGCACGCTGTTCACGATGTACGTCGTGCTGAGGAACCCGACCATGCCCGCGCTCGCCGGCTTCGAGTTCGACTGGCGCATCGCCGACGCGCCGGCGACCCTGTTCACGACAGCCTGTCACGTGCCGGGGACCATCGACTGGTGGGCCTGCGAGAACTTCCATATCGGCTACACGCAACCGCGGCCGGCCGAGGAGACCATGGTGCTCGTGGAACTGACCCTGGTGACGACCGCGTTTCTCGACGACATGTTCGCGGTGCAGGCCGGCCCGGCCTCGCCGTCGTCTCTGCCCGGCTTCCCCGCCATCGCCGGCGGCGATCCCCTCGAGATCCTGCCGATGAACTTCTGCGAGGGCGAGCCGGACGCGGAGGGCTGGTCGACGCCGGGGCTGGCCACCGTGACGTCGCTGGAGTGCGAGGGCGTGCCGGTGGAGTCGATGGCGTGGTCCAGCATCAAGACACTCTACCGGTGAGCCGTTCGCGCATCCGTGGCTGATCGGTGGGACGGTTTGCCGCCGCCGCCACGTTGCGGCCGGCCGGCGGTGTCTGGTGCGGCGGCGGGATCCGGTCCGGGAGGTCCGGGTCGCCAGGGTGGTGCGCACGGTCCGGATCGCCAGGCTGGTGCACGAGGGCCGGATCGCCAGGCCGGTCCACGTTCCGCTCTCTTGATTTAATGTGCTTCTGGTCTGACGATATGGACATTACTTCCCGGATTTGATGGAAAATTCCGCTGAGGTACACCGCTGGTGTACCTGGGCGATACTTCTGGTCAATAGTGGTCACGAACCTGTGATGATCGCCTGGGGGAAGGCCCCGTGCGGACGGCAGCGAGGGGCACAGCCACCTGCGGGCGGCACCGAGCGGGACGGCGCCGTGGGCGAAGGCCCCGTGCGGGCGGCCCCGAGCGGGACGGTGCCGTGGAACCGGGATCCGGGGGCGTGCGCCCTCGGCCTCACCCTCGCCCTCGGCCTCACCCTCGCCCTCGGCCTCACCCTCGCCCTCGGCCTCACCCTCGCCCTCGGCCGCGGCCTGGTCGAATCCCCATCCTCCGTCGCGCCTCCTCGGGCACCAGAAGCGCTCCCATCGGCACCAGTAGCGCCTCCTCCTCGGGCA
>CAZWYF010000048.1:0-20228 GCA_964637835.1 uncultured Fibrobacteraceae bacterium
CGCCCGGCGCTGGTGGCGCAACCCCGCGATGGCGATCAACACCGCGTTGCCCGATACGGACTCCAGGGAGCTGGATATCCCGACCCTGGTTCCGTGACCTCAGCCTGACGAACCGCCCGGTGCGGACCCGCAGGCCGGGTGGTGCGGGAGGGGAGGCCGGGCGAATGCCCGGCCCCCCTGTCCCCATCGGTGCCCGGCCGCCGCCGCGCCGCCACCCCGCGGTCGCTGACCGGCCCCCCGGCGCTCGCCCACCTGACAGCCCGCGGGGACGACCTCACCGGAAACGACGCTCCACCATGACGGCGCGCGCCGGCCGCCGCCGCGCGCCCAGCCCCGGCATCGCCCCGACGGCCGCCTCCGGGTCCGGCCCGGCGGCGCCGTCCCGAGCGGGCGCGCGCCTTGCGGGCAGGCGGGAGGGAGGTGGTGCCATGCCGGCCAGCGTCAGGACGGGGGGATTGCAGGGCGTGGTCGGATGCCCGGTGAGCGTGGAGGTGGACCTCACCCGCGGTCTTCCGGCCTTCCACCTGGTGGGACTGCCCAACACGGCGGTCCGCGAGAGCCGCGAGCGGGTGCTGGCGGCCGTGCGCAACAGCGGCTACCGCCTGCCGGCGGGGCGGGTGACGGTGAACCTGGCGCCCGCCGACGTGCGGAAGGAGGGCTCGGGACACGACCTGGCCATCGCCGTGGCCGTGGTCGCCGCGGAGCGGGACCGGCGCGGCGCCACGCGCGGGGCCGTCGACCGTGGCCTGCTGCTGGGCGAGCTCTCGCTCTTCGGCGAGGTGCGCCCGGTACGGGGCCTGCTGGCGATCGTCCTGGATGCGGCGGCGCGCGGGGAGACGGCCGTGGCCGTGCCGGCCGTCCAGGCCTGGGAGGCGCGCCTGGTGCCCGGGGTGGACGTGGTCCCGGTGAAGACCCTGCGCGAGGCGGTGGACTGGTACCTGCGCGGCGAGCGCCCCCGCCACGACGGCGGGGTCCATGCCGGCGGAGCCGCTGCCGTGGCCCGGGATCCGTCCGGGACCGGCGCGGCGGTGGACCTGACCACCCTGGCCGCGCAGCCGCTGGCCGCCAGGGCCGCGGTGCTCGCGGCCGCCGGTGGGCATCACCTGCTGCTGGTGGGGCCGCCGGGGGTCGGCAAGACCCGGCTGGCACGCCTGCTGACCGGCCTGCTGCCGGATCTGGACGCCACGGCCGGCCTCGAGGTGACGCGGATCCACAGTGCCGCCGGTCTGCTCGGCACGCCCGGCCTGGTGCGGCGGCCCCCGCTGCGGGCTCCGCACCACACCATCACCAGTGCCGGCCTGCTCGGCGGCGGCAGCGGCCTGAGACCCGGAGAGGTGACGCTGGCCCATGGCGGCCTGCTCTTCCTGGACGAGTTCGCCGAGTTCACCCCGCGGATCCTCGACGCCCTGCGCGAGCCGCTCACCGAGGGCGTGGTGCGCGTGGCGCGGGCCACCGGCGCGCGGGAGTTCCCGGCACGCTTCCAGCTGATCGCCGCGGCCAATCCCTGTCGCTGCGGATACCTGGGCAGCCAGGTGCGTCCCTGCACCTGCAGCGACGCCGAGCGGGCCCGGTACCTCGCGCGCCTCTCCGGGCCGCTCCGGGACCGCTTCGACCTCGCCGTGGAGCTGGCAGACCAGCAGGGCGAGCCGCTCACCGGCGCGCCGGCGGCGGCTGGTCCGGGCGAGGACCTGCGTGGTGACATCGGCCGGGCCCGGGCGCTCCTGGGCGATCGCCGGTCGCCGCCCTCGCACTGGACCCTGTCACGCCGCCTCGCGGCCCTGGGCCTCGGCCCGGAGGCCCTGGCGGTGCTCGAGCAGGCTCGCGCGCCCCTCGGCCTGACCGCGCGGGGGATGCTGCGCACCGGCCGCGTGGCCCGGACCGTGGCCGCCCTGGCGGGGCGGACGCGCGTCATCGGCGGGGACGTGCGCGAGGCCATGCTCTACCGACACGAAGCCCTCGGCTGCTGGCGCGCGGCCGAGGGCTGAGGGGCCAGCCGCAGCAGGCCCTTCGTGAGGGATCCCGGCTAGAAGACCACCTGGAAACCGAGCTGCCAGGTGAGGCCGCCCAGGGTCTCGCTGGCGAAGTCCCGGGCCCGCTCGTACTCGCCGCTGTCGGTGAACTCGAAGACGGGGATCCGGACGGTGCCGTCATCGCGCTCATCGAAGAACTCGGCGGGCGTGAACTCGATGGAGTGGACCTGGTAGAGCACCTCGGCCCGCAGGGAGATCACGTCGTCGGCGATCACGCGGATGCCGCCGCCGAAGTTCACGTTGACCGAGCTGGCGCTCTCGTCCACGTAGTTGGAATCGAGATTGTAGATGGCCGTCCCCACGCCGCCCGTCAGGAAGGGGTGGACGCGGCCGCGCCCGTCGCCATCCATGTTCAGCGGGTACCAGATGGCATTGATGTTGGCCACCGCCACCAGGGCCGAGCGTTGCTCGAGGTCGAACTCCCCCACCTCCAGCACGGGATTCGGCGTTCCGCCCTCGGGGTCCACCTCGAACGGATCGGTGAGCGAGGCCTCGTAATCGGAGAAGGTCAGGCCCAGCTGGGTCTCCAGGGCGAGCCAGCTGGTCAGGTTGTGGCCGAGGCGGAGGATGGGGTTGAACGCCGAGGTGCCATTGAGCTCGATGTCGCCGTAGAAGAACGACTCGTCCGTGGCCCGGTAGATCAGGCGCTCGTGCTGCAGGAAGGTCTTGTCCAGACCGAAGTAGCCCAGCGTCAGGGCGGTGTGCCACTCGCCGGCGTAGATGCCGGGTTCGCGCTTCTCTACCTCCCCGGTCGCCTCCTCCTCGTCCTCGGCCACGGCCTCGGCCTCCTCGCCCACCAGGAGGTTGAAGGTCTTCTCGTCAGGCAGACGATCGGGCTGCTGGGCGCCCTGGTCCTGGGCGACGGCCACCCCGGCCACGAGGAGGATCACGAGGCTGCAGAGGACGGCGGTGGACTGGTTGGCCATGAAACTGCTCCTGTCGGATCTGACCCGGGGGACGGACCAGTCCGCGGGCCGCGGCGCGGCGGGGGCTCGACGCGCGGGGCGGGACTGTGAAATGCACCGTATGAAAATCAGGTCCGTGATGGCGGGTGTCAACCGGAACTTAAGCCGCGTCAGGATCGGAGCTTGCGCGCGGCGTGACCAGGTGGCGGACCTCTTCCTCCAGCGTCTCGCCGAAGCGCTCGCGCACCGCCGCCTTCATGCGCGCCGCCAGTCGCAGCACCTGGGCCGAGGTGGCGCCCCCGGCGTTGACGATGATGTTGGCGTGCCGGGGATACACCATCGCCGGTCCCTCGCGCATCTGCTTGGCGCCCACCTGCTCGAGCAGGGCGCCGGCGGCGCGGCGGCGCTCGCCGGGCCCCAGGGGCGGCAGATTCTGGAAGTAGCTGCCCGCGCAGGCCTCCTCCCAGGAGGGATGCTTGCGGGCGCGGTCGGCCAGGTGCTCGGCCCGCACGGCGGCGGCCGCGGCGCGATCGCCGCGCGCGAGCTGCAGGACCACGTCCAGGACCACGTCGGCCCGACCCTTCAGGGCGCTGGTCCGGTAGGCGAAGGCGAAGTCCCCGGGGCCGAGCACCTCCACCCGGCCGTCCGGTCGCAGGACGGTGGCCTCGGCCAGCAGCTCGCCGATCTCCCGGCCGTAGCAGCCGGCGTTCCCCACCAGGGCGCCGCCCAGGGTGCCAGGGATGCCGGAGGCGAATTCCAGGCCGGTCAGGCCCTCGCCGAGGGTGGCGGCGATGAGGTCGTCGAGGTTCCAGCCGGCACCCGCGCGCAGGGAGTCGCCGTGGACGAGGAGGTCCCGGGTCTGGACGCGCAGGACCAGCCCGGCGAAGCCCGCGTCGTCGGCCAGGATGTTGCTGCCGCCGCCCAGGCAGGTCCACGGCAACCCGTGTTCGGCGGCGAAATCGAGGAACCTGCACGCCTGCTCGACGTTCTCCACCGGGCACAGCAGGCCGGCCGGCCCGCCGATGCGGAAGGTGGTCAGCCGGCTGAGCGGCACGCCGGCCGTCACCTGCGGCTGGTGTGGCGCGAGCCGGGTGGCGAGCTGGTCCCAGTGGCCAGGCGCGGGGGTGGGCGTCATGAACGGGCGTCCTCGCTGGATCCGGGGGGCCGGGGCGCTGGGCGAGTCGGCAGCCCGGGCGGCTGCCGCCGGAGCAACCACCGGACCTTTGCCGTTGTTCCCGCGCAACGATACATTCGAATGGCCGCCGCGTCTGCCCCCGAGCGGCCCCGTCCGGCGCCCGTGGTGAGATCCCGACCGAGGACCGATGGTGACCGCCTACCGCTTCTTCCACTTCAGCAGAGCCCTGGCCGTGACCTTCTGGATCTCGGCGGCGGTCCACGTCCTGGCGGTGTCGCTGGTCTTCCTGCTGGTCGACGAGCAGACCGGGGCGAGCCCGGCCCGCGAGCCGTCCGTCGAGCTGATCCTGGTGCCCGAGGAGGAGTTGCCGGCGCGGCCGCAGTCCCTGCAGGAGGAGTCGCCGCAGCGCTATACCGACGTGCCGGAGCGTCTGGAGAACGAGCGGCCCGACCAGGCCGACTTCCTCGCCCTGCGGGACAGCCGTGCCGCCGACCGCCTGCCCGGCGGCCAGGCCGGCGATCAGCCCGGCACCGAGCGGGAGGGGGAGTTCCCCCAGGTGACCATCGCCCCGGAGAACCTCGCCGGTGGGGAAGGGGTCGCCGTGCAGGATCCCGTCTTCACGCCCGCCCCTGCGGAGCCGGCTCCGCAGCAGCAGGAGCAGGTGGCCGAGCAGGGCGCCGAGGCCAGCGACCAGGGCGAACTGCCCGTGCCCGAACCCCAGGAGCGGGACGAGGCCCAGGACGATCCCCAGCCCGAGGAGACCGCCCGCGAGACCACCGGCGACTACGAGGACTGGCTGGCGGAGCAGCGCGCGCCCACGTTGCTGGCGCCGGGAGAACGGCAGGCCCCGGGAGATCGCGGGTTCGACTTCCGCCAGCTCGAACAGGGCTCCATCGGTGCCAACGTGGATCTCGAGGGCGACTTCACCCTCAACACGTACGAGTGGAACTTCGCGCCCTGGATGCACCGTTTCGCCAGCGACCTGCGGCGCTCGTGGATCGCCCCCTATGCCTACCGGCTGGGCGTGATCGACGGCTACACGCGGATCCGCCTGGTGATCGAGCGCGATGGCCGGCCCAGCGCCCTGGAGGTCCTCGAGACCGAGGGCCACGAATCCCTGCACAAGGCCAGCGCGGCGGCACTGCGGGCGTTCGCGCCCTACGCACCGCTGCCGCCGGACTTCCCCGAGGACCAGCTTGTGATCCTCCTGGGGCTGCACTACCCTGCGTGGAAGCGGTGACCGGCCTGGCGCCAGCCGGCCCCGGTCGCCGTTTCTCCGCGCCCAGCACGCGCGGGCGAGGTCGCCCGACACCGGAAGGACGTTGAGAAGACCATGTGGGACCTCATCCTCGCCGGCCGTTACCTGATGATCCCCATCGCCATCTGCTCGCTCATCGGGCTGGCGGTGTTCCTGGAGCGGCTGCTCGTCCTGCGCAAGCGGCGGATCGTGGTGCCGGAGATCGTCAGCGCCGTGGAGACCCTGCCGCGCGCCAGCGACTTCTCGGTGGCCTATGCCGTGTGCGAGCGCCATCCCGGCCCCTTCGCCAACGTGGTGCGCGCCGGTCTGGACCACGCCGACAACGACTGGGAGATCACCCGGGACGTGCTGCAGGAGACGGGCCGCCAGGAGGCGGTGCGCCTGACGCGCAACCTGCGGGTGCTGGAGACCGTGGCCGCGGTGGCGCCGCTGCTCGGACTCCTGGGCACGGTGGTGGGCATGATCCGCGTCTTCGCGGCCGTCTCCCAGACCGGTCTCGGCGATCCCGAGCTGCTCTCCAGCGGCATCAGCGAGGCCATGGTGACCACGGCGGCCGGGCTGATCGTGGGCATCCCCTCGCTGGTGGCCTACAACTGGCTCGAGGGGCGGGCCCACAGCATCATCTTCGACATCGAGGTGCATGCCACCCGGCTGCTGGACATGCTGCGCCAGCGGCGCCAGCGCTCCGCCGTGGAGGCCGGCTGAGATGCAGTTCGTTCCGGAGCGACGCGGGCGGGCCATGGTGATCAACGTCACCTCGCTCATCGATGTGATGTTCCTGCTGGTGATCTTCTTCACCGTCTCGAGCACGTTCAGGAACGAGCCGGCCATCCAGCTCTCGTTGCCGCGATCGAGCAGCGCGGAGGAGGTGACGGTCACGCCGTCGGTGGTCTACCTGACCAGCGAGGGCGCCATCTACGTGAACGAGGAGATCGTGCCCCGAGAGCAGCTCTTCCAGCACCTGCGGGGCCTGAGCGCGACCACCACGGAGGATCGCATCGTGCTGCGGGCCGACCAGGACGCCAATCACGGCCAGGTGGTCGAGCTCATCGATCTGATCAAGGAGAGCGGTTTCCGGCGGGTGAGCCTGGCCGCGCGCTGGGCCGACCGGGAGGACTGAGCCGACCGTCGGGGGAGCCGCAGGCTGGAACCCCGGGCGCGGTCGCGGGTTCTGAGCTCGAGGGGCCGCGCTCCCCACCGGGGAAAGACTTTCCCTCGACGGGCGGTCGGCCCTATCTTCCGTCGGGCGTGTCGCCATCCCGGGGCGACGCCATCGCCACCCGCCGAGATCTGGACCCCGGTTCCCGCCGCCCCCGGCGCGGCGGCGGGACCGCCGACGTAAGGAAGCCCACGTGCCACTGCTTCGCCGCCCTGCGCCACGCCGCCTGGTCCTGCCCGGTCTGCTGGCCGCGCTGGCCCTGGCCCTGGCGGCCGGCTGCTCCAGCGAGGACGCCAATCCCGTGGGAGCCAACCTGGCCGAGACCGTCATCGACTCCACGCTCGTGGCGGTCACCGCCAGCGCGGTCACCGACTTCGGCGTGCTCGACGTCACCGATCCCGACGTGCCGCATGACCAGACCGAGGTCCTGTATCTCGGCAGCCAGGGGCCGGAGGCCAGCTCCATCCTCGCGAGCTACGACTTCACCGTCCTCGATCATCCGGACTCGGCGTACCTCCTGCCGTACCTCACGGAGGAGAACATCGTCTCCGCGGAGATCATCCTCTACCTGCTGACCTGGTACGAGCCGGATCGCGGCGTGGATCTGCCGGACTCCGGGTTCACGCCCGTGGTGAAACCGTGGCCTGGCGCGCGGAAGTTCTACGAGGTGCATGCGCTCACGGCGCCCCTGGATACCCTGGCCTATCCGGCCGACGAGCCGGCCTTCGAGCCTGGCCTGCTCAACCGGGGCGCGCCGGAACTCGGTGAAGCCAACGGTCCCATCTTCGTGTCCCTGTCTCCCGGGCCGGTGGTCGAGCGGCTCCTCGCCCGTGAGAATCTGGACGTGATCATCCGCGAGGGCGCGGGCTCGGACCCTGGCCTGCTGGGGTTCGCGAGCAAGGAGATGACCCATGGCGGCAGCACCCTGCCGCTGCTCAACGCGCAGGTGATTCTCGGCCCCGCGCTGCGGCTGCGCCTGCAACTGGTGCCCGACCAGTGGAGCAGCGATCGCCAGTACCTGATCCTCGGCCCGCGCGCCGACGTCTCCTCCTTCCACCAGCTGGAGGACCCCAGCACCGATCCTGCCGACGCCGTGGTGGTCCGCACCCACCGGCGCAGCTACCCGGCCATCCGCTTCGACCTCTCCGCGCTGCCGGCGAACGTGCGCATCAACCGCGCGCAGCTCGTGGTGGTCAACGACACCTCCCGCAGCTACGGGCACCGCACGGTCCTGACCTGCAGCGAGGTCCCGGTGGATTTCGTTCCCGGGGGCCGCACCACCGTGGGCCTGGACGACATCGCACCGGAGGTCTTCCTGCTCGCGGGCAACGGCAGCTGGCAGCCGGAGCACCTCTCGGACCATACCTTCCGCTTCGACGTCACCCAGTCGCTGCAACGCGGCATCAACGGGGCCTTCGCCGGCGAGCGCAGCTTTTTGATCGCGGCCGGCGAGTACTTCTTCCCCGGCTGGAATTCCGACCCCGATCCGGACTTCTGGTTCACCAAGTGGGTCTTCCATGGCACCGCCGCGACGCCGCAGCTGCGCCCCCGCCTGGAGATCAGCTACACCCGGCTCGACGAGCTGACCGACCAGGGGGAGGGACGCTGATGCGACGCCCTGCAGCCACTGCGCTGCTTCTCGGGGCCGTGCTGGCGGCGGCCGCCGCCGCGCCGGCCCAGACGCCCTTCGCCATGCAGGGCCCCGGTCAGAACGTGGCCACGGGCACCGCACGCGACACCGGCCGCGGCGGCTGGGGCATGGCCGACACCGATACCCTGGTGCCCGGGACCCTGAATCCCGCGGCCCTGGCCGACCTGCGCTTCGCCGGCCTGGTCTTCAGCGGTTATGGCGAGCGCGTCGCCAGCGAGGGACGGGGTCTCGAGCGCACCAGCTATCGCACCTACCTGCCCAACGTGCGGGTGGTGGCGCCCCTGCGAGCCGGCCGGCTCGCCCTGCACGCGGGTTTCGACGTGCGGCGCTCCATGCAGTGGGACAGCCAGCGTGAGCTGGACCTGGACCACTTCGGCCGCGAGGTGCTGGGCCGGGAATCCTACGAGCGCGAGGGCACCCTCTTCGCCGTCCCCATCGGCCTGAGCTGGCGGGCCAGCTCCACGCTCGCGGTGGGCGTGACGGCGAACCTGATCCGCGGCACCATCGACGAGCAGCTCAACCAGGTCCTGGGCGACTCCCTCGGCGGCCTCTCGCCGAACATCCGCCAGCAGCGCGACGAGCTCACCGGCGCCAACGTCACCCTGGCGGCCCTCTGGTCGCCGTTCCACCGGCTGAGCCTGGGCGCGAGCTACACCACGCCCTACGACCTCACCTTCGAACGCGAGGTGAACCTGGGTGGAGTGGGGGAACGCTTCACCGAGGAGTTCACGGCGAGCATGCCGGCGGAATACCGCGCGGGCCTGATGCTCCGGATCACCGAGCACTGGCGCCTCGGCGCCGACGGCCAGCTCGCCCGTTACAGCGAACTCACCGGCCGTGCCGACTGGGAGTCCTTTCTGCGGGACGAGTGGACGCTGGCCGCCGGCCTCGAGCGCCCCCTGGTCCGGGCCGCACGCGGGCGCGGCTACTCGCCACCCCTGCGCTTCGGCTTCCAGTGGCGCCAGTGGGCCCACGCCGTGAGCGGCTCGCCGGTCCACGAGCGTGTCGTCAGCGTCGGGACCGGCTTCCCGTTCCAGAACCGCCTGGGCATGATCGATCTCTCGCTGTCCTACGCCTGGATCGGCGACCTGGAGGACAACGGCTACCGCAGCTCGGCCTGGAGACTGGGGGTTTCCATCACCGGGCTGGAGCAGCTAGTATTCTAGGACCATGGCGACCGTTCCGCGGGTCCGGCCGATCGCTGGCCGGCCTGCCGGCGGGCCGGCGCCCGGGCCCCGAGCACAAAGGATGTCCATCGTGCGTCGCATCTCCCTGATCAGCTCGTTGCTGGCGGTCGCCTCGCTGGCGCTGCTGCCGGCCTGCAACAAGGACGCCCCCCGCAACGACCTCGACGCCTTCATCTCCACCATCGAGGCCCTGCCCGTCGAGGTGGCCGTCGACACCCTCGAGACCATCGCCCAGGGGCCCCCGCCGGAGTCCACCTTCGCCCGGTACCAGCTCGGGAACATCCATTACAGCCAGGCCGCCGACTCGGCCCGCACCCGCGGCTGGAACGACCCCTTCGCGGCCGCGGCCCTCGACACCGCCCAGCGCTGGTTCGAGGCCGCCATCGCGGCCGACTCCACCTTCGTGGAGGCCTACGTGAACCTGGGCGCCCTGTGGGACGACCGCGCCGACATGATGGCCTCGCGCCATGAGCGCCAGCACCGCGAGGAGATGGCCGAGCAGATGTACCTCGCGGCCCTGGAGATCCGTCCCTTCGACGAGAAGGCGCGCTGTAACCTCGGCTCGCTCTACAAGCGCCAGAACGACTTCGGCCGGGCCATGGACGAGTATCTCACCGTCCTCGAGCATGATCCCCACAGCGCCCTGGCCCGGTACAACCTGGCCATCCTCTTCGCCACCCAGCGCATCTACCGCGAGGCCATCCGCGAGTTCGAGCTGGCGGTGAAGTACGATTCCGGCGGCGACATCGGCGACCGCTCCCGCGACAACATCCAGATCATCGAGGATCTGATGGAGACCGAGCGCGCCGAGGCGCGCAAGCGCTCCAGCTGATGGGTCCGGCGCCCGGCCCCGGCGGCCGGGCGCGGCGACCTTATCATGTGCCGCATGGACTTTCCGCTTCCCATCCCCGGGGACCTGCGCCGGACCATCGCGCCCGGCGCGCCGATCCTGCTGGCGCTCAGCGGGGGCGTGGACAGCGCCCTGAGCCTGGCGCTGCTGCGCGCCCTGGACTGCGAGGTGCTCGCGGTCACCTTCAAGAACTTCTGCTACGGCGACCAGGATGCCGCCGGCGCGAAGGCCTGCTGCAGCCTGGACGCCATCGAGGATGCCCGCGAGCTGGCGCAGCGGTTCGGCGCCCGTCACTGGGTGCACGACGTCTCCGCGCGCTTCCAGGAACTGGTGATCGACCCCTTCGTGGCCGAGTACCGTGCGGCCCGCACGCCCAGCCCCTGCCTGGACTGCAACAGCAGCGTGCGCTTCCCCGCCCTGCTCGCGCTTGCCGACCAGCAGGGCTGTCCGCTGGTGGCCACCGGCCACTACGCCCGCGTGGTTCCCGGCCCCGCTGGCGAGCCCGAGCTGCATCGCGGCCTCGATCCCGGGAAGGATCAGTCGTACTTCCTGGCGCCGGTGCCCCGGGAGATCTGGCGGCGCGTGGTCTTCCCCCTCGGCTGGTACACCAAGGAGCAGGTGCGCGCCGCGGCCCGGGAACTGCGACTGCCGGTGGCGGAGAAGGCCGAGAGCCAGGAGATCTGCTTCGTGCCCGATGGCGACCGCAGCTTCCTCTTCGACGGACCCGACGCCGGCCGGTCCGGCCCGGTGACCGACCGCCGCGGCCGGGTCCTCGGCGAGCATCGTGGCCTCGAGCATTATACCGTGGGCCAGCGACGGGGCCTGGGCATCGCCCACCCCGAGCCGCTCTACGTCCTGGCCCTCGAGCCGCGGACCAACACGCTGGTGGTCGGCCCGCACGCGGAACTGGCCACGCGGCGCCTGGCCTGCGATGGCTTCCGCGCCGCCGTGAACGACCTGCCGGACGTCGGCCCCGATGGCCTGGAGCCGGTGATCGCCCGCGTCCGCCACCGCCATGCCGGCGTGCGCGTGGCGAGCTGGCGCCGTGAGGGCGAGCGGCTGGAGGTGGAGCTGGCCGAGGCCGTGCACGGCGCCGCCCCGGGCCAGGGGCTGGCCCTCTACCACGACCACCGCGTCCTGGGCGCCGGGCGACTCCGCGTCGCCGGCGCGCCGGACGCGCCGGGAACCCAACCGGTGTCTCCGCGCGCTGCGCGGGACGCCGAGCAAGGAGGCGCGTGATGACGCGACGACGCTGGCGACGATGGACCCTCGGGATCGTCGGGGGCCTGGTGCTGGTGATCCTGCTGGCGGTGATCCTCTTGCCGCTGCTGGTGCCCCGCGACCGGCTGCGCGACCTGGCCGAGGACCAGATCCGCGAGCGCACGGGCGGGGAGGTGGCCCTGGGCGAACTCGGCCTGCAGGTCTTCCCGCGCCTGCAGCTGGTCCTGGGGGCGAGCAGCCTCGCGGTCACCGATGCCGGCCTGGCGGACGCCGGCCTGCAGCCTGGCCCGCTGGTGGCCGCGGACGTGGAACTGGAGCGACTGGCGGTGGACCTGGCGCTGTGGCCGCTGCTGCGCCGGGAACTGGAATTCGGCAACGTCACCGTGGAGTCGCCCCGGATCCAGCTGGTCACCACACCGCCCGTTCCCGCCGGGGCCGACGATTCCGCGGACCCCGGCGACCCGGCGGCCGGCCCGGAACGTGAGCAGGCCGCCCCCGCCTTCGGCCTCTACCTGGCATCGGTGGCGGTCCGTGACGGTCACCTCGCCTGGCAGGAGCAGGGCACCGGGCGGCAGGCGACCGTCTCCGGCTGGGAGCAGGACCTGTCCGCCCCCGATCTCGGCGTCCTGGTCGGCCGCCTGGCCCGCCTGAGCGGCGCCGGGGCGCCCGCGGACGACCTCGCCGGTCCCGCCGTCCTGGAGCTGGACACCCGGGTCCGGTCCATCGAGCTGGCGGGCCTCGGCTCGCAGCCCCTGCCGCCGCTGGCGGATCTGCGGCTGCGTGCCCGGCTCGAGGTGCCGCCGGCCGCGGACCTGGCGCGGTTCCAGGTCCACCAGCTGACCCTGCCTCCCTGGGGGCTCACCGCCCGCGGCGAGGCCACCGCGCAGCATCTGCGCCTGGCCGAGCTCTCCCTGCGTGGTGGCGAGGAGACGGTGCGCCTCGAGGGCCGCGGCCAGATGGTCCTGCCGCCGGCCGCCGGCCCGCTCCAGCTCGATCTCGCGGGCGACCTCGCCCTCGGCGACCTGCTCGGCCTGGTGGAGCCCTACCTGCCGCCGCGCGCGGCGGACGACCCCCCGCTGCCGCAGCTGAGTGGCGAGTTGCAGGTCACGCTGCAGGCGGACGTGCCGGAACTGCCCTCCCTCGCCGATGCGGCCGGGTTGCAGGAGGCCTGGCAGGCGGGCCTGCCCGGCCGCGTCGATCTGCAGGTGACGGGCGGTCCGATGGGGGCCACGCTGCCGCAGCTGGATGATCCGCTGCAGGTGGCCAGCCTGAACCTGGCCAGCGACCTCTCCCGCGCCGGCGGACGCACGCGCCTCTCCGTGGACGGCCTCGACCATCCGGCCGTGCGGGGCGAGGCCTCCGCCCAGTTCGTGCTGCCTCCGGCCAGCGGCCCGCTGTCGGCCAGTTCCACGCTGAAGGTGGACCTGGCCCGGCTGATGACCCTGGCCGCGCCCTACCTGCCGCCCCGGCCGCAGGATGCTCCGCCGCTGCCGGAGTTCACCGGGATCGTGGACGTGATCCTCGATGCGGAGCTGACCAGCGTCCCGGCCCTCACCGATACCACCGCCTGGGCGACGGCCTGGGAGCAGGGCCTCCCCGGCCGCGCCGACCTGCGAGTGCACGGCGGCCCGCTCGACGTGGTCGTCCCGCAGCTGGGGCCGCCGCTGACGGTGGCCACCCTGGATCTGCGGGGCGATCTGACCGCCGCGGCGGGCCGCAGCCGCCTCGAGTTGCGGGGCGTGGATCATCCCATCCTTCAGGGCGACGCCGTGGCCGAGGTGGTGCCGGCCAACGAGGCGGGCGCCGTGCAGGTGCGGCTCGAGCTGCCCCGCCTGGACCTGGACGCGCTATCGGAGCTGGCCCGCCAGGCGCAGGCGGCGGCGGACCAGCAGGCGCGCGCCATCGATCCCGGGGCAGCGTCGCGCGGGCCGGGCCTGGTCCGCGCCGCCCACGCGGCGGACCCGCCGCCGGGCGGACGTCCAGGTGGCGGGCCGCCCCTGGCCGTGGGCGAGCTGATCCCTGCGGATCTGGCGGCCGACCTCTCGGGCACCGTCAGCAGCCTGGTCTTCCTGAAGACCGGGTACACCGACGTCCAGTTGCAGGGCACCCTGCGCGAGCGGGTGATCGAGGTGCCGGACCTGCGCGCCCGGCTGGGCAGCGGCACGGTCCGCGGCCGTGCGACCGTGGACTACGCCAGCGATCCGGCCGGTCATGCGAGCTGGGAGGCCACCGTGGACCGGGCGCCGGCCAGGGCGCTGCTGGCGCCCTACGTGCCGGTCCTGGCGGAGATCTGGTCCGGCGACCTCAGCGCCCAGGTCACGGGCGACTGCGAGCTGGCCGACCCCGAGGCCATCCTCTCCTCGCTCACCCTCGCCGGCGACCTCACCGGCAGCGACGGGATCATCGACCTGCGCCAGAAGCTGGGCGACGTCCGCCAGTATCTCGGCCAGCGTCAGGACCTGCTGCGCGTGGTCTACGACGGCGCCCGCCAGCACGTCGAGGTCAAGGACGGGAAGGTGGTCATCGAGGGGCTGCGCATCGACGGCAAGGACACCGACTGGACGGGGGAGGGGACGGTGAGCCTGGACGGGACGCTGGACCTGGACCTGCACGTGCGGCTGCCCGCCGGGTTCACCCCCGATCTGGGGGACGCCAGCTTCGTGGCGGACGCCCTGCGGGACGAGGAGGGGCGCATCGGTCTGGACTTCTCGCTCACCGGTCCGTCCACCGACCCGGTGGTGTCGCTGGACCTCGATCCACAGCAGCTGATGCAGTCGGACGCCATCCAGGACCGGCTGCAAGAGGAAGCGAAGAAAGGACTAGGCGGTCTGCTTGACAGACTGAAGGGCAGGTAGTATCGTGGCCGCTCGCCGTGAGAGGGGCAAGCGCCACGCACGGCCCGACATCGCGATCTTCCCGGCTGGGCGGGCAGTTGACAGGCTTGCCCGGGTAGAACCCGGAGGGCTAGCCTAACTGGTAAGGCAGCGGTCTTGAAAACCGCCGGGTGCGAGCCCTTGGGGGTTCGAGTCCCCCGCCCTCCGCCAAGATCCCTGGAGAGGTGGCCGAGTGGCTGAAGGCGCACGCCTGCTAAGCGTGTGTGGGGAAACTCACCGAGGGTTCGAATCCCTCCCTCTCCGCCAGAACCTGCGCCTCGGGTGCGCCCATAGCTCAACTGGATAGAGCATCTGACTACGGATCAGAAGGTTGGGGGTTCGAATCCTCCTGGGCGTACCACCCATGCGAAGCGGGATCCCGCCACCGGTGCGGGATCTCGCTTTTTTGGTGCGCCCGGCAAGACCCCGGCCGGGGGCGTTCCCGCGATCCGGCCGGATCGCGGGAACCTCGCGTGGGCGGAGCTGTTCCGGCGAGACACCCGGCCGGACCGGGGCGACCGCTTGCCAACCGGTGCGGTCGCCCCTACTGTCCGCCGGACACGGACGCCGTCCCGGGCGTCCACGGCCCGCGCCAGAACACCTGATCGGACGGTTTCCCGTGCATCGAACCCGCTGCCTGCCGTTCCTGCGCTCTGGTCTGCTGCTGGCCATCGGCCTGCTCGCCGCCTCGGCGCCGGGGCAGACCGCCCGCCGCGCCGCCACGTCCGAGCTGCAGCCCGGCCAGACGGGCTACGGCCTGACGGTCTTCGCCGGCACCGAGCCCGACACCTTCGGGGTCACCATCCTCGGTGTCCGTCCGGCCGCCAGCGTGGGGACGGACATGATCCTGGTGGAGCTCTCCGGCCATGGCCTGGAGCGCAGCGCGGTGGCCAAGGGCATGAGCGGCAGCCCGGTCTACCTGGACGATGGCCGCCTCATCGGCGCGGTGGCCTTCAGCTGGCCCGGCGCTCTGCGGCCCATCGCCGGCCTGACGCCCGTCGCCCAGCTGGAAGGGGCGCGCGAGCGGGCGGTCGCCGCCGGGCCCTCGGGCCTGGAGCCGACCACGTGGGCGGCCGCGGGTCCGGTGGTCCCGGCCAGCGCCCTGGTCGGTCCGGTGGCCCCGCGCTCGGTGGCGGCGCGGCTGCTGCCCGCGGCCGCGAGCCGTGAACCGCGGGACCGGGCGGCGGCGGCCGGCCCGGCCTGGCCCGATCCGATCACCCTGGGGACCCGCCTGCTGCCCACCCCCGCGGCGGCCGCGCCGCATGCGACGGCGAGGTCGTCCCCGCTGGCCCCGCTCGCCATGGGGCTCTACGTGGTGCCGACCGGTACCGCGGCGTCCGGCGCCGTCCGTGGCCGCGCCGACGCCCGCGCGCCTGCCCGCCTGACGCCCGGCTCCGCCTGTGCCGTGGCCCTGGTCAGCGGCGACGCCCAGCTCGGCGCCATGGGCACGGTGAGCCTGGTGCAGGGGGACCGGCTGGTGAGCATGGCCCACCCGTTCCTGCAGCTGGGACCGGTGGATCTGCCCCTGGCCGCGGCGGAGGTGACGACCATCTTCCCGAGTCGCGACGTGAGCTTCAAGCTGGGCTCGGCCGGCGCGCTGGTGGGGCGCATCACCCACGATCTGCAGGCGGGCCTGGTGGGCGAGCTGGGGGCCGTGGCGCCCACCACCGCGGTGCAGGTGACCACGGCGGGGCCCTGGGGCGATCGCACCCACGCGTTCGCCGTGGCGCGCCATCCGCAGCTGACCCCCCAGCTGGTGTTCTGGTGCCTCTACAATGCCCTGCTGGCCGACGGCAACGATCGCAGCGAGCAGCTGGTGCGTTACGTCCTGGAGCTGGAGGTGAAGGGCGCGTCGGGCGGCTGGCCGCTGATCCTGCGCGGGGCCACCGGCGGACCCGGCGGCGTCGAGGCGCTCACCGCCGACTGGCAGGCGCCCCTGCAGATGCTGTTGACCAATCGCCACCGGCCGCTGGTGATCGAGCGCGTGGAGGCCCGGCTGACCGTGGAGCAGCCCCTGCGTGCGGCCACCGTCACCGCCGTGCGGGCGCCGGCGCTGGCCGCGCCGGGCGAGACGGTGACCGTGGAGGTCGAGCTGCAGGAACGCCGCGGCGGCATGCGGCGTGAACGCTTCGCGCTGACCGTCCCGGCGACCACCACGGCGCCGGTGCTGCGGATCGCGGCGGGGTCGTCCCGCGAGTTCTTCCAGTTCGACGCCATGCGGGCGGCGGGTCTGTTCGAGGATCACGATCTCGGCACGCTGCGCGCCCTGCTGGAACGACCCCGGGCCGCCGACCAGCTCGCCGTGGCGCTGGTGGCCGCCGAGCCCGGCCTGACCGCCGGCGGCCGCGAGCTGGCGGGGCTGCCGCCGTCGGTGCGGCGCACCCTGGCCGAGGCCCCGCCCGGCGCCGTGTCGCCCACCCTGGCCACCTACGCCGCCCGCGCCGCGCGCGACCTGGACCTGCTGCTGCAGGGTAGCGCCGTGGCCGATCTGGAGATCCGCGTCCCACCCAGCCCACGCTCCCGGGGAGACCGTCCATGACCTGCCGCCTCTTCCGATCGCTGCCCGCGGTGCCGGGCGCCCGCTGGTCCGTGTTCCTGCTGGCGGTACTGGCGCCTGCGGTGGGCGCCGTCGCTGCCGGACCCGTCTTCTGGGATCAGCCGCAGGACGTGAGCTTCGCCGACGGCGAGCTGCGCGGCGCTGGCCTGGACGCCCAGGGGCGGCTGGTGCCCGGCCTGACCGCCGAGGTGGTCCTGGCCGACAGCAGCCTCGTGGTCTGGACGGTGATGTCGACGGCTGACGGCGTGGTCCACGCCGGCAGCGGCCACGATGGCCGCGTCTGGCGCCTGCGCGAGGGGCGCGCGCCCGAGGTGCTGGCCGAGCTGCCGGTGCAGGAGGTGTTCGCGCTGCTGGCCGATGGCGAGGACCTGCTCGCGGGCTGCGGCCCGGAGGGCGCCGTGTACCGCGTCCGGCCGGACGGGACGTCGTCCCGCGAGGTCCCGGTGCCCGGCGGCTATGTCTGGGACCTGGTGCGTGGCCACGACGGTGCCGTCTATGCCGCCGGGGGCAATCCCGCCGCGGTCTATCGCCTGGGCGATGGCCAGGCGCGGCTGGTGGCCGAACTGCCCGCCAGCAACGCCCTGGACCTGGCGGTGGCCGGGGACGGGGCGCTGCTGGTGGCGGCCCAGGGGCCCGGCCGCGTCTTTCGCGTGGATCCGGACGACGATTCCTGGGAACTGCTCGTGGCCATGGAGCAGGACGAGGTCCGCCAGCTGGTCCGTGGCGCCGACGGCTGGTACGCGCTGGGCTACCAGACCGAGGAGGGCGACGGTGGCGGCAATGGCTCCGGCGGATCGCAGGACCTGTCCTTCGAGGGGCCCTTCGATCTCATGGTCACCGCCGACCGCCAGGTGGAGCCCGTGCGCTCGGCCCTCGTCAGGCTGGACGGCCCGGCGCCGGTGCGCGTCTGGACCAGCGAGGACGTGGTCACCAGCGTGGCCTGGAGCGACGATCACGGCTGGCTCGGCGCCGGCTCCCGCGAGCGCGGCCAGCTCACCGTCCTCTCGGGGCTGGACGCACCCAACGGCCGGCGGCCCCTGGCCAGCTGGGAGGGCGGGGACGTGCTGCGCATCGTGGTGGTTCCCGGCGACGATGGCCCCGACCAGCTGCTCGTGGCCCAGGCCAATCCGGGCGGCGTGACCCGGCTGCGGGCCAGCGAGGGCCGCCAGGCGGTGGCGCTGAGCGCGCCGCTGGACGCGGGACTCACCGTGCAGTGGGGTCGGCTGACCTGGCGCGGTCCTGCCGGTGGCGGCGAGCCGCGCTTCGCCGTCCGCGCGGGCAACAGCGCCACGCCCGATGCCTCGTGGACCGACTGGCGGGAACTCGGCAGCGGGCACGACCTCGACCTGGCGGATCTTCCGCCCAGGCGGGCGCTGCAGTGGCGAGTGACCCTGGCGGGTGGCAGCCGGGTCGACGCGGTGAGCGTCTCCGCCCTGGCGCCCAACCTGGCGCCGCAGATCACCAGCTTCAGCCTCGAGCCGCGGGGGGAACTGCGCCGGGGCGGGCTGATGAACGGCGGCGATTCGGTGACCGAGCAGCTCGCCGGCGGCCTGCAGGTGGAGTACGGCGTCAACAGCCAGCGGGAGCGGCGGGTGGACCGCCGACGGGCCGCGGCGCTGCGGCCGGTGCGGTCGCTCACCTGGCACGCCCGTGATCCCAACGAGGACCGCCTGCGGGCCCGCGTCTTCTTCCGGGCGCAGGGCGAGGAGATCTGGCGGCCCATCGGCGGGGCCACGGTCGAGCAGGTGGCGGCCTGGGACACGGCCGCGCTGCCGGATGGCTGGTACGAGCTGCGCCTGCTGGTCAGCGATCATCCCGACAACCCGGCGGCGTCCGCCCGCACCACCGAGCAGGTGCTGGGCCCGGTGCCGGTGGACAACACGGCCCCCGGACTGCACGACTGGCGCCTGGAGCGCCTTCCGGAAGGATTCTCGGTGGCGTTCACCGCCCGCGACGCCTTCGGCCCGCTGGCCGGTGCGGAGGTGGTGCTGCCGGACGGGCGCACCGAGCGCCTCGATCCTCGCGACGGGATCTGCGACAGCGCCGAGGAGAGCTTCGCGGTGAGCGTGCCGTTCCCGCAGCCCTGGGGCGAGCCGGTGTCCCGGCCCTGGTCGGTGCGGGTGCAGGTCTGGGACCTGCAGGGCAATCTCGTGGTGCGCGACGGGTTGCTGCCGTGAGCGAGGGCCTGCTGGAGGGGTTCCGCAGTCACGAGCGCTGGCTCCGGGAGGCCCTGCGCGAGGCCGAGCAGGCCGCCGTGGCGGGGGAGGTGCCGGTCGGGGCGGTGGTGGTGCGCGAGGGGCGGATCATCGGCCGTGGCCACAACCGGGTGGAGCGGCTGCACGACGCCACGGCCCACGCCGAGGTGCTGGCCATCGGTGCGGCCAGCGAGACCCTGGGGCAGTGGCGCCTGGCGGGGGCCACCCTCTACGTGACCCTCGAGCCGTGCACCATGTGCTGCGGGGCGCTGCTGCTCGGTCGCATCGAGCGGCTGGTCTTCGGGGCCCACGACCCGCGAGCGGGCGCCGTGGTATCGGCGGCGCGCCTGCTCCAGGGCAACCCTTACCGGCATCCGGTGGAGGTGGTGGGGGGCATCCTGGCGGACGAGTGCTCGGCCCTGCTGCGAGATTTCTTCCGTCGCCGACGCGGGGGCGAAAACCCCGGCGAGCCGTGTTGATTTCTGCAAAACCCGATGCTATATTGCGCGCTCCGCTTCGGGCGGAGAGGTGCGAGAGCGGTCGAATCGGCACGACTGGAAATCGTGTGTGCCTCCGGGTACCGTGGGTTCGAATCCCACCCTCTCCGCCACATGGGCACGGTGTTGCAGGCCTCGCGGAGAGGTGCCGGAGCGGTCGAACGGGGCGGTCTCGAAAACCGTTGAACTCGCAAGAGTTCCCAGGGTTCGAATCCCTGCCTCTCCGCCAGTTTTTTCGCCATCGCCCCAGGCGAACGTTGGCACCTGGCACCGCGGGTACTAACTTGGGGCCAGTCTCGGGTGGGGATGTAGCTCAGCTGGGAGAGCGCCTCGTTCGCAACGAGGAGGCCGTGGGTTCAAGTCCCATCATCTCCACCACCCGCTTCTCTGGGCCGTCGCACGGTCGGACCGTGTCCGGCAGCCCGAGGACATGATGGGCCAGGCCCGGCGTGACGTCGGAGCGCCAATCCCGCCAGGGCCGGAAGGCAGCAACGGTACGCTCCCTCCGTCGTGTGCGTCGTCAGCCTGGCCCGCTCCTCTTCCCCGCGGTGCGATCCGGCGCGGATCCCGTGCGGAACCTGCCTCGCCGCCGGCCCGGCGGTCCCCGCATCACCGCAGCAGGAGCTCGTGATGACCTACCAGGCCATCGCCCGCAAGTACCGGCCCGAGACCTTCGCCCAGGTGGTGGGCCAGGAACACGTCACCGGCAC
>CAZWYF010000048.1:20328-24100 GCA_964637835.1 uncultured Fibrobacteraceae bacterium
GAGGTCCACATGCTCTCCAAGGGGGCCTTCAACGCGCTGTTGAAGATCCTCGAGGAGCCGCCGGCCAGGGTGTTCTTCTTCTTCGCCACCACCGAGCCCAACAAGATCCCGCGCACCATCCTCTCGCGGTGCCAGCGTTTCGACTTCCGGTTGCTGTCGCGGGCGCAGCTGGCCGAGCGCATGGCCGCCGTCTGCGCCGACGAGCAGGTCGCGATCGCCGAGAGCGGCCTCAACGTGCTCGTGTCCCTGGCCGAGGGCAGCATGCGCGACGGGCTGAGCCTGCTCGACCAGGCCATCGCCAGCTGCGAGGGCCCCATCGACGAGGCCGCCCTCACCGCGCTCTTCGGCCTGGTGCGTTCGGAACTCTACGTGCAGCTGGACCAGGCCATCGCCGCGGGCGATCCCGCCGCCGCCCTGCGCCTGGTGGAGGAGCTGGCGGCGGCCGGCCAGGACCTGGTGGTCTTCGCCCGGGGACTGCTCGGCCACTTCCGCAACCTGCTGGTGCTGAAGGTGGCGCCGGACCTGCGTGGCGCCGTGGATCTGACCGACGAGCAGATCGCCGGACTCGGGCCCATGCTCGATCGCTTCGCCGAGCAGGACCTGCTGGCCATGCTCGACCGCGCCGGCATGCACTACGACCGCATCCATCGCAGCACCCAGCCGCGGATCCTGCTCGAGGCCGCGCTCGTGGAGCTGTGCCGGTGGGAGGATCGGGTCCTGCTGGCCGACCTCGTGGCGCGGCTCCGGCGCCTGGTGGCCGCCGGCGGATCGACCGGTGCCGGTGGTGGCGACGGCTCCCGTCCGGCCGCCGCGAGCGGCGGCCGGTCCGCGCCGCGGAGCGCCGGTCCGGCGCGGTCCGGCGCGTCGGCGCGCGGTCCGGCGTCCGGCCCCGCGCCCGGCGCCGATCCCGCGCCCGTCGCGGACCCGGCCCCCCGGGCGCGCGCCGCGGCCGGCACGGTGAGCGGCTGGACCGGCTTCCTGGACACGATCATGAATCGCCACCCCGGCCTGGCGGCCTGCCTCATGGTGGGCCTGCCGGATCTGGACCTCGAGGGCGGCTGCCTGACCGTGGCCTTCGAGCCGGACCAGCAGTTCATGCTCCAGCGTCTGGAGGACGCGCGGGCGGATCTCGAGCAGCAGGTGACCGGGTTCTTCGGTCGTCCCCTGCGCGTGATCCTGCAGGCGGTGGCGGCCGGGGACGGACCGAACCGCGATCACCAGGACCAGGTGCGCCGGGTCGTGGCGCCCACGGAGCGGGAGACGCTGGCCCGCGAGTGCCAGGACGACGCCACCCTCGGTGGGCTGGTGGATCTGGTGGGCGGCGAGCCGTTGCCCGAGGCCGAGCGCGAGCGCTGGCAGCGACCGGCGCTGCCCACCGAGGACCCCGACGGCGAGTAGATCTCGCCGCGAGCGGGCGGCCGCGAGGGTCGCCGGAGGTGACATGGACATCCAGAAGCTCATGAAGCAGGCCCAGCAGATGCAGGCCAAGATGCAGGCCGCCCAGGAGGAACTGGCCAGGAAGACCGTCACCGCCGAGGTGGGTGGCGGACAGGTCGTCGCCGTGATGAATGGCAAGCACGAGCTGCTGAGCCTGGAGATCAAGCCCGAGGCCCTCGATCCCGACGATGTCGATTTCCTCCAGGACATGGTCCTCTCGGCGGTGAACGAGGCCGTCCGCAAGGTGGAGGCGATGACCGAGGAGGAGATGGGCGGCGCCATGGGCGGCATGAACATCCCGGGCATGAAGCTCCCGGGAATGTAGCATGGCCCTGGACGCCTTCGGCCGCGGCCAGCTCGGCGGCGCGCGCGACGGCGGCGAATTCCAGTCGCCGGCCCTCGAGCAGCTGGTGCGCGCCCTGCAGCAGCTGCCGGGCCTGGGTCGCAAGTCGGCCACCCGCATCGCCCTGCACCTGATCGCCGATCGGGACCACGCCCGCCGCCTCACCGGCGCGGTGGAGCAGGCCCTGCAGCACGTGGGGCAGTGCTCCCGCTGTGGCGTCATCACCGAGGACGACCCCTGCGGCATCTGCACCAGCACCAGTCGCGAGGCCCAGCTGCTGTGCGTGGTCTGCAGCCCGGTGGACGTGCTGCCCTTCGAGAAGGCCGCCTTCTTCCGTGGGCGCTACTTCGTGCTCGGGGGCCTGCTGTCGCCCCTCGACGGGGTCGGCGCCGACGATCTCCCCTTCGATCGTCTGGTCCGTCGCATCGAGGAGGACCAGATCCGTGAGGTGATCCTGGCCCTCGACACCAGCGTCGAGGGCGAGACCACCGCCCTGTACCTGCAGCGCCTGCTGCAGGAGCGCGGACTGAGCCTCACGCGCCTGGCCACGGGCATCCCCGTGGGCGGCGCCCTGGCCTACACCGACGAGGCCACCCTCCAGCGCGCCTTCCAGCACCGGACCAGCTTCTGACCTCGCGCCAGGCGCAGGTTTCCATGCGGCCACGCTCAAGCTATGCTGCCGGGGGCCGATACGACCCCTGAGCCGTCGTCCGCCATGCCGACCTGCCGCCACGCGCGGCCCGGGAGTGGTTTCATGGTCAGAGCCGAATGGGCCATCTTCGAGGAGGACTTCTGGGCGATCTCCAACGCCCTCGAGGCCCTGGTGCAGAGCAGCCAGGCCAAGCACGTCCTGCTCGTCGATCGCACCGGACAGATGATCGCCCAGGCCGGAGGCGACCCCGAATTCGACACCCAGAGCTTCGCGTCGCTCTGCGCCGCGGACTTCGAGGCGAACTTCGCGCTCGCCAAGCTCATCGGCGAGGAGGACTTCTCCACGCTGTACCACCAGGGCGCCCGTGACAGCATGTACCTGGGCAAGATCGCCAAGGGCGTGGTCCTGGCGGTGGTCTTCGACAAGCGCACCACCCTGGGCCTGGTGCGGCTGCGAGTGAAGAAGGCCGTCGAGGAGCTGAACGTCATCATCGATGGCCTGTACGACAAGCTGCAGTACCGGAACGAGGAATACGACCCCTTCGACGACGAGTTCTCCGAAGGGGTGGAGCAGGAGATCGACAACCTGTTCGCCGAGTGAGCTGCCGCCGGCCGGAGCCGGCCACGGAAGGGGCAAGACGTGTCGCTGATCAACTACTCCTCGCGCGAGATCAACTGCAAGATCGTGTACTACGGTCCGGGACTCGGCGGGAAGACCACGAACATCCAGTACATCTACGACAAGCTCGCCCCCGACACCAAGGGCAAGCTGGTGACGCTCGCCACGGAGATGGACCGCACGCTCTTCTTCGACTTCCTGCCGCTGGAACTCGGCCAGGTCAAGGGCTTCAAGACGCGGTTCCACCTGTACACCGTGCCGGGCCAGGTATATTACAACGCCAGCCGCAAGCTCATCCTGCGGGGTTGCGACGGCGTGGTCTTCGTGGGGGATTCCAGCGAGGCCCGCTTCGAGGCCAACGTGGAATCGCTCTATAACCTCCACGAGAACCTCAAGGAGTACGACCTCGAGCCGGGCAAGATCCCCTTCGTGATGCAGTGGAACAAGCGGGACCTGCCCGACGCCTTGCCCATGGCGGAGCTCAACGAGGAGCTCAACCCCGAGGGGTACGACGCGTTCCCGGCCGTGGCGTTCCAGGGGGACGGGGTGTTCGATACGCTCAAATGCGTGGCCAAGCAGGTGTTGCGGCAGTTGCAGACCCAGCCGGCGGGGGTGTGACGGGCGGGGACGCTTCCGCCACCTCGCCGGATGTCCTCGCGAAGGGCGGGCCTGGACGGCCCGCCCTTCTGCTGCGGAGTTCCGGCGAGGTGGCGGAAGCGTCC
>CAZWYF010000049.1:0-5165 GCA_964637835.1 uncultured Fibrobacteraceae bacterium
CGTCCGCACGCTGGGCATGCACCGCGTCTACAACAGCGCCTTCATGAACATGCTGAAGATGGAGGAGAACCAGAAGTACCGGCAGACGGTGAAGAACGTGCTGGAGTTCAGTCCCGCGGTCCTGCAGCGGTTCGTGAACTTCATGAACAATCCCGACGAGCGCACCGCCGTCGAGCAGTTCGGCAAGGGCGACAAGTACTTCGGCGTCGCCATCATGCTGGTGACCATGCCCGGCCTGCCCATGCTCGGCCACGGCCAGGTGGAGGGCTTCGCCGAGAAGTACGGCATGGAGTACAAGCGCGCCTACTGGGACGAGCCCGTGGACGAGGACATGGTCCGCCGCCACGAGCGCGAGGTCTTCCCGCTCATGCGCCGCCGCGCCCTGTTCTCCGGCGCGGAGAACTTCGCCGTCTTCGACTTCGCCACCCCCGAGGGGCACGTGGACGAGAACGTCTATGCGTACACCAACAGGCACGGCGGCGAGCGGGCGCTCATCCTGTTCAACAACGCCTACCAGTCCACGCGCGGGCACATCCATACCAGCAGCCCCATCAACGTGGCCGCGCCGGACGCCGACCCGCACCTCCAGCGCCGCACCCTCGCCGAGGCGCTGGCCCTGGACGGCAGTCCGGACGTCTTCTACGGCTTCCGCGACTTCGTCAGCGGCCTGGAGTACCTGCGCCGCGGGAGCGACCTGGTCCATGGCGGCCTGCACGCCGAGCTGCACGGCTACCAGACGCAGACCTTCCTCGACTGGCAAGAGCTGCGCGACACCGACGGCCGCTGGTCCGCCCTGCACGACCGGCTGGACGGCCACCCGGTGCCCTCGCTGCGGCGTTCGCGCCGGGAACTGGACCTCGAGCCGGTGCTCTCCCGGCTCGCGGAGGTCAACACGCCGGAGGTCTGGGGCGACCTGGCCGCCGGCGAGACGGGCGACCTGGCCACGCGCTGGGCCGAGCTCCTGGAGGTCGCCAGCGCGCACGCCGTGACCGACGCCGGCGAGCAGCGACCGGCCCCCGCCGCGGACCTCCTGGCCGAGCAGCTGGCGGCCGTCGCCGCCACCGCCATCTCGCCCACCACCGCCGCGGCCACCGCCGCGGCCACCCCGACCGCCACCGACGCGGACGCCGCGTCGTCGACGCCGACGCCCACCGCTGATGCGTCCGCCGCGACGCCGCCGGCGGACACGGACGCCGCCGCCTCCCGGCTCGACCCGCGGGCCGCGCCCGGCGCCGGGGCCGCCGCCGGGCCGCTGCCCTTCGCCCTGGCGGTCACCTACGCCGCCTGGCAGTTCGAGCATCTGGCCGCCGCCATGGGCGCGACCATCCCCTCCGAGCCCGCCTCGGCGAGCGCGGCGCCCACGGAGGGCACCTTCCGCCTGGATGCCGACGACCTCGAGCTGCTGCGCGCGCGCATGCGCGCGGGGCTGTCGGCCCGGCCGGTGGCGACCGGCGACCCCGACACCGTCCTGGACGTGGCGGATCTGCTGCCGCGGCACCGGGGCCTGCTCTCCGGTCGGCCGCGCACGGCGCTAAGACGCCTGTTCGCCGACCGCACGGCCCAGCGGGTCCTGCGCGCCAACCACCACGAGGGCACCTGGTACTTCGCCAAGGAACGCTTCGAGGCCCTGCTCGCCGGGGCCGCGGCCGCCCTGCCGGTCCTGGCGGCGGTCCCGGCGGCCGCGGCCGCGGCCACGGCCGCGCGCCTGACCCGGCTCGCGGCGGAGACCGGCTACCGGCACGAGATCCTGCTCATGCGGCTGGCGCGGCCGGAAAGCGCTTCCAATGCCCCCTCCGATCCCGTACCCTGACCCCATGGGCATCTCCGCGGCACCAGCTCCCCGACGGCCCTCGCTGGTGTTGTCGTGCCTGGCCTGTCTGTCGCTCGCCCTGCACGCTGACATCCCGACGGCCCGGGCCGCCGAGTTCGTGGTCGACCCCGATGGAGGCACGGCCTTCTCCACCCTCGCCGGTGCCGTGGCCGCGGCCCCCGCCGGGGCGGTCATCCGGCTGCGCCCGGGCCTCTACGCCGAGACCGTCATCATCACCAGGGACCTCGCCATCATCGGCACGGACCAGGGACAGACCGCCATCGTCTCGGGCGCCCAGCGTCGGGCCCTGCTGAGGATCCACGGCGCGGTGACCTGCCGGCTGGAGAACCTCGCCTTCCGGCACGGCCGGGGAGACGCCGCGGCGCCGGTGCACATCGACGGCGGCGCGGTGGCCGACTTCATCAACTGCAGCTTCCTCGACAACACCGCCCGTGGCGATGGCGGCGCGATGCTCGTGGCCGGGGCGCAGACCTGGGCGGAGTTCCTGGGCTGCCACTTCCAGCACAACCGCGCCCTCGGGGATGGCGGCGCGGTGGCCATCACCACGGGCGCGGAGGCCACCTTCCGCGGCTGCACCTTCTTCGGCAACGCCGCCGAGGGCGACGGTGGCGCCCTGGTGGCGTGGTCCGCCATCCCCCTGACCGTGGAGGATGGCCTGTTCATCGAGAACCGCGGCTACCGCGCGGGCGCCATCCTCTGCCCCGACGCCTCCGGGCGGATCGCCGGCAACACGTTCTTCCAGAACCTCTCCTACGGCGGGGCCACCGTGGTGGCCGGACAGTCCGAGGCCGCCGACTGCCTGGTGACCAACAACATCTTCACCGGCGACCTCGACGGGGCCGGCCTGGACCTCCCGCTGGCCGGCCATCACGGCTGCAACATCTACTTCGACAACCTGGGCGGTCCGCTGCGCCACGGTCGTCCCGGACCGGACGACCTGGTCACCGACCCCGGCTTCTGCGACTTCCGGTCGCTGGACCTCACGCTGCGCCGCAACTCGCCGGCCGCTGGCCGCGCCTCGCGCTGTGGACGCATCGGCGCCCTGGACGTGGGCTGCCTCGAGGGCCTGGAAGCCACGGTGGCGGACCCGCGCCGGCGCGTCCACTGACCCGGAACATCATGAGCGACCTGCCTGACGACCGCTCCTCCCGCCAGCCCCCCCGCCCCGACGATCCGGGACGTGAGGAGGCCCGGCGCGCCGAGCAGGAGGCCCGGCGAGCGCGGTCGGCCGATCTCGCCTCGCTGCTCGCCGGCCATGACGCCGGCAGCCATCTGCGGGGCGCCAGTCCCACGCCGGTGGTCGCGCGGGCGCTGCTGGAGGTGCGGCAGTGGCTCACCGAGCACCTGCGCGACCGCGAGGGCTCCCTGACGACCGTGCTGCTGCGCCACCTGGCCGGCGCCACGGACCTGCTGGAGGCCAACCTCGGACGGCCGCAGCGGACGGTGGCCCGGTGGCTGCAGAAGGTGCTGGCCCGCCCGGCCCTGGTGGAGGACCTGGTCCGGGAGACGGACCGCCAGTGGGGGCACCAGTACCAGGAGCGTCCGCACTTCGAGCGCCGTGGCGAGCCGCCCCATCCGGAGGACCCCTACACCGTCGCCGGCGTCACCGCCGAGCTCGAGCGCCTGCGGCAGCAGGCGGCCGCCGCGGATCGTTCCTAGCCCCGCACGCTCACCCTCAGAGGCGTACCCCGAGCAGGCTGGCCAGGGTGGCGGCGTCGTCCACCAGGGCGGTGGGGCCCGCGGCGACGAGCGCCTCGCGCGGCGTGAGTCCCCAGCTCACCGCCACGCAGGGCATGTCCGCGCGTCGGGCCGCCATGATGTCGTTGGGGCTGTCGCCCACCACGACCGTCCGCTGCGGCGCGATGCCGGTGCCGGCGAGGCAGGCCCGCAGGTGGGCGGGGTCGGGTTTGCGGGCCGGACCGTCGTCGCCGGCCACGACGCGGTGGAAGCGGCCGGCCAGGCCGAGGCCCGCGAGGACCTCCTCGGTGAACCGGCGGGGCTTGTTGGTGGCCACCAGCAGACGGCGCGGCGCCAGGGCGTCGAGCAGCGCGACGATCCCGGGGTACGGCCGGGTCCGGTCGAGCAGGTGTTCCCGGTAGTACTCGCCGAAGCGGGCGAGTCCCGCCTCCAGATCCGCGGTGGCGAGCGGTCCTCCGGGGCGGCCGGTGGCCGGATCATGGGCCAGGACGCGCTCCATGAGCCGACGGGTGCCGTCACCCACGTAGCCGATGATCACGGCCGCCGGCAGCGGCGAGAGGCCGGCGGTCCGGCGCGCGTGATCGGCGGCGGCGGCGATGTCGGCCCCGGAATCCACCAGGGTGCCGTCGAGATCGAAGATCACCGCCTCGGCCGGCAGGGACGTCGCAAACGGGGTCATGGCCAGCGTCCTTCGCGGTCGGGGCGCGGATCGTGTCAGCCGGAGCTTGCACCGGCGGCGTCGCGCGCCATAATGGATGCAGACAGGAGGTCTCGTGATGTCCGAAACAAAGGGCCCGCGCCGCGACCAGGCAAGCGGAGCCGACCGGCCCCAGGCCACCCCGCGCAAGCGCCGCGGCCTCGCCCCCCGCGGGGACCGCGGCCGCATTCCCCGCCCGCTGCTCGTGGCCCTGCTGCTGGTGATCGCCGGCGGCGCCTATCTCTTCTGGCCCCGTGGCGGCGGTCAGCCCGCCGGCATCGGCGAGCAGTACACGGTGGTGACCGCCGACAGCACCACCGGCAGCAGCCAGCCGCGGTCCGGAAGCGTCGACATCGATGGCGAGCACCAGCCGCTGGTGCCCGAGACGCCCGCCGGGGGCGAGGAACAGGGCGCCGCGACCGGATCGGCCACGCGACCGCCTGGCGACGAGGCGAGCCGGTCGGCCGGCGAGCCGGCCGATGGCGGCCGCGCGGCGACGGAGCCCACGCCGGCGCCGCCGGCCCCGGAGCCGGATCCCGAACCCGCGCCGAAGTCGGCGACCAGGCCGGAGAAGAAGCCCGAACCGCCGACGATCCAGCCCCGGGCCAGCGGCCCCTGGGCCCTGCAGGTGGGCGCGTTCCAGGACGAGGCCAACGCCGACGGCATGGTGCAGTCCCTGGCCGCCAGGGACGTCGACGCCCATGTCCGCGCGGCGGGCACCTCCAGCGGGGACATCGTCTATCGCGTGTGGGTGGGCTGGTTCCCCAGCCGTGACGAGGCCACTGCCTACGCGGCGCAGGAGCGCCAGCGTCTGGGCGAGGCCTTCCCCGTGCACCGCTGAGCCCGGTCCGGGCCTCGACCGGTAGCGCGGCCGGTCGCGGCGACGATCAGCGCCGGGCGGCGCCGGTCCCGGCCGCGGCGGCGCCGGTCAGCGGTCAG
>CAZWYF010000049.1:5265-16722 GCA_964637835.1 uncultured Fibrobacteraceae bacterium
GGTCAGCGGTCAGGCGCCACCGGTGGCGTCGACGTCCGACGCCCCGTTCTCGCCGCTCGCTGCCTCCTCCATCGCCGCGGCCTCCATCGCCGCGGCCTGCTCCTCGCGGTCCTGCTCGCCGCACTTGACCTTGAAGCTCAGCGCCATGATGCCCACGGTGAGGCGCTCGTGGCGCACGGAGACGTGGCCGGGCACCTTCAGCTCGGTGGGTGCGAAGTTCAGCAGCCCGGACACCCCCGCGTCGACCAGGCGCGTGGCCACGTCCTGGGCATGGCTCGACGGCACGGTGATCACCCCGATCTTGATGCCCTCGCGGCGGCAGACGGGCTCCAGCTCGTCGAGGTCGCGGATGGGCTGGCCGCGGATCTCCAGCCCCTGCAGCTTGGGGTTGACGTCGAAGATCCCCCGGATGGGGAAGCCCTGCAGCTGCAGGCCCGGGTAGTTGGCGAGGGCCTGCCCCAGGTGCCCGGCGCCCACGATGGCCGTGGGCACCGCATGGTCGACGCCGATGATCTGCTCCAGCGCCCCCACCAGCTTGGCCACCCGGTAGGGGCGGCCGGGCCGGCTGAACCCGCCGAAGTAATGGAAATCGTGCCGCAGCTGGCTGGCCTTGATGGAGAGCGACTCGGCCAGCTGCCGCGAGGAGACGTCCTCCACGCCGATGGCCTGCAGGAGCTTGAGCTTCTCGAGATAGAGCGGCAGCCGCTGGATGGTGGCCTCGGGGACCTCGCAGGTCCGTTCACTCCGCTTCATGGGCACGCCCCCTCGGGCCGGATGGATCGTGTTCGGCGGATAACATCTTCACGCAGGATCGCCGGTGGTCTGTTGAGCACGGAACAGGTTAGCGCCGCTGGCGGCTGTTGGCAACCACCAACCTGTTGACGCCCCCCGGAAACGAGGCCTCGAGGGCATCGCTGGCTTTTTTCGTGGCCCGGAGCGGCCGGAAACCTATATTTGACGCGCCCGCGACCGCATCAGACCCGCCCTCGCGGGTCCGTCGCCATGCCCCGAGCCCCGGTGGTCTCCATGACTCCTCGCATTGCGCTGACCGAGCCCTGGTTGTTGAATCCGCTCCCGCAGTTCGGCGAGCTCGACGCCGCCGGTTACGCCGACCTCGGCCTGATGTCCGGCCTCGAGGTCCATCAGCAGCTGCTGACCCGCCGCAAGCTGTTCTGCCGCTGCCCCGCCGGCTGCTACAGCACCGACCATCACGCCGAGGTCCTGCGCCACATGCGCCCCACGCTCTCGGAGATGGGCGAGTACGACGGCACCGCGCTCATGGAGTTCAAGACGAAGAAGGACATCGTCTACCTCCTGAACAACGAGACCGTCTGCACCTACGAGATGGACGACGCGCCGCCCTTCGAGATCGACGACGTGGCCCTCGACCGCAGCCTGGCCGTCGCCCATCTGCTGGGCTGCAACCTGGTCAGCGAGGTGCACATCACGCGCAAGCAGTACCTCGACGGCAGCATCCCCACCGGCTTCCAGCGCACGGCCATCGTGGGCACCGACGGGGTGATCCCCTACCGGGACCGCACCGTGCGCATCCGGCAGATCTCCATCGAGGAGGACAGCTGCCGCGAGGTGAGCGACCGTGGCCACCTGCGCACCTACCGCACCGACCGCCTGGGCATGCCCCTGATCGAGACCGTCACCGACCCGGACATGCGCACGCCCTGGGAGGTGATGGAGGTGGGCCAGATCATCCGCTGGCTGGCCCGCGTCTCCGGCCTGGTGCGCACCGGCCCCGGCGCCGGCCGCCAGGACGTGAACGTCTCGGTCACCGGCGGCACCCGCATCGAGATCAAGGGCGTCCCCAGCCTGCGCGACATCCCCCGCCTGGTGCACAACGAGGCCCTGCGGCAGACCAGCCTGGTGGCGATCCAGCGCGAGCTGCAGCGGCGCCACGTCACCGAGCGGGACATCGCCGAGCGCTGGGTCGACGTGACGCCCAACGTCCGCGCCACCGAGTTCCGCAACGTGCGCCAGGCCGTGGACAAGGGAGCCACGGTGCTGGCCGTCCCCCTGCCGGGCTTCGAGGGCCTGCTGGGCGCCCACACGCAGCCGCGCACCACCTTCCTCAAGGAGTTCAGCGACCGCATCCGGGTGATCGCCTGCATCGACGCCCTGCCCAACGTGGCCTGCTCCACCCAGGACGCCCCCACCTTCTCGGGCGCCGAGTGGGACAAGATCACCAAGGCCTGCGGCGTGGCGGACCCGGTGCCGGTGCTGGTGGTCTGGGGGCGTCAGCAGGACGCGGAGACCGCCGCGCGGGAGATCGTGATCCGCGCCCGCGACGCGGTGCAGGGGGTGCCCGGCGAGACGCGCCAGGCCCTCGACGACGGCACCGACGGCTTCGAGCGCATCCTGCCCGGCGCCGACCGCATGTATCCCGACACCGACCTGCCGCCCATCGGGATCACCGACGCGCGCCTCGAGCGGATCATCGCCAACCTGCCGGCCCGGCCCTGGGAGCGCCAGGCGGAGCTGCAGGAGCTGGGCGTGGGCCGCGATCTGGCCGAGCGCCTCGCTCGCCACCCCGCGTACGACCTCTTCGGCGACCTGCAGCGGCGCACCGACGGCAGCGTGCCGCCGGCCACCCTGGCCAGCCTGCTGCTCGACCGCAGCTGCCCGCGTCCGCCCAGCCTGAAGGCGGCCGGACCCTGGTGGCAGGAGCAGATCGCGCGCCTGGCGCGGGGCGAGGTGACGCCCGAGGGCATCTACCACGCCGAGGAAGAGCCCCCGGCGCTGTTGCCGGAGGACCAGGCCCGCCGCATCTTCGACCGCGCGCTGGCCACGGCCCCGGCGGGGCCGCGCCGCGGTCGCCAGGGCGAGGACTGGGTCATGGGACACGTCATGCGCGAACTGCGGGGCCGGGTCCCCGGCCGCACGGTGCGCGCGTGGGTCAAGGAGGCGCTGGCATGAGCACGCAGACCGACTTCCCCGGCTACCGCACCCCCACCCTGGACGTGCTGCAGCGCGAGGGCGCGCCGGTCTGGAGCCAGGCCACCCTGCACACCGACCGCGGCGACTTCACCGGCCTGATCCTGCCGCGCAGCGAGACCGCCGACGCCGATCACGTGGTGCTCAAGCTGGAGACCGGCTACAACATCGGCGTGCGCGCCGACACCATCGAGCGCATCACCGTGCACGGCCGCAAGGAGGCCCACTACCAGATCCCGGAGAAGGCCTTCCCCTACGACCCGGTCAAGCCGCGGGTGAAGCTCCTGGGCACCGGCGGGACCATCGCCTCGCGCCTGGACTACCGCACCGGCGCGGTGATCCCGGCCTTCTCGCCGGGCGAGCTCTACGGCTCGGTGCCCGAGCTGGCCGACGTCTGCAACCTCGAGACCGACAAGCTCTACGGCGTCTTCTCCGAGAACATGGGCCCCGAGCAGTGGATCGGCACCGCCGAGGCCATCGCCGCGGAGATCGAGAAGGGAGTCGCGGGCATCGTGGTCGGTCATGGCACCGACACCATGCACCACACGGCCGCCGCGCTCACCTTCATGCTCCAGGACCTGCCCGTGCCGGTGGTCATGGTGGGCAGCCAGCGCTCCAGCGACCGCCCCAGCAGCGACGCGGCCATCAACCTGATCAACGCCACGCGCACCGCGGCCACCAGCGACATCGCCGAGGTGATGGTCTGCATGTTCGGCCCCACCAGCGACGAGTACGGTCTGCTGCACCGCGGCACCCGCGTGCGCAAGATGCACTCCTCCTACCGCTCCACCTTCCGCACGCTCAGCGACATCCCGCTGGCGCGGGTGGACCAGGACGGGGTCAAGCCCTTCCGGCCCGACTACAACCATCGCCGCGACGAGAACCGGGTCAGCCTGAAGGCCTGCTTCGATGACCGCGTCTCGCTGGTCTACTACTACCCCAACATGAAGCCGGACATCATCGATTCGCTGGTGGACAACGGCTACCGGGGCATCGTCATCGCCGGCACCGGCCTCGGGCACGTGAACAAGCCGCTCTATCCCGCGCTCGACCGCGCCCGCGAGGCCGGCGTCCACGTCTACATGACCGTGCAGACGCTCTGGGGCTACGTGCAGATGTACGTCTACGAGACCGGCCGCGAGATCATGGGCCTGGGCGTGGTCCCGGCCGCGAACATGACCCCCGAGGTGGCCTACGTGAAGCTGGGCTGGGCGCTGGGACAGAGCCAGGACCGCGACGAGGTCCGCCGCCTCATGCTCACCCCGATCTGCGGCGAGATCACCGAGCGCGAGCCCCACAACGGCTACCTGGTGATGCAGGGCGGCATCCCCGAGGTGGACGCCTTCATCTCCGAGCACTGGAAGTAGGAGCACGTCATGAACCGGAACGCACCCCTGCCGGCGCGCGTGATCGCGACCGCCGGTCTCGGGTTCCTGCTGGGCGCCGCGGTCCTCGCGCTGCCCGCCTGCCGTGAGGCCGACAGCGATCCGGTGACGCGCGGCCTCGCCGTCATCGACGCCGACGCCCTGCTCGCGGACGTGGCCACGCTGGCGGCCCCGGAGTTCTCCGGCCGCCTCTCCGGCTCGCCCGGCTACGAGGCCGCCGCCCGCTGGGCGGCGCGCCGTTTCGGCCGCCTGGGCCTGGTCTCCGGCGGCGACAACGGCCACTACCTGCAGCACCTGACCATCGAGCACAACACCATCACCGGCACGCCACAGCTGGAGCTGACCCTGCCCGATGGCGCCGAGGCGGTCGCGGAACTGGGACCGGACTTCACCTGCCGCGGCTTCACCGGCAGCGGCGAGGTCACCGCGCCGGTGGTGTTCGTGGGCTACGGGCTCAGCGCGCCCGGACGTGGCTACGACGACTACGCGGGCGTCGACGTCGCCGGCAAGGTGGTCCTGATGTTCAAGCCCAACCCGGGCTGGCAGCCCGACTCCCTGGGCTGGGACCGCGCCAGCGGCCTGCCGCGCAGCCGGGCGCGGACGGCGCGGGAGCACGGTGCCCGCGCCGTCCTCTGGTGCGACGTCCCGCAGGAGGACTCCTGGGCGCCGTACCGCGGCCCCATCGGCAGCGTCCTGCACGGGCCCGGCGAGCACGTGGGCGACGTGCCGCACCTGGAGCTGAACGTGGCCCTGGCCGATCGCATCCTCGGCGGCGAGGGCGCCACCGCCCGGTTGCGCGCCACCATCGATTCCCTGCAGGCGCCCAGCTCCCACGTCACCGACGCGGTGGCCCACGTGGCGGTGACCGCCGAGTACGATTCCGAGCGCCAGACCTGCAACGTGGTGGGCATCCTGCCCGGCTCGGATCCCGAGCTGCGCGAGGAGGCCCTGTTGCTCGGCGCGCACCTCGACCACGTGGGCCGGCAGTCGCCCGGGGTCTATTTCCCCGGCGCCAACGACAACGCCAGCGGCAGCGCCGCCATCCTGCGCCTGGCCGAGGCCTTCGCCAGCGCGGGCCGCGCGCCGCGCCGCAGCGTGGTGTTCGTGCTGTTCGCCGGCGAGGAGTCCGGCCTGGTCGGCGCCCGCCACCATGCGCAGAACCCCGCCTTCGCCCCCGAACGGACGGTGGCCATGTTCAACTTCGACTGCGTGGCCCACGGCGACTCGGTGCGCATCGGTGGCGGCGAGTCGGCCCCCGAGCTCTGGAACCTGGCCCGCGAGCTGGACGCCGCGCATGACCGGCGCACCGTGGCCGCCACCTGGAAGGGCGGGGGCGCCGACGCCACGCCGTTCTTCGAGCGCGGCATCTCGACGCTCTACTGGGTGACCACCAACAGCTACGAGTACCTGCACGTGCCGGGCGACACGCCCGCGACCCTCGACGGGCCGCTCTACGCCGACCTGGTCCGGCTGGCCTTCCGGACGGCCTGGGCGGTGGCCGACGCCCCGGCGCCGGCGGCCAGCGACACGGTGCTCGCCAGCCGCTGATCCGCGCCACGAGGGCGCCGATCCCACCGCCAGGAAGACCCCCATGGCCGGGGCGAGCCGCTTGCCGCTCGCCCCGGCCACGTCTATGCTGCCGCGTTGAAACCCCGAAAGGACCTCGCCGGGCATGACCGCATCCTCGAAACGCCCCGGGTCCAGGACATCGCGGGCGAGTCGCGGGATGTCCTGTGCCCTGCTGGTCGTCGCCACCGTCCTCTCCGTCGCCGGTCGCCTGGCCGTCGCCGCCCCCGCCGATCGGGTGAACGTGGAAGCCCTCGGCGCCTGGCAGGGCCGCGAGGTCACCGGCCTGGAGATCACCGGGATGCCCGCCGGCCTGGCCGACCGCGCGCGCTCCGGCCTGGCCCTCACGCCCCGTGGCGGGTTCCTCTCCCGCGAGCTCGCCACCCTGACCCTCGATCGCGCCCGCGCCGACGCCGACCGCCTGCGCCTGCTGCTGGCCAGATCCGGCCATCCCGACGCCCGCGTCGAGGCCAGCGCCACGGCCGACGGTTCCGACGGGGCGACGGTCGCCTTCCAGGTGGAACCCGGACCGGCGGTCACCTACGGCCAGGTCGAGGTGCGCGGCCTGCCGGACGCGGCGGCCGCCGCGCGCGATTCGGTGTCGGTGATCCTGGCCCGCGATGAGCGGTTCTCCGACCAGGCGGTCAGCCGGGTCCGGTCCGGGCTCGACACGGCCATGCAGCGGGCCGGGCACGCCCGCCCCGAGGTCCAGGTATCCGTCCAGCGCGTCGCGACCGACCGGGCCGCCGTGACCTTCACCTGCACCCCCGGACCGGTGTTCGTCTACGAGGACCTGGTGGTCTCCGGCGCGCCGCCGGATCTCGAGCGCCTGGTCCACCGCGTGGTGAGCCTCGAACCGGGCACGCCCTATGCCCCGCGCGTGGCGGACGAGGCCCGGCGCTCGGTGCGCCGGCTCGGCCTCTTCCGCAGCAGCCGCTTCAACAGCACGGTCGCCGATTCCGGCGCGCTCGATCTGGTGGCCGACCTCGCCCCGCGCAAGATGATCACGCTGGAGGCCGGCGTGGGGTCGTTCACCGACAACTGGTACGTCCTGAGCGCCGGCGTCACCCACCGCAACCTCTTCGGCGGCGGCCGCGGCGCCGCCCTCACCGGCGAGTACGCCACCCACGAGCGCGAGGCCGAGCTCCGCACCTGGTGGCCCGCGCTGCTGACCTCGCGCTCGCGCACCGATCTGCAGCTGCGGCGGCGGATCCTCGACGAGGACAGCTACGGCCTGACCAAGAACGAGCTGGAGCTCTCCACGCTGTTCGAGCACTGGCGGCGCAACTCGTTGCGCACCAGCGTCACGCTCAGCGACGGCGACCTCGAGGTCCGCTCCGAGTTCCCGGGCCAGGAGGTGGCGCTCGAGGACGGCCTGCAGACGGTGTGGTCGGCCATGTGGTACCGCGACACCACCGACAGCCCCATCTTCCCCCGCGTCGGCAGCCGCTGGACGCTCTCCGGCGACGTCTCGGTGCCCGGCGTGCTCACCGAGGCGCCCTTCGCGGGCCTGCGGGGCCAGACCACGCGCTACCTGCCCCTGGGCGCCCGGCGCACCCTGGCGCTGCGGCTGGATGCGGCCTGGGCGCGGCCGCTGGGCGATGCGGCGGGCCTGCGCCCTGATCGTCGCTGGTTCGCCGGCGGCGTGAGCACCATGCGCGGCTACGGTCGTCACGAGCTGGGGCCGCGCGACACCGAGGGCCGGCCCCTCGGCGGCGAGGCGCGGCTGCTCGCCGGCGCGGAGCTGCGCGCGCTGGTGAGCCCGCCCTTCGGCCTGGCGGTGTTCGTGGACTCCGGCCAGGTCTGGGCGCGGCGCGCGGACGTGGCGCTGGCCGACCTCGCCGTGGCCTCGGGCCTGGGGATCCTGGTGGAGACGCCGGTGGGTCCCATCCGGCTCGACTGGGCCTACAACCTGACCGACACGCCAGACGACGTGGGCGACTGGAAGCTCCAGTTCGCCATCGGCCACCCGTACTAGGAGGATCTCCGTGCGCCGACCCACCCCACCCGCCTGGCTCGGTCGCCTCGCCCGCCCGCTGCGCCTCGCCGCACGCGTGGCCCTGGGTCTGGTGGCGCTGGTGCTGGTGGTGGTGGCCGTGGTCCTGTTGCTGGCCCCCGCGCGGCGCGCCCTGCTGGATCGGGGCCTGGACCTGGCCGCCGACGCGCTGCCCGGCGAGCTCACCGTCGCCCGCGCCGACTGGCCCCGGCTCGGCTCCCTGGCCCTCGACGGCGTGATCTGGACCGACGGCGCGGACACCCTCGCCCGCGCCGACACGCTCCGCCTGGACCTGGACCTGGGCGACCTCCTCGGCCGGGAACTCACCATCCGACGCGTCCTGGTCGCGGGCCTGGCGGCCGACGTCCCGGCCATCACCGCCCACCTGGCGGCGGTCGCGGACACCGGCATGGCCGGGACGACCGCCCCGGCGGACACGGCGGCCGCCCCCCTGCCGGTGCCGTTCCTGCACCAGGGCGCCGTGCCGCCGCTCCCCTCGCTGGCCGTCGAGCGTCTGGCCCTCCGCCGCGTGGACATCCTCGCCGCGGCGGACCGGCCAGTCCACCTCGACAGCCTCACCGCCGCCCTCGATCTGCGCCGCGATCACGACCCCCGCCTGCGCCTGGGCCTGCGGGGTCGGCCGCTGCCGGAGGTGGGCGTGGCCTGGCGCCTGGACGGCGGGATCGGCGCCGACTCGCTCGTGTTCGACCTCGCGCCCCTGCAGCTGGCGGTGCAGGAGACCCTGCCGCCGCCCCACGCCCTGGACACGCCCGGGCGCCTGGCGGTGTCCCGTCCCTGGCTGGACGACCTCGTCCGCGGCGGCGACTTCTGGCCCCGGCTGGTCCTCTCCGGGATGCGCGTCCAGGGCGCCGCCGGCCGCTGGCGGCTGGATGCCGACCTGGACGGCCGTCGTCCCGGCGAGATCCGCCTGACCAGCGAGCTGCCCGTCCTGCCGTTGCCGCTGATGAGAGCCGTGGGTGGCGGCGCGCTCCTGCCGCCGGCGGTGGCCGATTCCCTGCAGGGCCGCTGGACCGAGGGCGGCGTCCCGGACCTGGGCCTGACCGTGAGCATCGAGCCGCCGCGGGCCCCGGCCGGCCCCGCCGCCGGCCGCTACGCCGTCCGCGGTCGGAGCCATCTACCGCCACCGGGCACCCTCCGCCCGCTGCTGCCACCGCCACTGCAGGTCCAGGACCTGGGCCCCCTCGACCTGGACCTCGCCGGCCGCTACGACGGCCAGGCCGAGCCCGCCCGCTGGTCCGCCGACCTGGACCTGGGCGGCACCGCCTGGCTGGACGTCGCGCGCCTCGAGGCCCATGGCACCCCCACCACCGCCCGGCTCGAGACGCTGGCGGTGGAGCTGCCGGGGCTCGCCCTCCGCGCGTCCGGGCGCGCCGCGGCCGACTCGGTGGCCCTGGACCTGCACCTGGTGGTCCCCGATTCCACGCTCCTGCAGCGCTGGCAGGATCCCGCGCTCACCGGCCTGGGCGTCGAGCTCGAGACCCGCGTCCAGGCCGCGGGCCCCCTGCCGCTGCCCCGCGTCGAGGCCACGGCGTCGGCGCGGTTGCGCACGCCGCAGGCCACGGTGCCACGGGTCGAGCTGGCGGCGCTCGCCAGCCCCGACACCCTCGACCTGCGCCTGGACCTGCCGCAGGGGCTGGACGCCGGCACCCAGCGCGTGGACAGCCTCCGGTTCGCCTTCGCCGGCGCCGCCGACGACTCCCTCCGCTGGCTCCGGGGGCGTCTGCGAGCCGGGGTACGCACCCCGCAGGCGGCCCTGGACCTGGCCAGTCGCCTGCGGGCCGCGGACCTCGCCACCGCCCCGGCGGGCACGCTGGTCACCGACTCGCTGGCCATCACCCTGGGCGAACAGCGGCTGAGCAATCGCCGGCCCTGGCAGCTCACCCTGGCGGCCGCCGAGTCCCTGCTGGCGATCCGGGACCTGGACCTGGCCGGCGAGCTCGGCAACCTGCAGCTCGCGGCCACGGCCTCGCCGGACAGCATCGACGCCGACCTGGACCTGGTCCTCGACCTCGCCCGCGACGTGCTGGTGGCCCTGGCCCCGCCGGACCTGGCGCCGCTCCTGCCCCCCGCGTCGCTCACGGCGCAGGGCGCGGTCAAGGCCCGGGGGCGTCCCGAGGCGCCCTGGGCCCGGGCCGAGATGCGCGTGGGCTTCCGCGACAACCCGGACCTCGAACCCCTGCACCTGGATGCCCGGCTGCACGTCGGCGGCGCGGGCCCGCAGCCGGCGGGCCTCGCTGCGGATCACCCGCCATGGTCGCCCAGGAGCGCCCGGGCGGAACTGAGCCTGGCCGCGGCCGACACCGTCCTGCTCGCGCTCTCGGCGCTGGTGCCACTGCCCTACCTGAGCACCGGCCCCGACTCGGTGGCGGTGGGCGTGCGCTCGGACGCGACCGACCTCGCCCGCCTCGACCCGTTGCTGCCGGCCGGGATCTCGCTCGAGGGTCGGCTGGATGCCGACGCCCGCGCCCGGGGCGTGATGGCGCCCGGCGAGCAGCAGCCCGACCTGGACCTGGCCGGGAGCATCGAGCTGTCGCAGGTCCGCGCGTCCGGCCCCGATGGCTCCTGGGTGGCCATGGGCGGCCGCGTGGACCTGGGCGGCTCGAGCCGGACGCCGGAGATCCGGGGCGGCCTGACCATCGAGGGGGGCCTGATCCGCCTGCCCGACCCGCCGCCCAGCCTGCTGCCCGCCAGTGGCGACGCCATGCTCTGGGAGGCTGGCGCCGTGGATTCCTCCGGCGTGGTCGTCACCGAGCCGGACACCTCCGGCGGCGAGTCTCCGCTGCCGCAGATCGTGCCGGACCTGGAGTTCGCGGTCCACGCCCCGGGCGGCCTCTGGCTGCGCGGTCAGGGCCTGGACGTGGAGCTGGCCGGCGACCTGGTGATCGACGTGCAAGACGGGACCCCCGGCATCGAGGGTCAGCTCGAGGCCGTGCAGGGCACCATGCGCCAGCTCGGCCACGTCTTCCGGCTCGAGCGTGGCCTGATCACGTTCTACGCCGACGCGCCCGAACCGGACCCGCACCTGGACCTGCAGCTGGGCGTGAGGGTGAGTGGCTACGAGATCGAGATCATGCTGACCGGAACGGCCAGCGAACCGCGCCTGGCGTTCGGCAGCGAGCCGCCGCTGAGCGACGGCGACATCATGTCGCTGCTGCTGTTCGGCAAGACCTCCGACGAGCTGGACGAGGGGCAGGCCGGCCTGCTGGCCGACCGCGCCGGGCAGATCGCCCTGGCCTACGGCGCGAGCCGGCTCCAGGAGGCGGTGGCCAGGGAGGTGGGCCTGGACGTGGTGCAGATCGGTCCGCGGGAGGACGACAGCGAGACCACCACCCTGACCGTGGGCAAGTACCTCAGCCCGCGGGTGCTGGTCCGCTACGAGCAGATCCTGGACGACCAGAGCGGCTTCTACGTCCACCTGGACTACCGCATCAGCGGCCCGCTCAAGCTGCACACCCAGGTCAGCCAGGGCGAGGAGTCCGGCGCGGAGTTCGCCTGGGAGAAGGACTACTGATCCCGACGCCCGCCGGCGATCCGGCACCGGCC
>CAZWYF010000049.1:16822-21335 GCA_964637835.1 uncultured Fibrobacteraceae bacterium
CGCCCGCCGGCGATCCGGCACCGGCCCGGGCGACGTCCCGGCGCGGCACGGCCGCTGGCGAGGCCGCTGGCGAGGCCGCTGGCGAGGCCGCGCCGGGCAGGGTCGTCACCGCAGGACGGTGAACTTCCGCACCGACCGCTGCCCGTCGATGGTCACCGCCGCCCAGTAGACGCCCGACGCCGTCCGCCCGCCGTCGGCGGCGGGATCCCACGTGAACTCGTTGCCCGTCGCCACGGGTGTCACCCGGCCGAGGTCGCGGTGGAAGACGCGACGGCCCCGCACGTCGTGGACGGCGATCTCCACCGAGCTGGTGGCGTCCAGCTCGTAGACGAAGACCACCCAGTCGTCGCGGGCAGGGTTGGGATGGACGTTGCGCAGGCCCCCCGACGGCGCGGCCGCCGCGGCCGGCTGCCACGCCACCCAGGCCAGCGGGTCGAGGGTGACGGTGCGCAGCTCGTCGGCGGGCCGGTCCAGGGCCACGGTGACCTGGTTGCTGGGCGTGCTCAGGGGCACCCGCACCACCTGGGTGCTGGCGCCGAAGTCCAGGTGCACGGGGAAGACGTTGTCGAAGAGCGGCGCCTGCTGCTGGCGCAGGGTCAGGGTGATGGTGCCGGCGGCGGCGTCCACCGCGTGGTCCAGGCTCACCCGCGGCAGGACCTCCTCGGTGAGGTAGGGCCAGAAGAAGCCGTCGAGGTCCTCGCCGGCATAGGTCTCGCAGTGGGCGATGAACGCCTCGGTGGTGACGGTGGTGTGGGGGCGGTCGTCCTGCTGGGCCCAGTCGGCGAGGAGCTGGAAGAAGGTGGGGTCGTCCCCGAGGCGGCCGCGGAGCATGTGCAGGATCCAGGCGCCCTTGTCGTAGATGATGCGGCCGGGGAACACGGGGACCGGGTCGTAGACGGGTCCCTGGCCGATCCAGTCGCCGCTGGGACGACCGCGTGCGAGGTACTCGCGGTACTCGCGGGCGCCCTCCTGGGGGCCGCCCTCCTCGGTGCCCAGGTACTCGAACCAGAGCGCCTCGCTGTAGGTGGCGAAGCCCTCGTTGAGCCAGATGTCGGCCCACGTCTGCGGGGTCAGGCTGTTGCCGAACCACTGGTGGGCCAGCTCGTGCATCACCCACTGCTCGGCGAAGCCCTGGCCGGTCATGAAGCCGCTGCCCCAGCTGGTGCAGGTCTGGTGCTCCATGGCGCCGGCCCACTCGAACTCCGCGTGGCCGTACTTCTCGTCGCCGAAGGGGTAGATGCCGAACCACTCCTCGCACAGCTCCACCATCAGGCAGGTGCGGCCGAAGTCCACGCGCGAGGCGGCCTCGTCCTCGGGGTAGACGAAGTGGATCAGGGGCATGCTGGTGCCGGCGGGCGTGGCGCAGTCCTCCTGCCAGACCACGTAGTCGGTCACCGCCACCGATACCAGGTAGGTGGCGATGGGATAGCGGTGGCGCCAGTGGAAGGTCCGCCAGCCGGGCTCCGGCGTGGAGGTCTCCACCAGCAGGCCCGCCGCCGCGGCGGTCAGGCCCTCGCGCACGGTGAGGTGCAGGTCCAGGGCCGCGATCTTGTCGTCGGGGCGGTCCTTGCAGGGCCACCAGTACTTGCCGTAGGCGGGCTGGCTCATGGTGGCCATCACCGGCTGGTCGGTGCCGCGGTCCTCCACCCACATCCCGCGGCGGTCGCGGGGCGAGTCGGGGATCCCGGCGTAGGCGATGGTCAGCGAGTCCACCGCGCCGGCCGCGAGCGGGGCGGGCAGGCGGATCCGCAGCGCATCGTCCTGGTGGGTGTAGGGGCGCGGCTGGCCGGCGGAGGTCACCGCGCTCACCGTCAGGCCGTGGCCGGTGGCCAGGTCCAGGACCACGGTCTGGAGCGTGTCGTCCAGGCTGGCGAAGACGTGGGTGACCATGCCCGTGATCGATCCGTCCGCGAGCTCGAGGCGGAGTTCCAGGACGCTACGCTGCAGATCGTATCGCTCGCTGCCGGCGGTGAAGTCGCCGTCCTCGGGGCCCTTCTCCGGCAGGTGCTTGCCTTCCCAGTCCAGGCGCGTGATCCCGCCGTGCGGCGTATCCGGCCAGCCGGCGAGAGCGGGATCGGCGGCGCGGGACGCCGTGGGCGAGACCACCACGGCGAAGGTGGCCAGGAAGGCCAGCAGGCCGCAGGCGGCCGGCAGGCCGGCTCGCAGGAGCGCGGCGGCGCGGAGGCGGAGTCGGGGCATGGAGGCAGCTCCTCGAGGATCGGACGTTCGGGCCGGGCGCCGGCGTTCCCCGCGCCGGGCTCGGTGGCCAAGGATAGCACGGCGCCGGTTCACGGCGCCACCGAGACCCCTTGCCGGCCGCCGGCGATGCGGGTGCCCGGCGCCACGGAGGACGTGATCCAGGCGCCACCGCCGATCACGGCGCGCCGGCCGATCACCGTCTCGCCCCCCAGGATGGTGGCGCCGGCGTAGATGGTGACGTCGTCCTCCACCGTGGGGTGCCGCCTGCCGCCCTTGACCAGGCTGCCGTCGGGATTGCGGGGGAAGCTGAGCGCCCCCAGCGTGACGCCCTGGTAGAGCTTGACGCGGTCGCCGATCACGGTGGTCTCGCCCACCACCGTGCCGGTGCCGTGGTCGATGAAGAAGCTCTCGCCGATGCGGGCCCCCGGATGGATGTCCACGCCGGCGCGGTGATGGGCCCACTCGCTCATGATCCGCGGCACCAGCGGGACGCCCATCCGGTGCAGCGGATGGGCGAGGCGATGGACCGCCGTGGCCAGCACGCCCGGGTAGCAGATGATGATCTCGTCATGGCTCTGGGCCGCGGGATCGCCCTGGTAGGCAGCCTGCACGTCGGAGCGCAGGACGGCGCGGACGGCGGGCAGATGGTCGAGGTAGTCCAGGGCCAGCCGGTGCGCCAGCCGCGGGATCTCGCGCTCGGGCAGGGAGCCGCCGGCGGGCAGGCCCGGGTCCGCGGCCCCCTCCCCGGGGTCGGCCCAGAGGGCGGCGCAGCTGCAGCCGTGGCGCTGGCTGAATCGCAGGGTCCGCTCCAGCACGGCCGTCAACTCGGCGTGCAGGCGGTCGAGGTGCGACGCGACGAACAGGCGCAGATCCGCGTCGCGCGGCACGCGCTCGCCGTGGTAGCCGGGAAAGACCACCGTCAGCAGGCGATCGAGGATGCGCACGATGTCCGCCTGCGAGGGCAGGTCCTTCTCGCCGATGCGGTTGATCACCCCGTCCCGGCGATAGGTCCCCGCCACCCGGCCGGCCAGTTGCCAGAGCCGGCGGCTGCGTTCGCTCTCGGTCATGATCCCCTCTCGCGGGACGACCCCGCCGGGCCATCCCCACCGGACGCGACCACCCGCCGCGTCAGTCCAGCAGGTCGGCGTAAAGCGGGCTCGACAGGTACCGTTCGCCGAAGCTCGGGATGATCACCACCAGGCGCTTCTCGCGCCACTGGGGCCGCGCGGCCACCTGCAGGCCGGCCCACAGCGCGGCACCGCTGGAGATGCCCACGAACAGGCCCTCGCGGCGGGCCACCTCCCGACCGGTGGCCATGGCGTCGGCCTCCTCCACGGCGATCACCTCGTCGATCAGCCCGGTCTCCAGGATCTCGGGCACGAAACCCGCTCCGATCCCCTGCAGCTTGTGCGGCCCCGGAGCCCCGCCCGAGAGCACCGGCGAGCCGGCCGGCTCCACGGCGACGGTGTGGAAATCCGGGTTGCGCTGCTTGAGCACCCGGCTGACGCCGGTGATGGTGCCGCCGGTGCCCACGCCTGCGATCAGGCCATCGACCTGGCCGGCGGTGTCGCGCCAGATCTCCTCCGCGGTGGTGCGCGCGTGGACGTCGGGATTGGCCGGGTTGGCGAACTGCTGGGGCATGAACGATCCCGGCCGCGAGGCGTGCAGGGCCTCGGCCTCGGCGATGGCTCCCTTCATGCCCTTCTCCGCCGGGGTGAGGATCAGCTCGGCGCCCAGGGCGCGCAGCACGGCCCGCCGCTCCCGGGACATGCTCTCGGGCATGGTCAGCGTCAGCCGATAGCCCCTGGCGGCGGCCACGAACGCCAGGCCGATGCCCGTGTTGCCGCTGGTGGGCTCGATGATCTCGCCGCCGGGGCGTAGCTGGCCGTCGGCCTCGGCGGCCTCGACCATGGCCAGCGCGATGCGGTCCTTCACGCTGGCCATGGGATTGTAGTACTCGAGCTTGAGGACCAGATCGCAGGCGGTGGCGTTCATCCGCTGCAGGCGCACCAGGGGCGTGCCGCCCACCAGCTCGAGGATGTGGTCGTGGATGCGGCCGGCCCGGTCGGTGGACGCGGCGGACCCGGATGGGGCACGGTCGGTCATGGGGCTCTCCTCGCGGCAGGGTCCGCGGAGCCGCCGACGCGCGCGCCGCAGCTCCGCCTGCTATTCTCGACCGTAGGTGTCATGTATCTCGAGAACATAACAACGGCGCGCCCAGCGTGCCAGCGGGAACCGCTGGTCGGCGCCCTCCAGCCCGATGTCGCGATCCATCGCCACCTCCGACGGCGTTCCGCGACCACGTTAAGGGCTT
>CAZWYF010000050.1:0-20956 GCA_964637835.1 uncultured Fibrobacteraceae bacterium
CTCAGCGGTAGATGGCCTTGAGCGCCGAGAGGTCGGTCTCCGCCGCGGAAGCCGCCTGCTGCCGCGTGATGGTCACCGCGCCGCAGTCGCCAGGGGTGTCCACGTAGAGGTAGAGGTGGCCACCCCGCGTCACGGTCCACTGCAAGCTCTCGGACGGATCCTGACTCGCGATCAGGCAGGTGGCCGCGGGGTCCTCGCACTCGCGGGCCAGGTAGAGCCTCACGTCCAGGCCCACCGCGGTCACGTCGAGCCTGAGTTCCTCGCCGGCCTGCGTCTCCAGGACCGCCACCACCTCCGGGCCGGGCAGGGCGCAGGGCGAGCAGGAGAAGTCGCCGGGATCGTAGTCGTTCCAGGCGTCGCAGAGGTCCACGGTGAAGCTCTCGCCGCGATCGAGCGTCAGGGGCTGGCTGCAGAGATCGCCCGGTACGGTGCGGGCCGCCGCTGGCGGCGGGGTGAGCTGGTGGTGCCCCGGATGGGGCCCACGCCGGCTGGCGGGAGCCGCGGCGGCCAGCAGGATCAGGACCGAGACGGCGAGCAGGCGACGGGATCGTGACGGGTATGGCGACATGCGATGATCCTCCCCGGATCTGGAAGTAATTGGCGCCATCTTATCACAACTGTCCGTGGTGCTGGGCAAAAATTCTGCGAATTCATCGATTCTACGATTCACGACGCGCCACCACCAGGATCGCCGTGGCGAGAACGGGAAGGGCGGTGGTGTCGCCGGCGAAGATCGTCCGCCGCAGCCAGCGGCGCAGCCTGCCCACCGGCAGCACGTCCAGGGGCGCGGTGATGTGCCTGGCCCGTTCGACGGTGAAGCCATGGCGCGCGAGCAGCCCCACCACCTCGCGCCGGCGGTAGATGCGGGCCAGGGCCCAGCGCCGGTGCAACGGCGCCGGCAGCCAGCTGAAGCCGGGCACCCGGTTCCAGCGCAGCAACGGCAGGCGCGCGCCGTGGGTCTCGAAGACCCAGCCCTTGTTGGGCACCGTGAGCGCCAGCCGGCCGCCGGGGCGCAGGACCCGGCGGATCTCTCGCAGGGCGACGGCCTCGTCGGCCACGTGCTCGAGCACCTCGCAGCTGATCACCACGTCCACCGACGCCTCCCGCAGCGGCAGCCGCGCGCCATCGTAGAGCAGGGCCGTGGCGCGGTCGGCGAGCCCCTGGCGCCGGGCCGCGGCCGCGAAGGCCGCCACGTGGTCCGGCACCACGTCGGCGCCGATCAGCCGCCCCACCTGATCGGCGAAGAGCAGCGTCTGGGCGCCGTTGCCGCAGCCGAAGTCCAGCAGGACCTGATCCGGACCGAGGGGAACGTCCTGGCTGATCAGCCGGTGCCGCCGGGCGAGGATGAACTGCCCGGACTCGGCGGGCTTGCCCAGGGAGAAGGCGGACGCGGCGGAGGGCTCGGTCATGGCGGGGGATCCCCGGGCTGGAGGGCGAGCGGCCGGACCGGCGGATGATAGCAGCCGCCGCCGGGGCCCGCAAACAAGCGGCGCCGACGGTCCGGCCGCGTCGGCGGCTGGCCATCCGTCCGGTTCGCGCTTGCTTGTGCGGTCGGGTCGTGCCAGCTTGGCGACCCCGCGATCCCGGGCGGCGCCGGCCGGTCCGGTCGTCCCCAAGATCCCCGCCCCCAGGAGCGAGAGAACCCATGGCCCAGCAGTACATCTTCACCATGCAGGGACTGCGCAAGGTGGTCCCGCCCAATCGCGTGATCCTCGACGGGATCTGGCTCAGCTTCTTCCCCGGCGCCAAGATCGGCGTCATCGGCCTCAACGGGGCGGGCAAATCCACGCTGCTGCGCATCATGGCCGGCCAGGACACCGAGTTCGAGGGCGAGGCGTTTCCTGATCCGTCGGTGAAGGTGGGCCTGCTCTCCCAGGAGCCGGAACTGGATCCCGCGCTGGACGTCAAGGGCAACGTCATGCAGGCGGTGAAGGACGTGCAGGCCGATGTGGAGCGGTTCAACGAGATCTCCATGGCCATGGCCGACCCCGAGCTGGACCCCGACGAGATGACGAGGCTCATGGAGGAGATGGGCGAGCTGCAGGACCGGATCGACGCGGTGGACGGCTGGGAGCTGGACCGCCGCCTCGAGGTGGCCATGGATGCGCTGCGCTGCCCCCCGGGCGACCGGGACGTGACCACCCTCTCCGGTGGCGAGAAGCGCCGCGTCGCCCTCTGCCGCCTGCTGCTGGAGAAGCCGGACCTGCTGCTGCTGGACGAGCCCACCAACCACCTGGACGCCGAGTCGGTGGCCTGGCTGGAGAAGCACCTCCGCGAGTACGAGGGCACCGTGGTCCTGGTCACCCACGACCGCTACTTCCTGGACAACGTCACCGGCTGGATCCTGGAGCTGGACCGCGGCAAGGGGGTGCCGTGGGAGGGCAACTACTCCAGCTGGCTGGAGCAGAAGCGCGCGAAGCTGCTGGAGCAGGAGAAGGCCGACCAGAAGCGCGTCAAGACCCTCGAGCGCGAGCTGGAGTGGGTGCGCACGGCGCCGAAGGCCCGCCACAAGAAGAGCAAGGCCCGTCTGTCGCGGTACGACGAGCTGGTGCAGCAGGACCGCGCCATGCAGCAGCGCAGCGGCCAGATCCACATCCCCGCCGGCCCGCGCCTGGGCGACCTGGTGGTGGAGGCCCAGGGCCTGCGCAAGGCCTACGGCGACAAGCTCCTCTTCGACGACCTCTCCTTCCACCTGCCCAAGGGCGGCATCGTGGGCGTGATCGGCCCCAACGGCGCGGGCAAGACCACGCTCATGAAGCTGATCACCGGCGACGAGGAACCGGACGCCGGCGACCTGCGCCTGGGCGAGACCGTGCAGCTGGCCTACGTGGACCAGGCCCGGGACGACCTCGACGACCAGAAGTCGGTCTACGAGAACATCAGCCGGGGCGCCGAGGAGCTGGATCTGGGCGGCCGCCTGGTCAACGCCCGCGCCTACTGCGCCGGCTTCAACTTCAAGGGCCCCGACCAGCAGAAGAAGGTGGGCGCCCTCTCGGGCGGCGAGCGCAACCGCGTCCACCTGGCCAACCTGCTCAAGAGCGGCGCCAACGTGATCCTGCTCGACGAGCCCACCAACGACCTCGACGTCGACACCCTGCGCGCCCTCGAGGACGCCCTGCTGGACTTCGGCGGTTGCCTGGTGGTGGTCAGCCACGACCGCTGGTTCCTCGACCGCATCTGCACCCACATCCTGGCCTTCGAGGGCAACAGCGAGGTGCGCTGGTTCGAGGGCAACTTCACCGACTACCTGGAGGACAAGCGGCGGCGGCTGGGCGAGGAGGCGGAGCGGCCGCACCGGATCGTCTACCGGCGGCTGGAAGGGTAGCGATCCGTCGCCGCCGCCGTGGCGACCCGGCGCGATCGAGGGGATGCTGGGTGAGTGATGCGCGCACGCACCGCAGACGATCCCACACGCCCGGCCACCTCGGGCCCCGGCGCCGGACCGGCGGCGACCCTGCCGCTGGCGGCCGCGTTCGTGCTGCTGTGGAACTCCGGCTTCATCGGCGCCGAGTACGCCCTGCCCCATAGCGGGCCGCTGACGCTGCTGTTCTGGCGTTATCTCGCCCTGTCCGGCCTGCTGGCGGCGTGGCTCGCGATCCGCCGGCGACCGGCATGGCCCGGCGCACGGGACGCGGGCCTGGCCGCGGTCACCGGCGTCCTCGCCCATGGCGTCTGGCTGGCCTGCGTCCTGGTGGCCCTGCAGCGCGGCGTGCCCGCGGGCATCGTGGCGCTGGTGGTGGCCCTGCAGCCGCTGGCCACCGGTGCGCTGAGCGGGCCGGTCACCGGGGAGGGCACCTCCGTCAGGCAGTGGGCCGGCCTGGTCCTGGGACTGGCGGGGGTGCTCGTGGCCGTGGTCGCGCGCATGGGTGGCGCGTCCGCCGCCCCGGCCTGGAGCTACCTGCTGCCCTTCCTGTCGGTGGTGGCGATCACCGTGGCCACGCTCCTGCAGCGGCGGCGGGAGGTGACCGTCTCGCGGCCGCTGCCCCCGCTGGCCGTGCAGCTGCTCCACCAGTCGGTGGCCACCGGCGCGGTCCTCGCCGTGCCGGCCGTGGCCGTCGAGGGGCTGCGGACCGCGTGGACGGCCCCCTACCTGGCCGCCCTGGCCTGGCTGGTCGTCGCCGTCTCCCTGGGCGCCTACGGACTGATGTGGCGACTGCTGGCCCGGATGGACGCCACGCGGGTGGCCAGCCTGTTCTTCCTGGGCCCGCCGGTGACCATGGTCATGGCCTGGGCGGCGTTCGGCGACACGCTGCAGGGGACCGACGTGGTGGGACTGGCGGTCGCCGGTGCGGGGGCCGCCGTGGTCCACGGCCGGCGGCGATGAGCCCCTGCGCGCCGCGTCGGGGCCGCGCAGCGCCGAGCGTCCGGTCGACCATCATTGACAGGGCAGGTTCTCTCCCGATATAATCGCGCATTCCGAAAGGCGTTACACGTACGACCGACAGGGCCTGACCACATCATGCGCCTCCACTCGCGCCCCCTCCCTCTGGTGCTGCCGTTGGTCTGCGGCCTGCTCGTGCTGTGGCACGGATCGGTCATGGCCGGGACCACGTACCGCATCGCCGCGCCCGACGGCATCACCTTCGTTTCCACGCCGGTGACGGACGCGAGCGCCAAGCTCCTGGCCGACGTGGACGGTGACGGCGCTGCGGAACTCGCCTACTGGTCGGGGATGGGGGTCCTGGGGACCGAACCCAGCGGCACCGGGCACGCCGTCACCTGGCAGGTCAACCTGCCGCCGGCATTCACGGCGCACGAGCCCCCGCGCCACCTGGGGTCGGGTATCGGCCCGTTCCCCATGGTGCGCCTGGCCTCGGCCGGGGACCTCGACGGCGACGGCTGCGAGGACATCCTGCTGACCGCCGTGGACCGCAGCGGGACCGACTGGCGTTTCGGGGTCATCGACGGCCGCCGCGGCACGATGCTCCACCTGCATCCGCTGCCCCTGGGCCCGGACACCCGGCCCGACGGGTTCTGGGAGGGCGACTGGCGGCCCCTGGGCGTGCTGCCCGCGGGGGAGATCGATCCCGGACCGGTCGTCATCCTGGCCGCCAATCCCGGCTATGACGCCGAGGGGCGCCAGGTCGCGGCCTACCGCCTGGCGGATGCCGACCTGCTCTGGTCGCGGCCGTTCGGCCCCAATCCCCTGCCCGAGCGGTGCTGGGTCGGCGACCTGCAGGGTGACGGCACCACCGAGATCGTGGTGGCCGCCTCCAGTCCGGGCAACCTGGGGACCACGCGGATCGCCGGACGCAGCGACGACCACGCGCTCATCGCGCTGCTGGACGCCCATGGCGCCACGCTCTGGGAACGTGAGGCGGGCAGGCTCTACTGCGGCCTGCACACCGCGGTGGCGGATCTGGACGCCGACGGCGTGGCCGAGATCGTGGTCGCCACCACCCACAGCCGCACGGACGACCGCAATTCGCTGGAGATCCTCGCCGCCGACGGCACGGTGGTGGCCCGCCGCTGGCTGCCCGGCAGCGCCCGCGGCCTGGCGGTCCACGTCGGCGAGGACGGCCACGCCATCTTCCTGAGCGACGGACTCGGGGCCCTGACCCGCTACGTCCTGCGCGACGGTGGGCTGGACCCGCCGGTGGAGTGGATGGCCGGGCGAGCGATCGACCTGCTGGACGTGGCCGACGCGCTGCCGGCGCCGGGGCCCGAGCTGCTGGTTCACGACGTCGAGCACGGCCGCCTGGCGATCCACGGGGCGGACCTCGAGCTCCTGGCGTCCACCGGGCGCCTCGAGAACCCCGCCAGCGTGGGTCGCTTCTGGCGCGTCGACTCGCGATCCACCGGCGTGCTCTTCGCGGGCCGCCCCATCCGCCTGTGGATGCTCGAGTCCGTGCCCCGGGCCGCGCCCGCGCCCTGGCTGCTCGCGCTGGTCGGCCTCGGCGCCGCCCTCGTGATCGCGGCCACGGCCGTCCTGATCCGCCGGCGGGCGGCGGGCGGCGCCGCCGTGCGATCCGCCGGGGCACCGGCCGGAACCCCCGCCCCCCTCGACCCCGCCCTGGTGATCCGCCGTGACGTGATGCGCACCATCTTCGGCGAGGTCCTGGTCACCAACCACGGCCGCATCTCGGTGGTCGAGACGCTGAAGACGGTCACCAGTCAGCTCGCCCGCTGCGGCACCAGCCTGGTGCGCGTGGCCGATGCTCCGGAGCGCGCCCGCCGCGCCCTCGAGGACTTCCTCGAGTTCGACCGCGACGCCCTCGACGAGATCCTCATCAAGGCCGCCGTCGTGCACTTCGAGCCGGCCCGGGTCGCCAGCCTGCGCGCCAGCCTCGAGCGCATCGAGGCCATCCTCCAGCGACTCCTCGCGGCCGACCTCGACGCCGCGACGGTCGACCGCCTCCACCCCGGACTCGACCGGGAGATCGCCACCCTCGAGCGTGAATTCCAGGCCTTCTACCGGGAGCTGGAACGCCACTTCACCTGCGACCTCCAGGGCATCCTCGCCCGCGTGCTCGACCGCTACACCGACCTCGCCCGCCGTCAGCGCATCACCATCCTCGCCGAGGGCGACCAGTCACGCCACGAGCCGGTCCTGGTGGAGGCCGCCGCCCTGCGCCTGACCCTGGACAACCTGGTGGGCAACGCGGTCCGCGCCCTGGCCGATGCGCCCGAGCGCATCCTGCGCATCACCTGGCGGGGCGATCGCGGTCAGCTGGTGGTGCGCGTCAGCGACACCGGCTGCGGCATCGCCCCCGAGCGCATCGACGACCTCTTCTCCGGCCGCGCCAGCACGCGCCCCGGCGGCGGCGTGGGCCTGGCGCGCAGCCGCCGCCTGCTCGGTCACACCGGGGGCGTGATCGAGCTCGAGCGCTCGGTCCCGGACCAGGGCAGCACCTTCCGCCTGCGCCTGCCGCGCCCGGTGGCCGCCAGGGACCACGTCCACCGGAAGGACGCCAGCGCATGATCCGTCTGGAGGAGACCCGCGTCCTGCTGGTGGACGACGACGTCCACTTCACCGCCATCCTGGCCGATCAGATCGGCGACCTCTGCCACCTCGACGTGGTCCACGACATCGAGGCCGCGCGGCGGCGGCTGGGCGCCGCACCGCCAGACCTCATCCTCCTGGACATCGAGTTCGAGGGTGGCCGTCCCGACGGATTCGTGCTACTCGAGCAGTTGCAGGGCGACCCCCTGGCCCCGCCGGTGCTCATGCTCACCGGCGCCGACGCCGCCGCGCCGGCCGTGCGCGCCATCCAGCTGGGCGCCTTCCACTACCTGACCAAGATGCCGGCGTTCAACGACCTGGTGAACCTCATGCTCCGCGCCCTCGAGCATCACCACGTCCGCCGCCGCCTGGCCGCCCGCGACGCCCACTTCGGCGACGGGGACCCCGAACACTCGGTGTTCATCGGCGAGTCGCGGGTCAGCCAGGAACTGATGGCCACCGTCCGCGAGCTGGCCGCGGCCGACTGCCGCGTCCTGATCACCGGCGAGACCGGCACGGGCAAGGGCGTGGTGGCCCGGCTGCTGCACGAGCAAGGTCCGCGCGCCGAGGAGGTCTTCCTGCCGGTCCCCCTGGCCTCGCTGGCCCGCGATCTCATCGCCTCCGAACTGTTCGGCCATGTGCGCGGGTCCTTCGCCAACGCGGTGAGCGATCGCAGCGGCAAGTTCGACCTCGTGCGCCGCGGCACCATCTTCCTGGACGACATCACCGACGTGGACGGCGGGATCCAGTCCTCGCTGCTGCAGGTGATCGAGGAGGGGCGTTTCCACCGCGTGGGCGCCGACGAGATGGTGGCCACCGAGGCCCGCGTCCTGGCGGCCACCAACAAGGACATCGAGGAGGAGGTGCGCAGCGGCCGCTTCAAGGCCGACCTCTTCCACCGCCTGCGCACCTTCTGGCTGCACCTGCCCCCGCTGCGCGAGCGCCGCGGGGACATCCTGCCGCTGGCGCGGCATTACCTGGCCCATTTCGGGCGCCAGCGGAACAAGGACGTCCACGGTTTCACGCCGTCGGCCGAGCGCCTGCTGCTGGATCATCCCTGGCCGGGAAACGTCCGCGAGCTCCTGCAGGCCATCGACCGCGCGGTGGTCTTCGCCCGGGGGCCCATGGTGCACCCGGGCCTGCTGGCGGTGGCCTCCGGCCCGGCCCTGGGCGCGGAGCCCGAGCCCCTGGACGCGGCGTTCGACCGGGCGCGGGTCGGCTTCTGGCGCCAGTACTACGCGCCCCTGCTCGAGCGCACCGGCGGCAGCGTGGAACAGGTGGCCCGCCTCGCCGGCAAGCCCAAGCAGACGGTCTACCGGCACCTCGAGCAGGCCGGCCTCGACTGGCGCGAGTTCGGGCGCGACACCGCACGGGATCGCGGGGAAGCCCAGGACCCGGCGGCGCCCTAGCCGAACCGTCCGGTGATGTAGTCCTCGGTCTCCTTGAGGTGCGGATTGGTGAAGATCTCCGCCGTGGGACCGAACTCGATCAGGCGACCGAGGTACATGAACGCCGTGTAGTCGCTCACGCGTGAGGCCTGCTGCATGTTGTGCGTGACGATGAGGATGGAGTACTCGCCCCGCAACTCGGTGATCAGCTCCTCGATCTTGCTGGTGGCGATGGGATCGAGGGCCGAGCAGGGCTCGTCCATCAGCAGCACCTCCGGTTCGGCGGCGATGGCGCGGGCGATGCACAGGCGCTGCTGCTGACCGCCGGACATGCCGAGGGCGCTCTCGCCCAGGCGGTCGCTCACCTCCTCCCAGAGCGCCGCGCCCTTGAGGGTGCGCTCGCACACCTCCTTCAGGACGTTGCGGTTGCGCTCGCCGTCGATGCGCAGCGGGTAGACCACGTTCTCGAAGACGCTCATGGGGAACGGGTTGCTCTTCTGGAAGACCATCCCCATGCGGCGGCGCAGCTCGATCACGTCCACCGCCGGACCGTAGATGGAGTCGCCGTTGAGCAGCATGTCGCCCTCGATGCGCACGGAGTCGATGAGGTCGTTCAGCCGGTTGACCGAGCGCAGCAGGGTGGACTTGCCGCAGCCGGAAGGGCCGATCAGGGCGGTGACCTTGCCGCGCGGGATGGGCATGGAGATATGGTGCAGGGCCTGCGCGGCACCGTACCAGAGGTTGAAATCTCGGATCTCCAAAACCGATTCCTCGGCCAGGACCTCGGCATGGATATCGCTCTGGACCTCGGCTCCAGCCGCGATGGCGGCCAGTCGGCTCTCGGTTCCCACGTCCGCGTCCTTTCCGGCGATCGTCCCGGTGGCCGACCCGGCGGCTCGTTGCGTCTGCATGTCCCGCTCCTCGCTCATCGCTTTCCTCAGGGTCGCGCCATCAGAACTGGTTCGCCACGAATTTCCGGCGGAGCCGCGTCCGCAGCCAGATGGCCGCCAGGTTCAGGGCCGTGATGATCAGGATCAAGAGCAGCGTGGTGGTGAACACCATGGGCTTGGCGGCCTCGGAGTTCTGGCTCTGGAAGCCGAGGTCGTAGATGTGGAAACCCAGGTGCATGAAGCTGCGCTCGGGGTGGATGTAGGGCGGGATGCCATCGATGGGCAGCTCTGGCGCGAGCTTCACCGCCCCGACGAGCATCAGCGGGGCCACCTCGCCAGCGCCACGGGCCATGGCCAGGATGGTGCCGGTCATGATGCCCGGCAGCGCGCGCGGCAGCACGATCCGCTGGATGGTCTGCCACTTGGTGGCGCCGCAGGCGTAGCTGCCCTCCCGCATGGAGCCCGGCACGGCGGCCAGCGCCTCCTCGGTGGCCACGATCACCACGGGCAAGGTCAGCAGCGCCAGGGTGAGCGAGGCCCACAGCAGGCCGCCGGTGCCATAGGTGGGGCTGGGCAGCTTGGCGGCGAAGAAGGCCTGGTCCATGGCGCCGCCGATGATGTAGCTGAAGAAGCCCAGGCCGAAGACGCCGAAGACGATGCTGGGGACGCCGGCGAGGTTGTTGATGGAGATGCGCACGGCCGAGACCATGGGACCGGCCTTGGCGTACTCCCGCAGGTAGAGCGCCGCCAGCACGCCGAAGGGCACCACCAGCAGGGACATGATGAGCGTCATCACCACGGTGCCGAAGATGGCCGGGTAGACGCCTCCCTCGCTGTTGGCCTCGCGGGGCTCGGCGGTGAGGAACTCATGCCAGCGGGAGACGTAGAGACCGACCTTGTCCCCCAGGTCCAGCTGGTTGGCCGGGTAGGCGCGGACGATGTCGCCCAGGGCGATCTCGGCCTCGCGGTCGGCGGCGGTCCGCAGGCGCAGGACGTACCGCTGGTTCTCCTGCCGGAGCGCCTCGATACGCTCGTTGATCGCCGCGAACTCGATGCTGGTCTGCTCGCGGACCTGGTCGGCGGCCGTCCGGGCGGCCCGGTGCTCGGGCGATCCGGTGCCGTGATCCAGCTCCGCCTGCCGGGCCTCGAGGCGCGCCTCCTCCAGCCGGTGGTTGATGCGGGCGATCTCCTCGTTCTCCAGCTCGCGCTGCTGGTGGAAGCGCTGGCGGACGTCGGGATGCTCCGCGCGGTAGGCCGCCCACGCGGCCGCCGCGCCCTCGGCCACCACCTCGCCATCCACCAGGTAGGCGATGGGCTCGCCGTAGAACCGGCCCCAGGTCAGGCGCTCGAGCACCAGCGCCCACTCTGGCCGCGTACGTCCCCCGTCGGCCACCTCGTAGTCGCGGACCCAGTTGAAGTGCTCGCCCGAGAGCTCGAAGTTGCCGGTCCGCAGGAGTTGCCGCCGCAACTCGCCCTCGTTGGCGGCCAGTTCCGCCGCCGCGGCCGCGCGCGCCTCCCCGTCCAGCGACTGGAGCAGATCCGGCTCGGGCGTGAAGCGATTCTCGCGGGTGACCTCGCCCCAGTAGGTGTCGCCGTCGAGGGTGGTGAGCGAGAGCACGGGCTGGGGCCAGAAGGTGCTGAAACCCTGGTAGAACACCAGGCCGAGCAGACCGACGATCATCACGCAGCAGAGCACCAGTCCGCCACCGGTCAGCCACAGCAGGGGCTCGCCCTGGGCCAGCAAGGACGTGGCCACCCGGGATTGCCCGCTGCGCCGCGGAGGTCGGCCCGGGGAGGGGCCGGGCACCCGCGCGGCGGCCGCTCCGGCCGGCTGCTCCGGCTTCATGGCATCGGTCTTCACGTCACAGCTCCAGCGACTTCTTGCGGAACCGGATCCGGACCGCCTCGGCCGCAGTGTTCAGGATGAACGTCATGACGAACAGGGTGAATGCCGCCAGGAAGAGCGTGCGGTAATGCGTGCTGTTCTGGACCGCCTCGGGAAGCTCCACCGCGATGTTGGCCGAGAGGGTGCGGAAGCCGTTGAAGATGTTCCACTCCATGACCGGGGTGTTGCCCGCGGCCATGAGCACGATCATGGTCTCGCCCACGGCGCGTCCGAGGCCGATCATCATGGCGGAGAACAGGCCGCTGATGGCCGGGGGGATGATCACGTAGATGGCCGTCTGCCACGGCGTGGCGCCGGCGCCCAGGGACGCGGCGCGCAGGTGGCCGGGCACGGCGGAGAGGGCATCCTCGCTGATGGTGTAGATGATGGGAATGATGGCGAAGCCCATGACCACGCCCACCACCAGGGCGTTGCGTTGCACGTAGGTGTCGACGTAGCTGCCACGCGGGTCCAGACCGGAGGCGGCCAGCAGCCAGGAGACGGTCCAGGCCCCCGCCAGCACCACCAGGCTGCTGACCAGGAACCGGGCCAGGTCCAGGAGCGCGAAGCGGGGCCGCGTGACCGTCGGTCCCACCCGGCGCAGCCAGCCGTCCACCACCTGCACGTTGAAGAGGAACACCGCCCCGGCGGTGACGGGCAGGAGCAGGAACATCCAGCCGCCGGTCCCGGAACCCACCTGGCCATCCAGCCAGGCGACGATATCGCCACTGAACAGGGCGGACTCCACGCCACCGCCCAGGGCGGAGGCCAGCACCAGGCCCAGGGGCAGGCCCGCGAACATGAGCGGGAACTTGATGGTGCTCCAGCGCAGCGCCGGTCCGCGGGGCAGCAGCTGCCAGAGATGGGCACCGAGCAGGAAGCAGAACGGCACGGTGACGAAGGCCGTGAGCGTCTCCGGCACCACACCCTCGAGGAACGGCGCGAAGACCAGGGCGGCCAGGAAGCCCAGGACCACCGACGGCAGGCTGGCCATCAGCTCGATGACCGGCTTGATGCGTGCCTTGGTGCGCGGATGCAGGAATTCCGAAGTATAGATGGCTGCGAACCAGGCGAGGGGCAGGCCGAAGAGCAACGAGTAGAGCGTGGCCTTGAGCGTGCCGAAGATCAAGGGCATCAGGCTGTACTTGGGCTCGAAGGAATCCGAGGCGCCGGACGACTGCCAGACCCACGCCGGCTCGTCGTAGCCCTCGTACCAGACGCGCTGCATGAGCGACCGCCAGTTGGTCTCCGGATGCGGAGCGTCGATGCGCCAGACGTGTCCCTCCTCGCCGGCCAGGCTGAGCATGATGTCGTCCCGCGGGCCGAGGGCGAGGAAATCGACCGGCTCGCCATCCGCCACCGCCTGGACCTCGGTGAGCAGCTGGTCGCTGGAGATGTGATAGAGGGAGATGGTGCCATCGGCGAAGGCCGCCGCCACCATGCGCGAGCGCGCCGAGGGAGCCAGATCGGTGGTCACCGCCCGGTGGGGCGGTAGCGAGTGGGCGAGCACCAGGGAGGTGCCGTCCACGTGATCGGCGTCGGGGTCCTTGACGCGGAACCAGACCCGGATGCGGCCGAGGTCGTCGCCGGTGATCAGGGACGCCTTGCCCAGCTGGAAGGCCACGGTGGTCAGTCGGTGGTCGGCCTCGGGAACCAGGTCCGTCTCGCCGGTGACCCGCATCTGCTGCGGCTGCACGGTGTGGATGCGGACCAGGCGCCCGTCCGCCCAGGCGAGCATGACGTTGTCGCCGAGTCCGGTGAGCAGCAGATGGGTCGGCGCCACGCCGGATTCGGGCAGGATGCCGGCCGTACGGAGGTCGAGCGTTCCCCCGGTCGCCGTGACGGTGACCTCGCCGGTCAACAGGTTGCGACGGCTGCGGAGCTCGTTGACGTGCAGCGTGCCGGAGGCGTCGAGGGCCGCGAAGCGGGGGCCGGTGTTGGTCTCGCTCTGATCCACCAGGACGATGGGATGAGGGCCGAGCTGCTGGGCCGGGCCGAGATCGAGGGCGAGCTCCTGGTAGCGGAACTGCATCTCCGGCGTCCGCTCCACGATCCCCTGCCGCAGGGGGGCCGCCGCGCCCACCGGGAGCTCGCGCAGTCGCGGCGGGATCTGGGCGATGGGCAGGAACTCGGTGGTGAACCGGACGCTGCCCACGCGCACGGTACCGTCACTGTAGCCGATGGCGCAGTTGTCGCTGCCGACGCCGAAGGACCAGCAGGTCATCAGCGCGGCGTCGGGGACCGCCGTACGCTGGATCACCGCTCCGTCACCGAGACGGCGGACGAGCAGGGATCCATCACGGTGCAGCATCCAGGCCATGGTGCTGTACTCGCTGAGGCCCACGTGCGCCACGGGAGCCGACGTCGTGCTGGCGACGAGCTCGTGCTCCCGCTCGAGGTTCGATGGCAGGAAGAGAGGAATCACCACGTAGACCAGGAACAGGCCCACCAGCGAGACCGCGATGATGCTGCCGATGCCGCCCAGGGCGATCACCCAGCGAGCGATCCGGTCCTTGACGAGCACCGAGCGCCGGGCCTTGCGCGCCCGGGAGCGGCCGGAGAACGCCGCATCCGCTTGCTGCTTCCTGGTCATCGATCGCCTTTCGGAGGGCCCGTCCCACGATGGCGGGGCCGGACCATGGCGGCCGACCCCGCGTCGCGGGCACGTCCTGGCAGCGAGCTAGATGGCGGGCTCGATGCCCACCTTCTTCAGTTCCTCCGCCGCGATGGCCGCGGTGACCGGGTAGTAGCCGTCCTTGATCACGTTCTGCTGGCCGGAGTGCGAGAAGACGTACGCGATGAACTCGCGGCGCAGGGGATCGAGATCGCTGTTGGGCTTGTAGTTGACAGTCAGGTAGAGGAACCGCGCCAGCGGGTACTCGCCGGTATAGGCGTTGTCCGGAGCGGCGGCCACGAAGCGGGGGCTCGCGCCGGTGTCCACGCTCAGGGGCACCGCTCGCACATCGGCGGTCTTGTAGCCGATCCCGCTGTAGCCGATGGCGTACTTGTCGCTCGACACGGCCTGGACCACGGCGGAGCTGCCGGCCTGTTCCTTGACGCTGTTCTTGAAGTCTCCCTCGAAGAGGGCGTGCTTCTTGAAATAGCCGTAGGTCCCGCTGGCGCTATTGCGGCCATAGGTGCTGATGGGCTTGTTGGCCCACTCGCCGGTCAGGCCGAGATCGCCCCAGGTGGAGATGTCCTTCTCCAGGCCGCCCTTGCGCGTTCTCGAGAACACGGCATCGACCTGCTGCAGCGTCAGGCCCGCGATGGGGTTGTCCTTGTGGACGAACACGGCCAGCATGTCGATGCTCGTTCGCAGGTGCGTGGGCTCGTAGCCGAAATTCTCGACGAACTGATCCACTTCCTTGGACTTCATGGCCCGGCTCATGGGACCGAAGTTGCTGGTGCCGTTGATGAGGGCCGGTGGCGCCGTGCTCGAGCCCTTGCCCTCGATCTCCACCTGCACGCTCGGGTACATGCCGCGGAAGTCCTCCGACCACAGCGCCATGAGATTGTTCATGGTGTCCGAGCCGATGCTCTTGATGGATCCGGAGACGCCCTTGGTCCTGGTGTAGTGCGGCAGACCGGGATCGACGGTGATCGCGGCCAGCGCGATCCCGGCGACCAGCGCCACGGCGCCCACGGCAGCCAGGAATCCACCCGCCAGCTTGCTCTGGGACATGACACGCTTCCTTCGGAATCTGGTGACAGTGTGCCTCGGGTCACCCACGCCGGGCGACGGCGATAGGGTAGGCGCAGCGTGTATCGACCGTGTTATTTCGATGTAAAAACATCGTTAACATGTAAGGCCGGGGTTAACGGCAGGTAAATCGGCGGGGTTCGTCGCGTGGTTCATCGCGTGGGCAGGGCATCGCGAATGGCCGGATCGTCGATGCGCGCCACGGGATAGATCCGGGCGCGATGGTCGAAGTACGGAGTCCGCTCGTAGAACCAGTGGCGGATGGCCCAGGGGTCGGCGGCGAACTCCGGATCGGCGGCCTTGCGGGCCTCGAGCTCCGCCAGCAGCTCGGGACGCTCGCGCACCATCTCCGCCATGATCCGCTCGATCACGTAGCTCTCCACGTACTCCACGCGCGTCATCACGGCGTCGAAGAAGCCCCAGCGCACCAGGGCATCCGGCCCGGCCGGCTCGAGGGCATGGGCGATCAGGCGCGCGGCGGGCTGATCGGTGGGCACCACCACGGTTCCGGCCGGGAACTCGCGCGTCTCGCGCAACGGTGCGGCCCGGTAGCTCAGCAGGTGCCGCCCCTCGTAGGGTTCCTCCCGCCACTGCGGGTCCTCCAGGCGCCAGGTGTCCACGGCGATCTCCGCGGGTCGCTGCAGATGCTCGAGGCGGACACCGTGCAGCGCGAGCCGGTCGATCGCTTCCCGCCACTGGGGCGGGATCAGGTAGGCGGCCGGCAGGGTGGCCGCCTCGCGGATCCGCGGGGTGTCGAAGTACGGCACCCGGAAGGTGTCGGGCTGGTCGGCATGGTAGACGAAGTAGCGACCGCCGCTGAGGGAGCTGGTGCGCTCCTCGTAGCGGACGCCGAGGAAGTCGATCATCACGCTGTCCGGCCCGTCGGCAAAGGTCAAGGGCACGGGCCTGCCGGCAGCGGCCAGCCCGGCGGAGCGGCGGTCGGCGGCCGCGGTGAGGTCCCGCAACCCCGCCGGCTCGGCCGCCAGGAGATCGAGGGTATGGTCGAGGATGGCCCGGGTGGCGGCCACGCGCACGGGGTAGGGCTTGAGCATGTGGGCCTCGACGAGCAGGCCGGGACGGTTGCGCACCGCGGCGTAGCCCTGGCTGTAGCGCGGGCTGGCCACCCAGTCGCGCAGCCCGCTGCGGGGATCGTGCCAGCGACGGAAGCTGACATAGGGCGCCAGCGAGTAGGCGTCCGCCGCCATGGCCTCCACCAGGCGGTCCCGGTAGCCCGTCAGCCAGTCGGTGAGCTCGGGGTCCAGGTTCCCGTGGAGCTCGAGGCCGTAGGTGACGGGGTACTGGTAGTCGGCGCCGTCGGTGGAGTGGATGTCCACCAGGAAGTGGGGCTGCCAGACCGCCCACAGCTGGAGCCAGTCCCGCATCTCCGGCGCGTCGACCTTCAGGAAGTCGCGGTTGAGGTTCAGGTTCTGGGCGGTGGCGCGCCAGCCCATCTCCCGCGGGCCGTCCTGGTTGACCCGGTTGTGGGGGCCGAAGCGCTCGTGGCCGTCCACGTTGAAGATGGGGATGAACAGGACGGTCACGCCATCGGGGCCGCCCTCGCGGGCGAGGTCGCGGATCCAGGTCATGCCCGCGTCCTTGCCGCAACTCTCCCCGGCGTGGATGCAGGCCTGCACCAGCAGGACCAGGCGGCCGGCCTCGTGGCAGGCGGCCGGACGGTTCAGCCCCGCCGCATCCCAGACCAGCAAGGGCAGGTCGCGCCCCTGAGGGCTGACACCGAACCGGGTGTAGGACACCTGCGGACTGCCCGCCGCCAGATCCTGGCACCAGGCCACGGTCTCCGCGTAGCGTGGCGTGGCCAGGGGGTCCTCCTCCCAGGGCGTGGTCTGCGCCATGGCCGCACCGCCGGCCAGCGCCAGCATCCCGGCCAGCAGGCCCGCGCCCGCCGCGGCCCGGAAGCCGTCGCTTACAGAATGTTGACATTTTCCTGACATATCCCGCGCATTCCCTTCATATACTGCCGGTGCCCTGGGCCGCGCCGGCCTCCTTCCGGGCCGGGGCGGCCGGACCCGCGCGACGCGTCGTCGAGGAAGGTGAACATGTCGGACGAGCTGATCCTGGTGGTCGAGGATGAGGAGGACATCCAGGAACTCCTGGAGTACACTCTCGTCAATTCCGGATACCGGGTCGACGTCACCGATCGCGGTGAGGAGGCCCTCGAGCTGGTCCGGGAGAACGGCCCGTCGCTCATGGTGCTCGACCTCATGCTGCCGGGTCTGGACGGTCTGGAGGTCTGTCGCCGGATCAAGGGCGACCAGGCCACCAGCAGCTTACCGGTGATCATCCTCACTGCCAAGGGTGAGGAGGAGGACGTCATCGCGGGCTTCGAGGCCGGCGCGGACGACTACATCACCAAGCCGTTCAGCCCCAAGGTCCTCGGTGCCCGCGTGGCCGCGGTCCTGCGCCGCAGTCCCGATCACCGGCCCGACGCCGAGGGCGCCCTCGACTTCGCGGAGATCCGGATCCATCCCGGTCGCCACGAGGTCCATGTCGACGACGCGCCCGTCTCCTTGACCCACACGGAGTTCCGGATCCTGCATTTCCTGGCCTCGCGGCCCGGCTGGGTCTTCAGCCGGACGCAGATCGTCCGGGCGGTGCATGGCGAGGACTACCCGGTGACCGGCCGGTCGGTGGACGTCCAGGTGGCGAGCCTGCGCAAGAAGCTCGGCGACGCCGCCCGGCACATCACCACCGTGCGGGGCGTGGGGTACAAGCTCGGCGAGTGACATGCATCGAAAAAGCCTGCTCTGGCACATCTTCCTGCCGTTCCTGGCGGTCATCGTCCTGTCGCTGGTGCTGATCACGGGGTATACCTCCCGATCGCTGCGCGACTTCTTCCACGACCAGTCCGCCCAGGATCTGAACGACCGCGGCCAGCTCGTGATGGGAGGGGTGGCGCGACTGCTGCAGAGCGGCGAGACCGAGGCCTTGCAGGCGTATTGCCGCGAGCGCGGCCTGGTCGCCAGTACGCGGTTGACCGTGATCCTGCCCGACGGCGAGGTGGTGGCCGACTCCCGGGAGGACCCCGCACGCATGGACGACCACGGCGATCGGCCGGAGGTCCTGGCGGTCCTCGCCGGGGAGACCGGGCGCGCGGTCCGTTACAGCGCCACGCTGGGCCATCGGCGCATGTACGTGGCCCTGCCCATCCGCGCGGATGGCCAGCTGCTGGGCGTGCTCCGCACGTCCCATTCACTGGCCTCCATCGACCGGGCGCTGACGGTGGTCCAGCAGCGCATCGCCCTGGGCGGCGTGCTCCTGGCCTTCGGCGCCGCGCTGCTCAGCTACGGGCTGGCCCGCCGGATCAGCATCCCGCTGCGCGAGATGAAGGAAGGCGCCCGGCGCTTCGCGAAGGGCGAGTTCGGCACGCGCCTGAGCACCGTCCTGGACAGCGAGGAGATCGGCGCCCTGGCCGAGGCCCTCAATGCCATGGCCGCCCAGCTCCACGACCGCATCCGGACCATCGAGAACCAGCGCAACGAGCAGGAGGCCGTCCTCGCGAGCATGGTCGAGAGCGTCCTGGCGATCGATCGTGACGAGACCATCATCGGGCTGAACCAGGCCAGCTGCGATCTCCTGGGGCTGGACCGCGCCCACACCACCGGCCGCAGCATCCAGGAAGTGGTGCGCAATCCCGACCTCATCCGCCTGGCCAAGTCCGCCCTGTCCGGCGGCGACCCGGTGGAAGGCGAGATCGTCCTGCGCCGGGACGGCGAACGCCACCTCCAGGTCCACGCCACGGGATTGCAGGGGCCCGACGGTCAGCGCCTGGGCGCCCTCCTGGTGCTCAACGACGTCACCCGCATGCGCCGGCTGGAGACGCTCCGTCGCGACTTCGTGGCCAACGTCTCCCACGAACTGCGCACGCCCATCACGTCCATCAAGGGGTTCGTGGAGACGTTGCGGGAATCCCCCCCCGCGAGCCCCGAGGATGCCGAGCGGTTCCTGGCCATCATCAACCGGCAGGCCGACCGGCTCCAGCACATCATCGACGACCTCCTCTCCCTTTCCCGCCTCGAGCAGGGCGGTCCCGAGGACGATCTCGGTCGCGAGACCGTGCAGGTGGCCGAGATCCTCCTCGACGCGGTGAACGTCTGCACCGCTCGCGATGCGGAGGACAGCGTGAGCGTCCGCATCGAGTGTCCGCCCGATCTGCGCCTGACGGCCAACCCGGCGCTCATCGAGCAGGCGGTGGTCAACCTGGTGGACAACGCGCGGAAGCACAGCGGGACGCTGGAGCCGGTGCTGGTGGCGGCCAGCCGCGAGGCCGACCGCGTGCTGATCAGCGTGCGCGACGCCGGCCGTGGCATCGCCCCCGAGCACCTGCCGCGGGTCTTCGAGCGCTTCTATCGCGTCGACCGCGCCCGGAGCCGCAAGCTCGGCGGCACCGGACTGGGACTTGCCATCGTCAAGCACATCGCGCAGGCTCACGGTGGCGAGGCCACCGCCGCGAGCACGGTCGGGCAGGGCGCCACGTTCACCATCTCGTTGCCCGTGGTGCCGCCGGCTGCGTCAGCTGATCACGCGCCGACGCCTTGAGGGCGGACACCCCTCGGTATTCGCGGATGTATTTGCAGAAGTGCGCGTCGCCGTGTAGATTCCGGCGTCACATCCAGCACGGTCGGAAGGATGGATCCCCTGCCCGGGCACAAGGAGGACGTTCATGCATCCCCATCTGATGCCAGCGTTTCGCCGCCTGAAGAAATCCCTCTTCACGCTCAGCGCGGTGGTCGAGGAGAATCTCCACCTCGCCGTCAAGGCCGTCCTCACCAACGACGCCTCGCTCATCGACCAGATCCGCGCCCGCGACCTCGAGATCGACCTGATGGAGGTGGACTTCGAGGAGGAGTGCCTCAAGGTCCTGGCGCTGCATCAACCGGTGGCCATCGACCTGCGCTTCGTCATCGCCGTGCTCAAGATCAACAACGACCTCGAACGGATCGGCGACCTCGCGGTCAGCATCGCCGAACACGCCCGTTCGTTCCCGTGCGAGGATCATGTCGACAGTGTCCGCCGGGTGCCCAGGATGGCCGAGACGGCCCAGTCGATGCTGCGCAAGAGCCTCGATGCGGTCGTGAGCCTGGACGAGGACCTGGCCCGCGAGGTGATGGCCGCCGACGATGACGTGGACCGTGATTACTTCGAGCTGACCCGGATCCTGCGCGATCAGATGCGCCAGGATGGATCCATGGTGGACTGCCTGCTGCCGGTGATGCTGGTCTCGAAGCACATCGAACGCGTCGCCGACCTCGCCACGAACATCGCGGAGGACGCGATCTACATGGTCAGCGGCGAGATCGTGCGGCACGGGCGACATCACGTATCGCGCGAGGAATAGCGTTCCGCGGGCCGCAGCCGGTCCACCGCATCGCGACATCCGCCCCGCGGGCCCCGGAAGGGGCCCGCGGCGTTTCCGTGCGGGACCCTTATTGGGATTGACACACCAACTTCAGCAAGACATACTACCGATAAGCGACCCAGACCGACTCGAGACCCGGGGAGAGTGTCCGATGTCCGCTACTCAGCGACGCAACACCCGGCAACGTCAGGTGGTCCTCGAGGAACTCCGCGCCACGCGGAGCCACCCGACCGCCGGCGAGCTCTATCACTCCGTCCGCGATCGTCTGCCCCGCATCAGCCTGGGTACCGTCTACCGGAACCTGGATATCCTCCAGGAGACCGGCGACGTGGTGCGCCTGGCCGGCTGCGTGGGCCAGGAGGCCCGGTACGACGGCAATCCCGAGCCGCACCTGCATCTGCAGTGCCAGCGCTGCCAGCGCGTGTGCGACCTCGACACGGTACTGCCGGTCCTCGACGACCTCGTGGGCTCCACCCTCGAGGGTCACGGGATCGACGGCTACCACGTGATCCTGCGCGGCGTCTGCCGCAGCTGCCGTAACGGCGGCTGAAGCGCACCGGACTGGCCCGGATCCTGCTACTCCGTACCGGACCCGTTCGAAAGGCGCGTCGTGCAACGCCTGCTCGCCTACATGATCGCGGCGCTCGCCAGCGCCGTGGGCTGGAAGCTCGGCTTCCTGATCGATCCGGTGGTCGCGTTCTTCAGCGCGGTGCTGAGCGCCGCGGCGGGCCTCTACCTGGCCCGCCGCTGGCTGAGCGAGGTGCTCGGCTAGA
>CAZWYF010000051.1:0-20789 GCA_964637835.1 uncultured Fibrobacteraceae bacterium
CCTGCCGCGACGCCCTGGAGGACTGTCCGGTGGAGGCCATCGGCGACGACGGCGAATAGCGCCGACGGCGCTCGCGGCCCTGGCCGCGGGGCGTCCGGCGAGAAGAGGCCGGCCTCCTGTGCGCGGGGGGCGGGCCTCTTGCTCGTCGCGGCCCGGGCGGCGGCCATGACGGCCGATCACGGCGGGGTCGTCCCCGGGGCTGCTTGCCGCCTTGACGAGCCGGCCAGGATGCGGAACCCCGAGAACGATGAGAAACTTTCTGGAGGGGCCGGGGTTCATCCCGGTCGCGAGGCGCTGTCGGCGCCATCCGGCCGCGAGCAGGCCGGGCGGCGGCGCCAGTGCCGGATCAGCCACCCTTCGATGGAGGACGCGATGATCACGAGAGGGAATCCCCGCAGCCTGCTGATGGCGGTGCTGCTCGTCATGGCGGTCGGCCTGACCGCCCCGGCGGCCCCGGCCGCCCCGCTCCTGGAGCTGGACACCGCCGACGTGGCCGAGATGGCCATGCCCGCGGTGGTGAACATCAATACCGACAAGATGGTCGATCCGGCGGACAACCCCCTGATGAACGACCCCATGTTCCGCCGCTTCTTCGACATCCCCGAGCACCGCGAGCGCCGCGAGCGCAGCCTGGGCTCGGGCGTGGTGATCTCGGCGGACGGGTTCATCGTCACCAACAATCACGTGGTGGAGGACGCCGACGTGATCAACGTGACGTTCAACAGTCGCGAGACCTACGAGGCCGAGCTCATCGGCACCGACCCGCAGACCGACGTGGCGCTCATCAAGATCGAGCCCGGGCGCGAGCTCCCGTACGTGGAGTTCGGCGACAGCGACGCCCTGCGCATCGGCGAGCGGGTGATGGCCGTGGGCAACCCCTTCGGCGTGGGCCAGACCGTGACGCTGGGCATCGTGTCGGCCAAGGGTCGTTCCATCGGCCTGATGGACTACGAGGACCACATCCAGACCGACGCCTCCATCAACCCGGGCAACTCCGGCGGCGCGCTGGTGAACATGCGCGGCGAGGTGGTGGGCATCAACTCGGCCATCCTCAGCCGCAGCGGCGGCTCGCAGGGCATCGGCTTCGCCATCCCCGCCAACATGGTCCAGCGCATCCTCGACTCCCTGCGCGACGACGGCGAGGTGCGCCGCGCCTGGCTGGGCGTGCAGGTGCAGGACGTCAACCAGGCCATCGCCGACTACTACGGCCTGGCCCGCCCGCAGGGCGTGCTGGTGGCCCGCGTCAACGAGGACACCCCGGCGGAGAAGGCCGGCCTCGAGGAAGGCGACGTGATCCTGGCGGTGGACGACCGGCAGGTGGACTCGGTGGCGCAGCTACGCAACACCGTCTCCCTGCTGCCCGTCGGCCACGAGGCGAAGCTCCGGATCATGCGCGGGGACGACACCGTCACCCGGACCGTCGAGCTCGCCGAGCTGCCCTCGCAGCCCACGGTGGCCAGCAACCGCGGCGGCGGCCCCACCGACGAGGACGCCATCGAGGGCGTCTCCGTGCGCGCGCTCACCGATCAGCTGCGCGCCCGCGCCGACGTGCCCGACGACGTGGAAGGCCTGCTGGTGGTGGAGATCGACGCCGGCAGCCGCGCGGCCCGCGAGGGCCTGCGTCGCGGCGATGTGATCCTCGAGGTCAACACCCGCCAGGTCACCAGCGTGGATGCCTACCGCGACGCGCTGGGCCAGGGCAAGGACCGCCCCATCCTGCTGCGGGTCTACCGCCCCGCCAGCGATGGGCGCATCTTCCTGGCCATCCCGCGAGGGTAGGGGCGTGCGGGGGCGGCGCGTGCGCGGCCGGGGCGTGCGGGGCCAGCTCGCGCAGGACCGGCTCGTGCGGCGTGTCCGCGTGGCAATCCCCGCTAGGCAAGGCGGCCCCGGCAGGGTATGATGCGAGCATGAACGGTCGGAACCACAGCGCGCGTTCCGGCAGCGAGGCGGCGCGATCCGAGGGGATCGCGCCGTCGCTGCGTGGGGATGGCTCGGTATCCGCCAGCACGCCGTCTTCCGATGCTCGACCCGGCAATGCACCGCCGGGCGCCGCACCGCCGGGCAGCGCACCGCCGGGCGCCGCACCGCCGGGCGCCGCGCCCCGGCGATCGCTGGTCTTCGTCTCCAGCCTGCGCGGCTGGGGCGGCGGCGAGAAGTGGATGCTGACGGCGGCCCGCGCCATGCAGGCCCGCGGCCACCGCGTCACCCTCGCAGTCCAGCCCGATAGCGAGCTGGCGCGGCGGGGACGCGAGTTGATGGCCGGGAGCGTTGGTGGCGCGGCTTCCGGCGGCGCGGCTCCCGGCACCGGTCTGCGTGTCCGCACCGTGCGCCTCGGCGGCTGGCTCGATCCGCGCTCCCTCCTGGGCCTGGCGCGCATCCTGGCCGACGCCCGCGCCGAGGTGGTCTGCGCCAACCTGGACAAGGAGATCCGCCAGGCCCGGCTGGCCGCCCTACTGGCCGGTCGTCCCATCCGCCTGGTGGCCCGCCGCGGCTCCCCGGTCCCCATCAAGGACACCTGGCACTACCGTCTGGTCTACCGCCACGGCGTCGACCGCCTGATCTGCAACGCCCGGGCCCTGGTCGAACCGGTCTGCGGCCAGGCGCCCTGGTTCCCCCGCGACCGCGTCCGCGTGATCCCCAACGGCGTGGACCTCGACGACCTCGCCGCCCACACCGCCGCCGACGCCGTGGCGGCGGTGCGCCGGGAACTGGGGCTGGGGCCGGCGGTGGGACCTGGGCCGGTGGCGGGGCCTGGGCCGGCGGTGGGACCTGGGCCGGTGGCGGGATCGGAGGTCGCGGCGGAGCCGGCGATGGCGGCGGGAGCGGTGGTCACCTGCGTCGGGGAGGTGGGCTGGCGGAAGGGTCAGGAGCACGTGCTCACCGCGGCCGCGGACCTGGGGAAGGAGTTTCCCGGGACCATCTGGTTGATCGTCGGCGAGGGGGATGGCCGCGCGGAACTGGAGGAGCGCGCCCGGGCCATGGGTCTGCGGCGGCCGGGGGCGGCGGCCGGCGCCGGGGCTCCGGCGGACGCCGGGACCCGCCACGGCGGCGTGCAGTTCCTCGGCTTCCGTCACGACGCCGCGGCCATCATGGCGGCCAGCGACATCATCGTGCTCCCGAGCCGTAGCGAGGGCTTTCCCAACACCCTGGTGGAGGGCATGGCGCTGGGACGACCCGTGGCCGCCAGCCTGACAGACGGGATCCCCGAGCTGATCAGGCACGGGGAATCCGGTCTACTGCATACCGTGGACGATGTGCAGACATTCACCGATCACCTCCGTCGGCTCTTGACCGACCCGGATCTCCGCTCGGACCTCGGATCAGCGGCCCGCGCGCGTGTCGAGGAACGGTTCACGGAGCGCGCGATCATGGATCGGATCGAGGCCGCGCTGGCACTGTGGTAGATGCCGGCCAGGGAAACGAGGAGGTGGCGGATCCCATGGAAGACCTGCCCGTGGATCGTTTTGTATACGATATGCTGTATAACTCCCCGGCTCTTGGCGCTCAAGCCGTTGCAATGATGGAGGTTATGGACTTGTGCCGGCGCAAGTCGGTAAGTCATTCATTGACAGTTGCTTGTGGATTCTGAGAGAGGTCGTTCGGGGATATCGCTGGTGGCTGCCATGATTCTGGCCAGGCGCGACGAGACCCCGGTGGCGGCGTCAGGCTGGACCAGGTCGGCCCAACCAGGCTGGTCGACCGGAGCAGGCTGGTCGACCGGAGCGAGGCGACACCAGACAGGGCTTCATTCAGGCGTTCTGATTTTGTGTCCATGTTGAAGACAAATTGTGGGGGGTTCGGGTGGATGCTCCCCGGACGCACCACGCACGTCGAGTGCCTGCGACTTCTGCGATCATCCACGGGTCACGTTTCCGCACCACGAACGATCGGAGAATGCGGCCAGGTTCCCGGTTCCGGCTGACGACCAGGACGACGACCAGCACGACGACGAGGCGACCCTGCCCGGCGTGGACGTTATCCAGTATACGCCACCGCGCGGTCGGCTCGGCTCGTTTGGTTCGCGCCCGCCCGGCACCCTGATCGCGCCCGGCATCCTGATCGCGCCCGGCCGCCTGATCCCGCCCGGCCGCCCGATCCCTCCCGCCCAGACCCATCCCCCCTCTCGGAGTTCGAGCGTCATGAATGATGCCGCCCTCTCCCTGCCCGAGCATCATCAATTGTCTCCAGGCTGAAGACAAATAAGGCCACGACACGGTCGCATTCGTGCCCCTCTCGTGCCTCATGACGTGATGATGACCCGCGGGACGCCTGCGACCAGTGGCGGCCCTGGGCGGCCTCCAGATCGCCCCGAGACTCCGTGGCACCGACCAGCTAGGCGGCCGGCCATGCGACCAGCCAGGCGGCCGGCCATGCGACCAGCCAGGCGGCCGGCCATGCGACCAGCCAGCCGACCGGCCAGCCGACCAGCCACGCGAGCAGCCCGCCGACCGGCTCGCCGACCAACCACGCGACCAGCCAGCCGACCGGCCCGCCGACCGGCCACGCGACCAACCACGCGACCAGCCCGCCGACCGGCCAGCCGACCGGCCACGCGACCAGCCAGGCGACCCGGCGACGGGCGACCTACCTGGTCGGCCCCTCGTCATGGAAGTCCAGCAGGTCGATGGGCATGACCAGGGTGGTGGCGATGTTGCCGAGGTGGGCGGCGATGCGCTTGTCGAAGCGGAGGGCGAGGACCAGGCAGACGGCGTCGCGGACCTGGCCGTTCCAGGAGGTGATCTCGCGGATGGCGGTCTCGGTCTCGCGGGCGAGCTTGCGGGTGTCGGCGATCACGGTGGCGCCGGCGGCGTCGTCGCCCTCGGAGAAGGCCTCGCGGGTGCGCTGGATGAGGTCGCCGAGCAGCTCGGCGCGGTGGCCCAGCCACTCCTGGTAGAGGCCGCGGTCGGGGTCGTCGGGCATGAGCTCGGCGATCTCGTACAGGTTCTTGATGTAATCGCCGATGCGTTCGGCGTCCTTCACGGCGTTCATGAAGATCATGGCGGTGGGGACGTCGCGGGAGCGGCCGGAGACCACCAGGCGGCTGACCACGCGCCGGCGGATCTTGCGCATCAGCGCGTTGATCTCCTTGTCGGGGTCGAAGACCTGGGCCTGGGGGTCGGCATCGGGCTTGCCGTCGATCACCACGCCGCTGGTGTAGGCCAGCATGCAGCTGGCGTTGGCGAGCATCCGGTCGAAGAGTTCCACCAGCTCGGCGGTCCAGTCGTCCTCGCGGAACAACGACATCAGCGACTTGAAATCCATGGTCGACCTCCTGCGCGGGTCCCCGCTCCAGGCGGGGTCGTCCCTGCGATGCTAGCCGAGGGCACGGTCCAGCGCCACGAAGAGCAGCGGCAGGACGAAGAAGATCCCCACGATGTAGATGATCGCCCAGATCTTCCGGCGCACCGTCAGGTGGGCCAGGCGGCGGGCGAAGCGGATGGGCAGGTTGCGCACCGCGGGGATGGGATAGATCAGGGCGATGCCGCCCAGGTTGAACAGCAGGTGCACCAGCGCCACGGTCACCGCCGCCGGGTTGCCGGCCAGCGAGGCCAGCAGCGCGGTGACCGTGGTGCCCACGTTGGCGCCCAGGGTCACGGCGAAGGCCCCGGCCAGGGGCACCAGGCCGGCGCCGATGAGCGGGATCAGCAGGCTGGTGGTGATGGAGCTGCTCTGCACCGCCACCGTCAGCGCCGCGCCCACGCCCATGCCCGTCAGCCCGCCGCGGCTCAGCAGCCCGGTCAGCGGGCCCTCCGCGCGGTGCAGCACCAGCTTCTTGAGGATCCGGGTCAGGTTGGTCAGGCTGACGAAGATCAGCGCCAGCGAGGCCGCCAGCATCACCGCGCCGGCGGCCCAGTCGGGCAGGTTCACGCCGTCGCGCAGGCCGGTGTTCACCAGGGAGACCGCCGGCTTGACCACGGCCTTCACCGGGCTGTGGAACTCCACGCCCTGGGCGCCCACGAGCATGGTGCTCAGCCAGATGGCCGACCGCTCGAGCACGTGAGTGGCCTGCTCGATGGGAAAGAGGATGAGGATGGCCAGGAGGTTGAAGGCGTCGTGCATGGTGGCGCCGGCGTAGGCGCGCACGAACTCGCCCCGCCGGCCCAGGCTGGCCATGGCCACCATGGTGTTGGTCACGGTGGTGCCCATGTTGGCGCCCATCATGATGGGCACCGCCCCGCGCACGGTGAGCGCGCCGGCGGCCACCAGGCCCACCACGATGCTGGTGGTGGAGCTGCTGCTCTGGATCAGCGACGTGGCCAGCAGCCCGATCATCAGGCCCACCACCGGGTTGCTGGTGCCGGTGATCAGCGCCTCGCTGAAGCCCTTGCCGAAGAGCTTGAACGCCCCGCCGAGCAGGCCGATGGCGAAGAGGAAGAAGTAGAGCAGGATGGCCACCTGCAGCAGGCGCAGGAGGACCGGGGCGGCGGCGGGGCGAGTGCGCGTTCCGGGGTGGGCGCGCAGGGGATCGGTCGGCATGGAACCTTTCCGTCTCGTCGGCGTCGCGCGGAGCGCTGGGCGGTGGCCGCGCCTACGGTGGCCAACCGCCCACCCATTGTCAACGTCGTGTTAACCTCCCGGCGCGCAAGCCCGGGGACGACCTCTCCGGCCGCCGCACAGACCCCGCCAGCCCCCGGAAACATCTGCCGCCCTGCCGGCCGGGAAATTCCCGCCTGCGATCCGGGAGATGCGCCAATACGCCCGTAGCCCCCCGAATCCAGCCTTTCCGCTGGGCCGGTTTTTGCATCGGGGTCGAAATGGGTTATGGTGGGGCGCGTCACCGACCTCCCCCACCAGAACCACCGACAGGAGACCGACCGATGGCGATTCTCAAGGTCGCGCGCATGGGGCACCCGGTGCTGCGCGAGAAGTGCAAGCCCATCGACCCCGCGAAGATCACCTCGCCGGAGGTGCAGCGGCTCATCCGCGACATGCTCGAGACCATGTTCGAGTACAACGGCGTGGGCCTGGCTGCGCCCCAGGTCTACACCCCGCTGCGGCTGGTGATCGCCGGCGGCGAGGAGGACGAGCGAGGTCGTCCCCGGCTGCGGGTGCTCATCAACCCGGAGATCGAGGTCAAGGACGAGGGGCGGCGCCTGGGCATGTACGAGGGCTGCCTGAGCATCCCGGGGCTGCGTGGCTACGTCGAGCGCCCCGCGCACATCACGGTCAAGGCGCACGACGAGAAGGGCGAGCCGGTGGCGCTGGAGCTCGAGGGTTTCCCCGCCATCGTCATGCAGCACGAGTGCGACCATCTGGACGGCGTGCTCTACGTGGACCGGATGGAGGACTTCAGCAAGCTGGGCTACGACGACGAGGTCCAGCGCTACCACGACCTCGACCTCGGCGACGACGACGACGACGAGGACTGACGCGGCCGGCCCCGACGGTGCGGTCGCCTGGAACCTGGAAGGGAGCGTCCATGCAGGACCTGATCCTGGAGGCCCTGGTGGCCACGTTCAATCGCCGCGATTTCGCCGGGGCCGCCGCCCACGCCGCCGAGGGCCTCTTGCGGGCCCAGGGGCGCGACGAGGTGTTCTGGCTGGGGCTGGGCGAGGCCTGCGAGGGCTACGCCCGGCTCATGGCCGAGGAGCCCGACCTCGCCGAGCGCCACTTCGTGACCGCCATGCACAACCTGCGCAACTTCGGCTACAGCCACCGGGGCTTCCAGGTGACCGCCCTGCTGGCGGGCCTGCGCCGCTGCGCCGAGGAGATCCGCCTGGTGCGCGCCCAGCACAAGCGGATCTTCGACATCACCCTGCTGCCGCAGCTCCGCTTCGAGGAGAAGCAGCAGCAGACCGTGTGACCGGACTGGCCGCCGGCGACCGGTCGTGCTACAAACTCCCGTAGGGGCGCGGGCAACCCGGCGCGCACCCCCTTCCCGCGGGAGAGGTCGTCATGAACCGGACCAAGATCGTCGCCACCATCGGGCCGGCCAGCCGCGACGCGGCCGTGCTCGAGCAGCTCATCGCCGCCGGCGTGGACGTGGTGCGCCTGAACTTCTCTCACGGCACCCACGAGAAGCACGCCGAGGTGCTCGGGCACGTGCGGCGGCTGGCCGACCAGCAGGGCCGCAACGTCTCGGTGCTGCAGGACCTCTCCGGGCCCAAGATCCGCACCGGGCCCATGGCCGAGCCGGGCGCCGTGCTGAGGGCCGGCGACACCGTGGTGCTCACCAATCGCGACGTGCCCGGCGACGCCCGCGAGGTGGGCCTGACCTGGCCGGATCTGCCGCGGGCGGTGTCGGCGGGCGACGAGCTGGTCCTGGCCGATGGCGCCATCACGCTGCGGGTCGAGCGCAGCGGCGAGCGGGACATCGTCTGCCGGGTGCTGGTGGGCGGGCCGCTGGGTTCGAACAAGGGCATCAACCTGCCCGGCCGCAGCATCAACGCCCCCATCCTCACCGAGAAGGACCGCGAGGACCTGGCCTTCGGCCTGGAGCTGGGTGTGGACCAGGTGGCCGTCAGCTTCGTGCGCAACAGCCACGACCTGGCCACCGTCCGCGCGCTCTGTCGCCAGCACGGCCACCCCGAGATCCCGCTCTATGCCAAGATCGAGAAGCACGAGGCCCTGACCAACCTGGACGCCATCGTCGCGGCGGCCGACGGCATCATGGTCGCCCGCGGCGACCTGGGCGTGGAGATCCCCATCGAGCAGGTGCCGCGGGCGCAGAAGCGGCTGATCCGCGCGGCCAACGCGGCGGGCAAACCGGTGATCACCGCCACGCAGATGCTCAAGTCCATGGTGGAATCGCCGCGGCCGACCCGCGCCGAGGCCACCGACGTGGCCAACGCCATCCTCGACGGCTCGGACGCCATCATGCTCAGCGAGGAGACCGCCATCGGGAGGCATCCCGTCCTGGTGGTGGAGACCATGCACCGGCTGGCCCGCGAGATGGAGGCCGAGTTCCCGCACCACGACTGGATGCGCCGCTTCCCCTGCGATCACGGGACCTGCTCGCGGGAGGAGGCGGTGGCCCAGGCCGCGGTGGAGCTGGCCGAGGACGTGGGCGCCACCGCCATCATCACCTGCACCATGGGCGGTTTCACCGCGCGCATGGTGGCCAAGCGTCGGCCGCGGCAGGAGCTGCTGGCCACCACGCCCGACCCGGTGACCCAGCGCCGCCTGGCGCCGCTGTGGGGCATCCGCGCCCTGCGCATGGATCCGCCGGAGGATTTCGTGGCCATCGAGCGCGAGGCCATCACCCGCGCCCTGCAGGCCGGCCTGGTGCAGCCGGGCGACGCGGTGGTGCTCACCGCCGGCCTGCCGTTCAGGGTGCGCGGGACCACCAACCTGATCAAGGTGGCCACCGCGGAGTGGGGCCTGGGCGGCGTGGACCTGACCTGAGTGGATCCCGGCGGGTTGGAGCCGGCGGGATTCAGCGGGCGTCGGCGGGGCCGTCGGCGGGGTCGTCCCGCTGGCCGTGCGGCTCGCCGCCGATGGGCAGCCGGTGCACCGCCGGCAGCACGTCCTCGAACGCCTCGCCGTAGATCTCCCACACCGTCACGAAGAGCGCGCCCACGATGGGCCCGATCACCAGGCCCAGTGCGCCGAAGAGCGACAGGCCGCCCAGGGTGCTGAGGAAGACCAGCAGCTCGGACATCTGGGTGTCGCGGCCCACCACCCGCGGGCGGATCACGTTGTCCACCACGCCCACCACCGCCACGAACCACGCGGTCATCAGGATGGCCGCCAGCCAGTGGCCGCCCATGGCCAGCCACGCCGCCGCCGGCACCCAGATCAGGCCCACGCCCAGGCCCGGGATCACCGAGAGGATCACCATGATGGCGCCCCAGAACACCGGCGAGCCGATCCCCGCGACCACGAACGCCAGGCAGCCGAGCGCGCCCTGCAGCAGGCCGATCAGGCCGGTGCCCTTGAGGGTGGCGCGGGTGACGGACAGGAACCGGTCGAGCATGCGGCGCTCGTCGCGGTCCTGCAGGGGCAGGTAGTAGAGGATGCGCTCGAGCACCGCGCGGCCGTTGGTCAGGAAGAAGTAGAGCGCGTAGAGCATGACGAAGAACAGGAACAGGAACTGGACCGTACCCACCGTCGCGTTGCTCAGGGCGTCGACCAGCCAGTTGCTCACCGCGCCGGCGATCTGGCCGGCCTTCTGGAGGATGTCGTCCCGGTAGGGCGCGAGGCGGTCGTAGAACGGCAGGGCCTCGAGCCGGAGCGTCAGCTCGTCCGGACGGGAGAGGTTGTCGCGGATCCAGGGCTCCACGCTGCGGCCCACCTTGATGGCCTGGGCGGTGACCAGCCCGGCCAGGCCGCCCAGCGGCACCAGGATCACCAGCACCAGCAGCAGCTCGGTGACCACGGCCGCGGCCTCGCGCCGGCCGCGGAAGATCGAGACCAGCCGCTGGTAGGGCCGCGCGAGTAGTCCGGCCAGGATGGCGGCCATGAGCAGGGCCATGAGCAGGTGCCGGATCATCTGCAGGAACAACGCGGAGATGAAGACGACCAGCAGCAGCAGGACGGTGCGGTTGACGGTCTCGCGATTCATGGGTGCGCTCCAGGGGCTTCGGGAGACCGGCCGTGGTCCGGCCGGTCTTGCGGGACGACCTCGCCGACCGGCGCCGACCGGCCCGCGCGAGGCCCGCACGGAACCGGCGATGGGCCGGCGAAGGGCCGGCGATGGGCCGGCGAAGGGCCGGCGATGGGCGGCATGGTAGCGCATGCGCCCGGCCGACACTAGACTTGCCGCCATGGTGGTCGCCATCGCGGCCGCCGATCAGCCGCCGTCCGGCCGTCGCCCGGCCGCCGTCCGGCCGCTCCCGTCTCCCGATCCCGAAAGGACCGATCCATGGCCGTCACCGCGCGCATCGAGACCAGCAAGGGCCCCATCAACCTCGACCTGCATGCCGACCGGGCGCCGGTGGCGGTGACCAGCTTCGTGAACCTCGCCCGGCGCGGATACTACGACGGCCTGGGTTTCCACCGGGTGATCTCCGACTTCATGGTGCAGGGCGGCTGCCCCGTCGGCGACGGCCGCGGCGGCCCCGGCTACCAGTTCGAGGACGAGTTCGACCCCTCCCTGCGCCACGACGGCCCCGGCGTGCTGAGCATGGCCAACGCCGGTCCCGGCACCAACGGCAGCCAGTTCTTCATCACCCACGTGACCACCGACTGGCTGGATGACCGCCACACCGTCTTCGGCAAGGTGCAGGACGACGCGGACCAGGAGGTGGTGAACGCCATCGAGCAGGGCGATCGCATCGAGAAGGTGGTCATCGAGGGCGACGTGGCGCCCTTGCTGGCCGATCAGGCCGACCGCATCGCGGAGTGGAACGCGACGCTCGACCAGCGCTTCGACGGCCTGCGACCGGCGGAGTAGCCGCCGGCCGCGGCGAGACGCCCGGTGGTTCCCGCTCGCCGGCGGGTCGCGGCCCAGGAGCCGCCGCCCGGGCGAGGCGGCGCCGGAGAATCCATGTGACCGAGACCAGCGACTGACCCCATCGAGAGGACCTGACATGGCCGAATTCAAGCTCAAGGGCAACCCCTTCCACACCGTGGGCGAGCTGCCCGAGGTGGGCAGCCAGGCGCCCGACTTCACCCTGGTGGGCGCCGACCTCGGCGAGATCACGCTCTCCGACCTGCGTGGCAAGACCGTGGTGCTCAACGTGTTCCCGAGCATCGACACCGACGTCTGCGCCGCCAGCGTGCGCAAGTTCAACGAGGCCGCGGCCGCCCACCCCGAGGCCGAGGTGGTCTGCGCCTCCATGGACCTGCCCTTCGCCGCGGCCCGCTTCTGCGCGGCCGAGGGCCTGAAGAGCGTGCACACCGGCTCGGACTTCCGCGACGGCGCCTTCGGCCAGGCCTACGGCGTGCGCATCGCCGACGGCCCGCTGGCCGGCTTGCACGCGCGGTCGGTGATCGTGGTTGACGGCGAGGGCAAGGTGCGGTACACCGAGCTGGTACCGGAAACCACCCAGGAGCCCGACTACGATGCGGCTCTGAAGCACCTGGCCTGACGGGCTGCCGTTTTCCGGACACCCGGGGTGTCTCAGCCGCCCCCGGATCGCCCTTGCAGTGGCGGACGGCCGTGCGCGAGCACGGCCGTTTCTCGTGGGAAGACCGATGCACCGCTACCAGGAAGATCCCCGTTACTTCGCCCAGGTGGCCGGCGGCCTCGAGGAGCTGGCCGCCGCCGAGTTGCGCGACCTCGGCGCCACGGACGTCGAGCCCGCCGTGCGCGGCGTGCAGTTCCGCGCCGACCCGCGCACCGTCTACCGCGTGGTCTACTGCACGCACCTGCTGCAGCGGGTGATCGCGCCGCTCCTGCACTTCCGCTGCCACAATCCCGACTACCTCTACCGCAAGGTCCTGGAGGTGGACTGGCGCGACTTCCTGCGGCCGGGCCAGACCTTCGCCGTGTTCGCCAACGTGGCGCACTCCAGGCTCAAGGACAGCCGCTTCGCCGCGCTGCGGGTCAAGGACGCCGTGTGCGACCGCCTGCGGCAGGACACCGGCGAGCGGCCGGACATCGACACGAAGAACCCCCACCTCTGGCTCAACGTGCACGCCGCCCACGACCAGGTCACCGTGGGCGTGGACCTCGGCGGCGGCTCCCTGCACAGGCGAGGCTACCGCCGCCAGGCGGGCCCGGCGCCCATGCAGGAGACCACCGCCGCGGCCATCATCACCATGAGCGGCTGGGTCGGCGAGCGACCCCTGCACGACCCCATGTGCGGCGCCGGCACCCTGCTGGCCGAGGCCTGGCTGCGCGGCACCGGCACGCCGCCGGGAACCCTGCGCCGCCACTTCGGATTCATGCAGCTGCCGGACTTCGACATCGTGGCCTGGAAGCAGGTCAAGAAGGGGCTGGACAGCCGCCGCAAGCTGCTCGCCCCGGGACTGGTCTCGGGCGGCGACGTGGACCCCAGGGCGGTGGACGCCGCGCGCAACAACCTCGGCCGGCTGCCTGGCGGCGACCGCGTCCTGGTACGCCACGCGGACGCCCTGAAGACCGACGGCCTGCGCGACACGGTGATCGTCTGCAACCCGCCCCACGGCATCCGGCTCGGGCCGGGCGGCGACCTGAAGGCCTTCTACAAGGCCCTGGGCGACTGGCTCAAGTTCCAGTGCGCGGGCAGCGAGGCCTACATCTACTTCGGCGACCGCGAGCTCCTCAAGCTCATCGGCCTGCGGCCCGCCTGGAAGAAGCCCCTGCGCAACGGCGGCCTCGATGGCCGCCTGGCGAAGTACGAGCTGTATGCGTGAGCGGCGGGACATGAGTGGCGGGGTGGTCGCCCGTGTGGCCATGTTCGCCCGTGTGGCCCTGGTCGCCGGCGTGCTCCTGGCCGCCGGCTGCGGCGAGGATGAGTCCGACCGCGCCGGCGGGGACCAGTCCGATCGAACCGGCGGGGACCAGTCCGACCGCGCCGGCGCCGCGGTGTCCGAGCTGCCGGCCGCCGATTCCACGGCCACGGCCACGCCCATCTTCGTCGAGCCCCGTCTGCTGCCGCTGGCCGGCCCCATCACCTCGCCCGACGCCGAGATCTCCGCTCTCTGCTGGTGCGGCGACGACCTGGTGATCGTGCCCCAGCATCCCGAACGCTTCGGCGCCGCCGCTGGCGAGCTGGGCCTGTTCACCATCACCCGCCAGGAGATCCTCGACGTCCTCGATCATCGCCGCCGCGAGCCCCTGGAGCCGCGCCCGCTGGTGCTCGAGGCGCCGCGGCTGATCGAGAGCGTGCCCGGCTGGGATGGCCTGGAGGCCGTGGCCTCCACCGACGGCACCATCTACTTCGCCGTGGAGACGCAGCTGGAGGGGCGCATGGGCGGCGTGCTGCTGCGGGGTCGTCTCTCGCCGGCGGACCAGCCGTTGCGCATGCGGGTGGACACCGCCCGCATGGCTCCCATCCCGCTACCCACCGACCTGCCGCAGATGTCGCAGGAGGCCCTGGTGCTGGCGCCCGGGCGGGTGGTGGTGCTGTTCGAGGCCAACGGCATGCTGGTCAATCCCGGCGCGCACGCTGCGCTCTTCGACGCGGAGCTGGAGTACCGCGGCGTCCTTCCCCTGGAGCACGTGGAGTACCGGATCACCGACGCCACGGCCGCGGACGCGGAGGGTCGTTTCTGGGTGATCAACTACTTCTTTCCCCCGGAGGCCCGGGTGCTGCGCCCGCCCACGGTGCCGGACCAGCCGGTGGAGCAGCTGCTCGAGCTGCGCCTGCGAGGCGGGCGCATCGTGCACACCGACCGCGCGCCCCTGGACCTGCGCCGCGACCCCGACCTGCCCGCCCGCAACTGGGAGGCCCTGGTCCGCCTGGCCGGCCGCGGCTTCCTGCTCATGACCGATCGCCACCCCACCACGCTGCTGGCCTTCGTTCCCGATCCCGAGCTTGCCCGCACACCCTGACGCTGCCCGAGGAGCTGTCGTGAAGAAGCCCGATCCCGACGTCGCCCTGCTGATCACCCGCAACGGCATGGGCACCGCCGATCCCGCGCTGGCCCACAAGCTGGCCGGTTCCTACCTCGACCTGCTGGACCTGGAGGACCGCCTGCCCGGCCGCATCGGCTTCTACGCCGAGGGCGTCCACCTGGCCTGCGAGGGGTCGCCGGTACTGGAGATCCTGGGCGCCCTGGCCGAGCGGGGTGTCCAGCTCCTGGTCTGTGGCACCTGCCTGCAGTTCTACGGCCTGGAGGATCGCCTGGCCGTGGGGACGCAGAGCAACATGCGGGAGATCCAGGCCGCGCAGTGGGACGCGCCGAAGGTGATCACCATCTAGGACGACCGCCAAGGGCCGCCGCGTGGTCTTCGCCGGCCCGGCGCCCCTGGGTCCGGCGCCCTGGGCCCGGCACCCTGGACCCGGCGCCCAGGGTCCGGCGCCCGTGGGTCCGGCGCCCAGGGCGGGCCGTGTTCGTCGGTCAAGCTTTCGCCGCCGCGGCCGATACCACGGGAGCCCGGCGGCGCCGCGCGCGCCGCGTACCGTGACCCGCGACGGGGAGGCGACCCGTGAACTGTCCGGCCTGCGGACATGCCCTCAGCGCCCATGAGGTGGGCGAGATCACCGTCGATGTCTGCCGCGGAGGCTGCGGCGGCATCTGGTTCGATGCGCAGGAACTGCAGCGCATGGACGAGCCCACCGAGCCGGTGCCGGACGGTCTGCTGGAGGTGGACCGCGATCCGGCCGTGGCCGTCGATCCCGAGGCGCGCCGGCACTGCCCGCGCTGCCCCGAACTGGTGATGATGCGCCACTGGTTCACGGTCAAGCGTGCGGTGGTGGTGGACGAGTGCCCCGGCTGCGGCGGTTTCTTCCTCGACCACGGCGAGCTGGCCGCCATCCGCGAGCAGTTCGACAGCGAGGACGCCCGCCGCGACGCCGCGCGCGAGGCCTTCGACCGGATGTTCGAGGAGCAGCTCGGCACCGAGGCGAAGGCCAGCGCCGAGGCCGTCGCCCGATCGCGCCGGTTCGCGGGGATGCTGAAGGTGCTGTTGCCGAGCTGGTGGATCCCTGGCAAGCAGACCTGGGGCGCTTACTGACCGCGACCGACCCGGCGGCCTTCCCCGCGACACCCCGCGTCTTGCGGGGCGGGCTGTCCTCGCCTTTGATGTCCGCAGGTCGTCGGCGACGGCGGCCCCGGAGAGACGCATCCTGGCGTGAGGACAGCCCGTGAACCACCAAGCCCCCGAGCCTGCCGATCTGGTGCGCCCCTGCGACATCCGCGGGCTGCTCCATGCGCACACTCGCTACGCGGATGGCGCGCACTCCCTGCGCAGGATGGTGGAGACCGCCCAGGCGCTGGGGCTGGAGTACCTCGGGGTGTCGGACCACCTGCGCTCCGAGCTGCATCCCGATGGCCTGGACCTGGCCGGGGAGATCGCCCAGCAGGCGGAGATCACGGCGCTGCGCGAGGAGTTCCCGGATTTCACCCTCATGCACGGCATGGAGGTGGACGCCGCGAGTGACGGTTCCCTCGACCTGCCGTTCGGACTCCGCGGCAACCTCGACTACCTGCTTGCCGCCCTGCCGGCTCCCAACGGCCACAGCAAGGAGTCCTACACCGAGGCCGCCTTGCGCCTGATCCAGAACCCGGACGTGGACATGGTGAGCAAGCCGCTGGGCTGCTACATGGTCAGCCGGCCACCGGTGCCCCTGGACATGATGCGGGTGCTGAAGGCCGCCGCCGAGACCGGCACCGTCCTCGAGCTGGACGCCAACCCCGCCTGTGCCGAGCTGGACGGCACGCACTGTCGTCTGGCCGCCGAGCTGCAGGTGCCGCTGGCCATCAACCCCAATGCCCACCGCGCCGCCCGGCTGGTGGACTACCGCATCGGCGTGCAGATCGCGCGCGACATGGGGCTGGTCTGCGAGCAGATCATCAACACCTATCCGGTGGAGAAGCTGCGCGGGCTGTTCGCGCGGTAGAGAGCGCCGGCCGGCGCCGCGATGGCGCCAGGTGGCCCTAGGTGGCGACGGGCTCGGCGAGGAACTGGTCCAGGATATCCCGCAAGACCCGCTTGTTCACCGGCTTGCTCGCGAAGCCGTCCATGCCCACGGCCAGGCAGGCGTCGCGATTCTCGCCCTGGACGTTGGCGGTCATCGCCACGATGGGTACGCGGCCCTGGTCGCCCGGGAGCTGCCGGATCCGCCGCGCGGCCTCCAGGCCGTCCATCACCGGCATCTGGCAGTCCATGAGGATGAGCTGGAAGCGCTCGGATGCCACCGCGCCCACCGCCCGACGGCCGTTCTCCGCCACGGTGACCTGGCAGCCGAGGCTCTCGAGCAGGCGGGAGGCCACCTTCTGGTTGAAGACGTTGTCCTCCACCAGCAGGACGTGGCGGACGTCGGAGACGGCGGATGGCGCCTCGTCGGGAGCGGGCGCAGCGGTCGGGCCGGCGTCGGCACCGTCCTCGTCCAGGCCCGCCCCCGGTCGTGGACCTGAAGGCGACTCCACCAGGCCGGCGGTGAGCCGGGCCAGCTCCTCTTCCGTCAGGTCGATGGGGACCGCCGGTGCGGCGGTTCCGGCCGCGTCGCCATGGGCGGGTCCTCCCGGGAACGACCCCGCCGGCTGTCCCGTCGCCAGCAGCGTGCGCAGGCGGCGGCGGAGGGTGCCGCGGCGCAGGGGCTTGTGGACCACGGCAGCCCAGCCCTCGGCGGCCAGGACGTCGGAGTCGCGGTGGTCGCCATAGGGCGGCAGCAGGATCAGCCGCGGCTGGATCTCCGGCGGGCGGGCGGCGACGGCCTCGCGGATCGCCTCGAGCTGCAGGCTGTCGAGCTGCGCATCCACCAGCACCACGTCGCAGGGGCTGGCGCCCACCAGCAGGCTGCAGGCCGCCGGAGCGTCCGGTGCGGTGTCGCCGATGAGTCCGAGGTCGGCGAGGTCGCAGGCGGCGGCCTGGCGGGCGGCGGGGTCGGCCAGGACCACGAGGTAGCGGCGATCCGCCAGCCCGGGATCCGGCAGCGGCTCGCGATCGCGCCCGGGAGCGCAGGCGAGGGGCACCGTGATCACGAACGTGGTGCCACGACCCACCTCGCTGGACAGCGTGATGGTGCCGCCCATGAGAGCGACGAGCTGCCGGCAGATGGCCAGACCCAGTCCGGTGCCGCCGTACTTGCGGGTGTGGGAGGTGTCGGCCTGGGTGAACTTCTCGAAGATGGCCTCGTGCTTGTCGGCGGGGATGCCGATGCCCGTGTCGGCCACCTCGAAGATGCACGCGCCGTCCTCGGAATAGCCCACGCGCAGCGCCACGTGGCCGCTCTCGGTGAACTTGATGGCGTTGCCCAGGAGGTTCAGGAGCACCTGCTTCAGGCGCACCGGATCGCAGAGGACGGTCCGCCGCGCCGCGGGGGCCAGGTAGTAGACCAGTTCCAGGCCCTGCTGCTGCGCGTTGTAGGCCATCATGTCCACGACCTCGGTCATCAGGGCCGGCAGGTCCACGGTGGTCTGGTCGAGGGTGAGCTGGCCGGCCTCGATGCGGGAGACATCGAGGACGTCGTTGATCAGGCCGAGGAGCGCGTCGCTGGCCTGCTGGATCATGTCCAGGTACTGGACCTGCTCGGCGGTGGGCTCGAGGCCGCGCAGGATGTCGGCCAGGCCCACCACCGCGTTGAGCGGCGTGCGGATCTCGTGGGACATGTTGGCCAGGAACTCGCTCTTGGCCTGGCTGCTGGCCTCGGCCTGCTCCTTGGCCTGCTGCAGGGCAGCGATGGCGTCCACGCGAACACGTGAGCCGGTGTACAGGTCGGCGAGGGCGGTCAGGACACGGCGCGAGCTGGCGAGGGTGGCCGTGTCGGGCGTGTGCGGGAAGTGGGCGCCGAGGATGCCGTGCAGCTCGCCCTCCGGGGTGAAGACGGGGGCGAGGATGAGATAGCGGACCCCGAACCGGTCGGCGGCCTGGTTGAACGACTCCATGGGCGCGCGCTGGTGGACGGCGTCGTAGGTCACGGTCTCGCCCGCACCGAGGCGGGCGATGACCCAGGCGAGGCGGCGCAGGTCATGGGTGGGCTGCAGGGGGGTGTCGCCGTCGTGCCAGAGGTGACGCTGCCGGGCGAGGCCGGCGTCGGGGTCGTTGTGGTAGATGAAGACGGAGTCGGCGCCGCAGCCGCGGCCCACCTCGCCGAGCACGTCGGCCATGGTCTGGTCGAAGCCGGCGGCGGAGGTGCGCACCAGCATGGCCAGGCAGCGGCGCAGGGTGCGCTCGCTGCGCAGGCGATCCTCGAGCTGCCGCTCGGCGGCCTTCAGGGCGGTGATGTCGGTGGCCACGCCCAGGACCTGATCCGGCTCGCCGTCGATGGCGGGCAGCAGCTGGGTGACCAGCTGCAGGCAGTGCTCGCGGCCCTCGGCGTCGAGGATCCGCGCGCCGGGATGACGGAGGGTCTTGCCCTCGGCGAGCACGCGGCGGTCGATGGTCAGGTTGCGCTCGACGAGGTCGGGATCCAGGGGGAGGTCCTGCAGGCGTTGGCCTTCCAGCTCCTCGCGGGTGCCCCCGATGAAGGTGGCCGCCGCGGTGTTCAGCAGGCGGTAGCGGCCGGAGGCGTCCCGGGCATGGACGGGGGCGGGCAGGGCATCGAGCACCCGCCGCAGGTAGGCGCGCTCGCGGTTCTGGATGCGCAGCGCCGCGCCGCGGGCCAGGTCCACGCTCAGCCCCAGCAGGGGAATGAGGTAGGCGCACCAGTGGAGCATGGCCGTGAGGTTGAACATGGCCGCGTGGGGCTCGAACTCCGGCCAGGCGAAGCGCACCTGGTTGGCGATCAGCGGCACGAAGCCCGCCAGGACGGCCACCACGTAGGCCGGCGCCGGCCGTCGATACAGCTCCGGGACCAGCATCAGCCCACAGGTGAGGTAGATGATCACCTGGGCGCCGTGCAGGGCGCGGATCACCGCCTCGCTCGGCTCGTGGTGGCGCAGGACGCCGTGGTCGATGGCCAGGGCCGCCACGCCGAGCAGCACCAGGGTCGCCAGGGGCGCCCGCTGCCAGTGCAGGCGGTGGCGGATCCGCACCGCGATGCATCCGGCCAGGATCACCAGGGTGCCCAGGGCGTGGGCGAACTGCTCGGCGTGGAAGACCCGTCGGCGGAACATGTACTCGGGCATGCCCCCGGGGGGCAGCTCGATGAGCTGGATGCCGCCCACCGCGGCGGAGACCGCCAGGGCCACCGCCAGCAGCGCGATCCCGCCCTCGTCGGTCTGGCTGCGGCGCAGACCCCAGTAGAGCACCAGGCCCAGGGCGCCGCCCAGCATGAGCACCAGGTCCAGGCGCAGGACGGCGCCGTCGAGGTTGTAGCCCGCGAAGGTGTCGCCCACGCCACCGAGGTCCATGGCGAGGAACCGGAAGCCCACCATCTCCATGCCGATGGGCCCGAGGGCGCACAGCATGGCGACGGCGAAGAGGCTGATCACCAGATGGCGGGTGGGGTTCATGGACGCCAGTCTGCTCCCGGGTTGCTGGTCCTTGCCGGGGTATCGGCCGTGGGGCGGGCGAGTTGAAAGGATTCTTTAAGCTTCCGGGACCGCCGCGCCACCGGATCGCGACCATCCGCCGGCCGGCCGTCGCCGGGGCGGGACAGGCGCGGCGATGGTGCCTGTCGCGGGGGACGGCGCGCGGTCTGGTCGCGGTCCCGGGCCCGGCCGACGCGGCGGCCAGCATCCCGACAAGTGACGTGACCGCAGCATCATGGCCCGCCTGGCGGGCGGACCGGGTAGATGTGGGCGCTCCCCTTGCAGCGCGGGGGCACCACCGGCCGTCGCGTCCGGCCCCACGGGGGCCGGCGCCGGTCGCGGATCCGGCCGCCGGCGCGGCCCGAACCCCGGTGCCCCTGCCTGCACGCCCGCGGGGCCGCCCAGCCGCCGGCCGATCCCGACAGCTCGGGGCTGCATCGCCTTTTCGGCGCCGCGCCCGGTCCGCGGTCCGCGGGTCCGTCCCGCCCCGCACCGGGCGACGGCGTCCGGCCGGGGGCGGCGGCCGGTGGGAGCCTCGCGAGTGTTGACCGGAGGTAGCATCGCGAGTGTTGACCGGAGGTAGCCTGGCGAGTGTTGACCGGGGGGTATGACCAGAGTTATACTATGGACATGAAGACTGCCATCTCCTTGCCCGACCCGCTGTTCGCGGCCGCCGAGCGTGCGGCCCGGGAGCTGGGCGTCTCCCGCAGCGAGCTCTATCGCCGCGCCCTGGTCCGCTTCCTCGAGGAGCACGGCGACGCGACGACCACCGCCCGGCTCGACCGCGTCCATGACCCGGAGGCCCCGGGTACCCCGGAGGCCCCGGGTGCACCGGATGCCCCGGGTACCCCGGGTACCCCGGACACCCCAGGCCGTCTCGATCCCGTGCTCGAGGCCCTCCA
>CAZWYF010000052.1:0-20567 GCA_964637835.1 uncultured Fibrobacteraceae bacterium
CTCTTGCTGCTGGTCTTGCTGCTGCTGTTGCTGGTCCTCTTGCCGATCCTGCTCCTGCCGATCCTGCTCCTGCTGATCCTGCTCCTGCTGCTCCTGATCCTGCTGCTCTTGATCCTGATCCTGCCGTTCCTGATCCTGCTGCTGCTGGTCTTGCTGGTCTTGCTGGTCTTGCTGGTCTTGCTGCTGCTGCAGCTGCCGCAGCGCGACCTCGAGATTCTGCAGCGCATCGGGCTGCCGGGGATCCAGCCGCAGGCTCTCGCGCAGCTGCTCCACCGCCGCCTCGGGATCGCCCTGGGCCAGGGCGGTGGTGCCCGCGTTGTAGAGGCTCTCCGCCAGCAGATCCGGCGCGTCGGTCAGTCCACCGGCTCGCGAGAACTCCCGCGCGGCCTCCTCGTAGCGCTCGAGGCGGAACAGGCTCTCGCCCACCGCCAGGCTCAGCCGCGGGTCCTCAGGCGCCAGCGCCCGCGCCGTCTCGAACTCCTGCAGCGCGGCCGCCCAGTCGCCCGCCGCGTAGGCCTGACGACCCCGGTCGGCCGGGCCGGCGGCCTCGGGCCGGAGCACCTGCGCGGTGGCCGGGCCGGCGGCGGCCGCCGCCAGCAGCGCGCCCAGCATCAGTGACGCCACCGGGCCGGCCGGGGCCGGCGAGGTCGTCCCCGCCGCGGCCGCCGGCCGCCGCCGCGGCCGCACCAGCAGCGCCAGCACCAGGCTACCCAGCGACAGCGCCAGGAACCACGGATAGCGCTCCTGCCAGCGGGTGACCTGGCGCTGCTCGAACTCGCGGCTGCCCAGCCGCTCGAGCACCCGCCGCAGCCGCTCGCCGGCCAGGCCGTCCAGCCCCACGCGGAAGGTGGAACTGCCGCCGATGGCCGCCAGACGCTCGAGGGACGCGAGGTCGATGCGCGAGAGCACCAGCTGGCCGTCGGAGTCCTTGAGGAAGCCGGCGTCGCGGCCCTGCGCGTCGGTGACGGGAATGAGCCCGCCGGTCTCCTCGCCGATGCCCACGGGGATCACCGTGATCCCCGCCTCGCGGCAGGCCCGCGCCTCGGCCTCCCAGTCGCCCTCGAGATCCTCGCCGTCGGTGACCAGGAGCACGGCCTGGAAGTCCTCGCGGCCGGCGCCCTCCCGGCCGCCGAGCAGAAGCTCGCGGCTGACCTGCAGCGCCGCCGCCAGGGCCGTGCCCTGGGCGGAGATCATGTCCGGGGCGGCCATCTGCAGGAAGATCTCCGCGGTACCGTAGTCCGCCGTGAGCGGACACTGCACGAAGGCGGCTCCCGCGAACAGCACCAGCCCCACGCGGCTGCCGTCCTGGCGGCGCAGGAAGGTGGTCAGCTCGGCCTTGGCGCGCTCCAGCCGGCTGGGCGTGATGTCCTCGGCCAGCATGGAATTGGAGATGTCCAGCGCCACCACCACGTCCTGTCCCCGCTGGGTGACGGTGACCTCGCTGGCGCCCCACTGCGGTCGCGCCAGGGCGACCACCAGCCACACCAGGCCCATGGCGTAGAGGAAGCGGCGCCAGCTCCGCGCCCGCGGCGCCCAGCTCTCGCGATGCTCGGCCGCCCGGTCGCCCAGCAGCACCCGGGCCCGCCGTTCGCTGCGGCGATCCGCCGCGCGCACGGCCAGCCACAGCAGGGGCACCGCCAGGAGGGCCAGAAGCCAGGTCTGGGCAGCGAAGTGCATGGTCGTCCTTTCGTGGCCGGGCGTCAGGGCAGACGCCGCAGCCAGACCTCTTGCAGCAGTCCCACCAGCACCAGGAGCACCAGGGCGGGGGCGGCGAACCAGGCCACCAGCTCGTCGTGCCAGGTGGCCACGCGGGTCTCGTAGCGGCTGGTCTCCAGCCGGTCGATGGTGGCGAAGATGCGCGCGAGGGCCTCCGGATCGATGGCGCGGTCCATCACGCCGCCGGTCATGTCGGCGATGCGCCGCAGCAGTTCCTCGTCCACCTGCGTCTCCACCTGCTGGATGCGCCGGCCGAGGGGCGTCTGCACCGGGATGGGCGCCAGGCCGTCGCGGCCGATGGCCACGGTGTAGACCCGCACGCCCAGGGTCCGGGCCAGTTCGGCGGCGGTCTCCGGCTCCAGGGTGGGCACGTTGTTCATGCCGTCGGTCAGCAGGATCACGGTACGGCTGGCGGCCTCGCTGTGCCGCAGCCGGCTGACGGCGGTGGCCAGGCCCAGGCCGATGGCCGTGCCGTCGTCGATCAGGCCCACCTCGATCTCCTCCAGGAACCCGGAGAGCACCTGGTGATCGAGGGTGAGCGGGCACTGGGTGAACGCCCGCGACGCGAACACCACCAGGCCGATGCGGTCATGGGGCCGGCCGGCGATGAAATCGCGGATCACGTCCTTGGCGGCCTGCAGGCGGTCGCGGGGCTCGAAGTCGCGCGCCTGCATGGAGCCGCTGATGTCCAGGGCGACCATGATGTCGATGCCCTCGCCCTCGACCACCTCCGAGGAGTGGCTCTGGCGCGGCTGGGCCAGGGCCACCACCAGCAGCAGCAGGGCGATGGCCAGCAAGGGCCCCACCAGGCCCAGCGCCCGCAGGCGCCAGGTCCCCGGCAGCGGCCCGAAGAGCCGCAGGTGGGCGTGCCGCAGCGTGGGCCGCGGCCCCGGGCGGCGGCGGCGCCACCACAGCACCGCCAGCACCGGGATCGCCGCCAGCAGGAGCCAGGGCGCGGCCAGGGTCAGCATGCCCGACGCTCCTCGCCGGAGGAGAGATGGCGCGCCGGCAGATGGCGATCCGCGAGCTGGCGCCACGCCGTGGCGGCCGCCCCGGCCAGCTCCGCGGGCGCCGGGGCGAAGACCGCCTGCTCGCGGGTGGCGGCGATGAGCCTCACCACGCGCTGCATGGCGTCGCGGCACGGATCGGCCCCGACATCCTGCGGCGCGTACCGTGCCTGGTCGCAGGCGGCCAGCAGCGCGGCGAACTCCGCCAGCGGCCCGGCCGGCCAGATCGCGTGCCGGGCGGTGGCCGCCAGATCCGCCGCGGACATGCCCGTCGCCGGCAGCCCGTACCGACCCTCGACGTACTGGCGGACGACGCCCGCCAGCCGGTCGAGGAACCGACGATCGCGGCCCTGCCCCTGATCGAGCGCCGCGAGGGCGCAGGCGGCCGGCATCCACGCCGGCGGCGGGGGCGCGGGCCAGGCCGCCTGCTCGGCGGGTCGCCGGCGTCGCCGCCAGAGGATCCAGGCCAGCAACGCCACCACCAGCGCCCCCAGGAGCCAGGGCAGCCAGCGCGGCAGCCCGCCGAGCGGTCGGGGATCGCGCACGGGCGCCGCGGCGGCGTCCTCGGCCAGCCGCCCGCGCACCAGCTGCACCGCCCCGCGGGGGCCCTCACCCGCCCAGACCGCCCGCCAGGGCCCCAGACGCAGGGGCCGCAACCCCAGCACCACCCGCGGCCCGCTGGCGGCCGGCAGGTCCGCCGCCGCGAGGTCCGGCGCCGGGCCGGTCACCAGCCAGGGCGCCGCCAGCTCCAGGTCCGCGGCCGCCGGCGCGCTGGCGCCGGCCGGGAAATCGATCACCAGCGCCACCGGCTCGCCCAGCACCCCGGCCGCCGGCACCACGTGCAGGGCCTCGGGCCGCGGCGCGCCGTCCGGCCCGGCGATCACGACCACGGCCGTGTCCACCGCGGCGGCCGCCGGCGATCCCACGGGCACCGGGACGGGCCCCGGCGCGGACCGCGATCGCGCACCCGCCGGCGGCGACGCCAGCGACAGCGCCATGACCACGAGGCCGCCGACGAGCAGCGACCGCGGCGGGCGCAGGACGGCCACACGGCCGGCGACACCGGTCATCGCCCACCTCCCGCCCGCCGGATGCGGCCCTGCCGCGCGGCGAAGAACCGGTGCAGCGGATCGACATAGCTGCCGGTGGCATCGACGTCCACCAGGTCCACGCCCGCCAGGCGCAGCTCGCGCTCCAGCGCGGCGTCGTGCCTCGCGGCGCGCTCGCGCAGCTGGTCGCGCACCGCCGCGGCGGCCGTGTCGACCAGCAGCTCGGCGCCGGTCTCCGCGTCGCGCCAGCGCACCAGCCCCACGTCCGGCACCTCCGTCTCCCGGGGATCGCGCAGGCGGACGGCCACGCAGTCGTGGCGCCGGGCCACGGTACGCAGGCTGGTGCCGAAGTCCTCGGCCCAGAAATCGCTCACCAGGAAGACCGTGGCCTTGCGCTTGAGCACCCGGCCCACCAGTTCCAGCGGCGCGGCCAGGTCGGTGCCGGCATGCTCCGGCCGGTAGGTCAGCAGCTCGCGGATGATGCGCAGGACGTGGCTGCGGCCCTTGGCCGGCGGGATGTACTTCTCCACCCGGTCGCTGAACAGCAGCAGGCCCACCTTGTCCTGGTTGCTCACCGCCGCGAAGGCGAGCACGCCGCACAGCTCGGCCGCGGTCTCGGCCTTGGTGCGCGCCCCGCTGCCGAAGCGGCCGCTGCCCGAGACGTCCGCCGCGAGCATCACCGTCAGCTCACGCTCCTCCTCGAACTGCTTGACGAAGGGGTCGCCCGTGCGCGCGGTGACGTTCCAGTCGATGGCGCGGACATCGTCGCCGGCAACGTACTCGCGGACCTCCCGGAACTCCACGCCCCGGCCGCGGAACACGGAGTGGTACTCGCCGCTGAAGACCTCGTCCACCATGCGGCGCGTGCGGATCTCGATCCGGCGCACGGCGGCGAGGATCTCCGGCGGGATGGCCGGACGCTGGCGATGGGACTGACGGGTGCGGTCCACCATGGCTCCCGGGACGGTCTACGGCACGTCGACGCTCTCGAAGAGGCGGTCGACCAGGTCGTCGCTGGTCAGTTCCTGGGCCTCCGCCTCGTAGGAGAGCAGCAGGCGGTGGCGCAGGGCGCCGTGGCCCACGGCCTTGACGTCCTCGGGCACCACGTAGGCGCGGCCCTGCAGCAGCGCGCGGGCCCGGGCCAGGCGCACCAGCGCCAGGGTGGCGCGCGGCGAGGCGCCCCAGGCCAGCAGCGGTCCGAGGTCCAGGCCATACGCCCGCGGCTCACGCGTGGCGAAGACCAGGTCCAGGATGTAGGTCTTGATCTTCTCGTCCACGAACACCGCCTCGGCGGTGCGGCGGAACTCGGCGATGTCGTCCGGCGTGATCACCGGCGCCGCGTGGGGCGGCGGCCCGCCGCCCATGCGCTCGAGGATCACCCGTTCCTCGGCCTTGTCCGGATAGCGGACCCGCAGCTTCAGGAGGAAGCGGTCCACCTGGGCCTCGGGCAGCGGGTAGGTGCCCTCCTGCTCGATGGGGTTCTGGGTGGCCAGGACCAGGAAGGGGTCGGGCAGCGGGAAGGTCTCCTCGCCGATGGTCACCTGCCGTTCCTGCATGGCCTCCAGCAGCGCGCTCTGCACCTTGGCCGGGGCGCGGTTGATCTCGTCGGCCAGGATGATGCTGTGGAACACGGGGCCCTGCTTCACCGTGAACTCGCCGCTCTCGCGGCGGTAGATGGTGGTGCCGACGATGTCGGCCGGCAGCAGGTCCGGGGTGAACTGGATGCGCTGGAAGCTGGTCTCGATGGCCTCGGCCAGGGTGCGCACGGCCAGGGTCTTGGCCAGGCCGGGCACGCCCTCGAGCAGGATGTGGCCGTCGGCCACCAGGCCGAGGAGCATGCCCTCGACCATCTCCCGCTGGCCGACCACCACCCGGCCCACCTCCTCGAGCACCGTCTCCAGCCGGCCGGCGACCTGCTCGGCCTGCGCCTGATCCAGGGTGTTCTCCTGCATGGGCACCTCTCGCTCGCGTTCTCGGATCCGGGAATCGCCGCCCGCTGGTGCGGCTCGCTGGCTTCATACGCAGCGCGGACGTCGTGGTTCCCGCCCGCGGCGGGGAACGGTAACGCGGGGCTTTTGACTTGCCAAGTGCGGGTGGGGGTCGTTGAATGGTCGCCAGGACCGCGAACTGCCAAGGAGACCGGCGTGAAGCTGTCGCAGACCAAGATCGAATACCTCGCCGACCGCCTGGTGACCATGATGCAGGAGACCGGCGGCATCCACCTGGCCAGCAACGTGGACACGGTGTGGAAGACGGTGGCCGACACCATCTTCGCCAACCTGCGCGCCGAGGAGGAGATCGACCGCGAGGTGGACGACCTCATCGAGAAGCACCGGCGCGAGATCCGCGGCCTGGAGATGGACGTGGGCGACCTGCGCCGGAAATTCAAGCGCGAGCTGGCCAAGAAGCGCGGATTCACCCTCTAGCCGGAGACGAGCGATGCGTCTGTCCGAGGAACGCGTGGCGGTGATCGCCCGCGAGATCGCCGAGACCCTGCTGGACGAGGAACTGGTGGACCTGGAGATCGACGAGGACCGCTTCCTCTACCTGGTCGAGAACCTGCTGCTGCGCGACTTCCAGATCGAGGACGACCTCGACGAGGAGGCCACCGCCTGGCTCCGCAAGCACCGCAGCCGCCTCGAGGAGGGGTCCACCGAGTGGGACATCGAGCTGGAGCGGGCCAAGGAGGAGCTGGCCGTGGCCCGGGGCTACGTGATCCGCTGATTCATCCCGCGGCGGGCGGGGCGCGGTGCGGCCGCCTCCGCGCCGGGCGGACCGCCCCGAAGGTGCCCGCGTGCGCATCCTGATCGTCACCCCCTACCTCCCCCATGCCCGCGTGGGCCACGGCGGCGGCACCGCCGTCCGTAGCCTGGTCCACGAGCTGGCCCGCGACCACGACGTGGCCCTGGTCTCCCTCTGTCGTCCCGGCGAGGCGTCCCTGGTGGCCGACGCCGCCCCGGCGGGCGTCCCCGTCCATCCCGTCGCATTCCTGGACCAGCGCGCCCGCGGACTGGCGCGGGCCCGCCTGCTGGGCGGCCGCCTGGCCGCCATCCCGCGCGCCCTGCGCCAGGGCCATCCCTTCTACGTGGCGAAGTACGCCAGCCGGCGCCTGACGCGCACCGTGTGTGCGGTGGCCGAGCGCTGGCAGCCCGACGTGATCCAGGTGGAGTACCTGCAGCTGGGCCTGCTGCTGCGCGAGCTGCGCCGCTGGCGCGACCGGCTCGCGGCCGGCGCCGGGCGCCCGCGCCTGATCCTCGACAGCCACGAGCTGGGCTCGGTGCCCCGCCGCCGCCGCGCCGACGCCGCCCACGGCCCGCGCCGACTGCTGCTGCAGGCCGAGGCCGGCGCCTGGGACCGGCTCGCCCGCCAGGCCAGCCACTGGGCCGACACCACCCTCTGCGTCACCCCCGGCGACCTCGCCCGCTACCGGGCGCTGGGCGGCCGCCGCCTGGTCTGGGTGCCCCTGGGCATCGACACCCGCGCCATCATGCCCGAGCGCCGCCCCCTCGCGCCGCTGCAGGCGCTCTTCGTGGGCAGCTTCGCCCATCCGCCCAACCGCGAGGCGGCCGCCCTGCTCTGCCATCGCATCTGGCCGGCCGTCCGCAGCCAGCGCCCGGACTGGGAGCTGGTGCTCGCCGGCCCCGGTTCCGACGGCTACCTCGCCACCGACGTTCCGGCGGCGCCGGGCGTGCGCGCGGTGGGCTTCGTGGACGACCTCGCCGACCTCTTCGCCACCAGTCGCCTCTTCGTCGCCCCGCTGTTCTCCGGCGGCGGCATCAAGATCAAGATCCTCGAGGCCCTCGCCCGCGGGATCCCCACGGTGACCACGCCCATCGGCGCCGAGGGCATCGTCACCGCCGCGCAGGATCTGGTGGCGTGGGCGGAGACCCCCGAGGCGTTCACCGCCGCGGTGCTCGCGGCCGGCGACCGTCCCGGAGAGGTCGAGCAGCGGGCCCGCCGCGCGCGGGCCTACCTCGAGGCGAACTTCGGGTGGGATGCGGTGGTCCGGCGACTGGAAGCGGTCTACCGGGAGGAGACGCCACCCTCGGCGCCGTCCGGGGCGGCGGGATCGGCGGGATCGGCGGGATCGGCGGGGTCGGACGCCGGGGCGGCGGGGTCGCAGCCCAGCTGACGCAGCACCCGGTCGGGCAGCCGGCGCGCGCCTCCCGCCAGGCCTGCCAGCAGGATCACCTCCGCCAGCCGTTCCACGCTCTCCAGGCGGAAGAACGCCGTGTCGAGGTCCTCGGCCCAGGCCACCACGCCGTGCCCGGCGAGCAGCAGCGCGCGGCTCGCCGGCAGGTGCGGCGCCACCGAGGCGGCCACGTCCGGCGTGCCCGCCACCGCGGGCCGGCACAGCGGGACCGGTCCGAGCAGGGCGGCGGTCTCGATGAGCACGCGGTGGTCCAGGGCCACGCCCGCCGCGGCGCAGGCCGTGGCGTGGCCGGGATGGCCATGGCAGACGGCGCCCGCCCGGGGACAGCGGCGATAGATCTCGGCGTGCAGCCCCCACTCGCTACTCGGCGGGCGGGAGCCCGCCAGGCGGTGGCCGGCGAGGTCCACCTCCACCAGGTCCGCGGCGGTGAGCCAGCCCTTGCACGGGCCGCTGGCGGTGGCGAGAAAACGATCGCCGCCGAGGCGAACCGAGAGGTTCCCTTCGGCGGCGACCACGAGGCGGCGGGAGTACATCGCCGCCCCGATGCGGATCAGCTGCTCGCGTGCCCGCTCCGCGTCCATGCCCCGTGCTAGAAGCCGCGGAACAGGTAGAGATGGGACATGACGTCCTCGAAGAACACCAGCTCCTCGCGCTCCGCGGCCGCCCGCCGCTCGATCTCCACCTCGGTGAGCGGGAAGCGGGCGGTGTCGTTGTAGACGTTGGTCAGGAAATCGATGGTCTCCTGCTCCAGCGCGTCGAGGACCTCGGTGGGGAAGCCCATGCGGCTGGAGAACAGCAGCGTGCCGGTATCCCAGTCGATCTGGGGATCCACGTCGTCCGCGCGGGAGAAGAACACCAGCTCCGGCTCCAGGCGGCCATCGGAGGGGATGCGCCAGAGGTTGCGGCGGCGCAGGGTGCTTCCCGGCGCGCGGCGCGAGGAGGTGAAGTAGATCTCCGAGCCGGTGGAGTCGTAGGCGGGACCGTAGTTGTGCAGCCCCACCAGCGGATCGCCGGAGCCCACCGTGGTGGTGGTCAGCCGCCGCAGGTCGCGGTCCAGTTCCACCGCGCCGGTGGCGGCCTCCTCGGGATCGAAGCCGATGCTGAACAGTTCCATGATGGTGCCGCTGGTGCTGCCCACCAGATCGGTGGAGGCGGCGAAGCAGATGGTGCGGCCGTCGGGGCTCCAGGCCGGATCCTCCAGGCCCACCGCCTCGCTGGTCAGCGGCATGGCCACGGCGGTGGTGGGATCGTCCGCCGTGGTCATGTCCACCACCCACAGCGATCGGCCGGTGCAGTCCACGTCATCCACGTTGGGCTCCTCCTCGCAGCCGAAGCGCGTGAAGAGCAGCCAGTTGCCGTCGGGGCTGAGTGCCGGGTCGTCATGGTACCAGAACCAGGCGCCCGAACCGGGCGGCAGCAGATCGTCCGGCTCGTAGTAGACCACCTCGGGCGTGACGTTGGCCGGGTTGCTCACGTCCGCGCGCACCAGGCGATCGCGACGGGAGAACTGCAGCCGGAAGATCAGCTCGTCCGGTCCCGACCACACCGGCCCGCCCTTGTTCAGGTCCACCGGGTCCACCTCGGTCAGCCCGCTGCCGATCCGGCTGAAGAACCGCTGCAGCAGGATCAGCTCCGCACCCTGCTGCGCGAGGCTGGACACGGGGTTGCGGTAGACCATGCTGTCGGCCCAGATGTCCGCCGGCAGGTCGAGCAGCACGAGCTGCCGCGTGGTGATGGGCTCGCCGAGATCCCCGGGATCCAGATCGGGATCGATGTACGCCGACCAGTCCACCGTGAAGGCGATCTGGTCGCTGTAGGGAGAGAGCGCGGGCTCGAGGTACTGGTAGCCGTCACTCGAGGTGTCGATGGTCACCATGGCGAGGTCGCCACAGGAATGGTTGCCGCAGGTGACCAGTTCCTCGGAAGGATCTTCCCGGGTGGAGCAGCCAACGACGAACGCCGCGGCCAGCACCACGAGGTAGGCGGCGACCAGATAACGATTGCGGAAGCCCTTCGTCAAGACCCCGACCTCCCGTCGGAAACGCGAGAAATGCGCCAGCGATCCCACGCGGCCCGTTGACCGCAGGCGGGTAGCGTCCGCTTAAATTAAGGGCGCGCAACGGTCCAAATCAACCAGTCAGTTCTCCAGGGTGAAGAGCACGGGCACCCGCAGCCAGGCCCAGACCGGATAATAGCCCACCTGGGCGGCCTGGTAGCCGGCATCGCGCGCCGCCGCGTCGGCCGCCCGGCTCAGCCGCCGGTCCGGACTGTCCACCACCACCACCTCGGCGACGCGACCCTGGGGGTCCACCAGCAGATCGAGCAGCACCTCGCCGGTGATGCGCTCGCGGACGCAGGCCGCCGGGTACCGCGGGCTGATGGGGGCGATCACCCGCGGGGCGCGCAGGCGCAGGTCGCGCAGCCCGCGCAGCAGATCGAGGCTGGCCATGTGGGTGCAGAGGGTGCGGCCGTGGAGGTCGAGCTCCGCGGCGGCGGCGTGGTCATCCCTCGCGCGGGCCACGTCCGCCCGCAGGAAGGCCACCAGCGCGTCGTCGGGCCAGCGGCCGGACAGCTCCTTCAGCCGCGCGTCCGCCAGCTGGAGCAGCCGCGCCCGGTCGCGCGGCCAGTCGCCCTGCGGCGCGCCCGCCCCGCTGCTGGGCAGGCAGTGAGGCTCGCCCTGCCCCGCCAGCAGGTAGATCTGGCCCAGCAGCAGCAGCAGCCAGGGATGGCGGGGGTTCTCCTGCAGCCCCAGTTCCAGGACCACGGCGGCGTCGCCGCCGTTGCGGAGGTGGAAGAGCTCGAGGGCCTCCTCCAGGACCACCCGCGGCGCCCCCGAGGGGGGCAGATGACGTCCGCAGCGCGCCAGGCGATGGGGACGCCAGTCGTCGCCGCCACGGGGGGCGACCTCGGCCGCCGGCGCCGGCCTCGCCGCCGACCACGCCAGCAGCAGGCAGAGCACGGCGGCCAGCCGCCGGAGCGACCACCGCGCCGCGGACGCCGGCCGCGGGCGGCCTGGCCGCCGGTGGGTCGGGATGCGGAAGGGTCGGATCATCGCGGATCCTCCTGCAGTCGGGGATCGAGACGGTGGGCCCGATCCAGGGCCCGGCGCGCCTCCTCCTCGCGGCCGAGCGCCACCAGGATGGCCGCCCGGTTGTGATGGAAGAGGGCCCGGTCCGGATCGGCGGCCAGGGCGCGGTCGATGGCCGTCAGCGCGGCCGACGGTTCACCGGCGGCCTGGCAGGTCTCCGCGGCGAGCGCCCAGAACTCCGGCGGCAGCTCGCCCGCGGGCGTGGGCCGCGCACCGGTGGCCAGGGCCACCGAGCGGCTGGCCGTGCCCTGCCGGCGGTCGGCCCGCGCGAGGGCCATGGCCTCGTCCACCGTGAGCGTGGTCGCCGGCACGGTGTCCAGCAGCGCCTGCACCGCCGCGGCCTGGCCGGCGGCGCTCAGCGACCGTGCCAGCAGCTGCCGCACCTGGGGCGTGGGCCGGAGCGCCTGCAACGCCGCCAGGGGCTCGATGGCCGCGGCGGCATCGCCGAAGGCCAGGTGGTGGTTGCTCTCCCCCCGCAGGGCGTCGGGGCAATCGCCGCAGAGGCGCCGCGCCTGCCGGATCTGCTGCAGCGCCTCGCGGCGGATCCCCAGCGCCCGCAGGGCATCGGCGTACTCCAGCCGCCAGTCCGCCCGGTCGGGCGCCAGGCGGATCGCGACCTCGTACTCGGCCACCGCGCGCCCGCCCTGACCCATGGCCCGGAGCGCCCGCCCGAGGTTCAGGTGCAGGGCCGGATCCTCCGGCGCGGTGCGCAGCGCGTCCTCCAGGACGGGCACCGCCGCGGCTGGCCGCTCCGCCAGCACCAGCGCCGCCCCCAGCCGCTGCTGCAGCCGCCACACGTTGCGGGGCTCCACTGACCCGGAGGCCAGCAGGGAATCGGCCATCGCGGCCGCCCGCGGGGCCTGCCCGGCGGCCAGCAGGGCATCCAGCGCCGCGATCCGGGCCGCGTCGTCGGCCCGGACCGGCGTGGTCAGGAGCAGCACCGCCACCACCGGCAGCGCCAGCAGCGCGGGCCATCTCGGCGCCGTCCACCGGCCCGGGATCCCGCGAATTGACCCCCCTGGTGAAAAGCGGGTATAATGGTCGATCATGTGGTCACACCAGACCCCGGACCGGCACGGTCTGCGCCGGTGGCCCATCTCCCCGTCTCTCCGCGCTGGAGGCCGACCACTGACCATGTCTCGCTCCCTCGCCCGGAATTCCACCCGCCAGGGTGCGGCCCTCGTGGCCGCCGCCCTGCTGCTGCTGGGCACCCCGGCCGGGGCCCTGCTCCACATCGACTTCGAGCAACCATACTACGTGCATCCCGGGATGCAGGTCTGGGATTTCTGCCTGGTCGAGGACCAGGGCCTCTACCACATCTTCTATCACGGCATCCCCATGGATGCGCCCCTTCCGTCCAACGCCGAGACCATCTGGCGCGCGAGCAGCCCCGACCTGATCCACTGGGGCGAGCCGGTCGCGGTGCTGGAGACCTCCGACAAGCCCTGGGAGGACAACGCGCTCTGGGCGCCGGACGTGGTGCAGGATCCGGACACCGGCCTGTGGTGGATGGCCTACACGGCGGTGAACCAGCAGAACGCCCAGCGCATCGGCATGGCCTGGTCCCGCGACCTGCTGCACTGGGAGAAGGTGCGCGAGAACCCCGTCTTCGAACCGGACCCCGAGGTCTTCTTCTACGACCCCGCCGCGGGCGCCGCCGAGTGCCGCGATCCCTACCTCTACCGCGAGGGCGACACCTGGTACCTGCTCGTCACCGCCAAGCTCCAGGGCGTCTGGGGCGGCCAGGGGGCCCTGGTGCGGGCCAGCTCCACCGACCTCTTGAACTGGTCGACCGGCGAACCGTTCCTGGCCAATGACGGCGCCGTGCCCTACAACAGCCTCGAGAGCGCCCAGTACCTGCCCCAGCCGGACGGGTCGCACCACGTCTTCTTCCACGAGCACACCGGGGTCGGCGTCAGCCACATCGGCGGCTTCGCGCCCGAAGAATGGACCTTCGCCGACCGGGTCCACATCGACCTGGGCATCGCCCCGGAGATCGACACCTTCGACGGCGGCCAGTCCTACCTCTTCTCCCGGATCGGCGCCTACCAGGAGCCGGACGAGAGCACGTTCAGCTTCGTCGCCCGCATCGACACCCTCGACCCGCGCGGCGGCGAGGCCGCGCCGCAGGTGGTCCGGCTGCCGCCGCTGCAGCGCCATTTCCAGAGCTACGCCGGCAACAGCTGCCTGGGCAACCCCACCTTCGGCGACAACCCCGCCCGCCGCGGCGAGGATCCGGTGGGCCTGGTGGGCAACTTCTACTTCGGCTCGCGCGAGTACTTCCAGGGCCCGCTCTCCGGCCGCGGCGACGCCGGCCGCGAGATCGGCCTGACGGCCACCGGCTGGCTGGAGACGGCCCCCTTCGTGGTGACCGGCCGGTCGCTGCACATGCTCGTCGGCGGGACGGACAACCCCGACGCCTGCTTCATCGCCCTGATGGATGCGGCCACCGACACGGTGATCTTCCGCAGGTCCGGACACGGGCACCACACCATGATCCCCTGGGCCTGGGACCTGCGCGACCTCATGGGCCGGGAGGTCTACCTGCGGATCGAGGATTCCGACGTGTTCGGCCACATCAACGTGGACGAGATCCGCGAGAGCGACGAGGTGGTCACCATGGCCGGCGACGGCGTGACGCTTCCCGCCGCCGCCCCGCTGCTGGCCGACCGTGGCCCCCGCCCCAACCCCTTCAATCCCGCCACCCGGCTGGAGTTCGAGCTGGCGGCGCCGGCGCGCGTGCAGGCCCGGATCCACGACCTCCGCGGCCGGCTGGTCTGGTCCTCGGAGGTCCAGGCGGCGCCGGCGGGGCCAGGCGCGGTGACCTGGCGCGGCGTGGATCGGCAGGGCGCCCGCGCGGCGGCCGGGACCTACGTGTACCGGCTGATCGCCGACCAGCGGCCGGTGGCCTCGGGCAAGGTGATGCTCGTGCCCTGATCGGCGGCGGCGACCACTAGCGCCGCATCAGCAGGATGCGTCCCTGGCCCACCGCGGACCCGCCCTGGATCCGGTACAGGTAGGTGCCGTCCGGGACTCGGCGGCCGGCCTGATCGGTCCCGTCCCAGCTCACCTGCACCCGGCCGCTGGCGAGGCGCCCGTCCTGCCGGCGCTGCACCAGCCGGCCGCGGACGTCGTAGATCTCCAGGACCGGGACCACCCCCATGGCCTTGACCGCATCGCCGACGGTCAGCTCGACGGTGGTCTGGGCGCGGCAGGGATTGGGATAGGCGCGGCTGATGGCCGGCGCCGGGGCGGCGGATCCGGCGGGATCGGCCACGTAGCTCGCCAGCAGTTCCCGCAGACCGGCCACCGCGTCCGGCCGCGGCAGGTCGGGATTCTCGATGGTCCCCGCCCGCGTGGCCAGGGGGCCGCCGAAGAGGAAACGGAAGTCCTCGGCGATGATCTCGCGGTGCCGCTCGGCGTGGGGCAGCTCGGCATCCACCGCCGCGGGATCCAGGCCTCGCAGCTCCCGGTACGCGGCCCAGCGCTCGGGCCGCCCGTCCACCGCCGCCCAGCAGAGCACGTGGCCGAGTTCGTGGGTCACCAGCCAGGCCACCGTCTCGGGGGCCTGACGCCCCAGCCCCGGCGCCAGGAAGATGGCGTCGCGGCGGGCGAAGCTGCCCAGGATCCGCGCCGGCAGGCCGGGCAGCAGGAACACGTCCACCGACAGGTCGGTGGCCAGGCCGGACACCGACTCCAGGGCCGCGGCCACCACCGCGGCGTCGGCCGGCACCAGGGTGTCCCAGGGGTGGGTCTCGGTCTCCAGGACCACCTCGCCGGCGGTGGGGTGCTGCAGCATGGTCTGTCCGTCGTGAGTGACGAGCAGGCCGGCGGCGATGTCGTCCGGCTCGTGGATGGTGACGGTCAGGCCGGTGGCGGTCTCGAGGGTCACGCGCGCCGCGGCCGGGGCGGCCAGGCTCACCAGCGCGAGGACCAGCAGGACGGACCGGATACGGAGGCCCGCCTCGCGGAGACCGGGGAACGCTGGGTCGTGGTGAGTCATCCTGGAGCCTCCTGGACCGTCCCGGGGCCGTCTCGGGTCCCGGGACCCCTCCTGCGCCCTGCTGCCTGCTCTCGCGCCAGATGACGCAGGAAGCGGACCGGGCGCGGCCCTGGCCGCCGCCGCGCGGCCGGTCGCCGCGCCCCATGTCTCGCCGCTGCCGGAGGTGACACCGCGGCAAGCGGTTGCGCGACGGTCCGCCGCATCGGCCGCCGGGCGGCCCCACGGCATGGAACCCGCGCGGGCGTGCCTCTGCGCCGGAACACCCAGCGAGTTGGGGATTATACCACGATTTGGGTTGTGCCCCGAAGAATGTTGATGGGTCCGGGTCTTGCCCTGACCCATCCCATGAACGACCTCGAACCCCCGAATCCATGCCCTGCGACCCCTCCCGTCTGCCCGGGAACCCGAGGCGCCGCCACCGACATCGAGCGCCACGCCGCCTCCCGGCTGCGCCGATACTGGCGCCGGGTGAAGACCCGGAGGCTGAAGGTGGACCTCAAGCACGAGCTGAAGCATGCGCCCCAGGGGCGTAAGTGAAAGGGAGACAGTCCGTTAAGAATCCCGGGGGACGTCAACATTCTTCGGGGCACAACCGTCGGGAAGGAGGCGAGGTCAGCGGAGGCAGCGGATCAGGCGCCGGGACTGCCGGGGGCGGGTTCCAGGTCCGCCAGCGGCGGCCGCGAGGCCCCCGCCCCGAGGCGGGCCAGGGCCACCGCGCCCAGGCCGGCGCAGAAGGCGCCGAACTTCACCAGGCGGCTGAACCAGATCATGGCCAGCACCACCAGGGCCGGCGCCCCCGCGGCGGCCAGCAGTCCGGCCGCCAGCGCCGGCAGGTGCAGGGCCACCAGTCCCAGGGTGGTCTCCCGCCAGAGATGGCCGCAGCCGAGCCCCAGACGGGCGCAGAGCGCGCGGCCCATGGACGCCCCGGCCACCCCCACCGCCACCAGGTCGAACAGGGCCACCGCCAGCACCAGCAGCAGGGCCACCGGGATCCCGATCACCGTGAGCACCAGGATGGCGGCCAGCCCCAGCACGGCCAGGTGGCCGAACACCGCCAGCAACAGCCCCAGGCCCATGCTCTCGGCCGGTCGGCGGCTCACGGTATCGAGCACGGCCAGCAGCCGCGGGCGTGGCGCCACCGCCAGCAGCAGCAGGACCAGCAGCAGCAGGAGCACGAAACCGGTCTGCCAGGCCGCGAACTCGCCCCAGCCGCCGCCGGGCAGCCCGAGGCTGCCGGGCAGCAGCGAGATGCCGGGATCCACCACGGTCAGCGAGCCGATGCGGGCGCCGGCGGCCCGGTCCAGGCCACCCAGCACCGAGACCACCTCGCCGTCCACCTCGGCGGTCTCCATCAGGGTCAGATGCCCGAGCACCACCACCACGTCGCCCTGCACGTGACCGGCCACCTCGGCGTCGCCCATGATGGCCACCACGTCGCCGAGGACCACCTCGTCCGCCGCCACGGCCAGCGGTTCGCGGAACTGGACCCGGCCGCCGTCGATGACCCGCCTGGGCCGCGGCGGGCTCACCGGCTGGATGTCGATCCCGTCCTCGGACCAGCTCCAGGTGAACCCGCTCTCCTCGTCCCCGATGCGCAGGGTGTCGGGCATCTCCTCGAGGATCACGCGGCTGAGCGAGGAGAGGCCCTCGCGCAGTTGCTCGGGCAGCTCGGTGGGGATGTCCAGCCTCACCTCGCCCCCGCGGCTGTCCCGCAGTCGCACCTGCCCCCCGGTCACCTCCAGCTGGAGCGACGACAGCTGCTCGGTGAGCGCTCCCACCGACTCGCTGAGCGCGCCGATGGAACGTTCCACCTCGGCGAGGCGCTCGCGACGCGGATCCTCGGCCCGCTCGAGGGCCTCCACCGAGTCGCGCAGGGCGGCGATCAGGCGGCCGTACCGCTGGATCTCGCTCTGGAGGGAATCGCGGAAGGCGCTGGTGGTGGCGGGGGCGCGCGTCGCCGCTCCGGCGGGGACGGCCAGCGGCCCGGACAGGACCGCCAGGCACAGCGCGGCCAGCACCAGGCCGACCAGCTGCTGGCCGAGCCCGCGCCGCATGATCACCCCTCCTGCCTGGTCTGCCGCAGGCCGATGACGACGCGCCGCGCCGCCGCCTGCAGCCCCACCGCGGCCAGGGGCGCCAGGCCCACGACCACGGCCACCAGGGCCGTCTCACCCATCAGTCCGCTCAGCCGCGCGGCGAGTCCAGCGGTCGCCACGGTGGCGCCGGCGATGAGCGTCGCGCGGGCCCGGACCCAGGCCGGCAGCGACTCCGGCTCCAGGAACACCGGCACCCGCTCGGCGCGGATCCCGGCCATGGCCCGGTACTGCTCGTAGGGGACGGACGCCAGGATGCGCGTGTCGAAATCCGCCGGCGGTTCCCGCGCCGGCAGGCTCTCCAGGGCACCGACCAGGGCCTGCAGCCGCTCCAGCTCGTTCCCACAGGCCTCGCAATCACGCAGGTGCAGGAACAGGCGCATGGACTGCCGGCGGGCCAGGGACCCGTCCAGGTAGTCCTGCAGCTGGTGCTGGCATTCGTCGCAGGTCAGGTGGGGTGCCTGGCGGGAATGCGAGCCACTCATGAGACCTTCTCCTTCGCCGGGGAGCCGCTTCGGCGGCTCCACCGCGGGTGCCCGGCCCGGAGGCGCCAGGACACCGGTTGCGTGTGGGAGCGGACACGCCGGGCGTCTCCGCTCCCCCGTCCGCGACGGACGACACATCCCCCGACAACGACAGGTCCGTCCGCCGCGGCAGCGTCGCGGGCCGGCAGCGGTCCGGGCGGTCGCGGCGGGGTCCGCGGCGGCCAGCCCATGCTGCCGACGCCCCCTTTACGGGACACCCGGGCCCCGGGTTTCACGAGATCTCGTATTTCCGCTGGGCCAGCAGCTGCTGGATCATGTTCCGCGCGCGGTGGATCCGGGCCTTCACCGTCCCCAGCGGCAACTGCAGCGTCTCGGCGATCTCCTCGTAGGAGAGCTGCTGGTCGTGCCGCAGCAGGGTGATCACCTTGTAGTGCGGCGGCAGCTCGGCGATCACCTCCTCCAGCTTCTCCATGGCCTCCCGCCGCTGCAGCACCACGTCCGGCGTGGGCCCCTGGTCGGGGATCTGCATCTCCGCCTCCTCGTCCTCCAGGCCCCCGTCCCGCTCCACGGAGAGGAATCGCAGGCGCTGCCGGCGCAGGTGGTCGATGCAGTGATTGGTGGCGATGCGGAAGAGCCAGCTGCTGAAGGCGTACTGCTCGTCGTAGCGGTCGAGCAGCGAGAAGACCTTGATGAACACCTCCTGGCCCAGATCGCGCGCGTCCTCCTCGTTGCGCGTCATCCGCCAGCAGAGGTTATAGACCGGGCCGCGGTAGCGCTGGAGCACCTCCTGGAAGGCAGCCTCCTCGCCCCGCTTGCAGCGGCGGATGAGCTTCTGATCGGCGCGTCGGTCGAACATGGTCGCAACCTGGAGGTGTCGTATGTTGTCCCGGGACAGAGGCCAACATGGCAGGTCCATGGCACGTGGTCAACAGGTGGCTGAGGGCCGTTGACACCCCCGGTGGCGCCACCTAGACTGCCGCGCGGCATGGTCGCAGACCCCGCCGCCGGCGGCCGGCGCCCGCCCGGGCCGCCGCCGACCTGCCGGCGTTCATTCAGCCAGGAGGCGCGAAACGTGAGTTCCATCGAACTGATCCAGGCCCGCGAGATCCTCGATTCCCGCGGCAACCCCACCGTGGAGGTGGACGTGCTGCTGGCCGACGGATCGGCCGGACGCGCCGCCGTCCCCAGCGGCGCCAGCACCGGCGAGCACGAGGCCCACGAGCTCCGTGACGGCGACAAGGATCGCTACCTGGGCAAGGGCGTGCTCGAGGCCGTGGGCAACGTGCAGAAGGTGGAGGAGGAGCTGGTGGGCCTGGACGCCACCGACCAGATCCTCATCGACCGCATCCTCATCGAGCTGGACGGCAGCCCCAACAAGTCCAAGCTGGGCGCCAACGCCATCCTGGGCGTGTCGCTGGCGGTGGCCAAGGCCGCGGCCGAGTCGGTGGGCCTGCCGCTCTACCAGTACCTGGGCGGCGTCCACGCCCGCACCCTGCCCGTCCCCATGATGAACGTCCTCAATGGCGGCTCGCACGCCGACAACAACGTGGACCTGCAGGAGTTCATGATCATGCCCCTGGGCGCGCCCACCTTCGGCGAGGCCCTGCGCTACGGCGCGGAGACCTTCCACGCCCTCAAGAAGCTGCTGAACGAGAAGGGCTACAGCACCGGCGTGGGCGACGAGGGCGGCTTCGCGCCCAACCTGAGCAGCAACCGCGAGGCCCTGGACCTGCTCGTGGCCGCGGTCGAGCGCGCCGGCTACAAGCCCGGCGAGGAGATCGCCATCGCCCTGGACCCCGCCAGCAGCGAGTTCTACCGGGACGGCAAGTACGTCCTGGGCGCCGAGGGCGGCGAGCCCTGGGAGTCCGAGCGCCTGGTGGACTTCTACGCCGACCTGGTGAACAGCTACCCCATCATGTCCATCGAGGACGGCCTGGCCGAGGACGACTGGACCGGCTGGGGCAAGCTCTACGAGAAGCTCGGCGGCCGCATCCAGCTGGTCGGGGACGACCTCTTCGTCACCAACCCCGAGCGCCTCACGCGCGGCATCCAGGAACGCTGCGCCAACAGCATCCTGATCAAGCTCAACCAGATCGGCACGCTCAGCGAGACCCTCGAGACCATCGAGATCGCCAAGCGCGCCAGCTTCACCAACGTGGTCAGCCACCGCTCCGGCGAGACCGAGGACGCGTTCATCGCCAGCCTGGCGGTGGCCACCAACGCCGGCCAGATCAAGACCGGCTCGCTGAGCCGCAGCGACCGCATCGCCAAGTACAACGAGCTGCTGCGCATCGAGGAGGAGCTGGACGACCTCGCCGTGTTCCCCGGACATTCGTGCTTCTACAACCTGCGCTGATGTCCTAGAGTCGCCCGCGAGGGCGCCCGCCGCCCGGATGGCGGGGCCGGCCAGCGCCGGCCGGCCCCGCCATCGCCCCACCTGGTCACGAGCCGTCAGGAGGAGCCGACGCTCATGCCGGACAGGGACGTCCCGCCCCCCCGTTCACCCTTCCTGCGCCCCGACCCGCCGGCCGCGCGCCTGGCCCGCGGCAGCCTGCCCTGGCTGCTGGCCGTGGGCGTGCTGCTGCTGGGGCTCGCCCTGCTCACCGGCGAGCACGGGCTGCTCGAGTACCTCCAGCTCTCCGGCGAGCGCGACGAGCTCGCCGCCGAGGCCGCCCGCCTCGAGCAGGAGGCCACGGCGCTCGAGGCGCGGCTCGAGGCGCTGCGGACCGACCCCTTCGCCCTCGAGGAGCTGGCGCGCGAGCGCTACAACATGCGCCGGCCGGGAGAAGACGTGATCCTTGTGGTCCCCGCCGAGGAAGGCATGGAATCCGCCCCAGAGCGCCCTTGACAGGCCACCGGCCGCCTCATATGTTGGGCCGGTCGAACGAGTTCTGGGTGCGGGGTGGAGCAGTCTGGTAGCTCGTTGGGCTCATAACCCAAAGGTCGCAGGTTCAAATCCTGCCCCCGCTACCA
>CAZWYF010000053.1:0-11693 GCA_964637835.1 uncultured Fibrobacteraceae bacterium
GCAGAGCAGGGCCCCGTGGTTCCTCAGGACCGCGAGCGGTGACCGGCGCCCCTAGATAGCACATGAGCTGGCCACACCGCGGGCACAGTAGTGGCGTCTATCCGGGCAAGCGGCGCCGGACGCTCGCCGTCGATCATCGCATGACGACACGTCGCCGCCGCGCGTCACCAGTCGGCGACACCCTGACCTCCTCCCGCGGCCTCACGGCCACCGTGCTGCACAGCAGCCCACCGAGGTGCATCGCTGGAGCGCGGTGAAGGGCCTGTTCGACTGCGGAGTTCCGGACTGAGTCCGTGCTGGCATCCCCGTAGAAATGGTAGCCTAAAGACTGCATATATGGTACGCGAGAAGATGTAGAAATGGTAGTCTATGCCCCACTGGCATCCCGCCCAGAGTAAACGTGGCCCCGCGACCACCAGCCTGGAGGCCCGGCGAGAATCATGGAATACCGCCGTCGTATCGTCGATGACGAGCTAGATGACCTGCTGACCGGACTCCCGGCCATGGCCCTGCAGGGGCCGCGCGGGGTCGGGAAGACCGCGACCGCCGAGAGGCGGGCCCGGACGGTCTGGTACCTGGACGATCCCGCCCAGCGCGCGATCGCCGAGGCGGACCCGGGCCACTTGCTTGCAGGTGAGGCTCCGATCCTGATCGATGAGTGGCAGCGTGTTCCGGCCGTCTGGGACGCCGTCCGCCGCGCGGTCGATCGGGGCAGCGAGCCCGGCCGCTTCCTGTTGACCGGGTCGTCCAGCCCCTCGACTGCTCCGTCGCACTCGGGCGCCGGTCGGATCGTGACGCTCCGGATGCGGCCGATGACCCTGGCCGAGCGGGGCATTGGCGAGCCGACCGTCAGCCTGTCACGGTTGCTCCGCGGCGATCACGCCCGGATCTCCGGCACGACGGAGGTGACGCTGGCCGACTACGTCCGTGAGATCGTCGCCTCCGGCTTCCCGGCCATCCGGAAGCTCCCGGAGCGCGCGCTGCGCCGGCAACTCGACGGCTACCTGAGCCGCATCATCGACACCGATTTTCAGGACCAGGGACACCCGGTCCGCCGGCCCGAGACGCTGGAGCGCTGGATGGCCGCGTATGCCGCCGCCTCGGCGACGCCGGCCGCGTTCGAGACCATCCGCGACGCAGCCACCGGCGGCCAGGGGGACAAGCCGTCCAGGACCGCGACCATGCCGTACCGCGAGGTCCTCGAACGGCTCTGGATCCTCGATCCGGTGTCGCCCTGGCTACCGTCGCGCAACTGGCTGCACCGGCTATCGCAGGCGCCCAAGCACCACCTCGCCGACCCGGGCCTCGCCACCCGGATGCTTGGCCTCTCCACCGGGGCCTTGCTGGCCGGCGACGAGGCCAGCGTCGCCGTCCCACGTGATGGGACGCTGCTTGGCCACCTCTTCGAGTCGCTGGTGACGCTCTGCGTGCGCGTCCAGGCTCAGCCGGCCGAGGCAAGGGTCCGGCATCTTCGCCTGCACGGCGCCCGTCGCGAGGTCGACCTCATCATCGAGCGCGCCGACCAGCGGATCGTCGCCATGGAGGTGAAATTGAGTGGGGTCGTCGAGGACGCGGACGTCAAGAACCTGATCTGGTTGCGCGACCAGCTGGGTGATGACCTGCTCGATGCCGCTGTGGTCAATACCGGTCCTCGCGCCTTCCGACGGGCCGACGGGATCGCCGTCATCCCCCTGGCCTTGCTTGGCAGTTGATCCGGCGGGATCGCGAGAACCGACGACCCGGCCAGTGCCGGGTACTTCAGCGACAATTGTCAAGAGACGCCTACTTTCACGACCTTGGCATACGTCGAGTTTTACGACCCCGTCCTCGTGCCGGCTTGGCATCTGGTCACGCGAGTTGACCGTCAGGCCGGCGGCCAGGACAGCTGGAACTGAAGAGGGCCCGACACGTCGGCTGCGCAGGACCGAGGACCTCTTCGCCCTGCCGAGAACAGCGGATCGGGCCGTGGGTCTCCCCGAGATTTGATGCCGTGACAGAAAACCGCGGAGACTCTCCGCAGATTTCTGCCATTTGATCAAGGACCGGCGGCGCGCCGGAAGCCGGCAGGGAACGGCCGCGACCGGGGTTCCCGGTCGCGGCCGTCGTCGTCGCCTGGGGCGGCCTGGGGGCTCCTGCATCAGGCGCGCGGCGACAGACCCACTGGTCCGCGCGCCTTCCTGCGCCTTGCTGCGCGCCCCTTATTCCACGCGCACGCGGGTGGACGCGCCGCCCAGGCGTTCGCCCAGCTCGTCGAGGTCGCCCTCGCGGGCCAGGCGCAGAAGGTGGCCGAGGTCCAGGTTGCCCACCACGTTGACGAAGCCCACCTGGCCGCCGGGCTCGTAGGCCACGGCCGTCAGGCCCACCATGCGGCCGTCGTGGCGGTAGGTGCTGACGGACATGGTCTCGTCGCCGTCCTTGAGGTAGATGATGCGGGACCAGCCGTCCTTCTCCAGCTGCTCCTGCACCCTGGCGGCGGCCTGGCGGCTCTTCTCGTCGTCCTCGGTCAGGCTGTAGGCCTTCACCCGCAGCGAGGTGATGGTGCTCAGCAGGCTGGCCAGCTCGGCCTCGCCCTCGGCGCGGGCGTCGGCGGCCAGCTCCTCGAGCATCACGGTCAGGTCGATGTCCTGGATCTCGTGGGCGTCGTCGGGGATCTCGATCCAGGACAGGTCGACGTAGCCCGGAGGATCGTTGGCCGCGGCGGGCGTGGCGCCCAGCGTGGCGCCGAGCAGGCCGAGGACCAGGAGCGTGAGCATCGCGACGGTGGCTGTGCCTGCCAGCGGCGTGCGCGTGGTGGCGCGGGGGTCTTGCGTGTGACGGGTCTTCATCCTTGACCTCCAGAAGCCGAGGGGAACCCGGAGCCGTCCGCCGCGGATCGGGCCGCGGGCCGGAGCAGGCGCAGGGCGCCCTCGAGGGAGCGTTTCTCGGTGCGATCGATGATGTCGGCCGTGAAGGCCAGGGCCCAGGTGACGTCGTCGCGGGCCTGCTCGAGTTCGGCCTGCGTCCAGGCCTCCGTTCCGGAAGCGACGGGGGAATGGGGAACGACCGGGACCGCCGGTGGCGCCGGATTCCGTGGCAGCACCACTGCCAGCAGCACCGCGGCGGCCAGCAGGCTGGCGGCCGCCACGGTGGACGGCCAGGTGGGACCACCGCGCCGCCGTTCGCGGCGCTGTAAGTCGCGGCGCTGCGAGTCGCGATCCTGTGGCTGGCTGGTCCGTCGTCCGCGGCGGGCCACGTCCCGCCCGGCGGTCGCGTGGCCGCGCGGCTCGGAGTCCACGGCGGCGAGGATGGCATCGGTGACGGCGTCGGGGCAGCGCACCGGCGGCTGCGCGGCCATCAGCTCGCGGAGCTGCCGCTCGCGGGCCAGCTCCTGCTGGCAGGCCGCGCAGTGCGCGAGGTGCCGCTCCACGCGGTGGATCTCGATCTCGCTCAGCTCGCCCGCGGTGTAGGGCGCGAGCATGATGGCGATGGGCTCGCAGCGGTCGGACGGCATCATGAGCGGGCCTCCTGTCCAGCGATCGATCCGGCGATCGGTCCGGCGGCCGGTCCCGCGGCGCATCCGCGGTCCAGCAGCGCGCGCAGCGCCTTGCGGGCGCGGTGCAGCCGCACCTTCAACGTGTTCTCGCTCACCTCGAGGGTGTCGGCGATCTCCCGCAGCTTCAGGTCCTGCCAGTAGTGCATGAGGACCAGGCTGCGCGAGGCCGGCGGCAGGGCGTCCAGGGCGGCGGCGAGCGCGGCGTCCGGGCCCCGGTCACAGGCGGCGTCGGGTGCGGGCGCGCCGGTGGCCGGCAGGTCGGCCAGCGCGTCGGGATCGGGACGGCCGAGGTACCGCTCCACCGTCTGCACCCGGCGCGACCGGTCGATGCACAGGTTGTGGGTCACCCGCGTCAGCCAGGCGGCGATGCGATCGGGGTCGTCCCAGTCGGGGCCGCGCCGCCAGAGGCGGAGGAACACCTCCTGGGTGACGTCGGCCGCGTCGTCGGCATCGCGCAGGCAGCGCAGCGCGTGGCCGTAGATCCGATCCCGGTGGTCCCGCAGGACGCTTTCGAAGCGTGTTCGTTCCATGGTGACAGGAAGGACGCACGCCGCGACCGGGGGGTTACATGCCGGGGGATCTGGCGCGCGGGAGAAAACGTCTGTTCATTGAGGGCAGGGTCCGGCCGGACCCGCGAAAGGGGGCCTTGCCATGTCCCGCACCCTCCTCGAGACCCTCATCTCCCGACAGCTGCACGAGTACAACCGCCTGCGCGGCATCCTGCGACCCGATGCCCAGGAGCACGCCGCCGAGGCGAGCGCCGGCGGCGTGCCCGGTCCGGTGGTGACCATCAGCCGCATGGCCGGGTGCTGCGCCCGCGACCTGGCCCAGCCGGTGGCCGAGCACCTGGGCGTGCAGGTCTGGGGCCGCGAGCTGGTCGATCGCATCGCCGCCGACGCCGGCCTGCAGCGCGAGGTGGTCGAGCGTCTGGATCAGGGCCTGGTGGACTCGGTGGAGGCCTGGGTCCGCGCCATGCTCGGTCGTCGGCTGTTCCTGCGCGACGACTACGCCCTGGCCCTCGCGCGCACGGTCAAGACCCTGGCCGAGACCGGCGGCGCGGTGCTGGTGGGGCGCGGCGCGGCGTTCATCCTGGGCGAGCGCGCCGACCTGCGCCTGCGCCTGGTGGCCGGGACGCGCCACCGCGAGCAGATGCTGCAGCAGACGCGGGGCCTGTCCCGCGACCAGGCCCGCGAGCTCATGCACCGTACCGACACCGCCCGCGCCGCGTTCGTGCGCGAGTACTTCCAGGCCGACGTGGACGACCCGCGCCACTACGACCTGGTGATCAACACCGAGCGGCACGACCACGCCACCCTGGTCAAGCTCTGCCTCGACCTGGTGAGCGTGCGGCGGCAGGCGCGGCTGGTGGCGGAGGGGTGATGGCGCCGGCGTGACCGCCGGATGATGACGCGCGGAGGACCGCCCGGCCTACCGGAAGAGGTCCTTGACCGACTCCCAGGTGGCGCGGTCCACGGGGGCGGATTCCGCCTGGACCCAGCCGCCGATCTCGCCCTCGGGGTAGAGGTCGGTGTGGATCATCACGGAGATCTCGCCGTCCAGCAGGGAGGCGACCTGGCGATCGGAGGGCTCCCAGGTGCCGGTCTTGGGCGTGCCCAGCGGCAGGTGGTGGATGGGCGGGTTGAACGACCCCGGCGGCCCGGCGTGGAAGTGCGCCTCGAACTCCTCGCCCTCCAGGTTGCGGTACGTGATCTCGTAGGTGACGGTGGTCTGGTCGTCGTCGAGGACCAGCTCGATGGTGCCGGTGGCGGGCGAGTCGGTGCCGGCGGCGGGGCCGTCCATGGCGCCGGCGAACAGGGTGCTCGCCCACGCGGCGGCGGCCAGCGGGCCGGCCAGCGCCAGGCTCGCGGCCAGGGTCAGGGCGACCACCGGCGCCCGGGCCGGGCGCCGGGGGGCGGTGCTCGCCATCGGGGGGTGCAACCTGGATGCTCTGCTTGCCGTCTTCATCTCGTCCCTGCTTCGTCTGCTGGCGATCGGTGGCGCTGCCATCGAACACCGGTTCCACGGACGCCGCCGTCGCGCGGCGGCTCTCCGATCATGATAGATCAATTCACTCCTTTTTGAAAGCCCCCCGGGCCCGGAGGTTCCCTCGATGCCCGCCCTGCTCCGCCTGCTGACCCTGGCCACCCTGCTGGCCGCCACCCTGCCAGCGGCCGCCCCGCCCGCGGACGCCCTTCCAGCCGCCACCCTGCCAGCGACGGCCCCGCCCGCGGCCGCCCCGCCCGCGGCCGCGGTATTCGCTCCCGCCCCCTGCGGCCCGCACTGTGGCGAGGCGGAACCGCCCGCCCGGCCGGCGCTGTTCGCGCCGGGGTGGGTGAACCATGGTCCGCGCACGCGCGACGTCACGCTGACCCCGATGGCCGGCGCCTCTTCTTCGCCAGCGATCGCCCCGACTCCGTCGGCGCCCCGCCCCGCGACGGCGTGCTCTACTTCACGCACCGCCATCCCGAGACCGGCCACGAGGTGATCGCCCGGTGCCAGCCCCTGCAGGGCGGCGGCTGGAGCGCGCCGGAGATCCTCCCGCCCGCGGTCAACGCGGCGCCCGACCAGTTCAACGCCTGGATCGACCCGGACGAGCGGTTCCTGCTCGTCTGCCTGGCGGGCCATCCGGAGAACCTGGGCCAGGTGGACTACTGGGTGGTCTTCCGGGATCCGGACGACACCTGGCACGGGCCGGTCAACCTCGGGCCGCGCATCAATGGCCCGGGTCGCGAGGGCTGGTCGGCGTCGGTGTCGCCGGACGGCCGGGCGCCGATCGCCGGGCGCCGATCGCTGATCGCCGGGCGCCGATCGCCGGGCGCCGATCGCTGATCGCCGGGCGCCGATCGCCGGGCGCCGATCGCTGATCGCCGGGCGCTGATCGCCGGGCGTCGATCACCGGATGCTCGACGGTCCATCCGATCCGCGGTATGGTGAGCAGCGCCCGCCGGGGCGTGGAGGTCGTGCCATGAACACCGATGGTCCCATCGACGTGATGCTGCAGAAGCAGCTCGAGCAGTACCGCCTGTTCCGCGAGCAGCTGGCCGAGACCCAGGCGCTCGCCGCGCCCCGGCATGCGCCGGTGATCACCGTCAGTCGCATGACCGGCTGCTGCGCCCGCGATCTCTCCCAGCTGCTGGCCGCGCGGCTGGACCTGCAGGTCTGGTCGCCGGAACTCCTCGACCTGGTGGCCAAGGACGTGCGACTGCGCGGCGAGGTGGCCGAGCTGCTCGAGCCCGCCGTCCGCGAGCGGATCGAGCTGGAGATCGACGCCATGGTGGCGCGTCAGCAATGCCGCGAGGACGACGCCACCCGGGCCCTGGTGCAGGTGGTCAAGGTCCTGGCCGAGACCGGGGGCGTGGTGATCCATGGTCGAGGCGGCGCGTTCATCCTGCGTGACCGGGCCGACCTGCGGCTGCGGCTGGTCTCCAGCGAGGGTCGGCGGCTGCGGGAGGTGATGCGGCGGCGTGATCTGGACGAGCACGAGGCCGGCGTCTTCATGCGCGCCGGCGACAGCCGCCGGACGGCCTTCGTGCGGCTGCTCTTCCATGCCGACGTCAACGACCCGCGCGCCTACGACCTGGTGATCAACACCGAGCACCTCGAGCCCGAGGCCGCATCCGACCTGGCCCTGCGGTTCCTGGACCTCCGTCAGGACTGAGCCCGGACCAGCAGATCGCGGACGTGTCGCAGCAGGCTCTCCGGCTCCAGCGGCTTCTGCAGGAAGTCCGCCCGGACGTCGGCCAGGCCCTGCCGCACCAGCGTCTCCCCCGCATAGCCCGACATGAACAGCACCGGCATGGTGAAGCCGGCCTCGCGCAGGCGGTCGCGCAGGTCCGGTCCGTTCAGGGCTGGCATGATCACGTCGGTCAGAAGCAGGTCGGCGGGCCGGGGAACGGCCAGCAGCTCGTGCAAGGCGACGCGGCCATCGGGATATGCCCGCACGCGGTAGCCGTGCTTGGTGAGCAGGGTCTGCACCAGGTTGCGGACCATGGAGTCGTCCTCCACCAGGATCACGGTCTCGCCGGACCCCGTCAGGTAACGGCGCTCCGTGTCCGGTGGCGGTTCCTCCGTCGCCGGGTCGCTGGCCGCCACGCAGGGCAGCAGGATCTCCACCAGGCAGCCGCCGGCCGGGTGGTTGGTCAGGCTCACCGCACCGCCGTGCTGCCGCACGATCCCGTGGATGGTGGCCAACCCCAGGCCGGTGCCCTTGCCCGCCTCCTTGGTGGTGAAGAAGGGCTCGAAGACCCGGTCGAGGATCTCCGCCGCCACCCCGGGGCCGGTGTCGCGGACGGTGAGGGTGGCGTAGCAGCCGGGCGGTAGGTCCAGCGACCGCGGCGGCGGATGGTCGCCGAGTTCCACGCAGCCGGTGGTCAGCTCGATGCGCCCGCCGTCGGGCATGGCGTCCATGGCGTTGATGGCCAGGTTCATGATGATCTGCTCGATCTGGCCGAGGTCGGCGTGGAGGTTGCATTCCTGGTCGTGGCAGGAGACCACCAGGTCGACGTCCTCGCGCAGGGTGCGGCGCAGGATGGGCTCGAACTCGCGCACCACGTGGCCCAGGTTCAGGTCGCGCAGCTCCAGGACCTGGCGGCGGCTGAAGGCCAGGAGCTGCCGGGCCAGGTTGCGGGCGCGTTCGCCGGCGCGGCGGATGGCCTGCAGATCGCTGCGGGCCTCCTCGCCCATCTGCGGGTCGGAGAGCAGCATCTCGCTGTAGCCCAGGACGGGGGTCAGCAGGTTGTTGAAGTCGTGGGCCACGCCGCCGGCGAGGCGGCCCACCGACTCGAGCTTCTGCGACTGCAGGAGCTGGCGCTCGAGGCGACGCTGCTCGGTGACGTCGCGCAGGATCACCAGCGCATGGGGACGACCCTGGAACGCCAGGCGCACCGCGCCCAGCTCGGTCTGCAGCTCGCGGTCCTCGCGATCGCGGGTGATGCCCGTCAGCTCCAGGGGGTGATCGGCCGGCGGGGTGGTCAACCGGTGGGCGAGGGCGGCATCCTGCTCGCGCAGCAGATCGCGGACCGGGCGCCCCTCCAGCTGCCCGGGCGCCCAGCCGTACATGGCGGCCGCCCGCGGGTTGGCCGCCACGATGTGGCCGTCCTCGTCGAGCAGGACCAGGCCGTCGGCCATGGCGTCGAAGATCTGGCGGTAGCGCGACTCGCTCTCGCGCAGCTCGGCGAGCTGGCGGCGGATGGCCGCGCGCATCTCCACGAAGGCGGCGGTGAGCACGCCCACCTCGCCGTGCCGCTGGACCGCCACGTCGCGTTGCAGGTCGCCGTCGGCCATGGCCGCCGCCGCCCGGGTCAGCTCGCGCAGCGGCCGCACCTCCTGGCGCAGCACCAGGGCCAGCACCAGCATCATCAGCGAGGTGACCGACACCCAGATCACCACCAGCTGGCGGCGGGTGGCGTCGGCGTCGGCCATGAGGATGCGCGTGGGGACGCAGTAGCCCACCGTCCAGTCCCACGCCGGGAACTGCCGGTAGAGGACCCAGTGGTCGCGGCCCCCGGGGCCCTGGTAGGTGAGCTCGCCGCCAGCCGGCGAGGGCGGGGACGGCAGCTGGAGCAGGTCGGCGTAGGCGGTGTCGCCCACCTCGCGGTCGGGGTGCAGCAGGACCTGGCCCTGGTCGTCGAGGATGAACGGGAAGATCGCCTGCTCGTCGTCCGGCAGCAGGAGGTCGTCCAGTTCGCGCAGGACCGACTCCTGGAATCCCGCCTCGTAGGCCTCGGGCTGGCCGGTCAGCTGCAGGCGGCCGGCCTGGTGGTCCAGGCGCCGGAGGATGCCGGCGACGCGTTCGGCGTAGACCTCCCGGGCGCGGTCCTGGATCACGGTGCGGACGTGCGAGTCCACGAGCACGAACACCACCAGGACGGTGACCGCGAAGGCGCCGCCCGTCAGGGCCACCAGCCGCCAGACCAGGGAGTCGCGCGTCATGGTCGCCAGACCTCCTCCACGAAGGTGGCGCGCTCGATGAGGCTCATGGGGAACAGCACGTCCAGTCGCCGGGCCAGGTCCATGTTCAGCAGCAGGCGCGACTCGCGATTGACGGCGGCCGGGATGGCGGACGGCGGCGCGCCGTCCAGGATCCGTTGCACCGCGTCGGCGGCCCAGCGGCCCTGCTCGCGGGGGTTCTTGATGAGGCTGACCAGGACGCAGCGCATCACGGCCTCGGCCGTGGTGCCGGTGGGGATGCGCGTGTTCGCGGTGGTGAAGGCCACGGCATCGGCCAGGTCGAAATCCGCGTCGCCGGTGACGTTCTGCTTGATCAGCAGCATGTCCACCTGGTCCTGCATGGCGACGAACTGCTGCTTCCAGGCGGCGTAGTCCGGCACCAGCCGGATCACGGGCGCGAACTCCAGGTGATCGCCATAGGCCGCCACGTCGCGGCGCGCGCTGGTGGTGTCCAGCAGCAGCAGGCCCACGCGGTCGCCCCGGGCGTGGGGCCGCAGGATGGCCACCAGATCGGCCACCTGCTCCACCTCGGTCATGCCGGTGACGTTGGCGGCGGGCAGGCCGTAGATGCCCGCATCCCAGTTCACGCCGCAGTAGACCACGGGCAGGTCGTTTCCCAGCAGGTGGGGGGCCACGAGGTAGCGGACGGCGTTGTCGTCACAGGCCACCACCACGTCCGGGCGCCAGGCTTCCAGCTCGGCCAGCGCCCGCGCCGCACGGGCCTCGCTCCAGTCGCGGCCGGGGTTCCGCTTGGTGTCCAGGAAGATCACGCGGGCGGTCAGCTCGCCGCCGGGACGGGCGAGCGAGTCCGCCGCCACCAGGCGCAGACCGAGCGCCTCGCGCAGGCCCTCCCGGATGCCGTCGCTCCAGGGGTAGCCGCGGTGGTAGGAGTCGACCACCAGCAACCGGGCGGCAGTCGCCTCCGGGGCGGCGCCCGCCAGCATGCCGGCCACGACCATCCAGGCGAAGACCACCCTCGACGGCCGGCGGGATCCGCGCGCGCCGCGCTCCATGGCCACCTCGTTCCTCGTCGCTCCCACGCCCACTATACAGCTTCCGGACAGTTGCCGAAGCGCGGATTTCGCACGACTCATGAGAAAGGATCCTGGCCCCTGGCGAAGGAGGTCCCCGCATGAAGGCCCGCATCCTCTGCCTGCCGGGCGCCGGCGTGGGGCCCGACCTGCTCGCCGAGGCCCAGCGCGTCCTCGCGGCCGTGGCCGCGCTGCGGGGCCACGAGTTCGCGTTCGTGCCCCCGCCGGACCCGTCGCCCGTGAACCTGGCCTCCACCGAGACGGCGGCCGCCTGCCGGATCTGCGACGCGATCCTCCTGGGGGCCGCGCCGGCTCCGGCCGACCCGCTGGCCGCGGCCCTGCGTGCCCTCTGCCGTCGCCTCGACCTGCACACGGTGCTCCATCCGGTCCGGCCCGGGCTGGCCGCGCCCGGTCGGGGCGCCGCGCCGCCACCCGGTGGCGACCTGCTCGTGGTCCGCGACCTCGCCGCGCTGGACGAGGCGCCGCGTCCCGGCCCGCGCCCCGTCGCGCCGGTGGACCTGACGCCCGTGGTCCGCGCCGGCCTGCGTGCGGCCACCCGCCGGCGTGGGCGGCTGACCGCGGTGGATCCCGTCGCGGGTCCCGGCCGACCCACGCGCGTGGCGTGGCGCGATCTGGTGGCGGGCCTGGCCCGCAGCTACCCGGACGTGGACGTGGAGTACGTCAGCGAGGCGGTGGTGCGGGCGCGGCTGGTCGAGCCGGGTCCGCGGCACCTGGACGTGGTGGTGGCCTGCGGGCCGGATCACCGGCGCCTCCAGGAGGCTCTCGGCCGGGTGGCCGGTTCGCCCGGATTGCTGCCCGCCGCGGCGGTGGGCGAGACCACCCTCGGACTCTACGCGCCGGCCCACGGCCCGGTGGCGCGTCTCGCGGGACGCGACCGCGCCAATCCCGTGGGGGCGCTGCTGGCGGCCGTGCTGCTGCTGCGCCGCTCGCTGGAACTGATGCGCGAGGCGAACCTGCTCGAGGGGGCCGTGGTGACCACCGTGCGGCGCGGCCGGCTGACGGTCGACCTGGCCCGCGATCCCCGCGACCGCGTGGGCACCCGCGAGCTGGTCGACCGCGTGCTGCGGCAACTCGAGCGGACGGCCGGCGAGGCGGCGGGGTGACCGACGCGGCGGAGTGCCCCGCGCGGCGGGGCGGAACGGCGCGGCGGAGTGCCCCGC
>CAZWYF010000053.1:11793-13191 GCA_964637835.1 uncultured Fibrobacteraceae bacterium
CGCGGCGGAGTGCCCCCGCGCGGCGTCCGCGGCGGCCATTCCTGGCGACACCGGCGAGCGCACCCACTTTGTCGTAACCTTTGCGCGCAAGTCGAACCGAGAAGGACACCATGCTCACCAGGTCAGGAAAGGTCATGCACGGACTGCCCCTCTTCCCTCTCCCGGATTTCTTCCTGTTTCCGGGAGCGGTGGCGCCGCTGCACATCTTCGAGCCCCGCTACCGCCAGATGGTCTCCGACCTCCTGGACACCTCCGGGCGGCTGGTGCTGGCCGCCTACCACCCCGACGGCCGCGTCGGCGAGTCCGGCCCGGCGGTGATGCCGGTGGCGGGCCTGGGCGAGATCGTCCACCACGAGACGCTGGCCGACGGCCGCTACCTGATCTGGGTGCTCGGGCTCGGCCGGGTCCGCCTGATGGAGGTCGCCAGCGACCGCCTCTATCGCAAGACCGACGCCCAGCTCCTGGCCGACGAGGACGTGGACGAGGACGCCGTGGCGGCGCTGATCCCGCAGCTGCAGGAGGCGATCACGGCCCGGGCGCCCCGTGGCCACGGCCTCGATGGCGAGCTGCCGGTGGGCCTGCTGGCCGACATCCTGCTCAATGCGCTGCCCCTGGATGCCTCCCGGACGGCCGGCGTGTTCGCCGAGCTGTCGCCGCTGGCGCGCGCCGAGCAGGCGCTCGCCTGGCATGCCGAGTATCCCCCGGGGACCGCGGGGATCGAGGGAGCCGAGGGAGCCGAGGGAACCTGAGCGGGCCTCTCCGCGTTCACGGCGGAGCGGCCGCCGCGCGCGGCCCCAGCCGCCGAGGAGGCCCCCACATGAACGTCCCGATCGCGGGCCGCGCCCCGGGCGTGGTCGTCCTGACCCTGCTCACCCTCGCCATCGCAGGAGGCTCCCCCGCCATGGCCGCAGATTCCAAGACCGAGGTCGCCGTCCTGGGCGGCGGCTGCTTCTGGTGCATCGAGGCGGTGTTCGAGGAGGTGGCCGGGGTGCTCGACGCGGAGTCCGGCTACGCTGGCGGACACGTGGAGGATCCCGACTACCATGCCGTCTGCTCCGGCGAGACCGGTCACGCGGAGGTGGTCAAGATCACCTACGACCCCGCCGTGATCAGCTACGAGGAGATCCTGCTCGTCTTCTTCGGGGTGCACGACCCCACCACGCCCGACCGGCAGGGCGCCGACGTGGGCACCCAGTACCGCTCCATCATCCTGACGGCCGACGCCGCGCAGAAGGCCGCGGCCGAGAAGGTCATCGGCGACCTCGAGCGCGACCAGGTCTTCGACCGGCCCATCGTCACGGAGGTGGAGGGGCTCGAGGAGTACTACCCGGCCGAGCCGCAGCATCAGGACTACTTCGCGCGCAATCCCGCCCAGGGCTACTGCCAGGTGGTGATCGC
>CAZWYF010000053.1:13291-16437 GCA_964637835.1 uncultured Fibrobacteraceae bacterium
GCCTAGCGGAACAGCGCCTTGATCTCGGTGAGGCTGCTGTTCTCGGTGGCCACCACGCCCTCGAAGGTCACGCCCACCAGGCCGTCGCCGCAGCTGGTGTAGCTGTCGATCATCAGGTAGTAGGTGCCGCCGTCCTCGGAGGTGTAGCTGATCTCCTCGGGGTTGCCGCTGTCGTCGCCGATGACGCAGCTGCCGGCCACGTCGGCGCAGTCGGTGACCAGGTAGACCGAGAGGTCGATGAAGCTGCCGTCGAGGGGCGCGGCGCTGGCGAAGAACGTCTGGCCCGCCTCGAGGGTGACCACGTAGACGGCCTCCGGGCCGGACGCCTGGTAGCCGGTGCAGCCGCCGCTGCCGGGATCGTAGTCGTTGCTATAGAGGCAGAGGTCGAACTCGTCGTACGGCTGGTCGAGGCTCGCCACGTCGATGGCGCCGTCGCAGGTGTCGTTCTCCTGGGGCTCGGGCGGGGTGAAGTCGGTGGCGGTCAGGATGTAGGTGCCCGTGCCGCTGTCGCTGTAGTGGGAGATGGCGATGTAGTAGGTGCCGGCCGCGTCGAACGTCCACTCGATCAGGGAGTAGTAGCCCTCACCGCCGTCGTCGTTGAACTCCAGCTCGGTGACGCCATCGGTGTCGTAGAGCCACATGCGCGTGTCGTCGGCATCGCCGGGCAGGGTCTCGAAGGCGAGCGCGTTGCCGGCATCGACGGTGATGGCGAAGTAGTCGATGTCGCCGGCCGGGTCGATGGCGGCGGTCATGTCGTCGCCCACGGTCAGGGTGTTGGCCGTGTCGGCGTCGTCGTTGGGCTCGACCTCGGCGGCGCGGCCGTCGGGCGTGTACGGCTGCAGCGGCTTCTCGAGGGCGGGCTTGGCGATGGCCAGGCCGCTGAGCGCGACGGCCAGGGCCAGGACGATCAGCGATAGCTTCTTCATGGATGGTCCTCCTGTGGGACTCGAGATCAGGGTGGGCACGGTCGCGGACGCGAGCCGTCCGTCGATTCTGAACACGTGCGATCCCCGGGCATGATGATACACGAGTTGGACGGTCGATCTCAATCGGTAATTTAACGTTATGTCGTGATAGTTTCGCAATTAACAGTAAAGTTGATAGGACATCCGCGATCACAGCGGCCAGATTTGAGGGATCATCACTGAGGCCCCGATCCAGACCAGCAGGTTGAGCACCATGCCCAGCCGGACGAAGTCCGTGAAGCGGTAGCCGCCCGGACCGTAGACCAGCAGGTTGGTCTGGTAGCCGAGGGGCGTGGCGAAGCAGGCCGAGGCGCCGAAGCAGACCGCGACCACGAACGGGCGCGGGTCGACGTCCAGCGAGGCGGCCGTGGCCAGGGCGATGGGCGTGACCAGCACGGCGGTGGAGTTGTTGGACAGGAAGTGGGACAGCAGGCTGGTCAGCACGATGAGCCCGGCCAGCACGCCGCGGGGGCCCAGGCCCTCGAAGAGGGTGAGGAAGCCGCGGGCGTAGAGGTCGGCCGCGCCGGTGGCCGCCAGGGCGGTGCCCAGGGCGAGGGTGCCGATGATCAGCACCAGGATCGGCAGGTCCAGGGCGTCGTAGGCCTCGCGGGGCTTGAGGCAGCCGCTGAGCAGCATGAGGAAGGCCGCGCCCAGGGCGGCGGTGAGGATGTCCAGCCAGCCCAGCGTGGCGGCGGCCACCATGCCCGCGAAGATGACCCCGGCCACCGGGGCCTTGCGGCGGTTCTCCAGGCTGCGGACCACGTCCTCGACGATGATCACGTCGCCGGCGGCCCGCAGGCCGGCCAGCTGCCGCGTCCCGCACTGGATCAGCAGGATGTCGCCCACGTCCAGCCAGAGGCGGCTCATCTGGCGCTCCGAGTAGTGCGTGCGCCGGCGCTGCATGCCGATCACGTGCAGATTCTCGGTGCGCGAGAGCGAGGTGTCCGCCAGCCGGCGGCCCAGCAGGCGGGACTCCGGCGGGATCACCACCTCCACGATCTGGGAGTCGCGGTCGTAGGGGTTGTCGAGGGTCTTCCCGCCGATGGTGGGCAGGGTGACGTCCTTGCCCTCGAGGAGGTCCACCAGCTCGTCGGCGGTGGCACCCACCAGCACCAGGTCGCCCCCCGCCAGGGTGCAGTCGTCGGTCTGAGGGTAGAGCACGTGGTCGCCCCGCAGGACCTCGTAGACCTCGAGGTCCGACGCGCGGTCGGTCAGGGCGGTGGTGGCGTCCTCGCCCACCAGCGAGCTGTCGTCCGGCACGTACAGCTCCGAGATGTACTTCGTGCACTCGCTCTTGGCGTGGTGGTACATGGGGATATGGGTCCGGGGCAGCAGGCGGCGCGAGAGCAGCATCAGCAACAGGCCGCCGATCAGCGCCAGGGGCACTCCGAGCCGGCTGAGCTCGAACATCCCCAGGGGCTCGAGGCCCGCGCCCATGGCCAGGTCGCTGACGATGATGTTGGTGCTGGTGCCGATGAGCGTGGTGGTGCCGGCGAGGATGGAGATGAACGACAGCGGGATCAGGAACTGCCCCGGGGAGATGCCGAACCGGCCGCTCACCGCCAGCAGCACCGTGAGCATGAGCACCACCACGGGCGTGTTGTTGACGAATGCCGAGAGCAGGCCGGCCAGCAGGAGGGTCAGCGCCAGGATGCGGCGGGGCTTGCCCGCGGTGGAGTGGACGATCAGGCGGTCGAGGAAGCTCAGGGTGCCGGTGCGCGTCAGGCCCTTGGTGACCACGAAGAGCGCGCCCACGGTGAGCGGCGCGGGGTTGGCGAAGCCGGCCACCGCCTGACGGGGCGTCAGCAGGCCGGTGACCATGAGCGCGACCATCACCCCGATGGCCGTCAGGTCCACCGGCAGCCGCTCGCTGGCCAGCAGCACCACGGCGGCCGCCAGGATCACGCTGACCAGCACGATGTCCACGCGAGCGGCTCCTTCCGGATGCTGAGTCCACGCTGGTTGTCGTCCACCATCGCCACCATCGCCGCCGGCGATGCCCCGGCCGGCCGGGGCTCGGGGAACGCGTCGGGCAGCGCCCACGGACCGTGGCCGGACGTCCCGACATGATCCTACCAACCCGCGCGGATCGCACCTCTGGCGTGATGGGCGGAAGATGGACGGCGGCCCGGCGGCCTCGAGGCCCGGCCGGCCGGCTGGTCACGCGTCCGGCGACCCGGC
>CAZWYF010000053.1:16537-20004 GCA_964637835.1 uncultured Fibrobacteraceae bacterium
CCGGCTGGTCACGCGTCCGGCGACCCGGCCGCCTCGAGGCCCGGAAACACGAAGGGCCCCCTGCCCGAGCAGGGGGCCCTCGCCCGGCGGCGTCAGGAACGCCGCGGAAGGGTGCGCGTGGCTACCAGCCGCCGCGACGGCCACCGCCGCCACCGCCGCCGCCATAGCCGCCACGGCCGCCACCGCCACCGCCGTCGCGGGGCTTGGGCTGCGACTCGTTCACCCGCAGCGGGCGACCGTTGAAATCCTGGCCGTTCAGCGACTCGATGGCCTTGTTGGCCTCCTCGTTGCTGGGCATCTGGACGAAACCGAAGCCGCGGCTGCGGCCGGTCTCGCGGTCCATGATGACGCGCGCGCCGTCGACCTCGCCGAACTCCTGGAACATGGTGCGGAGGTCGTCGTCATTGCACGACCAGGGCAGATTACCCACGTAGATATCCATGTCGCTTCCTTCCTGCGTCATGGGCCTTGTAACACCGAATCTCGAACCTGGAAACTGGACACCAGACACAGGAGGAGCTCGGACGGTCCGGATCTGGAACCGTACGGGTAATTTAGCACGTCCCGTGCCCGCGCAAAGGAAAAAGTGGCCCCCGGAGCCTTTCTGGATGTCGCCGTTCATCGTCCGGGCGGGCCCGCGGGGGCCCGCCACCGCCCAGACCGGGTCCTGCCCGGCAAGGACCGCGCCGGGCGACGCGCGCCGGGCGACGCGCGGGGGCTGTTCGCCGGCGGCTGGCCGCGGTACCCTGCCAGCCACCGGCCCTGCCGCCGCCACCGAGGAGTCGTCCATGCTCACCGCCGACCAGGCCGCGCGCCTCGCCGCCCTCGCCCTCGACTGCGTGGGGCGCGAGTACCCCAGCAAGATCGCCCACGTGATGACCTCGGACGCCGACGTGGCGCCGCCGCGCGAGCTCTACCCCGCCTTCCACGGCTGCTTCGACTGGCACTCCGCCGTCCACGGCCACTGGCTGCTGGTTCGGTTCGCCCGGCTCTTTCCCGACCATCCCCTGGCGGCCGACGCCATGGCAGTGCTCGACGCCCACCTGACGCCTGCACGCATGGCCGGCGAGGCGGCCTATCTCGGCGGGCCCGACCGCGATTCCTGGGAACGCCCCTATGGGCTGGCCTGGCTGCTGCAGCTGGCCACCGAGCTCCACCAGTGGGATCACGCCGACGCCCGCCGCTGGTCCGCCGCCCTGCGACCCCTGGCCGATGCGTGCACCGCGCGCCTGGCCGACTGGCTCCCGGAGCTCACCTACCCCATCCGCACCGGCGAGCACAGCCAGACGGCCTTCGCCTTCGGCCTCATGCTGGACCATGCGCGCGCCTGCGGTCGTCCCCGGTTCGCGGCCCTGGTGGAGAAGACCACGCGCCGGCTGTACCTCGACGACCGCGGGGCGAGCCTGGCCTTCGAACCCTCCGGTCAGGATTTCCTCTCGCCGGTGCTGGCGGAGGCGGATCTCATGCGTCGGGTACTGTCGCCGCCGGAGTATGCGGCCTGGCTGGCCGCGTTCCTGGCCGGACTGCCCGGGACTCCACGGGGCCCCGGAGCGCCCGGCGGCTCATCGGCCGGGGGGCCCCCCGGGGGGCCCCAGGAGCACGACGCGCCGGCCGCCGATGCGCCGGCCGCCGATGCGCCGGCCGCCGATGCGCGGCCGGAAGCCGACCGATCCCACGCGGAACCGGGCGACTGGCTGCCGGTGGCCGAGGTGAGCGATCGCACGGACGGCAAGCTCGCCCACCTCGACGGCCTGAACCTCAGCCGGGCCTGGATGCTGCAGGGCCTGGCCGCCGGGCTGCCGGCCGACGACCCCCGCGTGCCCGCCCTGCGGGCCGCCGCCGAGGCCCATGCCGACGCGGGCCTGGCCGCCTGCAACGGCGAGCACTACGCCGGCGGTCACTGGCTGGGCACCTTCGCCATGTACCTGGTCAGCGGCCGCGGCCTGCCGGACTAGACCTCCAGGCTGTCGCCGGGATGGAGCACGGCGACGCGCGCGCCGGTCTGCTGCTCCACCTGCGCCTTCCACGCGCCGGCGTCCTGGGCGATGAGGTCGAAGGTGTCGTAATGGATGGGCAGGACCTGCTTCGGCTCCAGGAGCTTCACCGCGCGCAGGGCGTCGTCGGGGCCCATGGTGAAGTTGTCGCCGATGGGCAGGATGGCCAGGTCGATGCCCTCCTCGCCGATGAGCTTCATGTCGTAGAAGAGGCCGGTGTCGCAGGCGTGGTAGATCTTCTTGCCCTCGACGGAGAAGAGGAAGCCGCAGGGGTTGCCGCCGTAGCTGCCGTCGGGCAGCGCGCTGCCGTGCAGGGCGTTGGTGAGCTTGACGCGACCCCACGGGAAATCCGCGCCGCCGCCGATGTGCATGGGGCGCAGGTTCTCCAGCCCTTGCTTCTCCAGCCAGCCGGAGATCTCGAAGTTGCTGATCACCAGCGCGCCGGTGCGCTGCGCGATGGGGATGGTGTCGCCGATGTGGTCGCCGTGGCCGTGGCTGACCAGGATCACGTCCGGGGAGACCGCGTCCGGCGTGGTGGTCGCGGCGGGGTTGCCCTCGAGGAAGGGGTCCACCAGCAGGGTGGTGCCGCCGGTCTCGAGCTGGATCACCGAGTGGCTCAACCAGGTCACCTTGGGCATGGTTCGCTCCTTTGGCTGCGGGGTTCACGGCGAAGATACCAGCGATGGGCGCGCGCGTCACCGGCGGGACCGCCCGCCGGGAGGCCGGCGCCGGAAGCCCGTTGTTGCCAGCGCGCCGAGGGTGCCCTAGGATCGTGCGCCATATCCGACCGGCCATCGCATCGCCAGCCTCTCGCCATCGAGGACACCGCATGCCCCGCCCCCTGCTCTTCTGCGACCTCGCCGGAACGCTCGAGATCGAGAATCCCACCACCGGTCTGATGGGCCCCTGGCCCGGGGCGCAGACGGTCCTGGGCAACCTCGCCCGCGACCACGACCTGCACCTGGCCACGGGGAACGACCGTCCCGATACCGTGGTGGCCCTGCGGGAGATGGGGCTCAGCCACCTCTTCACGGAAGTGCACGCCGATCTTCTCGCCGGCGGCAAGCCCTTCGCGGCCCTGGCCCGGCTGGCTGGACGACCCCTCGCACTCTGCCTCGCCATCGGGGACGACCCCGTCGCCGACACCGCCCTGGACACGGACGAGATGGTCAGCATCCTGGTGCGGCACCGGCCACAGGTGGTGCGGCCGTCCCGGGTGGCGGCGATGGTGCAGGCGCTGGGGGCGGCGGGGTCGTTCCGGGCGGGGTTCGCGGTGGCCGTGGCGGCGGCCAGCAACGCCGAGCAGGATGGCAGCGCGCCCGGACTGGCCACGGGGTGGAATCGCCTGCCGCGGAGCGAGCTGGCCGGTGGCTGCCGGGTGGGCTGGTGGGACAAGCCGGGTCATGGGCCGCGGCCGGTGGTGGCCTTCGGGTGGTGACCGCCGGCGGGCGACCGTCGTCCGGTGACCGCCGG
>CAZWYF010000054.1:0-19720 GCA_964637835.1 uncultured Fibrobacteraceae bacterium
CGGGCGCGGCGCGGCGGGGCGGCGGAGCGCGGCGGAGCGGGGCGGGCGCGGCGCGGCGGGCGCCGCGCCGGGCGGCACCCGCTCAGCGTGCGGAGAGGTCGTCGGCCTGCTGGAGGTAGGGCGCCTGGGGCTGGCCCACGTTCTCCACCCAGCGGTCGTCGATGCGCGGGCGCACGGGGCTGTTCTGCTCCAGGTACCACTCCAGGGCCTCGGCGGTGCGCACCTGCGTGGGCATCACCGCGTCCGGCGGGATGGTGGTCAGGAAGTCCAGGCCGCTGTTGCCCTCGAGCAGGAAGTTGGTGAACACGGCGGTGTAGGTGCGGTCCGGATCCCAGGGCTCGCCGGCGACGGTCAGTTCCACCACCCGGTCGTAGTCCGGCCGGGTGCGGTCGTAGGTCACCTCGGCGCCGGAGATCACGATGCCGCCGCTGTCGCCGCGCAGCTTGCGCTCGATGACGCGGCGGATCATGTCGCCTTTCATCTCCACCAGGACCAGCTCGTTGCCGAAGGGCAGGACGCTGAAGACGTCGCCGGCGGTGATGGGGCCAGCGGGCAGGTCGGCGCGCAGGCCGCCCAGGTTCTGGAAGGCGAAGTCGGCGTCGAACCGCTCGCGCATGGCGTCGGTGACCAGGTTGCCCACGAGGTTGGCGCCGGCGCTCCCGCGGGTCAGCGGCACGGCGGTCTCGCCCACCACGCGGGCCATCTCGCGCTCGGCGGCCTCCTGGTGGGGGCGGATCACCTCGGCGATCTCCGCGTCCGGCCAGAGCTGGTCCTCGAAGAGGGTGATGATGGTGCCGCGGTCGTGGCTGCGCTCCCAGCCCACCACCTCGCCCAGTTCCGCGTCGACGAGCAGGACGGCGTGGCCGATGCTCGAGCCGTTGCCGAAGGTCTCGAAGCACATGGTGTGGTTCACCGGATCGATCCAGGGCTCCTGGTAGCCGCGGTGGGTATGGCCGCCCACGGCGATGTCGATGCCGGGCACCATGTTCACCAGCTCCATGAGGTTGGGGATCCCCGCGCCGGAGTAGTTGGCCGCGTGGTAGCCCTGCTCGCCCTGCTCCACCTCGGTGGCGGTGACGCCGCTGCCGGCGATGCGCTCCCAGCCCTGCTCGGGGTCGTAGGGCAGGCCCTCGTGGATGGCCAGGAAGATGATGTCCGCGCCCTGCTCCCGCAGCTGGTCGCGGTACTTCGCGATGGTCGGCGCCATGGCCCGGAATTCCAGACCCTCGATGTTCTCCGGGAAGCTCATCTGGGCGGTGCCCGGGGTGATGATGCCGACCACGCCGATGGTCACGCCGGCACGCTCGAGCATGAGCGTGGGCACGCACCAGTCGACCACCTCGCCGTCGGCCTCCTCGATGAGGTTGGCGGCCACCCAGGGGAAGTCCGAGCGGCGGGCGAGATCCTCGGCCACGTCGCGGCCCAGATCGAAGTCGTGGTTGCCGGGCACGAGGAAGTCGTACCCGATGGCGTTGAAGTACTCGATCACCGCGCGGCCCTCGGTCTTGCTGCCGATGGGGGTGCCCTGGAAGATGTCGCCCACGTCCACCAGCAGGACGTCCTCGCCGGCGGCGGCCGCCTCCTCGCGGACGCGCTTGATGTAGGCCGCGGCGCTGGGCGCCCCGCCCAGGGGCGGCGGGAACTCGGGGTTCATGAACCGCGCCGGCTCCGGGGCGATGTGCCCGTGGATGTCGTTGGTCCAGATCAGATGCAGGCGGCGGGGCTCGGTGTCCGCGACGGCGGACACGGCGGCCAGGACGAGAACGGCCAGCGAACCGAGGCCGATGAGGTTGCGAAGGGAACGCACGGCGTGCCTCCTGACCGGGACGACCGTGGCCGTCCCGCGGCGGGAGCGGATCGCGGACCCGCCCCTAGAATTCGCGCGCCCAGCCGATGCCGAGGCGCGTCCGGAGGTCGTCGACGCGGGCGATGGGCTCGGCGACGTAGTCCTCGGGGTACTCGAAGATGTGCGGCTCGTAGCTCTGTAGCTTGTTCAACTCCAGGGACACGGAAAGTTCCCCGCCGCCGACCGGGAAGCCGGCGCCGCCGGAGAAGACGGAGTTGCCGCCCTCGTCGTCGGCGTAGCTGTCGTAGCGTCGGAAGCCGAAGCGCAGGCGGAAGTCGCTGTAGAAGGTGTGCTCGAGGCCCACGCGCACGTCCAGGACGTCGTTGAGGATGCCGGTGTCGTCCCCGCGGCTGTCCTCCAGGTCCTGCCAGTCGGCGTAGACCACGTCCCAGGTCAGGACCGTGCGCGGATCGCTGCGCGGGAAGAAGGCCGCGCCGAAGCGCCAGACGGCGGGGTACTTCAGCGATTCCTCGGACTCGACGTTGGCGATGGTGGTGTCGGCGGCGGTGAAGGTGCGGGTCTCGTACTCGCCATCGGCCTCCAGGCGGGTCTCGAAGGCCGCGCCCAGGCGCAGGCGGGGGTGGACCTGGGCCTGCACGCCGAAGGTGGCGTGGACGCCGGAGAGGTTCCAGACCTGGCGCAGGTCGCTGCTCTGGTCGCCGTCGGCCAGCTGGTTGTCCCGGCGGACGCGGGCCTCCTCGCGATCGCCGAAGCCGTAGTGGACGGCCGCGCCCACGGACACGCGATCGGGCACCACGTCGGCGGCCAGGCCCAGGCTCAGGGTGCGCAGCACGCCCTCCACCTCGTACATGCGCTCCTCGATGATCCGGTCGCGAGGATCGCTGAACGGGCTGGGGTCGCGGATCTCCTCCTCGAAGCGGTAACGGTACGGGTAGCGCTCGAGCAGGGAGACGCCGGCGGTGACCGGCACGCGGCCGTCCAGCAGCCGCGTGGCCAGGCCGAAGCCGCCGCCGAGCCAGGTGTTCTGGTTGCTGGCGATGGCCATGTCGGTGACGAGGCTCTCGAAGCTGTCGTACACCGGCATGAAACGATCCTCCTCGTGCAGCGTCGCCGCCAGGCCCACGTCCAGGCGGATGCCGCGCACCTGCGCCAGGCCGGCGGGATTGAGCAGGTTGCTCGCCGCGCCGCGGCCGATGGCCGCGCCGGTGCCCGCGAGGGCGTTGACCTCGCCGCCGAGCCACGGGCTCTGGCCGCCGTACGTGGACTCGATCTGCGGCACCGCGGCCGTCGGGCCGGCCACCACGAGGATCAGCGCGCAGGCCAGCGACGCGCTGGTGATCCGGGAGGGATGGATTCGCGTGGTCATCGTTCGGTTCTCCTCGCGGGCCGGTCGGGCCGGCACCTGGGCCGTCGGTCGCTCGCCGCCGTCAGAAGCTGTGGTCGATCTGCAGGCGGACGTAGAGGTCGTCGCGCGGGATGTAGGTGGCGTCCGGCGTGGGCGGCAGCGCGTCGCCGAACTCGCGGATGTCCACGTACGTGCCGGGCAGACCGTGGTCCTTGGTCACCTTGAGCTGGAAGAGGGTGCGCTCGCCGATGCGGCTCTCCACCTTCAGCCAGTTGCGGAAGGCGGCGTCGTCGAGCAGCACGAACTCGTTGCCCTCGAAGTTCCACAGGAAGCCGTCGTAGATGGACGAGGCGAACGTCAGCCCCAGCCAGGGGGTGACGTTGTGCTCGTAGCGCACCTCGAGGGCCGAGGCCGGGACGGCAGCCGAGCCGACGGCGCTCAGATCATCGACGTCCGGATCGCCCGGCGGGGCCGGGTAGGCCAGCCGCTGGCGCGCCGGGAAGTTCACGTTGCTGCGCATGTAGGTCAGCTGCAGGCGGTTGTAGTTGGACAGCAGCATGATCATCTGCAGCCGGTTCTCCCAGCTCTTGAACGTGCGCACGTCCCGGGGATTGGCCTCGGTACGGCTGGAGGTGCGATGCCGCAGGCGGAAGCGCAGGTTGAACTTGGGCTGGTACTCCAGCCGGGCGGTGTAGCGCCACTGGTCCGCGCCGTCGCTCTTGCGCTCCCAGGTGTCGAACTGCAGGCCGTTGATGATGAAATGCCGGCTGAGGCGGTAGCGCATGTCGAGGAACAGGCCGCGCTCGCCCTTGGGCTGGGGCGTGTCGGTGCCCAGCCAGCCGTAGAGGTCGTTCTCCAGGCGATAGGGGCTGTCGATGATGGTCTGCTCGTACTTGCTGTCGTTGCTGAACGACCGCATGTACGGGTTGTCGAAGCCGATGTCGTAATCGCGATAGATGGCCAGCAGGTGCAGGTTGCTCCACTGGGCGAAGGTGTTGACCAGCCAGGCGTCGGGGCTGTCGCCGCTCAGGAACGACGCGCGCGGATCCTGCAGCCAGGCGTACTCGCCCTGGATGGCCAGGTTCCGGTAGACCGCCTGGGCCTCCAGGCCGTAGATGCGCCGCCACTCGTAGGCGGTGCGGGTGCCGGCGGCGGTGTCCTCGTAGACGCTGGTGTAGGCCGCGCCGATCTCCGAGTCCCGCGCCTCGTAGAACTGCGAGCCGGTGCCGCCGGGCAGGATGGTCTCGATGCGGCTGTCGAAGGCGCGGTCGTAGTTGCTGTGCAGCACGGTGGCGCCGAGGTAGGTGCCCGGCGCCAGGATCACCTTGGCGTTGGCGCCCAGCAGGTCCTCCTGGAAGGCGTCGCGGTCGATGGCCGGGGCCAGCGAATCGAGGCCGGCCTGGCTGAACCGCGGGTTCATCAGGATGCCGCGGTTGACCGTGCCGTCGGGATTGAGGATGCCGGCGCGATCATCGGTGCTGCCGAACATGGTCAGGTGCAGGGCGCCCAGCCGGCCCTCCACCCCCGCGCCGGTGAGCTTGTGCTGGTGGGTGCGGCTGAGGTCGCCGCGCAGGCCCAGGGGCCGCTTGTTCCAGCCGTAGCCGGTCTTGCGGAAGTGGATGAAGTCCGTGTTGTCCATGACCAGGCCCAGGCCCAGGCCCACCCGGAAGTTGCCCACCACCGCGCGCTTGAGCGCGAACGGGCCGACGTCCTTGTTCTTGACCTCGACGAAGCCCTTGCGGGTCTCGTCCCAGTCCGGCTCGCCCAGGCCGCGGAAGGTGCGGGCGCCGGCGCGGAAGCCCGCGGGCAGGTCCACGCGCAGCTTGTGCGACATGGCCGGCTGGTAGAGCTGGACGTTGCGCAGGCGCACGAAGGCGTCCTCGTCGTCGCCGGCGTAGATGGGGGTGTCGTAGTAGCGCAGCTGGTAGTCGGCGCGGACCTTGTCGTCGGCCGGCAGCTCGCGCTCGTCGTAGACCACGAAGTCGCGCAGGTTGCGGAAGGCGAAGTAGCGCAGCCCCTCCGCACGCCGCAGCTGCCGCGCGTCGCCGAAGCCGCCCAGGCGCTCGCGGGCCTTCAGGATGTTGGCCGCGTCCACGGGCGAGACGTTCTGGAAGCTCATCAGGTCGAAGAGGTCCAGCTCGTTGACGTCGGCCGGCTCCTGCAGCAGGTCCAGGTACTCGTCCACCAGACCCTCGCTGGAGCCCTCCTGGCCCAGGTAGTTCTGCACCTGTCGGTAGCTGGCGGACATGCGCTGGATGGCCAGATCCGGCTCCGGCGGTGGCAGCACCGCCACCAGCGGCCGCAGGGTGGCGATCACCTCGGAGGTGACGCCGGGCACGTCGCGCAGGTCGAAGAGGTCGTCGAAGAAGCGGACGTAGGAGCGGTGCTCCCAGATGGCCCGCGCCACCTCTCGCGGGATGGGCAGCCCCTGGATCTGCTCCAGGCTGGCGCGGTTCAGATCGAGCTTGCCCCGCGCCAGGGCGGGACGACCGGGGTCGGGATCGGCCGCGCGGGCGGGCGCGGCCGCGAGCCCGGCGCAGCCCAGCAGGAGCGCTCCGCAGAGGAGCGTCGCCACCAGGCCGCTGATGCGGGTTCGCGCCATCACCGCTGCTCACCACCCCAGCCGAGGGTCAGGCCGAACTGGTGGGTGCTGTCGAGCACGCCGCCGCCGGTGGAGAAGCCGTAATGCAGGCCCACGCCGTGGGAGGCGTAGCCGAAGCCGGCGGTGAGCTTGTTGGGGTTGGTCATGATGCCCGCGCGCAGCGCGAAGCCGGTGACCACCTCCATCTCCAGGCCGCCGCGCCACTGGGTGTCCTCGCCGGGCATGGCCTCCGCCTCCACGGTGGTGATCACGCCGGTGTAGGGCTCGTAGGCGAAGCCGCCGTGCAGGCGCTGGGGGATCTCCTCCTCGTCCTCGCCGATGTGCGGCGAGTTGAGGTTGTGGATGAGCAGGCCCACGCGGGTGCGGTCGTGCAGGACCGCCACCAGGCCCACGTCCACGCCCAGGGTGACCTCGTTGCCGGGATCGAAGCCGCTCACCGTCTCGCCGAACTCCAGCCGGTAGAAGTTCAGGCCGTAGCCGATGGCCACCGAGGAGTGGAGGTCCTCGTAGAGGGACAGGCCGTGCGCGAGGGTGAGGGTCGACTCGGTCTGCAGGTCCACGTCCTGGTACTCCACCGAGTACTGGCGGAAGCCCACGCCCAGGTTGCCCGCGCCGTCGGGCAGGCGCACCGCGACGCCGGCGTAGTAGAGGTCGTGGAAATCCAGGCCGAAGGGGCGCACGTAGCTCAGCCCCACCTGGCCGGACGCCTCCTGGTCGGCGAGGCCGGCGGGGTTGAGGTAGGTGGCGAAGGGCGCGTCGGGCACCGCCACGCCCGCGTCGCCCATGGCGCGGGCGCGGGGGCTGACCATGACGTTCTCGAAGGCCGCCCAGGCGGGTACCGCGGCCACGACGCTCACGGTCAGGGTGATGATCGCTGCAAGTTTCCGGTCCATCGCTCGCTCCCTGCGCTACTTGAGGCGCGTGGCCACGACCACGGGTGCGGTCTTGACGGTCTTGTCGCCGGTGGTGCGGTCCACCGCCTGCAGGTGCACCACGTACGTGCCGGCGCGCACCTTCTCGAACGTGTCGTCCCGGCCGTCCCAGTTGCGCATCGTGAACACGCCGGGCACCACCGAGGCCGGGCCGTCGAAGCGGCTGTCGTAGAGGGTGATCACCAGGCGGCCCTCCATGTCCAGGATCCGCACCTTGGTCTCGGTGTCGGTCCGGGTGGAGAACTCCACCGGGAAGGTCTCCAGGTCCGGCAGGAAGGTCCTCGCCGGCACCTGCAGCGCCACCTCGCCCTGGACGGCGTCGGCGCCGCCGGAGAGGAACTGGCCCGGCGTGGCGGTGGTCACCGTGAAGCTGGTATTGAACTCCTCGCTGGTCTCGTCGTGGCCGTCGACGCCATTGCCGAACCCGGCCTGCTGCTCGCCGTCCTCGGCCAGGCTCTGGCGGGTGTAGCTCTCGCCGGTGCCCACGCCGTCGAGGAAGGGCTGCTGCTGGCTGACCGGCAGCTCGGGGCCGTAGGTGGAGCCGCCGACGGTGACGCCGTTCTTGCTGAAGAGGATGCTCTCGTTGCCGCCCTGGGTGTCCCAGAAGAACACGTCCACGTCGGTCACCAGGTCGCTCTGGCCGTCCCACCAGTAGAGCACCACGGTCTCGCTGTTGTTGCTGAAGCCCGGGGGGTTGCCGTAGGGCTCCTGGACCGCGGCGAGGCTGCCGGGGAAGACCTCCTCCAGTTCCGGCACGCCGTCCGGCGCGTCGCCGTCCTCGAAGAGCTCGTAATCCGGCTGGACGAAGTACTCCGCGAAGAAGACGTCGCTGCCGGCGATGGCCACGGTGATGGTCTCGCCGGCGCCGATCACCGACCCGGCGGGGAACTTGCCGTGGAAGTCGTCGAAGGCCCCGCCGCCGACGGTCTCCTGCGAGGGATCGCCCTCGGCGATCCGCCAGTAGTACTGCTGGCCGAAGGCGTAGATGGCGTCGGTGAGGTAGTAGCGGTCCAGGGGGACGTCCTGGTCCAGCGGGTTGTGGATCTCCACGAACTCCGCGCCGCGGGTGCGCACCTCGCTGATCAGCAGGTGCTGGGCCCGGGCGCCGGGCGGCGGCGGGTCGCTGACCGTGAGCGTGAGCGTGCCGCCGGCGGCGGGCCAGACGGCCTCGTCGCTATCGATGTCGGTGACCACCAGGCGCCAGGCGATCTCGGTGCCCGCGTCCTGCCGGGGGATCAGCGCATCCCAGGTGCCGTCGCCGTTGTCGCTGGCGAGGATCTCCTGCTCGGCGCCGCCGTCGACGCCATAGTAGAGGACCACGGTGGCCAGCGGATCGCCCGAATCGATGGTCGCGCGCACCACGATCTCGCGGTCGCTGAAGGCCGGGCTGGTGAACACCGACAGGATGACGGGCGCGTCCTGCACCGGCCGGGCGGGATCGTAGGGCTGCAGGGCGAAGGTGTTGTTCAGGTCCTCGCCCACCTCGTCGCGGCCGGCGATGCCGTTGCCCGGCGGGCCGGGCTGGTCCCCCTCGGAGATGTCGACCCGCTGGAAGGAGCTGCCGAAGCTGGCGCCCACCATGATGGGCTGCTGGTCGGGGATGGCGGTCTCGTCCTGGTAGGTCTGTCCCCCGACGGTGACGCCGGTCTTGCTGAAGCGCGTGTCCAGGTTGTCGCCCCAGAAGACGATGTCGATGTCGGTCACCAGGCTGCTGGTGCCATCCCAGTGGTAGAGGATCACGCTCTCCGAGCCGTTGCTCAGGCCCGGCGTGCTGCCGTCGCCGACGATGGAGTTGAAGCCGGCGGGGTCGCCGAACACCGGCCGCATGTCCGGCACCGCGTCCTGGGCGCCACCGTCCTCGTAGAGCTCGAGGTGCGGCAGGAAGCCGAAGTGGCCGAAGAAGGCGTCCGACCCCGCCACCGAGATCACCGCGGTGTCGCCCGCGGCGAGCACGAAGCCATCCGGGAAACGGGCATGGAAGTCGCCGAATCCGCCGCCGCCCACGGTCTCCTGCGAGGGGTTGCCCTCGGCGATGCGCCAGTAGTACTGCTGGCCCGGCGCGTAGATGGCGTCGGAGAGGTAGTAGTCGGAGAGGTCGGCGTCGGTCAGGCCGGGGTTGATGATCTCGATGTACTCCTGGTCGGTGCTGATCACCGACACCTCGCTGATCAGCAGCTTGACCACGTCGCCCTCGCCGCCGCTGGCCACGGTCTGCGAGCGGGGCGCCGCCGCGCCCTCCACCGGCCAGGTGGCCTCGCCGCCGCCGGACGCGGTGGCCGTCAGGTACCACTCGATCACCGTGTCGGCCGGCTGGCCGGGGATCTGGCCGGCGTAGTCGTCGCCGGTCTGCGGATCGAGACCCGCTTGCAGCCAGGCGCCGCCGTCGAGGCGGTAGTGCACGGTCACCGCGGTGACCGCGTCGAAGGCCACCACCTCGGCCTGCACGTTCACCGGCACGTCCTCGAGCGCCCCGCCGCCGGCCGCGTCGAGGAAGATGGGCGCCGCGGGATGCCAGCTGGTCGGCTCGGTGGCCGGGTCCTGGCTCGTGAGCACCTGCCAGCTGGAGGCCAGGTCCTCGCCGGTCTCGTCGTGACCGGTGACGCCGTTGCCGCCGCTCTGGGGCTCGCCGCTCTCCACCGCGCCGAGGCGCTGGAGGCTGGAGCCGAAGGTGGGCACCCCGGGGGCGGGGACCTGGCTGCCCACGGCGGTGTCGGCCAGGTAGGTGCTGCCGCCCACGGTCACGCCGGTCTTGTCCACGCGCACGCGGGTGTCGGTGCCGTAGATCACGTAGTCGATGTCGGCCACCAGATCGCTCGCGCCGTCCCAGCGGTAGAGCACGATGCTGTCGAAGGAGGTGCTCAGCGCCGGCGTGTTGCCGCCGTCGGAGCCCAGGCCGGCGCCGATGGAGCCGGTGAAGATCTCCACCATCTCCGGCACCTGGTCCGGCGCGCTGCCGTCCTCGAACAGCTCGAGGTCCGGCAGGAAGCCGTAGGCCTCGCTGAACTGCGCGCTGCCGTTGAGGGCGATGGTCAGCGTGTCGCCCGCGGCCAGGCTCATGCCGGCGGGGAACCGCGCGTGCACGTTGCCGGAGGTGCCGCCGCCGGCATTCTCGCCCACCGCGACGTTCCAGTAGAGCCGGCCGAGCTGGGTGTCGTGGGCCGTGCTGAGGTAGACCTCGCCCAGATCGACGGCCGCGCCCGTGGGGTTGGCCACCTCGATGAACGGGCTGCCCAGCGGGCCGCCGCTCACGTCACGGGTGCGCACCACCACCTCGCTGATCAGCAGGTGGTCGGCATCCTGGGCCTGTGCGCCGGCGGGCGCGAGCAGCGGCATCAGGGCGCTCACCAGCGCGGCCACGGCCAGCCAGGCCCGCGTCCGCGGCGGAGAAATCCGGTCTCGAGACATGAACACACTCCCGTGGATGCGGGCGGCAGGGAGGCCGCGGCACGCTCGCCTCGCTGACAGCCGGGGCCGGCCGGATGGCGAGGACACGAAGATCGGTCAGAGTAAGTCCAAGATGGGGAAAAAATCAAGGCGGGCTCATCGGCCCGGGCCCGGCGTTCCCCGGGTCAGGAGCCGCGGGCCGCTTCCAGTCCGGCGAGGACGTCGTTCATCGCCTGGGGCGTGGCCGCCAGGCGCAGGCGATCGAGCAGGGTCCCGGAGCGGACCTCCCGGGCGAGCCGGGCCAGGACGCGCAGCATGCTCCGCGGATCCCCTGGCGGGCCGGCCAGGACCACCACCACGTCCACCGGGCGGGCGGCGCCCTCGCTGTCCCGGGCCGAGACCGGCCGCGCCAGCGTGGCCACGCCCAGCCGGACCGACGGGGCCGCCTCGCTCCGCGAGTGGGGCAGCGCCAGGCCCTCCGGCAGGGCGGTGCCGCCCTCCTGCTCGCGGACGAGGACGTCGCGCGTGAACGCCGCGGCGTCGGTGACCAGACCCCCGCGGTGCATGCCCTCGGCCACGCGCGCGACGGCCTCGCCGAGGCCCTGGCAGTTGAGCCGCGGCAGCAGCGCGGCTTCCGATGTATAGTCGACGAGCTTCATGCTCGTAGGTATAGGTGGAGAGAGGCTGCCTGTCCAGTTCAGCCGGAGAGGAATCGGTGCCATGCCCCGCGACCCGTTCGCCCCGCTGGTCCGCAAGCAACGCCTGCGTGCTCGCCTGGAGCGCTGGCGACGCCGCGCCCTGCGCCCCGTCCGGCCCTCCCGCCCGGGCGCCCGCCGGGAGGGACCGCCCAGCCTGGTGCTCATCGGCGTGGACACCCTGCGCCGCGACCACGTCACCGCGGACCTCATGCCCTCGGTGCACGCCCTCGGCGCCGGGGGCGTGGACCTCACCGACGTCACCGCGCCCGCACCGTGGACGCTGCCCTCCTTCGCCGGCGCGCTGACCGGCCTGATGCCCGGCCTGCACGGGGCGCACCTGCCCGGCGAGATCCGCAACATGGACACCCAGCCACCGACGCGCCTGCGGCCCGACGTCCGCACCCTGGCCCACCACCTGCGGGATCACGGCTACGCCACCTGCGCCCTCTACGCCAACCAGTTCTTCGCCTTCGGCCTGGCCGAGAGCTTCGGCGAGCACCGCTACCTGAACCTCCCGGCGGACGACCTCCTCGACGTGGCCGCCGACTGGATCCGCCGCCACGCCGACCGTCCGTTCTGCTGCTTCGTGCTGCTGAACGATCCCCACGAGCCCACCACCCCCCCGGACGACCTGCTGCGCCCCGAGCTCGCCGCCCTGGACATCCCTCCGCCCGACGCCACCGAGCTGCGCCACCTCGCCGCCTGGGGCGACCCCGCCCGCCCCCAGGCCCACCTCGGCCTCTGCGGCTGGCCCCGGCCCGCGGCCGCCCAGCGCACCCGCGAGCTCAAGCGCGCGATCTATCGCGCCACCGTCCGCCAGACCGACCGCGCCATCGGCCGCCTCGCCGCGCGCCTGGACCGCTGGGGCCTCGCCGAGCGCACCCTGACCACGGTGTTCAGCGACCACGGCGAGGAGTTCGGCGACCACGGCGCCGAGGCCAACGCCTGGGATCACGACCCCCGCCGCGTCCGCGGCGTGGGCCACGGCCACACCCAGTTCCAGGAGCTGCTCCACGTGCCCTGGCTGAGCTGGGGCGCCGGCGTGCCCGTGCACGACCTGGTGCAGGAACCGGCCTCGCTCCTGGACCTGGCCCCCACCCTGGCCGACTGGCTGGGCGCCGGCCCGCTGCCGCTGCCGCGGGCGCCGCGGCCGGAGCTGGTGGGTCGTTCCCTGGCCACGGGCAACCCCGACCCGCAGCGGCTGCTGCTGGCCGAGGCCCTGGCCTTCGGACCGGACGTGGTGGCCGTCCGCCGCGGCCGCTGGAAGCTCATCGCCCGGCGCGACGGCCGGCCCCTCGGCCTGTACGACCTCGCCGCCGACCCCCGCGAACGCGACGACCTCCACACCCAGGAGACCGCCGTCCTGCGCGACCTGCAGGAGGACCTCGCGCGCTGGCGCGAGACGGGCGTCGGCGCGTCCGGGCCTCACGACCAGGCAGGCGCGGGCTGGGACAGCCTGGACGACGAGGTCCGCAAGCGCCTGAAGGATCTGGGCTACGGGGAGTGAGCGGGCCGCACGGGCCGCGCCAGCCCCAGCCCCATGATCAGCCAGAAGAGCAGGGCCACCTCGGCGTCGCCGAAGTTCCACTCGAAGAGGCCGGCCACCATCAGGCCCACCCAGGCGCCGAGGGCGCCCAGGCACCAGACGCGGGCCAGGTGATCTTCCGGGACCACCTCGCCGCCGGTCGGCGGTCCCCGCCGCGGCGCCGCGCGGAGCTCGCGCCAGCGGCGCCAGAGGTGCCAGAACGTCGCCAGCAGCAGGCCGAGCGCCAGCACCAGGCCGGGCACGCCCCAGGCCGCGGCGAACATCACCAGGTTGCTGTGCAGGTGGCCCTGGATCTCCACGTCCGGGTCCCCCGCGTGGTGGGCCCGGTAACGGTTCTTGAGGTCGCAGTCGCCCACCCCGGTCACGGGACTGGCGGCCACCCACTGCCAGCCCGTCCGCCACATGATCACGCGCTGGGAGTTGGCGGCGTCGGCGGGATCGAAGGCCGAGAGCAGGCGCGTCTTCAGGGCGCCGGGCAGCAGCAGCACCGCCACCACGCCCACGGCGGCCAGGGCGCCCAGCCAGCGCGCGCGCCAGAGCGCGACCATGAGCGCCGCGCCGGCGGCGAAGCCCAGCCAGGCGCTGCGGGTGAGCGTCAGCAGCAGCCCCGTGCCCACCACGGCCAGGGCGACGGCCGCCCACAGACGCACGCGCCGCGACCGGGCCAGCAGCACGGCCGCCAGCAGCACCAGGCCCACCAGCATGAGCAGGCCGGCACCGGTCATGTAGCCGGCGAGGGGCTCGGCGCGGCCGGCGAGCTGGCCGTCGTCGCGGTAGTGGGCGCCCCCCTTGCGCCAGAAGCTCCAGAAGCCCAGCGCGGCCGAGACCACGGCGCCGAGCGCGAGGCCGGCCAGGGCCGGCAGGCGCCAGCGGCCACCGTCCACCGCGCCCGCGGCGGCGGCCACCCAGATCGGCGTCAGCAGGTACCAGCGGCGGGCATAGAGCGCGCTCTGGCCGGGGTCGGCGGAGAAGGGGATCATGGCCAGCGCCCAGACCACCAGCGCGAGGGCGGGCCATTCCAGGCCGGTCCGCGGCGGCGTCCGGCCGCGGGTCCAGCGCGACAGCAGCACCGCCAGGCCCAGGCCGAGGACGATCTGGCTGACGGCCACCGAGAGGGTGGCCGTCAGCGCCAGCAGGACCAGCAGCACGCCGAGCGCCCCGTTCAGGTCACGACCCATCCGGCTCGCCCGCATGGTCGACCGCCCGCGCATCCACCTCGCCGGCCAGGGCGAGGAACACGTCGCGGGTCCGGGACTGGTCGCGCTGCATCATCAGCGGCTTGCCCGTGTCGCCGCCCTCGCGCAGGGCCGGCTCGATGGGGATCTGCGCCAGCAGCGGCAGGCCGAACTGGTCGGCCACCCGCTGGCCGCCGCCGCGGCCGAAGATGTCGTACTCCTTGCCGGTGTCCGGACAGACGAAGACGCTCATGTTCTCCACGATGCCCAGCACCGGCACGTCCACCTTGCGGAACATCTCCACGCCGCGACGGACGTCCACCAGCGCCATCTCCTGCGGCGTGGTGACCATGACCACGCCGGCCAGCGGCACCTGCTGCACCACGGTGAGCTGGGCGTCGCCGGTGCCCGGCGGCAGGTCCACCACCAGGTAGTCCAGGTCCTCCCAGGCGGCGTCCTTCAACAGCTGCTTGACCGCGCTGAAGACCATGGGGCCGCGCCAGATCATGGCCTGGCCCGGATCCACCAGCAGGCCCATGCTGAGCACCTGCAGGTCCAGGGCCCGGCCGGGAATGATCCGGCGCTCGGGGGTCACCTCCGGCGGCTCGCTCACCGGCAGCATGGTGGGCAGCGAGGGGCCGTAGATGTCGGCGTCCAGCAGGCCCACGCGGTGGCCGGACTCCGCCAGCGCCAGGGCCAGGTTCACCGCCACGGTGCTCTTGCCCACGCCGCCCTTGGCGCTGGCCACGGCGATCACCCGCCGCACGCCGACGAGGGGTTCGCGCTCGGCCCACGGATCGGGCGACTGGCCGTGCGGTCCGGTGGGCGCCTGCGCGCGCGGCGGCGCCGAGCGGTCGTCCACCTCCACGGTCACCGCGGTGACGCCCGGCAGCGCCTGCAAGCGCTCCCGCGCGGCCTCCTGCACGGCGGCGATGGTCTCCTCCTTCTCGGAGGTCCGGACGATCTGCACCCGCACCTCGCCGCCCTCGACGGCGATGTCGCCCACGAGATCGATCCTGACGATGTCGACGCGCGTGCCGGGGGCCTTGACCTCGCGCAGGGCGTCGAGAACCTGCTCACGACTGATCTTCACGATTCCCACCTGCCGTTGCGCCGCGGGGATGGTGTCTCCGTGGATTCCGGCCGGAACGAGCCCCGGATCCGGGCGTCACGGGCCAGCTGGCGCGCATCCCGGGGTCGCCGGAGCCGGAAACACGATCCTCGCGGCACCCGGTAATGTGCACCGTGCTTGCAGGCGAGGCAAACGAGGGTGAGAATCGACCCCGACAGCCATCCCCGATCGAGAGGTCGTCCCGCCGTGTCCCGAGCCAGCGCCCCGCCCGTCGCCCGCCCCGTCGCCCACCGCGTCACCGCCGTGATCCTGGTCCGCGACGAGGTCGACCGGCTGCCCGGCTGCCTGGCCAGCCTGCGCGGGGCGGTGGACGGGATCGAGGTGCAGGACACCGGCAGCACCGACGGGACGCGTGATCTCCTGGCCCGCCTCGCGGACGACCCCGCCCAGGATCCGCCCCTGCGCTGGCACGCCCGGCCGTTCGACCAGTTCTCCGCCGCGCGCACCGCGCTGCACGCCCGCGTGGCCACGCCCTGGCTGCTGTGGATCGACGCGGACGAGCGCCTCTCCGACGAGCTGGCGGCCGAGATCGCCCGGCGCCGGCGGCAGGTCGGGCCGGGCGGGCTGGACGACCACGCGCTGTGGCAGGTGCGGCGTGAGAACCTGGTGCTCGGCCGCCGGATGCGGGCACGGTCGCTGGCCGGGCAGCGGATCGCGCGGCTCGGCCGCACCGACGCGGTGCGGCTCAGCGGCGAACCGGTGCACGAGGGGCTGGTGCTCCGTGGCCGGGCGGATCCGCAGCGGACGGCCGGGACCGTGGGGCGGCTCGAGCACCCGCTGGAGCACCTGGCGCTCACCGGCGTGCGGCCGTACCTGCGGAAGATCGACCACTACACCTCGCTGGAGGCCGCGGCCGGGCGCAGCCGGTACGGGGTCTGGCAGCCGCTGCACGTGCTGGTCACCGGGGCGGCCACCGCGTGGCGGGAGTGGGCCTGGCGGGGCGCCTGGCGGGACGGGCGCGCGGGCGTGGCGTGGGCGCTGCTGGCGGGATGGTCGGCAACGCTGCGGTCGTGGAAGGTGCTGCGCGGGGGCCAGGCCGGTCGAACCCGGCCGCGCGCGCGGCGGCGCGACCGCGGCGGCAAGCCGCGCGGCTAGCGCAGCCCCAGGCCCACCAGCAGCATGCGCAGGATGCGCTCGTGATCGAAGGCCATCTCCGGGAGCTGGTCGATGGGGAACCACCGCGCCTCGGCGGCGTCGTCGCCGCCCTGGACCCGGGGCGGTTCGCCCACCACCTCGGCCACGTAGACGATGGTGACGGTGTGGCCGCGCGGGTCGCGCCCCGGATCGCCGAAGGCGCGGAACTGCCGCAGCGGCAGGCCCTGCAGACCGGTCTCCTCGGCGATCTCCCGGGCCACCGCGTGGTCGGGATCCTCGCCGTAGTCCACGAAACCGCCGGGCAGCGCCCAGGTGCCGGCGAAGGGGTCGTTGGCCCGCTCGACCAGCAGGACGTGGTGGCGCGCCCCGCCGGGGCGGGGCCGGCGCACGAGCACGATCCCGTCCACCGTCAGCGCCGGGTTGCGGAAACGGGGCCGCAGGCAGCCGTCCTGACCAGGCATGGGATCAGGCGGTCTTGAAGGAGGCCAGGGCGTCGGCCTGGGAATCGTAGGTGTCGAAGACCAGCTTGAGCTGCGTCACGTTCAGGATGTTGTCGATCCGCGTGGAGACCTCGCAGATCTTCATCACGCCGCCGTTCTTCTTCAGCGTGTGGAACGCCGAGACCAGGATCCCCAGCCCCGTGGAGTTGATCCAGGTCACCCGGGACATGTTCAGCAGGATGTCCACGTAGCCGTCGTTGATCAGCGACTTGATCTCGTTGTGGAACTTCTCGTAATCGGGGCCGCCCATGATCTTGCCGGACAGCTGCAGGATCATGATCTCCCCCTGGGGGGATTGACTGATGTTCATGGAACTCTCCCTGAGGGCAGACCTGGGGATCGCCGCGCACCCGACGGGCGGCGGATCGGCGTCTGGTCCCTACAATGCCGCGCTGGACCGGCCGTGGCAAGGGCCGGATCGCACCGGATCGCGCCGCGCCGCTCGCGCCGGCCGCCCCGGCGACCGCGGCCACGGCCCGCTGGACCATGTCCGGGGTTCTGCTACCATGAGTGCAGAGGGCATCGATCCGCGGCGACCCGTCCCCAGGAGGCTGCCATGAGCACCGTGCGACCACCCGTCCTGGCCGGCACCTGGTACCCCGGCGACCCCGACCGCCTGCGCGCCGACGTGGACGGGTACCTCGCCGGTGCCGAGCCCGAGCGCGCGCCCGCCGGCACGCCGGTGATCGCGCTGGTCCCCCACGCCGGCTACGCCTACAGCGGGCCGGTGGCGGGCAAGCTCTTCGGCCTGCTGCGCGACCGGAGCTATGATGCGGTCTTCCTGCTCGCCCCCAGCCACCGCGCCCATCTGGTCCGGCCCGCGCTCAGCGGCCTGGACGCGTTCGCCACGCCGCTGGGCGAGGTCCCCGTCGCCGGCCGGATCCGCGACCGGCTCGCCGACTCGGGCGCCTTCCTGGTGGACGACCGCGCCCACGGCCACGAGCACGCCGTGGAGATCCTGCTGCCGCTGGTGCAGCGGTCCCTGCCCGCCGGCACTCCCGTCGTGCCCATCCTGGTGCCCCATCTGGATCCGCAGGCGCGGCGGCAGGCGGCCGCCGAGCTCGCCCGCTGGCGCGACGGCCGCCACCTGTTCGTGATCTCCAGCGACCTGACCCACTACGGCCGCGACTACGGCTACCTGCCGTTCACCGAGGACATCCCGCACCGGCTCGAGGAGCTGGACACCGGCGCCCTGCTGCGCTTCCTGGCCCACGACGCCGAGGGACTGCTGCGCTACGGCGAGGAGACCGGCATCACCATGTGCGGCCTGGAGGCGGCCGCCCTGGTGCTGTCCACGCCACCGCCGGCGGGTCACGAGTCGGCCCTGCTCGCCTACTTTCGCAGCGCGGACGCGACCGCGGACTGGTCCTTCTCCGTCAGCTACGCGTCGGCCCTGATCTGCGATCCGGTGGCCACGGGCGCCGCCACCGCTCCCGACGCCACCGGGGATGCCGGCGGCGCGGCGGTCACCGGGACGGACGCGGCCGCCGCGGCCGACCGGGCCGGGCCGCTGTCCGCCGCCGAGCGCGCGCTCCTGCTGCGCCTGGCGCGGCGGGCGATCACCGCCGCGGTCGCCGGCGAGGCGCCGCCGTCCGCGGCGGCGATGGCGACCGAGCTGGGAGAGGACCTCACGCCCCGGCTGCGGGAACCGCGCGGCGCCTTCGTCACGCTGACCATCGGCGGCCAGCTCCGCGGCTGCATCGGCCACATCGAGGGCATCGAGCCGCTGGCCCAGGCCGTGGTGGACAACGCGGTCAGCGCCGCGATGAACGACCCCCGCTTCTCGCCCCTGCGTCCGGACGAGCTGGACGCCATCGCCGTGGAGGTCTCCGCCCTGACGCCGCTGCGCACGGTGGACGGTCCCGACGCCATCATCCTCGGTCGTCACGGGATCGTGCTCGGTCGCGGCCACCGGCGGGCGGTGTTCCTGCCGCAGGTGGCGCCGGAGCAGGGCTGGGACCTGCCCACCACCCTGGACCACCTGGCGCTCAAGGCCGGACTGCCGGCCGACGCCTGGCGCGGCGACGCGGAATTCCAGGTCTTCGAGGCGGAGATCTGTCACGAATCGCCCGCTTCGTGACGGTTTCGAATTCGGTTGTCTCCTCATGATGCCGGCACTATTCTTGGCCGTTGAGCGATCGACGGCGTCCGCGCCGCCCACCAGCCACAGATCCGGGAGACCATGGGGCTTCTCGACAAGGTTCAGCGGTTCCAGGCCGCGCGCCAGCTCATGGACGCGGGCCTGTACAACTATTTCCGGCCCATCGAGTCGGCGCAGGAGAACACGGTCCGCTACAACGGCCGTGAGGTCATCATGCTCGGGAGCAACAACTACCTGGGCCTGACCAATCACCCCGAGGTGAAGGACGCCGCCATCGCCGCGCTGCGGAAGTACGGCAGCGGCTGCGCCGGATCACGCTTCCTCAACGGCACGCTGGACGTGCACGTGGAGCTCGAGGAGAAGCTCGCCTCGCTGGTGGGCAAGGAGAAGGCGCTGGTCTTCTCCACCGGGTTCTTCGCCAACCAGGGCACCATCTCCACCATGGTGGGACGCAACGAGACCGTGGTGGTGGACCGCACCGACCACGCCTCGATCATCGACGGCTGCCGCATGAGCTTCGGCAACGTGCGCAAGTACCGCCACCAGGACATGGAGCACCTGGACTACGTGCTGAGCAAGGAGTCCGGTCCGGACACCCTGGTGGTGGTGGACGGCGTGTTCTCCATGGAGGGCGACATCGCCAGGGTGCCGGAGATCCTGGAGCTCTGCCAGAAGCACGGCGCCCTGCTCATGGTGGACGACGCCCACGGCGTGGGCGTCATGGGCGATCACGGCCGCGGCACCTGCAACCATTTCGGCGTCACCGAGGACGTCCACATGATCGTCGGCACGTTCTCCAAGAGCCTGGCCTCGGTGGGCGGATTCGTGGCCTCGGACGCCGACACCATCCACTACATCCAGCACCTGGCGCGGGTGATGATCTTCTCGGCCAGTCCCCCGCCCGCCTCGGTGGCGTCCGTCTCGGCGGCCATCGACGTGATGCTCGAGGAGGACTGGCGGCACGAGGCGCTCTGGCGCAATACCCACATCATGATGGACCGCCTGCAGTCCGCCGGCTTCGACACCGGTCCGAGCGAGACGCCCATCATCCCGGTGGTCATCGGCGGCGACGAGGCGGCCTACCGCATGTGCGTGCGGTGCTGGGAGGAGGGCGTGTTCGTCAACCCCATCGTCTCCCCCGCGGTGGATCCTGGCAACGCGTTGCTGCGGCTGTCGCTGATGGCGACGCATTCCGAGGACGAGATCCACAAGTCCATGGATATCCTCACGTCCGTGGGGAAGGAGCTCGGGGTGATCTAGCGGTCTCCGGGGTGGCCCGGTCCACGAACACCACGGCCCCCGGGTCCCGCGAGCGACGCCCCGGGGGCCGTGGTGTTCGTGGACCGGGCCGCCGCGGAGGACGAGGTGCCCCGATGCTTCTTCGGCTGGCGGGGAGAGGGGTT
>CAZWYF010000055.1:0-15149 GCA_964637835.1 uncultured Fibrobacteraceae bacterium
CCGGGTGCGGCGCGGCCTCGCAGCCAGCGCTACACCCGGCCCGTCCGAACCCTTCGACCTCCAGTTTGTGCTAGAATACCAGAAGCTGGAGCCAGCAGATCCTGCTCTCGTGGGGAGGAGACCACCATGCTGCATTCTTCGCGCGTCCTGTCGACCGGCGCGGTTCTCGCGTTCGTGCTCGTCGCGTCGGCCGCCCTGGCCGGGACCTGGAGTACCGATTTCTTCATCACCGGGCCCGATCGACCGGTCCACGACCTGGTCCTGTGGGATGGCGCGGTCGTGGCGGCTGGCGAGTTCGCGCAGGTGGGGCCATACGCCATCGCCGGGGTCGCCGTCCACGCTGGCGGGATCTCCTGGGAGCCGCTCGGCGACCCCATGCCGGTCGCCATGGTCCGCGATCTGCAGGTTCACGACGGCATGCTGCACGCGCTCGCAGACGTCGAGGACGGCCAGCAGGTCTTCCGCCTCGAGGGGCAGACCTGGCAGCCGGTGGGCGGGGTGGTCGATGCCATGGTGCTCGCGAGCTTCGCCGGCGATCTGTATGCCGGCTCCTGCCGCTGGGACGGCGCGGGCTGGGTGGACGCCCTGCAGACCGCTGGCCCGATCCTGGACCTCGTCGTGCATGGCGATCTGCTCGTCGCCGGTGGCGACTTCGACGCCGCGGCTGGCGAGCCGATCGCCAACGTGGTGGCCTGGGACGGTGCGAACGTCGTGGATGTGGCGCCGGGGCAGGATCTGCGAGTCGTGCGCCTCGCCTCGTTCGGTGGCGAGCTCTACGCGGCGCGATGGACCGCCGGCGAGGCCGTGGCCTTGCAGGTCTGGCGCGACGGCGCGTGGGTGGGTCTGCCGGATTTCGGAGACGCGACGTGGTATAGCCGGATCACGGCGTTGCAGGTCACGGACCAGGCGTTGCTCGTCGTCACCCGGATCGGCCATATCCAGATCAAGAATCCGGCGACAAGGTCCGGATATGGCGAGACCCGGATCCGGTCCTGGGATGGCCAGGCGAGCAGCGTGCTGTGGACTGACTACGATCGCGCCCACGGGTGGGTCACGCTCCTGCCGGTGGATGATCGCCTCTGGCTGGGTGGCCATTTCCGCATGTCGGCGTACCCGGCCACCACCAATCTCGCGGTCCTGGCCGGAGGCGAGATCACGCCGGTCACCGCCGCCGGCCGCGGCGCCGACAACGCCGTCACCATCCTGGAGCACGGCGCGCCCGGTCTGGCGATCGGCGGCTCTTTCACCACGATTGGCGGGGTGCAAGGCCAGGAGGTCCTGCACGCGGAAGATGCCTGGGTGTCGATCGCGAGGAACGGCTCCCCGGCGGACTTCGCCTGGAGGGAGGACAGGCTCCTGGGTGCCTTCGATCTCTGGATCGACGAGGAACGTCACTGCTCGTACTGGGAGGATGGTAGCTGGTACGGAGACTTCCAGATCTTCGACATCCCGCCCCTGGTCTCGGTGGTCGACTGGTCGGGACGCATGTTCGTGGGCACGACCACGGAGATCGGCGAGGCGTACGAAGACTTCCTGTACGCTCCCTTCGCCAGCATCAGCGGCGGTTCGCTCCGGCATCTCGAGGTGGTCGACGGCGTCATGATCGCCGCCGGGAGCTTCACCGCGATCGACGGTGTCGCCGTGGCCGGGATCGCCAGATACGATGGCCAGGTCTGGCAGCCGGTGGGCGATCACGAACCGCTCGACGTCGCTCGCATCGGCCGCTGGCGGGGCGACCTCGTGGTGGCGGACGAATCTGCGGACGACGCGACCCGGATGCTGCGCTGGACGGGGCAGGCATGGGAAGAGCTCGGCAGCCTGCCCTTCGCCGTCCGTGCGCTCGAGGATTATCGCGGGGATCTGTACCTCGGCGGTGAAGCCGAGGGTGATCTGGGCGCTCCGTCCTCGGACCTGGTCCGCTTCGACGGGCAGGCCTGGACGCCGATCGGCGAGATCGATCCTGCCCACGGCGGGGTGTGGGCCCTGGAAGTGGTCGGAGACGCTCTGTGGATCGGCGGCAGTTTCCCCTGGGCCGGTGGCGTGCCGGCGCAGAACCTGACGGTCTATCGTGCGGCGGCCACGTCGGTCGAGCCGCAGGAGGTCCCGGTTGCGCCCGGGCTCGAGCTGACCGCGGCGCCGAATCCGTTCAACCCGGCCACGACGCTCCGGTTCACGCTGCCCACCGCGAGCCACGCGGTCCTCGACGTCTTCGACGTGGCTGGCCGTCGCGTCGCGCGGCTGGTCGATGGCGAGCGGACCGCGGGCGCGCACGACGTGCGGTGGACCGCGGTCGACCATGCGGGCCGGCCCTTGCCCAGCGGCGCGTACCTCGTGCGCCTGCGGGCGGGCACGGCGACGGCCACGGCGCGGCTGGCGCTCCTGAAGTGACCCCACGCCACGTCGCCGCCCTCCTGGTCGCCGCCGCGCTGCTGGCCGCGGTGGCCTGGTTGCTGACGCGTCCGTGGCCGTCCGTGCGCCCGCACCGGCCGGCCCCGGACTTCGCGGCCATCACCGACCCCGGCGCGCGCAAGGCGGCCTTCCTGCGCTGGCTGGCCCCCATGGTGGTGGCGGAGAACCAGCGCCTGGCCCGCCAGCGCGCGCGCCTGGAGCGAGTGACTGCCGCGGGCCAGCCGGCGCCATGGCAGGAGCGCTGGCTCGCCACCCTGGCCCATCACTACCGGGTTCCCGGGGATCTGGACCCCGCCGCGCGCCTGGCCACCCTGCGCCGACGCCTGGACACCATCCCACCGCGGCTGGTGCTGGCCCAGGCGGCCATCGAGTCCGGCTGGGGGACCAGCCGGTTCGCCCGCCAGGCCAGCAACTACTTCGGGATCTGGACCTGGCGGGGCGACGGCCTGGTGCCCCGGGAGCGGGCCGAGGGCGCCGAGCACACCGTGGCCCGCTATCCGGACGCGGCCGCGTCGGTTCGTGTATACCTTTTCACGCTCAACGTGGGACCCGCCTACCGGCCGTTGCGCGAGCGCCGGGCCGCCGCCCGGCAGGCGGGTCGTGCGCCGCGGGCCGCCGAGCTGGCGGCCGGCCTGGTGGGCTACTCCGAGCGCCGCGAACAGTACGTGGCGGAGATCCGCCAGGTCCTCGCCGCCAATGCCGAACTGCTCGACGCCGCCCTCGCCGGGGTCGTCCGGGAAGGACCATGACCATGGCTGCCGTCCGCTCCCAGCTCGCCGCCCTCGCCGCCCGCCGCATCCTGGTGCTCGACGGGGCCATGGGCACCATGATCCAGAACGCCGGTCCAGATGAGCAGGACTTCCGCGGCGACCTGCTGCGCGACCATCCGAGCGACCTGAAGGGCAACAACGACCTGCTCTGCCTCACGCGCCCGGACCTGATCCGCGGCATCCACGAGGGCTACCTCGCCGCCGGCGCGGACATCGTCACCACCAACACCTTCAACGGCACGGCCATCTCCCAGCTCGAGTACGGCACCGCCCACCTCACCGCCCAGATCAACCGCGCCGCCGCCCGGCTGGCCCGCGAGGCGGCGGACCGCTGGACCGAGCGGACGCCGGACCGGCCGCGCTTCGCCGCCGGCAGCATGCCGCCCACCAACCGCACCGCCAGCATCTCGCCCGACGTGGAGCGGCCCGGCCTGCGCAACGTCACCTTCGCCGAGCTGGCCACGGCCTACCGCGAGCAGGTGGCCGCCCTGCTCGACGGCGGCGTGCAGATCCTGCTCATCGAGACCATCTTCGACACCCTCAACGCCAAGGCCGCCATCTGGGCCATCGGCGAGGAGCTGCGCACGCGCGATCAGGACGTGCCGGTGTGGATCTCCGGCACCATCACCGACCAGAGCGGCCGCACCCTCAGCGGCCAGACCACCGAGGCGTTCTGGATCTCCGTGCGCCACGCGCGGCCCTTCGCCGTGGGCCTGAACTGCGCCCTGGGCGCCGAGCAGCTGCGGCCCTTCCTGGCCGAGCTCGCCCGCACCGCCGACACCCTGGTCTCCGCCCACCCCAACGCCGGCCTGCCCAACGACCTCGGCCAGTACGACCAGTCCGCCAGCGAGATGGCCGCCCTGGTGGGCGGCTTCGCCCGCGACGGCCTGGTCAACCTGGTGGGCGGCTGCTGCGGTTCGACGCCCGAGTACATCGCCGCCATCGCCGAGGCCGTGGCCGGCGTGGCGCCGCGCGAGGTGCCGGCCCCGCCGCCGGGCACCCACCTCAGCGGCCTCGAGCCGCTGCCCATCCGCGAGGACAGCCTGCTGATCAACGTGGGCGAGCGCACCAACGTGGCCGGCAGCCGCAAGTTCGCCCGCCTGATCCGCGAGGAGCAGTTCGAGCCCGCCCTGGACATCGCCCGCGACCAGGTGCGCGGCGGCGCCCAGATCCTCGACGTCAACATGGACGATCCGCTCCTCGAGGGCGAGGACGCCATGCGGCGCTTCCTGCTGCTGCTGGCCAGCGATCCGGAGGTCGCCCGGATCCCGGTGATGATCGACAGCTCCCGCTGGGGCATCCTGGCCGCGGGCCTCGAATGCGTGCAGGGCAAGAGCGTGGTCAACTCCCTCTCGCTCAAGGAGGGCGAGGCGGAGTTCCGCGCCCACGCCCGCCACGTGCGCGCCCACGGCGCCGCCGCGGTGGTCATGTGCTTCGACGAGCAGGGCCAGGCCGACACCCTGGAGCGGCGCCAGCAGATCGCCGCCCGCGCCTACGGCATCCTGGTCGACGAGGAGGGCTGGGACCCCGGCGACGTGATCATCGATGCCAACGTCTTCGCCGTGGCCACCGGCCTGCCCGAGCATGACCGCTACGCCGTGGACTTCATCGAGACCGTGCGCTGGATCAAGGCCAACCTGCCCGGCGCGCTGACCAGCGGCGGCATCAGCAACCTGAGCTTCAGCTACCGCGGCAACGACGCCGTCCGCGAGGCCATGCACGCGGTGTTCCTCTACCACGCGCTGCAGGCGGGCCTGGACCTGGCCATCGTCAACGCCGGCCGCCTGCCGGTGTACGAGGACATCGATCCGGAGCTGCGCGGCGTGGTGGAGGACGTGATCCTCGCCCGCCGGCCCGGCGCGCCCGAGGAGCTCACCGAGCTGGCCCAGCGCTTCCAGGGCCAGAAGCGCGCCGTGATCCAGGACGAGAGCTGGCGCGAGCTGCCCGTGGGCGAGCGCCTGCAGCACGCCCTGATCCACGGCAACGGCGACCACGTGGAGGACGACACGCGCGAGGCCCTGGCCGAGCTGCAGCAGCCGCTGAAGGTGATCGAGGGCCCGCTCATGGACGGCATGAACGTGGTCGGCGACCTCTTCGGCTCGGGCAAGATGTTCCTGCCCCAGGTGATCCGCTCGGCACGGGTGATGAAGCAGGCCGTGCGCGTGCTGGAGCCGGCGCTCCTGGCCGCCCGCGCCGAGGGCCGCAACCAGGGCCGCGTGCTGCTGGCCACGGTCAAGGGCGACGTCCACGACATCGGCAAGAACATCGTGGGCGTGGTCCTCGGCTGCAACAACTACGAGGTCATCGACCTGGGGGTGATGGTGCCGGTGGACCGGATCCTCGCCGCCGCCCGCGAGCACGAGGTGGACGTCATCGGCCTCAGCGGCCTGATCACCCCCTCGCTGGACGAGATGGTCCACGTGGCCGGCCGCATGCAGCAGGAGGGGCTGACCACGCCGCTGCTCATCGGCGGGGCCACCACCAGCCGCATGCACACCGCCGTGCGCATCGACCCGCGCTACGAGGCGGCCGTGGTGCACGTGATCGACGCCTCGCGGGCGCCGGGCGTGGTGGGCAAGCTCCTCGACCCGCAGGCCTGCGGGCCGTTCGTGGCCGAGACCAAGCAGGCCTACGCCGAGGCGCGCGTGCGGCGCGAGCGCGAGCAGGCCACCCGCGAGCTGGTGCCGCTGGACCAGGCCCGCGCCGCCGCCCTGGCCACCGACTGGGCGAGCTACACGCCGCCGCGGCCGCGCGTCCCCGGCCTGACCGTGATCCCCGATCTGCCCCTGGCGAAGCTGCGCCCGTTCATCGACTGGACGCCGTTCTTCATCACCTGGCAGCTGAAGGGCAAGTTCCCCGGCATCCTCGACAGCCCGCGCTACGGCGGTGAGGCCCGCCGCCTGTACGACGAGGCCCAGCAGCTGCTCGACCGCCTCGAGGCCGACGGCACGGTGCAGGCCCGCGGCGTGGCCGGCCTCTGGCCCGCCGCCCGCCGCGGGGACGACCTCGTGATCTACACCGACGAGTCCCGCACCGAGGTGCGCACGGTGGTGCACCACCTGCGCCGCCAGCGCGCCGAGGCGAAGACGGGGGTCTGCCCCAGCCTGGCGGACCTGGTGGCGCCCGAGGACAGCGGCATCGAGGACTGGGTGGGCGGCTTCGCGGTCAGCGGCGGCTTCGGCGCCGACGAGCTGGCCGCCGGCTTCGAGCGCGCCGGCGACGACTACCAGGCCATCCTGGTCAAGGCCATCGCCGACCGCCTGGCCGAGGCCTTCGCCGAGCGCCTGCACTGGCAGGTCCGGCACGAGCTGTGGGGCTACGAGGCCGACCCCGAGCCGGACAACGAGCAGCTCATCGCCGAGAAGTACCGCGGCATCCGGCCCGCCCCCGGCTATCCCGCCTGCCCCGACCACACCGAGAAGCCCGCGCTCTTCGACCTGCTGGAGGCTCGCGAGCGCCTGGACGTCACGCTGACCGAGAGCTGCATGATGGTGCCGGGCGCGTCGGTCTCCGGCTGGTACTTCAGCCACCCCGAGGCCCGGTACTTCGGCATCGGCCGCATCGGCCGCGACCAGGTCGCCGACTACGCCGGCCGCAAGGGCTGGGACCTGGCCACGGCCGAGCGCTGGCTCGCCCCCATCCTGGGCTACGAACCCGCGGCGGACACCGCCTGACCCCTGGAGAATTCCCGATGCGCGTCACCGAGCACCTCGACCGGGCCACCGATACGCTCTTCAGCTACGAGATCATCCCGCCCATGCGCGGCGGTCACGTGCGCGACATCATCGCGGTGGTCGAGCAGATCGCGCCCTACAACCCCCCGTTCATCGACGTGACCAGCCACGCGGCCGAGGCCAGCTACGAGGAGCTGCCCGACGGGTCCATCCGCCGCCGGGTGCGCAAGAAGCGGCCGGGCACCATCTCCATCTGCGGCATCATCCAGAACCGCTACGGCATCGATACCGTCCCGCACCTGCTCTGCGCGGGGTTCACCCGCGAGGAGACCGAGGATGCGGTGATCGAGCTGAACTACCTGGGCATCCAGAACGTCCTGGCCATCCGCGGCGACGTGCCCAACTACGTGCGCCGGCCCGATCCCCACCGCACCCGCAACCGCACGGCCTGCGACCTGGTCCACCAGCTGGCCGACCTCGGGCGCGGCCGGTACCTGGACGAGCTGACCGGCAGCGAGCCCATCGAGATGTGCGTCGGCGTGGGGGGCTACCCCGAGAAGCACTTCGAGGCGCCCAACCTCAAGAGCGACGTCCAGCGGCTCAAGGAGAAGGTGGCGGCCGGGGCGGAGTACATCGTCTCGCAGATGTTCTTCGACAACGCCGCCTACTTCGCGTTCGAGCGGCGCTGCCGCGAGGCGGGGATCGACGTGCCCATCATCCCGGGCCTGAAGCTGCTGGCCCGCGCCCGGCAGCTCAGCACGCTGCCGCGCCACTTCCACGTCAACATCCCCGAGGAGCTGGCCGACGAGGTCGCCGAGAACCCCCGGCACACCGCCGAGATCGGCAAGCGCTGGGCGCGGCGGCAGGTGGGCGAGCTGCTCGAGCACGGCGTGCCCTGCGTCCACTTCTACGTCATGAACGACGCCGCCTCGGTGGTCGAGCTGGTGCGCGAGCTCGGCTAGGCGCAGCCCGGCCTGGCCCGCGCCGCGGCCCGGCCAGGGTCCGCCGGCCGCTCAGCCGGCCGGTCAGCCGGTCCGCCGGCGGTTCAGCCGGCCGGACGCTCGTAGCAGACCAGCTCCAGCAGCACGTCGCCCAGCTCCTCGTCCGTGGGCGTGACCGAGTCGTCGTCGCCGGCGGAGACGGAGATCGACACCGACGCCATGCCCTTGACCAGCAGGAAGCGGCCGTCGTCCAGCAGGACCAGGCGGTCGCCCTCGCCGCCATCGGGCACCGTGACGGTCACCTCGCGCAGCCACTGGCCAGCGGGGTCGAAGACGTCGAAGATCGCCTCGCCATGCTCGGCCCAGCGGTCGGCGCTGCGGCTGTGGCGCACCCAGAGGTTGCCGTCGTCCAGGACGCGGATGCGGTCGATGGCCTCGGCGCGGTCCTGGAGCTGCCAGTCGATGCGCGGCTGCATGCCATTGATGTCGATCTGCATGCTGCCGCGCTTGTCTTCCTTCTCCTGCTCGGTGCGCTCGCGGGCCTGGTAATCGGCACGGACGATGGTGCGCAGCGGCTCGCCGCGGGCGTCGAGGACGGCGATCTCGTAGGCGTCGTGGCGTGGCGCCAGGTAGATCCGGCCGTCCGGACCGATGTCCCAGCGGCCCCGCGCACCGGGGTTGTACTCGGCCAGCTCGTCGATGGTGAATGCCACCAGCGAGCGCACCGAGGGGTGCTCGTGCAGGCGCCGGACCTCCTCGCCCTCGCCGTCGAGCACTGCCAGGAAGCGCGTGTCGCGGATCTCCCGGGCCTCGAGGTCGAAGGCCGAGGAGGCGCCGGAGACCAGGAAGGCGCCGCCGCGCGCCCGCGCGGTCTCCAGGAAGACGAACCCGCCCGCGCCGGCCTCGCCCGTGCCGTGGCGCCAGCTGCCGGTGGGCGTGCCGTCGGTGGCGTCGAGGTAGGTGATGCGGCCGGGGAAGGCCTGCTGGACGGCCACGTCGCCCGCGTCGGTGAGGAACATCCCCACCGGCTGGCGGAACTCGCCGGGGCCGTCGCCCTCGCGGCCGAGGGTGCGCCGGTGCTCGCCGCCGGGACCGAAGACCTGGACCTCGGCGAGCTGGGTGTCCAGCGCGTAGACCTCGCCGCCGGGGCCGCTGCGCACCACGCCCACCTGGCCGAGCAGGACGTCGGTGGGGTCCTCGCCGCCGGCGCGCCAGGCCTCCTGCAGCACCACCGACGCGCGCGCCGGGGGCTCGCCGGTGAACGTGCGGCGCGGAGGCTCCTGGGCGCGGGCAGGGACCGCATCGCCGGCCGCCAGGCCCGCGGCGACGAGGGCGAGCAGGGCGGCGAGCGGGACCGGTCGACGGTGTCGAGAGATCGGGCGCGGCATGGTCGTCTCCTCGCTGAGCGGACGGGTGGACTGGCGGGCAGGCCACGGGGGCGGCCGGCCCGGTCGCGCACGCCTCGTACGCGGCCCCGGGGGCCGGGGTTCCACGGCCGCGCCCCACGGCGGCTCGTGCTTGTCCCCGCCCGGCGAGGCTGGTAACCTGGCTGTGGCCGTCGTTCTGGCGGCCCGGATCCGCCACGGCGCAGCGAGAGGAACCCGACGTGAAGGCGCTGATCACCGGCATCACCGGCCAGGATGGCTCCTACCTGGCCGACCTGCTCCTGGCCAAGGGCTACGCGGTGGCCGGCATGGTCCGCCGCTCGAGCACCGAGGCCTTCGAGCGCATCGCCCATGTCCGCCATCGCCTCGACCTGGTGCAGGCCGACCTCCTGGATGCCACCAGCCTGGCCCAGGCCCTGCGCGACACCCGGCCGGACGAGATCTACAACCTCGCCGCCCAGAGCTTCGTGCCCACCAGCTGGAGCCAGCCCGTGCTCACCGGCGAGTTCACCGGCCTGGGCGTGGTGCGCATGCTCGAGGCCGTGCGCGAGGTGTGCCCCCAGGCGCGGTTCTACCAGGCCAGCAGCAGCGAGATGTTCGGCAAGGTGCGCGAGGTGCCGCAGAACGAGCTGACGCCCTTCCACCCGCGCAGTCCCTACGCCGTGGCCAAGACCTACGGCCACTACATCACCGTCAACTACCGCGAGAGCTACGGCCTGTACGCCGTCTCGGGGATCCTCTTCAACCACGAGAGCCCGCGCCGGGGGCGGGAGTTCGTCACCCGCAAGATCTCCGACGGCGTGGCGCGCATCAAGCTGGGCCTGCAGGAGGAGCTGCGCCTGGGCAACCTGGACGCCCAGCGCGACTGGGGCTTCGCCGGCGATTACGTCCGCGCCATGTGGAGCATGCTACAGCAGGAACAGCCGGAGGACTACGTGGTGGCCACCGGCCGCACCCACTCGGTGAAGGAGTTCCTGGAGATCGCCTTCGATCACGTGGGCCTGCACTGGCGCGACTACGTGGTGCAGGATCCGCGCTTCATGCGCCCGGCGGAGGTGGACCAGCTGGTGGGCGACGCGAGCAAGGCGCGCGAGCAGCTGGGCTGGGAGCCCACGGTGAGCTTCGAGGAGCTGGTGCGCTCCATGGTGGACGCCGACCTCGAGCTGCTCAACGGCCTGGGTCGCTGAGGCCCGCGCCCCGGCGCCGCGCGCTGCTCAGTCCGACTGCTTCACCCACACCGAGATCACCGATCCGAGGTAGGTGGGCTTCTCCAGCATGCAGTAGTGGCCGGTGCCCTCGAGGCGCTTGAAGGCCAGGGCGCGGGCGTCGGCGAAGCCGTACATGGTCAGGTACTGCCGCTCGTAGCCGGCGTCGGGCAGGAAGCTCTGGCTGCCGACCACCAGCATGGGCACGGCCTGGCTGGAGATCTCCTCGCTGACATCCCAGTCGAAGCTGTCCAGCAGCAGCGAGGCGAAGGTGGCGCTGTCGGTGCGCAGGGCCATGTCCACGGCGCGCTCGTTCACCGCCTCGTCGGGGCTGATGGCCACGTAGCGCGAGGCCACGAGGCGGTCGTAGTCCTCGAGCAGGCGGCGGGCGATGTCGTCCTTCTGCTCGGGGGTGGCCAGCTGCTTCGGCGCGGCGTCGATCACCACCAGACGCTTGACGTCGGCGGGGTGATCGAAGGTGTAGCGCATGGCGATCATGCCGCCCAGGCCATGGCCCACCAGGGTGGGGTAGTAGAGGCCCTGGTCCCCGATCCACTGGCGCAACGCGGCGGCCTCGGCCTCCAGGCTGGGGTTCTCCAGCGCCGGGGTCTGGCCATGGCCGTGCAGCTCGTAGACGTGCAGGTCGAACTGGTTCTTCAGGTAGGGCGTGATGCGTTCCCAGATGGTGCGGTCGGCGCCCAGACCGTGGATGAGCACCAGCTCGTTCTCGCCGATCCCCTCCAGCCACTCGGGCTCCTGCGCCCCGGCCGCGGTGTCCGCGGCGGCGGCGGCCGGGCCGCCGTCCTGGGCGCGGGCCGGCGTGGCCGTCGACCAGGCCAGCAGCGCCGGCGTCAGGGCGAGGAGGGCGAACAGGGCGAGCACGGGGCGTCGGCGGAGGGTCACGATGGCTCCTGCACGGGTTCGGGGGCGGTGAAGACGTCGCCGTCACGGGCGGCCGTGCACGGGACGCCGCAGGCCGCGGTGACGGCACTGGCAGGATCCAGGGCCACCACCGGCGGGTACATGTGGATCAGAACCACGCGACCGGGCCGCGCGTTCCCGGCGATCTCCGCCACGCCGGCGGGGCTCAGGTGCGTGGGCACCGCCAGGTGATCGGGCGTGGAGCATTCCACCAGCAGCAGATCGCAGCCGCGGGCGGCGCGCGCGAGGTCGGCATTGGGGCCGGTGTCGCCGGAGTAGACCACGTGGCCGCCGCCCTGGTCGTGCAGATTCCAGCCCAGGCACACGCCGGTGAACTGCGGTTCGTCGTGCACCGCCGCGATGGCCTCCCAGCGGGCGCGGCCCAGGTCCACGCCCTCGCCGGGCGTCACCTCGCGCACCTCCAGCGGTCGGCAGCGGGGCGTCAGCCAGTCGCCGTAGAGGTCGCGCAGGGCGTCCAGGAAGCGGGCCAGGCCGGGCGGGCCGAAGAGCCGCAAGGGGGTGGTGTCGCGGGCGAGGATGGAGTGGTGGGCGAACAGCAGGGGCGCGAGGTCGGCGGTGTGGTCGAGGTGCAGGTGGGTGAAGACCACGGTGTCCACCGCGTCCACGTCCGCCGGCGCACCCGCCTGCCGCACCAGGCGCACCAGCGCCCCGGGCCCGGGGTCCACCAGCACGCCACGGCCGCCGGCCTGCACCCAGTGGGCGGCCGGGCCGTGGGTCGCGGTGGGGGTGGCGCCGCCGGCGCCCAGGACGTGCCAGGTGATCATGACGGACAACGAACGGCCCGCCGGCCGGGAACGTCAAGCGCCCGCCGGGGTTCATACCCTCGATCTGGACAGCCCGGGGGCCCGTCCCTACCATGATCCGGACCGTCGGCGCACCCCGCGCCGGCCCCCGACACCTCCCGAGGAGAGAGCATGCTGCTGCGATCCCTGCGCACGGTGCTGCCGCCGCTGGGCGCACTGCTGGCCCTGGCCATCCCGCTGGCGCTGACAGCGCCTGCCCAGGACGCCACCGGCGACCAGGAACGCTCCTGGTCCGTGGACCTGGGCCTGGAGGCCGAGCTGACCCCCGAGGAGAAGATCAGCCGGCTCAACGAGCAGATCATGCAGCTCCAGGCCACCGGCGAGAAGGGCCCCCAGCTGGGCGATCTCTACAACGACCTCGGCGTCCTGCACGCCCAGCGCGAGGAGTGGGCCCAGGCCCGCGACGCCTTCATCCGCGCCGTGCAGGCCAAGCCCTATGATCCCGACTTCCACCGCAACCTCGCCCTGGTCTTCCAGCGCCTGGAGGACTGGGACCTGGCCATCAGCGAGCTGCACGCCTACCGCGACACCGGCGGCCCCGAAGCGCTGGACGCCTACCGGTTGCTGGGGCAGGCCTACCGGGAGCTGGGCGATGCCGCCGCCGCGCGCCAGGCCTACCGTGAGGGCCTACAGGCCCTGGGCACCACGCCCCATGCGGAGACCCCGCGCCTGGCCCTCGCCCTGGCGGGCGTGCAGCGCGAGCAGGGCGACCAGGAGGCCCTGCGCAGCACCCTGGAGCGCTGGCAGCCGGTGGCTCGCGCCTGGCGCGAGCAGGCCGAGCAGGAGGGCACCACCGAGGGCGTGGACGCCGCCCGCGCCATCGAGAACAACCTGCTGTCCATCTACATGGAGGACGGCCAGATCCTGGAGAAATCCGGCCTGCACGGCGAGGCCCTGGAGCTGTACCAGAAGGCCTACGCCCTGGCTCCCGACCGCGACGAGTTGCTGCCGCGCATCGTCATGACCCAGCTGGCCACCGGCGACGCCATCGGCGCCAAGGTCACCGCGCGCCTCGCCCGCGAGGAACACCCCGACCAGGCGGGCCCCTGGCTGGCCACCGCCCGGATCGCCGAGGCGGAGGGCGACCTGGAGGAGGCCCTGGCGGCCTACCGCAAGGCCTTCGACATCGCCCCGGAGGCCCCCGGCCTGCGCCTGAAGGTGGGCAACCTCTACATGAAGCTCGGCCGCGACGCGGAGGGCCGCGGGTTCCTGGCCGAGGTCCTGGACGACCCCGGCACTCCCACCGAGGTGGTCTACAACTATGCCGTCAGCCTCCTGCGCGAGAAGAAGTTCTCCGCGGCCACGCCGGCCCTGCGGCGGGTGACCCGCGAGGCGCCGCAGTTCCAGGGCGGCTGGCAGGCGCTGGCCTCCGCCCACCGCGGCCGCGGCCAGTACGCGCGCGCGGTGGAGGCCTACCAGCGGGCCCTGGAGCTCCAGCCCGATCCCGGCCTGGCCTACAACCTGGGCGTCACCGCCGGTCAGGCCGGCATGTGGGACACCGCCATCGCGGCCTACGACCAGGTCCTCGCGCTCGCGCCCGGATCGGCGGAGGCGGCCTACAACCGGGCCGTGGCCCTCATGAGGGCCGGCCGGCTGGAGGAGGCCGCGGAGGCCTTCGCCGCCTACCGCGAGGCTCGTCCCGACGAGTACAAGGCCGCCCTCAACCACGGCGTGACCCTCTACAAGCTGGGCCGCCACGAGGACGCCGTGGACGTCTACAACTACGTGCTCGAGCTCCAGGAGACCGCCGAGGCCTGGGACAACCTGGGCCTGGCTTACCAGGAGCTGGGCGAGAAGAAGAAGGCGCAGGCCTGCTTCAAGGAGGCGGAGAAGATGCGAGGAGGGTCTTGATGGCGCGGATCGGCCCTGTCTCGCGACGGCGTCGCGCGGGCGCCGCGCCGGCCGTCATGCTGGCCATGATCGTGGTCGGCGCCGGCGTCCTCGCCGCCCCGGGGCGCGCGGCGGACCCGGCCCTCGCCGGCGGGGCCCAGCCTGTCCAGGCCGCCGTGCCCACCCATCCCGCGCAGCTGACGCCCCTGATCGACGCCGAGGAGTTCCCGAGGTGCACCCCGGAGGAGCTGGCCGCCGCGGGTTATCCCGATCCGCTGCACGCCTTCGCCTGGCCGGGCTTCACGCCCCTGGTCGATGCCACGGGCGAGACGTACGGACCGGGGTCGCTGGTGCGCGGCCAGCAGGTGCTGCCGCGCGAGGGCCTGGCGATCGCTGCCGACCGCATCGCCTACCGCGGCATCCAGATGTCGTTCGATCCGGGTTACCAGGACTGGCAGATGCTGCCCATGGTGGAGATGCTGGACTGGGCCCGGCGGGACATCGCCGTGCTCCTCGGGCACGACCGCCCCGACACCCTGCACGTGATCAACCCCGACAACCTGGACCACTACCGCGAGCTGACCGGTTTCGAGTTCCACCGCCTCTACCGGTGGCAGGACGAGGCGGTGGTCATCGAGCCCGGGCCCATCCTGCTGGCGCGTGGCCTGGCCGCCCACGCCGCCCGCGAGCTGATCACGCGCTGGCAGGTGGACGACCTGACCGGCGGCCGCGCCCTGCCCGCCTGGCTGGTGCAGGGCCTGGCCTGGTACCTGGCCGAGGACGGCACCCACTTCCTGAACTACCTCTTCATGTACCGCGCCCGCATGCCCGTGATCCTGGACCCCGCCGACACCGAGGCCGTGCTCACCGCGGCACCGCATCCCGATCCGGACACCGACAAGGTGCAGTACCGCATGGCCGGCTACTCGGCCTTCCTGATGGCCTGGGAGCTGGTGGAGCACCGGGGCGGTCTCGAACCCGTCCGCGACTTCCTGCGCCGCGTGGGCGCCGGCGAGGATCCCGACGCGGTCAGCCGCGACCTGTGGGGACATCCCCTGGACGCGCTGGCGACCGAGCTGGATGCCACCGCGCGCCCGGAGCCGGTGGGCGCGGCCGTCGAGCCGCGCACGCCCCACCGGCCGCCGGCCGACTGACGGCCGACCGACCCGCTTGCCGCCGCTGCGGCGGTG
>CAZWYF010000055.1:15249-18368 GCA_964637835.1 uncultured Fibrobacteraceae bacterium
CCGGCCGCCGGCCGACTGACGGCCGACCGACCCGCTTGCCGCCGCTGCGGCGGTGTACTATAAACACAGGCGCCCCCGGGACCGCTCCCGGGGGCGCCGCCTGTACCGGCCCGTGCGGGCGGTGCGACCCGTGCGGCCCGGGACCGGCAGGTCGTACCGGAGGTCGTCCCCCTTCCGCCTCGCGAGGAGAACCAGCGTCCATGAGCCAGAACCAGGTCCGCGTCCGCTTCGCCCCCAGCCCCACCGGCTTCCTGCACGTCGGTGGCGCCCGCACCGCGCTGTTCAACTGGCTGTACGCGCGCGGCCAGGGCGGGGTGTTCGTCCTGCGTATCGAGGACACCGACCAGCAGCGCAGCACCGAGGCGTCCCTGGACGCCATCCTCGAGGGCCTGACCTGGCTGGGCCTGGACTGGGACGAGGGGCCCCGCCAGGGCGGCCCCTGCGGCCCGTACCTGCAGAGCGAGCGCCTGGAGATCTACCGGGGCGCCCTCGAGGAGCTGAAGGCGAAGCACCAGGTCTACCGCTGCTTCTGCAGCGAGGAGGACCTGGACCGCCGCAAGGCCGCGGTGGAGGCGGAAGGCCGCACCTGGGAGGGCTACGACGGGCACTGTCGTCGGCTGAGCACCGAGGAGGCCGACGCCCTGGTCGCCGCCGGCCGGTCCTGCGCCTGGCGCCTGAAGACCCCGCACGACGGCAGCACCTTCTGGTACGACGTGATCGTGGGCAAGCGCGAGTTCCAGAACAGCGTCCTGGCCGACCGCGTGGTGTTCAAGGCCGACGGCTATCCCACGTACAACTTCGCCGTGGTGGTGGACGACCATCACATGGGCATGACCCACGTCCTGCGCGGGGACGATCACGTCTCCAACACGCCGTTCCAGCTCCTGATCTACCAGGCCCTGGACTGGCGGCCGCCCAGGTTCGGGCACCTGCCCATGATCCTGGGCCCGGACCGCAAGCGCCTCAGCAAGCGCCACGGCGCGGTCTCGGTGGCCGAGTTCGCGAAGCAGGGCATCATCCCGCCAGCCATGATGAACTACCTGGCGCTGCTGGGCTGGTCCATCGGCGCCGGCGGCGACGAGGTGCTCACCCCGCCGGCCCTGATCAAGAAGTTCTCCCTGAAGAAGGTCAACAGCAGCCCGGCGGCCTTCGATTACGAGAAGCTCGAGCACATCAACGCCCAGCACCTCAAGCGCATGGACCGCGACCAGCGGCGCGAACTCACCCTGCCCATCCTGGCCGAGCGCAGCTGGCGGTACGACCCCGCCTGGCAGGTGCCCGGCGTGGCGAGCGACGAGCAGTACGTCGACCGCCTGCTGAAGCTCCTGGGCGGCCGCTTCTCCAGCCTGCTGCGGCTGCCCGAGCAGCTGGGCTTCTTCTTCACCGAGGACTTCGCCACCGACGCGGAGGCCTGGTCGGAGCATGTCGCGGCCGAGCCGGCGCGCGCGCGTCTGGCGCTGCTGGCCGAGGCCCTGGCGGCGGGGCTGCCGGCGGACACGCCGGCCGCTGCCGACGCCTACGAGGCGGTGGTGCGCGAGGCCGCCGAGGCGCACGATCTGAAGGCCGGCGACCTGATCCACCCCGCCCGCGTGGCGCTCACCGGGCAGACGCGCAGCGCGGGGATCTTCGACGTGATGGAGCTGCTGGGACGACCGCGGGTGATCGACCGCCTGCGGCGCGCGGCGCGGGGGTGATGCGGCGGATGGCGGCCGCCGGCAGCGGCGACCGGCGCTCCGCGCGCAGCGGCGCCCCCGGACAGGTGGGCACGTGAGGCGATTCTGGGGCATCCTGGGCCGGTACGCGCTGGTCTGGCTGGTCTACCTGCTGGCCCTGCTGCTGGCCACCAGCCTGTTCGGCGGCCTGTACATCGACACCTCGTCGTCCCGCTGGTGGCTGGTGGTGCTCCTGGTGCCGGTGGAGTTCGCGGTCCTGGTGATCCTGCTGCGCCCCTTGCTGCTGTTCCTGACGCTGCCGCTCAACGCCCTGACCCTGGGCCTGCCGTCGCTGCTGTTCAACGCGCTGATCCTCAAGTGGACCGCCGACTGGAACGCCGCGCTGGTGATCAACAGCTACCACGACGCGGTGCTGGGCGTCCTGGTGATGACCGTGGTGGCCACCGCGGTGATCGGCTGGCTGGGCCTGGACGAGGCCTACCCGTTCTTCCAGACCGTGCTCCACCGCCTGGGCCGGCAGTACGGCACCACCCCGCCGCCGGGGGCGCAGCGCGGCCTGCTCATCCTGCAGATCGATGGCCTCTCCACGCGCGGGCTCATCGCCGCCATCAAGCGCGGGCGGGTGTCCACGCTCTCCGGTCTGCTGGCCCGCGGGTCCCATCGCCTGCATCGCTGGCACAGCGGCCTGCCCTCCAACACGCCCGCCGTGCAGGCGGGCCTCTTCTACGGCGACCGCGACGACGTGGCCGGGTACCGGTGGTACGACCGCACCGAGCAGCGCTTCAAGGTGGTCAGCAGCCCGGGGACGGCCCGCGAGCTGGAGGAGCGGGTGACCGGCGCGGACCGGCCGCCGCTGCTGGCGGCGGGGTCGTGCATCAGCTCCCTGCTGTCGGGCGGGGCGCGCAAGCGCCTGCTGACGGTCAGCGCGCTGTCCGAGCTACGGCACCGGCACATCCGCCCCGAGGAGCAGGCCGACGTCAACCTCTTCTACCTCAGCCCCCACGCCTACACCAAGGCCGTGCTCGCCGGATCCTGGGACTGGCTGGCGGGGCTGGCCCTGGGGACCATCGGCCTGCTGCGACGCGAGCGGCCGCGCCTGCGTGGCCACGTGCTCAAGCTGGCCCAGGGGCAGGTCACCAACGCGGTGCTGCGGCAGGCCAGCTTCTTCTGGCTGCGCCAGGACGTGGTGCGCGGCACGCCGGTGATCTACAGCAACTTCGTGGGCTACGACGACATCGCCCATTACAGCGGCCCCTCCGACTACGAGGCCCAGATCGCCCTGGCCGCCTTCGATCGCAACCTGCGCAAGCTCCTGCGCTTCGCCCGGCGCCACGGCGCCCTGCGCTACGACCTGGTGATCCTCAGCGACCACGGCCAGTCCGCCTCCCTGCCCTTCCGGCTGCTGTACGGGCAGACGCTGGGCCAGCTGGTGGCCGACCTGGCGGG
>CAZWYF010000055.1:18468-19673 GCA_964637835.1 uncultured Fibrobacteraceae bacterium
CTGGGCGGCCCGCAGACCGAGCCGTTCCTGCTGGTGCCCCGGCACTGGCGCACCGGGGCGGGCGACCTGGCCTCGCCGGAGGCGCTCTACGGCCATCTGAGCCGCCATCTGCCGTCCGCGGCCCGGTCAGAAAACTCCCATTAAGGCCTTGCAAGCCCGCAGGACGGTTCCTATATTCGGTCGCGCGATTGCCCGGTCGTTCAATGGTAGGACAGCTGACTCTGGATCAGTCGATGGGGGTTCGAATCCTCCCCGGGCAACCAAAGAGCTTGTGCCCCGTTCGTCTAGTGGTCTAGGACGCTGGCCTCTCACGCCGGAAACACGGGTTCGAGTCCCGTACGGGGTACCACTTGCAGGAGGCTTCCGGATCGCCGGGAGCCTCCTGTTTTTTGCGGTTTCTTCGCCCATGGCCGCGGCCGCGTCCTCGCGGGCCGGTGCGACTCGGCCGCGGAGGTGTTCATGACCGGTGCGAATCGCGTGGCCCTGCTCTTCGTCGACGGCCTGGGGTGGGGGCCGGCGGATCCCCGGAGCAATCCCTGCTGGACCTACGGCGGGGCGCTCCTGCGCTGGCCGGCGCGCGATGGCCTGGAGCCGGGCCAGCCGGTGGGCGTGGCCAGCGGTGGCTGGGCGGTGCCGCTGGACGCCTGCCTGGGCGTCGACGGCCTGCCGCAGAGCGCCACCGGCCAGACCACCCTGCTGACCGGCAGGAACGCCCAGGCGGTGCAGGGGCACCATCTCTCGGGGTTCCCGGGGCCCACGCTGCGGCCGTTGCTGCTGGAGCACTCGGTGCTGCGTCAGGTGCGCGACCGCGGCCTGCGGCCGGTGTTCTTCAATACCTACCGCTCCCCGTTCTTCAAGCTGTCGCGGCAGCGGAAGCTGCGCATGTCGGCCACCACCATCGCCAACCTGGCCGCGGGCCTGCCCTTCTTCGACGTGCCGGACATGACGGCCGGCCGCTCGCTCTACCAGGATTTCACCGGGGCCGAGCTGCGCGAGCTGGGCTTCGAGGCGCCGCAGCTGACGCCGGCCGAGGCGGGCGCCATCCTGGCGCGCAACCTGCCCGACTACGACTTCCTGCTCTACGAGTACTTCCTGACCGACAAGGCGGGCCATCTCGGCGACCGCGCCGCCGTCGAGGAACAGCTGCAGCGATTCGACGGCTTCCTGCGCGCGGTCCTCTCCTGCCGGCCGGCCGACGCCCTGGT
>CAZWYF010000056.1:0-19641 GCA_964637835.1 uncultured Fibrobacteraceae bacterium
GAGCGGTCCGTCCTGGACGCGCGGGGACGGCCGCGGCGCGCGGCGCGGCCGGTCATGAGGGGTTGGTCGGCGGGATGGCGGGGATTCCATGACATCGGTCGGAGCAGCGCATCGCTGCGCACGCCGGGGCCGTGGAGAGAATTGACGGTTGCCCACCGCTGGTGTACGGTCGCTGCATCTCAGCTTGCTTTCGCCGCGATCCATGCCGTCCCACATCCCACCAAGAGGTCGATCATGGCCAGGTCCTCCCTGCTCGTACTCGTCGTCCTGCTCGTCGGTTCGTCGCTCGTCCGGGCCCAGCCCGCCATCACGCACGTGGACGGAGTGGTCGGCCACGGGCAGACGCTCACCATCTCCGGCACCGGATTCGGGCAGAAGGATCCAGCCGCGCCTTTGCTCTGGGACGACTTCGAGGCCGGCGAGGTCGGCCAGCCCATCGCCGACGCGTCGGGCTGGCAGGCGTACTCCGGGACCGGGGCGTGGTACAGCGACGGCACCCTCGCCGGCGGCGGTCACGAGATCCCGCCCCACGGCGGCCACCTGTTCGCCTGCGGACGCGCGGCCGGTCCGGAGTCCGCCGACGGCTACCCGGATCAGATCAGCGGGATCGTCGTCCGGGGATTCGCGCCCGGAGATACGCTCTACTACTCGGCCGTGACCCGGTGGGACGCCTCCGGAGCGGTGGCGGACCTGGAGGGCCGGATCCGGCATGGCCGGATTCTCGGCGAGGGCCTGCCCTATCACGGGCCCGGGACGCTGTCCGTCTCGCACGACCTCCCGGCCGGACACCTGCGGGTCAGCCACGATGCGGGTGATGGCTTCTCGATCACGGACCGGCTGACCGCCCCGCAGCCGGGCCGGTGGGTGCGCCACGAGATGTACCTGGTGAACTCCACGCCGGGAACGGCCGACGGGGCGGTGATCGTGAGGATCCACGGGCAGGAGCCGTCGAGCCTGGTCCGCGAGGCGGACGTGATGACCCGGGCCAGTGGCCAGGCCTTCCAGCTGGCCGGCGTGATGCTGGGGACGCACATCTTCGATGTCGGAGACGACGACGATCTCATGGTCTCGGTGGACGACGTCTACGTGGACCGCACGCGGGCGCGGGTCGAGCTCGGCGATGCCGCCGATCTCGAGGCCTGCACCCGGCGGACCATCCAGATCCCCGTGGCGTGGTCGGACGCCTCCGCCACGGTCGCGGTCAACACGGCGGGATGGTTGGTGGAAGAGACCGGCTACCTCTTCGTGGTGGATGCGTCCGGGCGGACGTCGGCGGGGTTCGAGATCGTCGTGGGCGAGAGTTCCGGGCCGGATCTCGGACCGCCGGATGCACCGTCCAGCCTGCAAGTAACGCCTCAGTAATGATCAGGCGGATCGGCCGGACTCTCGATCCACTTCCATCAGAAAAACCAGAGGAGCGTCGCTCATGCACGGTCGTCTCGCGATAACTACCATCCTGGTCATGGCCATGATCCTGTCCGCGGTGGCGCAGGCGCAGACCACGCCACCGCCGCGGGCCCTGGTGGAGTGGGAGGCGCCGCTGCAGGGTGCGCCGGTGGTCCTCTGGGAGATCCAGGTGAAGGTCCGTCATGGTCCGCCGACGGAGGTCGAGCCGATCCTGGTTCCCGTCGACGCCGCCGATCCGGAGGCGGGGGCGGTGCCCGGCTCGCATCAGAGCTTCCTGCTTCCCGAGGGGATCTTCCTCTACGATGCGATCTACCGGACCCGGGTGCGCGGCTTCGACGCGCAGGGCCGGGCGGGAGAGTGGTCAGCATGGGTCGACTGCTTCTTCCCGACCCCCGACCCGGCTCGAGCCCGGGAATGACCGCCGGGGCGCCTCACGCGTCCAGGCCGGCGCCGCGCTCGAGCAGCTCCACGAGCCGGTCGAGGAAGCGCGACACCGGTGCGCCGTCGGTGACGTCGTGGTCGAAGAGTACGGTGAGGCTCAGGAACTCCCGGATCGCCAACTCGCCGTCCGCCGCGGCGCCGCCCGCCACGGCGGGCTTGCGCGCGAGGCCGCCCAGGGCCACCACCAGCGGCTGGATCCCCAGGGGCACGGCCCACGCCTGGCCGCTGCTCGTGCGGCTGACGCGGCTGACCCCGGTCACCGCCACGGTGCCCATGGCGCGGCGCGCGAAGAAGGGATCGCGCTCCAGGCGGCGCCACACCAGCAGCCGGCGCAGCCACCGCGGCAGATGCAGGAACAGCGCGGTCTGCCAGGCGGGACGACCGGAGCCCAGCTCCACGTCCCCGGCCGCGAGCGACTGCGTCTGCGCGGCGCGGATCTCGGCGCTGATGGCGGCGGCCGGCTTGCGGTTGGCGTCGCGCACCACGCGGGGCATGGGCAGGGTCCCGTCCGCGATCCCGCCGGCCACCTCGCGCTCCACCACCACGGCCACGTCCACGTCGGCGAAGACCACCAGCTTGCGGTCGCCCTGGCGCATGGCGTGCACGTGGGGGTGCTCCTGCACGGCGCGGGCCACGCAGGCCACCACCCAGCCGGTGAAGGCCACGCGTTCGCCCGTGCGGCGGCGGTGCTCGCGCAGGCGCGCGCGGGCCGCGGTGACGTCCACCTCCAGCAGCACCGGGACGTGGTGCTTGCGCCGGCCGAGGTCGAGGGTGTCGAGCGTGGGGATGCGGTGCCGCGGAAACGGGCGCACCTGGTGACGGCCGGGCTCGGTCATGGTCGGCGCCCTCTCCTGGGTAGCATCCCGGCCGCCGGACACCGGACGTTGCGCGGCGGACCGGCGGTGGCCTAGACTCGCGGCCCGGCGCCCGCTGCGGATCGCTTCCGGTCCGGTTGGCGGTCGCCGGCCCGCCCCGACTCCTGGAGAATACCATGCGCCGCCTGCCGCGAACCATCATCACGCTGCTGGGGATCCTGGGACTGGCCGGCGCCCTCGCCGGCGACGCGCTGGCCGGGCCGGCCACCGTGGGCGGCCGGCTGGGTCTGGCGGTCTCCCGCATCGAGGTGGACCGCTGGGGCTGGTCCGACGGCGAGGCGGGTCTGGTGGTGGGCGGCTTCGTGGGGATCGGCCTCGGGGGCGGCGTGACCCTCGAGCCGGGCCTGCAGTACATACGCCGCGGCGGGTCGTTCGGCCGACAGCCCAGCCATCCGGACGGTAGTCTGGCCGAGGTGGAGGGCGCGTCCTATGAGCTGGACGCCCTCGAACTGCCGGTGCTCGTGTCGCTGCAGGTGGCCCAGGTCGGCCAGACGCGGTGGCACGTCCTGGCCGGTCCGGTGTGGCAGATCGCGCTGGCCTCGGAGTGGTCGTTCGACGGGTTGCAGCGAGGGACCTGGTCCGAGGGGATGATCCTGGCCGGCACCCTCGGCGCCGGCGTCACCGCGCCGTTGCCGGGGCGGCTCGCGCTGCGGGCGGAGGTGCTGTACCAGCGGTCGTTCACCGGGGTGGGGTCGCGGGAGTCGTATCTGGAGCACGGCGCGGTCGATGGCGTGACGGTGCAGGTCGGGGTGGAGTACTGACCAGGCAACACGTGAAGAACCTCGTCATCGCGGGGGTGGTGCTCCTGGTGGCCGGAGCCGGCCTCGCCCAGGACAATGCCCTCGGACTCTACTTCAGCGACACCGAGTTCACGGCCGAGACCGCCCAGGCCACCATCGAACCGGACTTCACCCTGGCCGCCTACGTGGTGCTCACCGGCGCCACTGGCAGCGCCGTGTCGGGGTACGAGGTGAACATCACCTGCACCGCCGAGGACTTCGCCGTCCCCTTGACCAACCTGGTCTTCGGCGAGAATTCCGGCACCAACACCAACCAGCTGGTCCAGTTCTTCGAGCCGGTCCCCGTGGCGGAGGGCGGCACCGTCCTCTCCTTCCTGGTCCTGGCCACCAGCAGCACGGAATACGAGGAGATCTCCTTCGGGCCTGCCGATCCCTCCAGCCTGCCGGACGGCGTGCCGGTGGTGGACTTCGGCGGCGGTGACCTGCAGCCGTGTAGCTACCCGTTCGGCTCGCCGGTGGTCGCCAGGCTGAACGTGGACACCGTGCCGGTCGCGGCACGTAGCTGGAGCCAGGTGCGGACCCTGTTCGGCGACTGAGCGTCCATGAGACCGTCCCGGCCGGGCAGGGGAGCCGGCCGGGACGGTTCGCCGCCATCCGAGGCCAGCCTTGCCGTCCGTTCGGGGCTACCGGCCAGCCCCGGCGAGATCCCGCGGTGGCCGCCCGACCCGCCAGAGCACCGCCCCCCCCACCACCGCGAGCAGCCCCAGCACGCCGAGGGTCAGGATCGCGGCCGGCGCCCGCGCGAGACGGTCGCGGGCCACGGCCAGCGGGCCGCCCGTGCGGAAGGATCCCCGCAGACCCCCGCGCGGGCCCACGTCCGCGGGCACGGGCACCACGGCGATCCGGTAGCGCTGGCCCACGGCGAGGGCGGCGCTATCGGGGATGGCCACGCCGGGGGCCTCGGTCCGCGCCGTCCAGCGCGACCCGCCGCCCACGGCCGTCACGGTCACCGCGTACTCCCGCGCGCCGGGCAGGGCCGACCATGCCAGTTCCGGCGTGCCGCCCAGGACCACCTGGTCGGCCACCGGCTGCAGGATGCGCGGGCGGGCGGGCTCGCCCCGCAGCAGCGGCTCGGGCGCGCGTGGCGTGGCGATCAGGATCGCCAGGAGCGCGGCGGCCATGGCCAGGGCGCCGCCGCCGAGCAGCCAGGGGCCGGCGCGCGGCGATCGCGCGCGCCCGCCCGACAGCGAGACCGCGCCGCTGGCGACGTCGGCCGCCACCATCTCCGCGAACTGGCGCTCCTCGCGGCACGCGTCGCAGAAGCGGGCGTGGGTCTGGAGCCGCCGGCGCAGAGCCGCGCCGGTGGCGGGGTCGTCCAGGCGCCAGAGCTGCTCGCCCAGGCCGGGATCGATGCACTCGTGTTCCGGTGTGTCGTTCATGCTTCTCCCCTTCCGTCGGTCCCCCGCTGAATGGTCGAGTCAAGAGATGAACGAACTCCCGATAGGTTTTGAAAGATCTTTCTGACGCGGGCCAGGCAGGCGGCCTTGCGCTGGTAGACGGCCTGGACGGTGCCCAGGCCGAGCTCGCGGCGCAGGTCCTCGCCGCGCCGGCCCTCCTGGAAGAGGCCGTGCAGCAGCCGGCGGCAGTCCGGATCGAGCTGGTCGAGCGCGCGCTGGAGCAGCGCGTGCCGCTGCTCGTGCTCGAGGCGGTCGGCCACCGAGGGGCGCGGATCGGCAAGCGTCTCGTGGTCCGCATCCAGGGGCGCGTGGCGGTGGCGGGACTGCTTGCGCAGCAGGTCGCGGCACCGGTTGCGGGCGATGGTGATCGCCAGGCGGACCAGGTCGCCGTCGAACTCGACATCGGCCTGGAGGTATCGCATGCTTGTGAGCAGGGACTCCTGGATCACGTCATCGACCGCGCCGCTGTCGGCGCCGAGGAAGCCCGTGACCTCGCGCAGGAGCGGGCCGCGCAGCAGGGCGTGCAGGCGCTCGCAGGCGCCGGGTGCGCCGTTGCGGCAGGCGGCGGCCGCCGCGTCGAGATCGGTGGGGTCGGAGGCGTGGTCGGATCGGTCCATGGAGTGGTGGCTGCTCGCCGGGGTGCCGGTGGTGCGGACGCCTGCAACACGGATGTCGAGGTGGTCATGATAGAGTTTCGACGGCACGCTGTCCATGGCCTGGCGATCGCGCTGGCGGTCCTGGTGGCCGCGGCGCTGACCGGCGTGATCCTCGCGCCCGAGCGCGTGTTCCGCACGGCGGAGCCCACGCCGCCGCTGCTGCGGGGCGAGCGGTCCGATCACCTCTCGCCCACGATCCGTCGCCTGGTGGGCCGGCAGGACTCCCTGGCCGCCGCCACGCCGGTGCCGGCCTCCTCCGCGGAGATCCGCCGCTATTACCGGCTGCGCCAGGACCTGCTGATCGCCGACCGCCACGCCGCCGCCGCGGACACGCTGTGGAGCATCTGGCGGCGGACCCCGGACCACGCCCTGTGGGTGGACGCCGCCATCCTCCGCGCCCGGGCGCTGGGCAGCCCGGCGCGCCTGGACAGCATGTTCACCGCGGTGGAGGCCGGTGCCGCGGACCGGGCGGTGGCCTCGCTGATCAACACGTCCATGCGGTGGGGGCAGGACCGGGAGGCGCGCCGCGCGTTCGTCGCGGCCTGCGACGCGCGCGCGCCGCGGCCGATGGTGTCGGACCTCTGGCTGGAATCCCGCGCCGCGGTGGTCATGAGCCTCGACGGTGCGCTCGAGGCGGCCATCGCCCGGCTGGGGCGGACCCTGCCGCTGGCCTGGACGGCGGGCGGGCCGTCGCTGGCGGCGTGCTGGTGGTTCGAGATCTCCAAGTTCTGCCGCAAGGCGGGCCGCCTGCAGGACGCCGCGGTGGCCGCCATCGTGGCCGGCGAGTGCGCGCGCCGCAGCGGCGACGCCATCCAGGAGATGCGGGCCGGCCTCGCCCTGGCGCGGACGTACCATGCGCGGGCGGAGTTCGCGCGCGCCGCATCGGTCGCCGAGGAGGTCGAGCGCGCGGCCGCGGCCGGCGAGCACCCGCGGTGGCTTCGCGACGCCTGGGTCCTGCAGGGGGCCATCGCCGAGGACAGCGCCGACCTGCCGTCCGCGGCGGCCCATTACCGGCAGTCGCTGGCCCTGGCCCGCGACATCGGGAACACCCGGGCGATGGTGGGCTTCGCCCTCGGCCTGGCCCATCAGCATCGGCAGCTCGGCGACGTCGACTCGGCCCGGGTCTGGATCGACCGGGCCGGGCGGTGGACGGCCGAGCTGGGGGCCGGGGATCTCGAGGTCCGCGTGGCGGTGACCCGCCTGCACCTGGCCATGCAGCAGGGCGAATTCGGGCGCGCCGATTCCCTGCGCGCCGCGCTGCCCGCCGATCTGAGCATCCCGGCGCAGCGTCAGGTGCTCTTCGACCTGATCCGTCAGGGCCTGGACACCGGCCGGCCGGACCTGGCCTATCGCGGCATCGGCGAGCTGAGATCCCGCCCCGATCTGATGGTCCGCGATGGGAACTTCGATCCCACCCTCTCGCTCGCCCTGCTGGCGGCCCGCCTGCACGCGCGCCAGGGGGAGTTTCCCGCGGCGCGCGAGCAGGCCCAGGCCGCCATCGCGCACGCCGGGGCCATCGGTGACGCCTACTCCCGGTGCCAGAGCCTCGAGGCCGGCGGCCTGGTGGCCGAACTCGCCGGCGATCCCGCGGGCGCGGTGGCGTTCTACGAGCAGTGGCACGACCTCGCCCGGACCCTCGGCGATCCCGACCAGATCGACCGCAGCCGCATCCGGCTGGCCGAGGCGCTCATCCCCCTCGGCGCGCTGGAACGGGCCCGCTCGGTGCTGCAGGCGATGCAGGGCCAGGGCGCCTACTGGACGCGGTTCGCCGGCGAGTTCATGCTCGGCTGCGTGGAGACCCGGGCGGGTCGTCCCGCGGTGGCGCTGGCGCACCATGCGCGCGCCGGCGCCCTGCTCGGAGACGACGCGCCGGCGACCCTGGTCGCCAGGCTCGGTCTGGAGCGCGCACGCGCCCACCTCGCCCTGGGCGAGCCCGTCCCGGCGTGGCGGATCCTGAGCGGGTTGCGGCTCGACGACCCTGCCGCGGACTCGGCGCTGGAGGCCCAGGTCTACCAGGCGTTCCGCCATCCCTGGCGCCGCGAGGTGGCCGAGCTGGCCATCGGGATCCTGGCCGACCATCCCGAGGTCGCGGCCGGGGACCACGGCGTGGTCGCCAGCCTGGCCCGGGCGCTGGACGCGACCTGGCGCGTGCCCGGCTCCACGCCGGACCTCTCGCCGGCCGCCCTCGACCGGCTCGCCCGCCAGGCCCCGGGGCCGGTGGTCGCCTACTTCTGCGGCGAGTCCCGCGTCTTCGCCTGGGTGGGGTCGGCGGCCGGCTGGCGGCGGCTCGAGATCCCCCGCGAGCGGCTCCTCGAGCTGATCGCCGCCGTGCAGACGGACATGGGCACGCCCGGCAACACCGTCGATGCGGTGGCCGCCGGGCAGCTCGCCGACCTGCTCCTGACACCGGTGATCGCGGCCTGGCCGCAGGGCGGGCCGCTGTTCCTGGTGGCGGCCGCGCCCCTGGACGACCTGCCCTGGCCCGCGCTGCCGGTGCCCGCGGGCGACGGCCGGCTCGTGGCCGATCACGGCCCGGTGATCCATCTCGCCGGCCTGGATCCCGCCCCGGCGGGATCCGGCAGCTCCGGCCCGCGCGGACGCCTGCTCGCCGTGGGCGTCGACGAGGGCGCCTCCGGCCCGCGCCTGCGCCACCCCGAGGCCGAGGCCCGCGCCGTGGCCCGCAACTGGCCCGGCGACGGGGCCACCGTGCGGACCGGCGCCCAGGCGGCCTGGTCGGAGCTGGTCCGTCGCGACCTGGCCCAGCATCGCGTCATCCACCTGGCCTCCCACGCCCGGGTGAGCGAGGGGCGGCCTGGCGAATCGACCCTGCGCCTGGGGACCGCCGGCGACGCGGAGCCGGTCACCATCCCCGACGTGATCGGCCTGCAGCTGGACGCCGACCTGGTGTTCCTCTCGAGCTGCGAGGGCAGCCGCGTGGTGCTGGAGAACGGCACCGGTCTGGGCAGCTTCGCGCGCGCCTTCCTGCAGGCGGGCGCGGGCGCCGTGGTCGCCTCCGCCCGCGCGGTGGACGACGAGGTCGCCATCCACCTCGCGCAGCGGTTCTACGCCGGGTGGTCCGCCGGCGGGTCGTTGACCTCCTCGCTCGAGGCCGCACGGCAGGCGGTCCGCGAACGCTGGCCCCACCCCTTCTCCTGGGCCTACTTCCAGCTCCACGCGCGTCACCTGCCGGGATCCTAGTCGTCGCCGACGCGCCCGCCCGGGTCGATGACCCACCGGTCCGTCATCTGGCGGTCCGGCTCGCCGCCGTACACCACCCACTCCAGGGGGGCGGTGATCCAGGGGGTGGCCGGGGTGTCGTGCGCCTTGGCCAGCTCGGCCGCCAGGCCACCGGCCGTCTGAGCGAGCCGGTAGGTGAGGTGCTGGTCGGTGAGGTCGGCCACCCCGATCCAGTGCGGCACGGACGAGCGCACCAGGAACGCCGAGCCAGACGGCAGGCCCCCGAACCGGAAGAGGATGCAGCCGGCCGGCGTGGGGATCGCCGCGGCCGGGACCGACACCGCCAGCGTCGCGACGTCCACGCCCATGGCCTGGGCGTTCAGTGGCGTCAACTCCAGCGGCCGGCCGTCCGGAAAGGACGCGGGGAACCCCCGCAGCGTCCCGTCCGTCAGCTTCACCAGGTCCACCTGCAGCCAGGGCGTGGCGGCGAAGGCGGCGTCGAGATCGAGCAGGAACTCCAGCTCGGTGGTGGCGGCCTTCTCGCCGCCGGGGCCGCCGGGGCCGGCAGGGTCGGCGTGGCCGGCGAGGCCGGCGAGGTCGCCGGCGAGCGGCGGTTCGGTGGGCCCGTGATCGCCGCAGCCAGAGAGCGGGATCAGGGCGCAGAGCAGCAGGATGGTGGCCAGGCCGGTCGCGTTCATCGCAGGTCCTCCTCGGGTTCCGGGTACGCGGACCGGCGCCGGGTCATCGACCCGCGGAGCGGCCGGTCCTCGTACCGGGAACGCCGTGACCTGCGGTCATGAAAGAGGCGACGTGGATGCCATCACCGCGCGGGGCAGCTGGCCGTCGGCGTGAACCTGCTGCGCACCCAGGCGGGCGCGTCGCACCAGGTGGTGCGGCTGATCACCGGAGAGTGCGCGCCTGGCGCGGCGCGGCAGAGTGCGGCGATCGCGGTCGCTGATCCCTGGCGGTCGGCGATGCCCCGCCACCGGAATTGTGATGTGATACGAAATCTGCGGAGACTCTCCGCAGATTTCTGTCAATTCGTAAAACCCGACGTCCGAGCGCTCGCCTGCGAGATCACGGGGCTCCAGGGTGCGGGCGGTGCCTCGGACGGTGAGATCACGCGCCGGGTGGGGCCGCCGGTGAGATTCTCCCTTACATCGCGGCGCCTTCGTCGTTCATGTATGGGGGAGGTCGCGCCCCGGCCCGCGTGCGGGCCGTGAGAGCACCATCAGCGAGAGGATCGGAACGCATGCCAGATCACGACTCCCCGTCCGGGCGCGGACGTGACCGCGCGGCCGCCGACCGGTCCGAACCCCGGGACAGCGTCCTGCACCTCCTGCTGCAGGACACCCTGGACATCGACCGCCTGGGCCCACGGACGGCCGATCGCGAGACCTTCGATCAGGTGCTGGCGGCCATCCGCGAGGCCCGGGTACGCGAGGAGAGCATCGCCCAGCTCAGGGCCCGCCTCGCGCCGCTGGGCGACGCGGGGGTCGCCTGCGTGGACGACATCGTCCGGTTGGGTGGTTGAGTGGGCGAAGCGTGAGACGACACGACCAGGTCCGCACCATGCAGCAGCGGGAGGTATGCGGCCGAGCACGATCCGATGGCGGATTTGTGGTATGATGATGGCGGCTGTTTCGCCTATCCCTGTGATGGAGACCGCCCTCGGACGGACGTTCACGGCCGAGGGCGAGGAAGGAGGCCCAGCGGTGGGGTTTTGCGCCGGCGGCCTGGGAACCGATGGCTGGGTCAGCGGCGATGGCGAGTTCTGGATGCCTCTGCACGAGGAGTCGGATTTCGCCGTCATGCCGGTCCTGATCCCTCTGGAGGACGGCATGCTGGTCAAAAGCCTAGACGGCGATCGGGACCGCGATCTTCCGCCCGTGGCGCAGCCGTATCTCTCGGCTGCTCCCAATCCCTTCAATCCGGTGACCGAGATCCGGTTCGGCTTGACGCGAGCCAGCGACGTGCGCCTGGACATCTACAACCTGCGAGGAGCCCGCGTCATCCGGCTGGTGAGCGAGGCTATGCAGGCCGGGCATCACGTGGTGCCCTGGACCGGCGTCGACGGTGGTGGTCGCAAGGTCTCGAGCGGAGTCTACTTCGCGCGGCTCGTGGCCGGCGATGTCACCTTCAACCAGAAGCTCATGCTGGTGAAGTAACCGCCCTCCGGGGTGCATGAACCGAAAGGGTACGGCCATGCGGCACGCAGGAACTCTCATGATGGTGGCGATTGTGTCACTGTCGCTATGGGCGACTGTGGCCGCAGGCCGTACCTGGACGGTGCGTCAGGACGGGAGCGGGGACTTCCAGGTGATCCAGGAGGCCGTCGACGCGGCGTCAGACGGCGACGTGATCGACATCGGCCCAGGACGCTGGGACGACTACCAGTTGATCTGGTACGACGGCGCCCCTGCCTGGGATGTCTACGTCTTCATCGACGGCAAGAGCCTGACGCTCCAGGGAGCAGGAGCCGGCCAGACGATCCTTGGCCCTGAGGACGAAGGTTTCCATCCCTGGCCGGGGCGGGACGTTTTTATCGTGATGGGCATTAATTGCGGCGAGCTTAAGATCTTCGACATGACCCTCGAGCATTCGCCGTGGGAGATCGTCGGCTATCGGGCTTGGAACCAGCGTTTCGAGATGGCACGTTGCGTGGTCCGGGAGGGTCATCGAGGAGTCATGATCGCCTGTCCAGGGGGGGGCTCGGTCACAGATTCCGAATTCACCGATCTGGACGACTATGGAGTCAGCACGATCAACCCGACCAACAACTTCTTCGTCCGCAATTGCACGTTCACCAACGTCTACGGCCCAGCCGCCGCCGACTGGAGCCCGTCACACCTCGACGTTTCCGATTGCATCATGGACGGCGGACGTCTGGGCGTCGGGTTCTATGGCGGTGCGACCGGTAGTGTGACAAACTGCGTCATCAGGAACTTCGAGAACTACGGCATCGGTCTCAACGATCCCGGCGCGGTGACGATCACCGACAACGTCATCGAGCAGACGTCGGGCTGGGGTATGGCCCTGGGCGACGCCGAGCAAGCCGTGATCACCAGCAACGTGATCCGGACCGAAACCGGCAAGTGCTTGTTCCTCCCTTATCCGTGCGATGGGATGAGGTTCGTGGGCAACGACCTCGATCGCGGCGACGGAGACTTCGTCAAGACCAGCGGCTACTGGCCTTACGATCCCCCGGTGTACTTCCACCTGGAGAACAACTACTGGGGTACCACGGACGCCGCTGAGATCCAGGCGCACATGATCGACGGCCACGTGCAGGACAACGTGAACATGTTCGTGATCTTCGAGCCCTTCGAGGGTGGACCGGTGCCGGTCGAGTCCCGGTCCTTGAGCGAGGTGAAGGACCTGTTCCGGTGATTCTCGCCCGACCCGCAAGAAGGACCGGTGCGGCGGGTCAGGCTCCCGCCGTGCCAGGTCACCACGCGCCGAGGTTGCCCCCCCACCCGACCAGAGGCTAAGATTGCGCCGCGACCACCCACCGCGCCCCGCCCCGGCCATCACGGAGGACGCCCCCAGGCATGAAGACCCGGCGCAAGATCCACATCTACTCCCTCGGCTACCTGAAGATCGTCAGCCTGGCGGTCTGCGTGCTCATGGTGGTGCTCAGCATCACGGGGTTCCTGCTCAATCACCGGCACGACTTCGCCTGGATGGAGACCGCGCGCGTGACCACGTCCATCCTGCCGGACCGGTACCAGACGCGCCTGGACCAGGTCCGCGAGGCGCAGGGACTGGCCGACCTCTTCCCCGAGGAGGCCCACAGCGTGCCGGTGATGTGGCTGATCACCGACCTGCACACCGGGGAGATCCTGGGCCCGTGGGGCCGCTACCTCTACGACGCCATCGCGGGGGTCTTCGTGGTCCTTGCCCTGACCGGGATCTCCATGTATTTTCGAATCCGCCGCAAAAGTCGACTATGATTGTTCAGAACAGGGGTGAGATCATGGGCAAGACGTCACGGAACATCCTGTTGGTGCTCGCGGTCGCCGTGATGGCGACGGCTGCCTGGGCCGGCGAGAAGGCCGAGAAGACCCTGACCGTCACCGCCATGGCCGACGAGATCGCCAGCCTCGAGGGCCAGGAATGCCAGGTCACCGGCACCATCATCGGGGCCTGCATGAGCGGCTGCAAGATGTGGATCGCCGACGGCAACTACGAGGACGGCGACTTCTTCGCCCTCGTGCGCGCCAAGGACGACGCCTTCAAGTTCGACACCGAGCAGCAGGGCTCCCAGGTGGTGCTCACCGGCTACGTGGTGGGCAAGTACAAGGACTACTGCGCCGACGCCGCCGAGGCGGGCCATGCCGAGCCGGCCGACGGCGAGCAGGTGGGCGGCTGCAAGGCGCCCGTGAAGGTGGAAGAGGCCACCGAGGGCGAACTGCAGGAGATGACCTTCTTCGCCACCAAGGTGGAGTACGTCAAGAAGAAGGACGCGTAGCGCGCGCCACCCTCGCACCGCCAGGCGGCGGGTCGGCGCGGCCGACCCGCGGTCCGGAGAACGACCGCCCCGGAGGATCATCCTCCGGGGCGGTCTGCGCGTCTGGGCCGGTGGCTCCCCGGCCCCCGTCGGCGGGGAAGCCCCGCCAACCGGCAAGCCCCGGTCCCCTCCCGCGACGCACGCCCCCGCTCCCCTCGTCCAGTACGAGATTCCCGCTTGCGCTCGGTCGTCGGATGCGGTACTATATTACGCAACTAATATAGTAACACGGCCAGGAGCGGACCCGTGATCCAGATCGACCCCACCGACAGCGTCCCCATCTATCGCCAGCTCATGGAGCAGATCCGGCTGCAGGTCGCCGCCGGCCAGCTCGCGCCCGGCGACCAGCTCGAGTCGGTGAGCGGCCTCTCGTCCCGCCTGCGCATCAATCCCATGACCGTCAGCAAGGCCTACGGCTACCTGGTGGAGGAGGGCCTGGTGGAACGGCGCAAGGGGGTGGGCATCTTCGTGGCCGGCGCCGCGCCCGCAGACCTGGCGGCCACGCGCGAGCGGATCCTCTCCGAGGCCCTGCGCGACGCCGCCGCCCTCGCGGCCCAGCTCGGCGTCTCGCCCACGCGCACGGTGAAGCTCCTGCGCGAACATCTCGACACCCTCCGCCGCAACGAGGAGAACCCGGCATGAGCAGCACCATCGACTCCCCCGCAGTCCGCCTGGACCGCGTCACCCGCCGCTACGGCCGCACGCCGGCGCTGGACGGGGTCACCCTGGACATCGCCGCCGGCCGCGTGGTGGGCGTCCTGGGCCCCAACGGCAGCGGCAAGACCACCCTGCTGAAGACCATCGCCGGCCTGCTGCCCCCGAGCGCCGGCCGCGCCGAGACCCTGGGCACGGGCGCCCTGGACCTCGACGGCGAGCAGCTCGCGCGGATCGGCCTGGTCAGCCAGGAGACCGAGCTGCTGGACTGGCTCACCGTGGGCGAGACCCTGGACCTGGCGCGGGCCCACCAGCCACGCTGGGACCCGGCGCTGGCGGCCAGGCTGGGCGACCGCTTCGAGCTGTCGCGCCGGCAGAAGGTGGGCGCGCTCTCGGCCGGCCGCCGGCAGGGCCTGGGCATCATCCTGGGCGTGGCGCACCGGCCGGACCTGCTGCTGCTGGACGAGCCCGCCTCCGCCCTCGATCCCATCGCCCGCCAGGACGTCCTGGACCTGCTCATGGACCTGATCCAGGAGCAGCCGCGCACCATCCTGATCAGCAGCCACATCCTGACCGACGTGGAGAAGGTGATCGACCAGGTGCTGGTCCTCGCCCGCGGCAGCGTGCGGTGCTTCGAGCCGCTGGACGCGCTGCGGGAGTCGTTCTGGGAGGTGCGGCTGTCCGGCCCGGTCGGCGACCTGCCCGCCGACCTGCCGCTCCGCGGGGTGCGCCACGTGGTCCGCGACGCGGCCAGCGCCGTGGTCGTCCTGCAGAACCCCGACCGGGCGGCGCTGGACGCGGAGGTGGCCGCGCTGGGCGGCCGCGCCGTGGTCCGGAACCTGGGGTTCGAGGCCATCTACCGGTTGCTGGTCACCGGCGAGGTCGCCGGCTCGACCGCGCCGCAGACGCAGGAGGTGCGGTCGTGAGCGCGGCCCTGCTGATCTCGCGCCTCTGCCTGCGCAATCGCGAGCTGCTGGTGACCTGCGCGGCGTTCCTGGCCGTGCTGCTGGTGGTGCTGCTGCGGTTCACCACGGCCGGGTCCGCCGGCGGGATCCCGGTCGCGCTGATGGTCCTGCTGGTCCTGGCCAGCGGGGCGGCCCTGCTGCTGGGCACCGGCCAGCGGGAGCTGCAGGGCCTGCCGCTGAGCTACCACCTGCCGGGCCTGCGGCGCCACCTGCTGATCCAGCACGCGGTGGTGGCGGGGGTGCTCGCGGCGGTGGGGGTGGTACTGGCGCTGACCCAGCCCGCGATCGCGGCCCTGGCGAGCGGAACGGCGGTCACGGCGAGCGGGCCGGGTATCCTGGCCATGACGGTGGCCATGACGGTGGCCGCGATCACGGCCGCGATCTACGGCGCGGTGCTCCTGCTGACGCTGCTGCTGCCGGGCTCGCCCTGGGCCGTGGTCGCCGGGCCGATGGCGGTGATCTTCGCCGCGGCCGTGGCGGGCAACCTGGTCACCGGAGCCGAGGTGGCCGGCGTGCTGGCCCGCCCCTGGCCGGCCACGGTGGCGCTGGTCGCCGTGGCGGCGCTGGCGGTGCCGGTGATCCTCTCGCGGGGCCGTCACCGCCGGCTGGTGGGAACGCCGTACCTCTCGATCGGCGACATCCGCGATCGCGAGCGCCTGGCGCGGTATTGTCGGCGGCGGGACCAGCGGGTCGAGCAGGCCAGCGGCCGGGATGGCGACCGCGCGGGCGCCCCGGCGCGGGTGGGCGGAGGCCTGTTCCAGGCGCTCACCGGGCAGGCGGCGCGCACCATGACCTGGGGGCGCCGAGCCCGGGCCCTGGCCAGCGAGGCCGCCGCCACCTGGCTGATGGCGGGTGTCCCGCGGAGCCGGGCCGGCGTGCTCGCGTCCGGACTGTCGCTGGCCGCGCTCGTCGTGGTCCTCGGCTACGTCGACGCGCGCCAGCACCTGCTGCCCGATGACGACGCGATGGTGGGCTGGTTCCCGGGCCTGCCCTTCCTTGCGGCCACGTACGTCGCGGGCGTGTTCCAGTACCTGCGGACCCGTCCCCTCGGCGGCCTGGCGGCGCGGCGCGACCTGCACCGCGCCGGCTGGTGGTCGGCGGCGTGGACAGTGGGCCTGGGGATCGCGGTGTCGGCGGGGCTCTGGGGGCTGTCCCTGGTGGGCACCTGGCTGCTGCCGCCGATCACCGTGGGCGGCTGCGTGCTGGACTTCCAGCTGCCCCCGGGCCACCTGCTGGCACTGCCGGTGTTCGCCGCGCCGGCGCAGCTGCTCCTGGTCACGCTGATGGGTCGGACCAACCGGACCAGCACCCTGCGGCCCGTGGTGATCTTGCCGTTCTTCCTGTTCCATGCGTTGCTCCTGTGGCCGGAGACACGCGTGGCGGCCGCGATCCTCGCCGCGGCCTGCTGGCTGGCCTGGGCCACCGCCTGGCGCTGGCGCGCGCTGCGGGGGGACCTGGCCTGACCGGGCCCGACCTGGCCGAGACGGCCTGGACCGGCCCCGACGGGAGAGCATGCATGGACCCGCGCGAGCATCATGACCACCCATCCGGCGACGACCGCGACGACCGCGACGACCGCGACGGCCGTGACGCCTGGCCAGCCCGATTCCGCGAAGACGCCACCCCGGCCGGTCGCGGGGGCCCCCCGGGGGGCCCCCCGGGGGACCCTCCGATCGGGCCGCCGCAGCCACCGCACTCCCGCCGCCGCTTCTTCCTCGGCCTGGCGTTGCTCGCGCTGGCCATCGCCGTGGTGATCGCCGTGGCCGTGGGCAACCGCGGGGCGGACTGGCAGGTGGCGCTCATGGGTGAGGCCCGCGTGGTCCTCGACGGCGGCCAGCTGCCCGATCAGCAGGACGACCTCTCCGGCCTCCTCGCCCGCGGCGGCCAGATCCGTACGCCGCCCCGCGCGGGGGTCGCCATCACCGCGGCGCGGACCCTGGCCCTGGAGCTGGCGCCGGACTCGGAGCTGGAGCTCTCCGCGCCGGTGGGCCGCTGGTTCGACCGCACCACCGGCGCCAACCTGCGCCAGGGCCGGCTCCTGATCCGCACCGGCGAGGTGTTCGACGGCGCGGCCTTCGAGGTCTACACCGCCGGCGGCATGGTGCGCGTCCTGGACGGCGTGGTGGCGGTGGAGAGCGACTCGGTGGGCACCCGGGTCTGCGTGCTGAGGGGCGACGCGGTGGCCGGCCTGAACCACGACGAGCTCAACCCCGTCCTCGAGGGCCACTGCCTGCACCTCTTCGGCCGCGACCGCGACCAGGACCTCACCACGCTGACCCGCACGCAGACCGTGGCGCTGAACCGGTTCGTCCGGCGGTCGGGGCCACGGCTGGCGGGGAATTGACAGCGCACGGTCGTTCCGGGAAGATGGGGGATATCGCGAACCGTATCCTGCCATCCCGGAGAGGTCTCCCATGCACGCCTCGCGCCTCCGGTCCCGACCGCTCGCCACCGGTCTGGTCGCCCGTTTCGCCGTCTTCTTTCTCGTCGCTCTCTTCGCCGCGAATCCGGCCCGCGCGAGCAGCGAGTTCGCCGACGACGAGTCGACCTCCGGCCCGCCGCGGCTGGCCCAGGCCGCGCTGGCCGGAGCGGGGCTGGCGCTCGTCGTCACCGGGCTGGTCCTCAAGGGCACCACGGACGACACCGCGCGCTATCATGAGAGTCATGGCGACGGCTACGTGGACGTCGTCATCGACACCGACGCCCACGAACACCTGGTGATCGCTGGCGCCGTGTCCATCGGCCTCGCGCTGATCATGGAGATCGCGCACGGCGGGGGCAGCGGGAATGAAGGAGCGCCGGATGCCGGCGCGCGGGATGCCGAGGGGCCGGCGCCGGTGGGACTGGCGTCCTTCCGTCCGCCAGCCGGCGGCGCGGGACTCGGCGTCCGCACCAGATTCTGACCGCCGGGATGGTCCCGGGTCCGGCGCCGGTGCCCCCCGGGGGGCACTGGCCTCGAGATTCCCGGGGCCGGCCCGAACCATGCACGATGGAACCAGGGGGAACCGATGATGGTCCATCGCTCGCCTGCAGGCCGATGCTCGAACGGACGCCGATGGTCGAATCCCGGCGGGGTCGTCCCGCGGCCGGGTCCGGCCGTGAGGTTGCTCGCCCTCGCCCTGTTCGCCGGTCTGGTCGCTGGCCTGGTGGCTGGTCTGGCCCCGGCGTCGCACGCTGCGGCCGCCGACGCTGGCGCGGCCGCCGACGCTGGCGCGGCCGCCGACGCTGGCGCGGCCGCCGACGCCTCGCCCCCCACCATCGTCTGCCCCACCGAGCCGCCGGTGGTCCGCCGGCTGGAGATCCGCGAGCGCTGGCGCATCGATCCCGACGATCCCCAGGCGCCGCTGGTCAGCTACCTCGACCAGCGCAACGTCCTGCTGCACCAGGGCCGCGTCTACCTCCTGGACCCGCAGCTCTGTCACGTGCTGGTCATGAGCCGCAATGGCGAGCACCTCGACACCATCATGCGCGAGGGCGACGGGCCGGGCGAGATCCGCATGCCGGGCGTGATCATGGCGCGGCGAGGCGGCGGCCTGGCCGTCCAGCACGGCTATCCCACGCGGGTGGAGCTGGTGGAGGTGGACGGCACGCCCCGCGGGCGCTGGCAGCTGGCGGCCAACGCCTGGGCGAACCTGGTCGCCGAGACCCCCAGTGGCTGGTTCGCCATTTACCAGGATTCCCACCAGGGCGAGCAGCTGGGCCAGTTCCTCTCCACGTTCCACGCCGCGCTGCACGACGCCGACGGCGAGCGCACCGTGAGCTTCCATCGCGCGGAGAGCGAGTCCCATCATCAGGACCGCGGCACCCGCGACGAGGTGGACGAGTACAATCCCTGGCACACCGCCATCCCGGCCTCCGGCGACCAGGTGGTGCTCGCCGCCGCGCGCGACGCATACCGGCTGGAGTGGCGCGGGCCCGATGGTCGCCTCGATCGCGTGGTCACCCGCGAGTTCCCCGCCCACCGCCGCACCGAGGCCGAGCTGACCGAGCTGAAGTACCGCAGCTACAGCATCGTGAACGGCGACCTGCAGTTCAGGAAGCGCAAGCTGTCCCCCCACGACCCGGCGATCCGCCGGCTCGCCTGGCAGCCGGATGGCAGCCTGCGCGTGCGGACGTCGTTCTTCGCCAAGGAATTGCCCCCGGGGATGGTCTGCCGCTACGAGGTGCACGAGCCGGACGGCCGGCTCCGCGAGCGCGTGGAGATCCTCGACCCCACCGGCGCGTTCGACGTCCGCTACGACGCCGTCGCCCTCCTCGACGGCGAGCACGTCATGATCCTGCGCAACGTCATGCCCGCCTTCCGCGCGGCCACCGACGCCGGCATGCACCCCGAGGTGCTCGAGAAGCGCGCCCCCCTCCCGGACGACCGCGCCGACGTGGCCTTCGCCCCCATCTTCTGCGACCTGATCCCGGCCGGAGAGCGGTGATGGCACGGGGCCGCCGGGGCCGCCGGGGTCGCGGTGAGCGTGGCCGGTGGGTATGGCCGGTGAGCGTGGCCGGTGAGCATGGCCGGTGAGCGTGGCCGGTGGACGTGGCGGGTGGGTGTGGCCGGTGAGCGGTGGGCGCGCAGGCGCGGCTGGGGCTGCCCTGGGCCCGCCGGATCTCATCGCCTGGCGACGCCCCGGTCCCCCGTTCCGCCGCGATCAGGGACAGAGGCGCTCCGAACCGGGATCCTGGCGATTTGATGGAATGTATCGCTCAGGGACACCAGCGGTGTCCCTCACTGCTGTCCAAGAAAACCTCGATCCCGCTCTCACCC
>CAZWYF010000057.1:0-1908 GCA_964637835.1 uncultured Fibrobacteraceae bacterium
CATGCAGGCATCCCTGAACCCCGCCGCCCCCACCTACCTACCCTGCCGGACCGTGGCGCCCGCCGCGGCCGCCGTGCCGGGCTCACTGCCGTTCCCCGGGGGATCAGGAGCCATCCCGTGCCGTTCCGCCCCGGAGCCGAGGGGCCATCCCACCCGGTTCTTCCGGACCGGGGGTGGCGATCTGTCCGGATTAACCGAGCGTTTCCGTATGATTTCTTGCAGGAAGATGACAGGCCAGAGATCAAGACCACCGGCGCGCCCCGCCCGGGGCCGCCGCGCCACGACGAAAGGACCCGAGATGACACGATTGCCAACGATCCCGCGGGCTGCCGGCCGGACCACCGGCACGCTGGCCCTCGCCCTCACCCTCACCCTCGCCCTGACCGCCACCCTCGCCGTGGCCCCCGCGCCCGCCGTGGCCGAGGACATCGACCTCTCCGGCTGGACCGCCCTGACCCTCGACCTGCCCGGCGGCCAGAGCGCCGGCAACTGGGTCCTGTCGGACGCCAACACCACCGTCACCCAGACCATCAACGCCGATCCGAGCTTCTTCCTCAACAACCAGGACGACGCCAGCTACACCATGAACGGCACCTGGCAGGTGACCACCACGGGCGATGACGACCTCATGGGCTTCGCCTTCGGCTACCAGGACGCCGGCCACTGCTACATCATGGACTGGAAGCAGAACGCCCAGAGCGCCGGCGGCTACGGCTTCCGCGACGAGGGCTTCGCGATCCGCAAGATGCACGGCGACCCGGCCGAGATGGAGATCAGCGACTACTGGGCCCACGAGGAGGACCAGGAGCGCTACACCATCCTGGCCACCGAGTTCGGCGCCGGCCTCGGCTGGGACGACAACACCCAGTACCAGTTCACCCTCGACTTCTCCCCCGGCCAGTTCACCGTCACCGTCCGCGAGGGCGAGAGCGTGCTCTGGAACGTGACCGTCAGCGACAGCGAGTACATGTCCGGGCAGTTCGCCTTCTACAACTACTCCCAGGCGAGCGTCGAGTACTCGGGCTTCACCCAGAACCTCGCGCCCGTGTGCGACACCGGCGGCCCCTACACCGTGCCCGCCGACCAGGAGACCGTCCTCGACGGCACCGCCTCCTTCGACCCCGACGGCGAGGTGGTCGACTGGCAGTGGGACCTGGGCGACGGCGACACCGCCAGCGGCGCGACGGTGAGCCACACCTACGCCGAGCCCGGCGAGTACACCGTCACCCTCTGCGTCACCGACGACGGCGGCCAGACCTCCTGCTGCGAGACCACCGTCGAGGTCACCCAGCCGGTCCCCACGGAGGCGATGTCGTTCAGCGAGATCCGGGAGTTCTACCGGTAAGCTGCGAACGACCCCTGTCCCGGGGCCGCCCCCATCGCCCGGGGGCGGCCCGGGCGATCCGTGCCGGCCGGGGCCGTCCGGGCCCGGTGGGGCGGCGGGGCGGCGGGGCGATCCGTGCCGGCCGGGGCCGTCCGGGCCCGGCGGGGCCGCCACCCGGGCCACGACCCCATTTGACGGATCATATCGCTCAGGTACACCGCGGTGAACCTGAGCGATACACACGCGCAAAATTTATCCCGCATCTGCGATGACTTTTGCTCCAATGGCGTATGTTTGACCGATGGAACGCCGGACATCCCCACGACGTCGTCCCCCAGTGCCGCCCCCACGCCCATCTGCAGGCCGCTCCCCCGCGACCTTCCGGACGAGGCGGCCATCGGGTCTTGCGATCTTTCGTGATATAAGTATACTTATAAGCTCTTCTTTTGGTCGAGACCGCCATTCGTCACCGGAGGAAGCGCCATGCCTCGCCGTCGCCCCTGCCATCGCCGTCCCCGTCGCCCCCGATGCTCCGCCGTCGTCACGAGCACCAGGAGCATCTTCGCACCCCGGGCCGCCCTCGC
>CAZWYF010000057.1:2008-19595 GCA_964637835.1 uncultured Fibrobacteraceae bacterium
TGATCCTCGGCCTGCCGCTCGTCATCTCGCTGCTCGCGGCCCCCGCAACGGTGGCCGCCAACCTGACCGTGATCACGCCCCTGGATTCGGGGCCCGGCAGCCTGCGCGCGGCCATGGCCAGCGCCAGCGACGGCGACGTGATCACCATCAGCCCCGTGCTATCCGGCGTGACCATCGAGCTGTTCGACCAGATCGACGTCGACCGCGACGTGACCATCACCGGCGTCGACGCCCCCGGGGTCACCGTGGACGCCAACGCCACCGGCCGCGTCTTCTTCGTCGAGCCCGGGACCCGGGCCACCATCGCCCACCTGACCATCACCGGCGGCGACTTCCCCGGCGGGGGCGCCGTCTACAATCGCGGCGACCTAACGCTCGCGCACTGCACCATCTCGGGCAACCACTCCCCCGCGGTCGAGGGCGCCGGCCACGACGGCGGCGCCATCAACAACGGCGCCGTCAACCAGCCCGCGCGCCTGGTCCTCGACCACTGCGTGGTGACCGGGAACACCACCGACGGCTGGGGCGGTGGCCTGGCCAACGTCACCTTCGGCGCCACCATCGCCGAGATGGAGATCCGCAACAGCAGCATCACCTTCAACCAGGCGCTCGCCGGCGGCGGCGTGGCTTCCCGCGCCCAGGGCGGCGGCGTCTGCAAGCTGACCATCGTCGACTCGGTGGTCTCCTGGAACACCGCCGACGGCTGGGGTGGCGGCGTGCGCGTGGACCGCACCAGCAGCCATCCCCATGCGCTCTCGGTGGCCACCATCACCACCACCGACATCCAGGGCAACCAGGCCGGCGGCCGCGGCGGCGGCCTGGCCACCGTCTACGGCGCCGCCCGGGTCACCCTGGCCGGCTGCGGCGTCACCGACAACACCGCCACCGACGGCGCCCCCGACCTGGCCCAGTACACCGACCAGAGCAGCGTGGCCTTCCTGGGCGACAACTGGATCGGCAGCACCGAGGGCCTGTTCGACCCCCCGTCCACGCCCAGCGACCAGCTCGACGTGGGCGGCATGCCGGCGGCGGGCTGGCAGGACCGAGAGGGCGGCGCGCCAGATGCCGGGCCGCCGGGCGTCGCGTCGCCGGACGCGAACCCCCTGGCCCCTGCACTGTCGTCCGCCCCCGGCGCCACCTCGACCCCGTCGCGCCCGTCGCTCCAGATGCAGACCCCGCCGCGCGATCGTGCCGGCCTGGCGAGCATCCCCGACCCGGCCGCCGGCCCGGCCGCCGCCGAGGTCGTCCCCCATGGCCCGATCTCCGGCCCGGCCACCCGCGTCACCCTCCAGGTCACCGATGCCGGCGACTCCGGCCCCGGCACCCTGCGCGAGGCGGTGGCCGCCGCCGCACCCGGCGACGCGGTGGTCTTCGCCCCCGAACTGGCCGGCGCCACCATCGCCCTGGCCAGCCCCATCGTCATCGACCTCGATGGCGAGCTGAGCATCTCCGCCGCGGACGCACCCGGCGCGACCCTCGACGGCGGCGACGCGACCCGCCTGCTGGAGATCGGCACCGACGCCCGGGTCACCGTCTTCAACCTCGCCTTCCGCCACGGCAACGGCGACGCCGACGACGGCGGCGCCATCAGCAACCGGGGCGACCTGACCCTCCTCGGCTGCGAGCTGACCGACAACCGCGCCACCGGCTGGGGCGGCGCCATCTACAACCGCACCAGCGGCAGCCACGACACCGCGCGGCTCACCCTGCACGGCTGCACCCTGCGCCGCAACGTCGCCACCGCCGACGGCGGCGCCATCGCGAACATCGCCACCCTCGGCGGCATCGCCAGCCTGCGCCTGGTCGACACCACGGTGGCGGAGAACTCCGGCGTCCGTGGCGGCGGCATCTGGTCCCAGCACCGCAGCGGCGCCGCGGCGGTGGTGGTGCTCGACCAGGTCGACCTCCTGGACAACGACGGCTTCTACAGCGGCGGCGGCCTCCGCCTGCACGACGGCGGCGACGGCACCGTGGGCTGGGCCCGCGTCGTCGACTCCACCATCACCGGCAACCAGACCGGCAACTCCGGCGGCGGCGTGGCCATCCTCAGCGGCCGGAGCCACGCCGACTTCCGCGGCTGCACCATCCTCGGCAACCAGGCCGACAGCGCCGGCCCCGACCTCGCCCAGGGGGGCTCCAGCCCCGCGCTGGTCTTCCGTGGCGACAACCGCGTGGGCACCATCGCCGGCGTGGAGCGGTACGCCGCCACCGCCAGCGACGTCCTCGGCAGCGCCACCAGCGTCGCGGACGACCCTGCCGGTCCCCACGACGACGCCCCCGGCGCCACGCCATCCGCGCCGGCCGCGGTCGCCATCGCGCCCAACCCGTTCAATCCCCGCACCACCGTGCAGTTCACCCTGCCGGCGAGCGGCGAGGCCGCCGTCGAGATCCTGGATCTGCGCGGCCGCGTGGTGGCCCGACCGTGGCAGGGCGAGGTCCGCGCCCGCGAGACGGTCGACGTGCGGTGGGACGGCACCACGGCCGACCGCCGCGCGGCGTCCAGCGGCGTGTACCTGTTCCGGGTGGTGGGACCGGACGGGGTGCAGGCGGTGGAGCGGGGGACGCTGGTGCGGTAGGTCACCCCAGCCGCGGCCGCTCCAGCCGCGTCGCCCACACCGCCAGCACCAGGCTCACCACGCCGGCCATCAGGTAGGCCGCGATGAAGTCCCCCGCCACGTCCCGCCAGGCGGCGAAGACCAGCGGCCCGGCGCTGGTGCCGATCACCATGAAGGTGGTCAGGCTGCCGCGGATGGCGCCGTGGTGCCGGCGGCCGAAGAACCGCGCGAAGATGGGGCTGGCCAGCACGAAGAGCAGCGCCTGGCTGAGCGCGAGCATGACGTACGCGGCATGGGCGGCGAGCAGCGCCCCGCCCACGCCCAGCAACTCGAGATGCGCCACGCGGCCGGCCATCCCGTAGGCCACGCAGGCCGCGGTGAGCAGCACCCCGGTGAGCGCCAGCAGGTACCGCGGCCGGAAGCGGTCGGTGAGGTACCCGCACGGCACGGTCACCAGCAACGACACCACCCCCAGCGTCCCCACCACCGCCGCGGCCGCCCGCACGGACAGGCCGAGGTCGTCCATCATGGGCTGGGTATGGAACACGAACGCCGTGCCCACCGCCGCGCTGAGCACCATGGACGCGGTGACGATCCAGTAGGCGCGCGTGCGCAGGGCCTGGCGCAGGGTGAACTGGTCGGCGGGGTCGGACGGTGCGGCCGTCCCGGGCACGGTGTCCTGCCCCGGCGCCGCCCCCGGTCCCGCCAGGGCGTCGGCCGCCGGCACGGGTCCGTTCACTGCCTCCGGGGTCGCGCGGATCGCCGCCTCCGGGGCCGCCCCGCCCACGGCGTCCGCACCCGGCACGGTCTCGGTCCCCGCCCCGGCCCCCGCCTCCGGCGCGGGCCCTTCCCCATCGATCCGCTGCCCCAGATCCTCCGGCCGGTTGACGTGCAACAGCAGCGCCAGCGGCACCACCACCACCCACACCCCCGCGCCGAGCACGGCATAGGCGCCGCGCCACCCCAGCGCCTCGATCATCCCGATCAGCAGCGCCGGCAGCACCGCGATGGCCATGGGCATCCCCAGGTGCCGGATGGATTCCATCATCCCCAGCCGCCGCTCGAACCACATGGCCAGCGCATGGGAGGAGACCAGCCCCAGCGCCCCCTGCCCCAGGAACCGCAGCAGGAAGAACGCCACGGTGAGCACGCCGAGGATCATGGTGGTCGCCGCCGCGTCGCCCAGCTCCAGGGACGACACCGCCGTTTTCGCCGCCGCCGTCGCCACCCCCACGAATCCGCACGCCAGGCCCAGCAGCAGCCCCACCCACGCCATCACCGCGCGCGTCCCGAAGCGGTCGCCCAGCCGCCCGATCAGCGTCAGCGGCAACGACGCGCAGAACGTCGCCAGCATGTACGCCGCACTGAACCCCGAGAGCGAGATCCCCAGGTCCGCCCGGATCGCCTCGCTGAACGACCCCACCACGAAGCTCTGCCCCGGACTGGTGGCCGCGGTGGTCAGCGTGGTCGCCGCGAGCATCACGTACCCGTAGAACGGCCGCCGCCCGCCGCGCCCGAGGCGGCGGTCGATGATGGAGACCAGGGGGGCCGGCGGCAGGCTGGGCATGGCACGCTGCTCTCGGAAGTCGGTGAGGATCGGCCGGGTCGGAGGACCGGTGCGCCGGGCAAGTTGGGGCCGGAGGCGAGATGGTGCAACGTCGGGTTGGCGGTCGGGTTCTCCAGCTGGTTCGCGGGTGGGTCGCATCAGCGCCGGCCCGGTCCCATGAATGTTTTGATGCAAAGCACCGCTCAGGTACACCGCGGTGGACATGAACGGATCTTCACGCCAACAATCATCCGCCCGGCGCAACGTATTTTTACCACGTGATTTACATTTTTCCACCTCGTCCGGTGATCGCCAGGCCTCGCCGCCCCCGCGCCATCGCGCCCCCCTCGACGCCTATGACCGCCGGATGCCCCAGGTCCGACCACGGGGAACGCGACCGACCGCGCCGGCGGTGAGGGCCCCGGCCCGCTCAGCCGGGTCGCGCCACGTGCTGGTCCAGCATGATCACGTTGCCGTCGGGATCGGAGAGCACGACGTGCGCCGTCCGCCTCCACGCGCGATGTCGCCATCCTCCCACGGCCACCCGGCGGGCACAACCCTCGCACGAGGGCCCTCGCACCGGCATCCCCATCCACCCTGGACATGGATGCATGTTTCATCCATACTCATCTGCATGAGGACCACCTTGAACATCGACGACGACCTCCTCGCCACCGCCTCCGAGCTCACCGGCGAGCGCGAGAAGACCGCCCTGGTGCGCATGGGCCTCGAGGCTCTCATCGCCCGGGAGAGCGCCCGCCGGCTGGCCCGGCTAGGCGGCAGCGATCCCGACGCCGACGCCCCGCCCCGCCGCCGCGCCCGACCGCGGAAGTGAGCGCGCGGTCGCGAGCAGGCATGGTCCTGGTCGACACCTCCGTCTGGATCGACCACCTCCGGCGACACGACCGCACCCTCGCCCACCTCCTCGACCACCAGGCGGTCCTGCAGCATCCGTTCGTGATCGGAGAGCTGGCGTGCGGCAACCTCCACCACCGCCAGGAGGTGCTCGAGCACCTGCAGCGCCTGCCCGCGTCCACCGTGGCCAGCGACGCCGAGGCCCGTCACCTGGTGGAGGCCCACGCCCTGCACGGCCAGGGCCTCGGCTGGGTCGACGTCCACCTCCTCGCCGCCGCCCGCCTCACCGGCTGCCGCCTGTGGGCCCGCGACCGGGCCCTCGCCCGCGCGGCGGAGAAGCTCGGTGTGATCTAGCCGGCCTCGTCCGGGAGGCGTGGGCTTTCGACCCGTGCCAGCAGACCCCCTGGGACTCGAGCTTCTCGTAGAATGACCGCGACACGGCGAGGTCATTCACCGCGAGGCTCACCGAGAACGCACCGAGATGCATGCCAGCCCTCCGATCAAACGAGAACTCCGCCCCCTGGCGAGTCGCCGGAGCGTCGGAGCGTTCGGCCTCCGGCGAGTCGCCGGGGCGCCTGAGGGCCCGGCACGCGATCCATGCGACCGACGCGAACTCCGCGACCTACCCCCGCCCCCGCTTGCGCCGCTTGCTGCTCTTCTTGCCGCCCCTCTGGCTGTCCGCCTTCCCGCCGGCCTTCCCGCCGGCCTTGCCGCCGCCACCGCTCCTCATGCCCGTCTCCAGCAGCCGTGGCGTCTGCCGCCACGCCGGGCCCAGCGTCGTGCCGACGAACTCGGCGACCCGGCCGCCGCCGACGGTGTCGTTACGCATGGCCGGGGCCGGGATGCGGCCCTCGCCTCGCAGCAGCCCCGGCAGGAAACGGTTGCGACGCGCGAGATCGGCGAGGCGCTCGGCGAGCTCGCTGGAAGGCGTGGGATCGCCCGTGGTGTCGCCCGTGATACCGGGCTTGGCGTCATCGCTGGCGCGGGCCGCGATGATCAGCCGGGCGGTGTCCACGAAGACCTGATCGGCCGGGCCGGTCATGAAGACCGGGCCGCCGGTGTCGCCGAACCCGCCGGGATCGGATGTCGTCACGGGCCAGCGGTCCAGGATCGCCGTCGCCTCCTCGTCACGACCGAGGCGCAAGAGCGTCCCCACCAGGCCGTGCCGCACGCCGCCCGGATCCCGCGGCCGGCGCTCCAGGAGCGCGAACCCGCAGCGCAGGGCGAAGATCTCCACCTCATCTCCGGCCCGCCCCTCCGCGTGCTTGCGGCCGAGCTCCAGGCCGGCCACCGCCGCGTCGATCAGGGCGTTGACCACGGCGTCGGACCGGGCGCGGTCGAGGAGGTCGCTCTGGACCCGCCCCTCGGCGTCCACTGCGATTCCCATCTCGGCGACGTCGAGCTCGCACGTGGCGAACCCGGGATCCAGATCGTCAGGGTCGAACTCGCCGGGATCCAGTTCCCGGGCGTCCTCCTGCAGGTGCTCCAGCTGGTCGAGGGCCAGTTCGCCCGCGCGCCGCTCGTGCTGCCAGCGTTCCGCCTCGTCGTTGGTGTCCTCGGCGAGGATGGTGTGAGCCTCGATGCACCCGGGATCGGTGCGCAGGGCGGCGCGCGCGAGGGCGCTGCGGCGGTATCCCGCCACGCCGCGCGCGTTGTAGGCCATGACCAGCGCCTTCTCCGCGTCGGGCAGCCACGCGGGCAGGTCGGCGCCCACGGGGCGCTCGAGGAGATCGGGCAGGGCCAGCCGGTAGGCCACGGTGGACGACGCGCCGTCGCTCACCTCCACGGTCCAGCGGCCGGTGTCGGCGCGGTCCCAGGGCGTGCGGGCCAGGGCGCGCAGCAGACCGGTGACGAAGGCGAGCCGCCGGGCGTCGGGCCGGTCCTCCGTGGCCTCCCGCGGGTCGCCGCCGGGGATGGGCCGACGACAGGCCAGCAGCGGATACGCCCGGTCGCTGGCCAGGGGCATCCCCCGCGCCCGCCACTCCCGCATCACCTCGCGGAAGCCCCGATCGGAGGGGTCGTCCAGACCACAGTAGGAGAAGAACCAGATGGGCTGCGGCGCGTCGAGGAAATCGCGGCGACCACCCATGACGTCGGCATGGAGGGCGGGGTCGTCGTACAGGCCGACGCCGAACTGCCGCCCCCCCTGGCCGAGCACCACGGCGTGGCGCATGCCCGCCGGCGGCCCGGGCGTCTCGATGGTGATGAGGTCCTCGTCGCAGAACGCCTGCCACGGCGCCGCCCGGTAGAACTCCGCGGCCGCGGCGCCGAACTCCACCACCAGCGGCAATGGCAGGTCGCCGGCCGACAGCAGCGACAGCTCGTCCACGGACGACCTCGCCGTCCCCAGGGCCTCCACCAGCGACTCCATGGCCGCGTCCAGCTCGGGCAGCTCCGCGGTCACCACCACCTCCACCGGCAGGTCGCCGAGCCGGTCGGCGAGATCGGCGGCGAGGTCGGCATCGTCCACCTCGAGGCGGCCGGGGCCGTGGCCGCCGAACCGCTCATCCGCGGCGAAGCCCACCAGCCGATCGAGCAGCCGGTCGGCCGTGGCCTGCTCCTCGGGCTGGATCGTGTCCACTGCCGGCGCCACCACGCCAGTGGCGCGGTCGACCCAGAGGCCGGCGAGGTACCGGCGCGGCTCGGTATCGGTGGCGATCCTCAGGCCGGGGATCTCCCGCCACGCCCCCTGCCAGACGGCGTCGGGATCGAGGGGCAGGCGGCGGAGTCGTTCGATGCGGATATCGAGCATGGCGGCTCCTGGACGACGATGATCCGGGGGGGTGCGTCGCGCCAGCCGTTCCGCAGGCCGGCGGGCCAGCGGGCCAGCGGGTTGGCCGGCCGGTTGATCAGCGGGCCAGCGGGCCGGTTGACGAACCGGGATCCTCGCACACCCCCGCGCGCGTCGCAAGCTCGTCGGCGGGAATGGGCGGGCATGGGCGGGCATGGGCGGGCATGGCCCCCGCGTCGCCCCGTCAGCGGCGCCCATCACCTCGCCCGGTCAGCGGCCACCCCCCTCACCGCCACGAGCCGACTTGATGGATCCTACCGCTGAGGTACACCGCGGTGTACCTGAACGAAACTTCACGCGAAAATTCCTCCGCCCGACACAACGTCTTTTTCGCCTGGAGCATATTTTTATACGATGGGCTCTACCCAGAGAACACGACCGGCCGACCGATCGCTCCGGGCTCGTACCGCAGGCCACGGCCGAGGAACCTGACTCCACACATGGAACCCCATCACCCGAGGATCGTCCGGATGTCCTGCGCTGCGCCGAGGATCCGCTCGATCTCCACCGGCCGGCTGCCGGACAGGTAGACGACCATGGAGGAATGGACGGGGAGGAACCGGAGATCGCGAGACGCCAGATCGTCGCGATGATGCCCGGCCTCGTTCGACAGGACGTGCCCAGCCACGTCAATCCATGCGCGACAGGAGTCTGGCCCGCAGCTCGGCCATGACCTGCTCGCCGTCACGCGACTCGCCACGCTCCAGCTGATCGACACCCTTCTGGATCTCACCGCGCAGTGATCGCAGTCGCGCCTCGAGGAGCCGCTCCTTCTCTCGCAGGAGCCGCAAGCCGTCGCGAACGACCCCGCTGGCCGAGGCGTAGTCTCCGGACGCGACCTTCTCGCGGACGTCGTTCTCGAACTCCTGCCCGACCGAGACATTCATGGCCTGGCCTCCATTCGCTGGTCTTCTGGAATCCAGGAGACAGGGGCCTGCCGCTGATGCCGATTCTTGACATCGCCCCCGGGCGACCCGCGCGGACACCCGCCAGGACCCGCCAGGGCCCGTCGAGACCCGCCAGGACCCGTCCACCCCCCGCGCCCACCCCACCAGCTCAGAAGAACAGCGCCTTCACCTCCGTCCAGGAGTGGCTCTCCACGGCCTTCCCGCCGTACGTGGCGTCCACGATGCCCAGCAGCTCCCATTCCGCCCCCGGCACCGACGACTCCGGCTTCACGTAGAAGGTCGCCGGCCCCTGCACGCGCAGGAACAGGTTCTGGCCCGCCACCGCGAAGTCCAGCTGGACCAGATACGTGCGGTACTGGCTGCCCGTGTACCCGCCGAAGTGCGGATCATCCTGCGGCGTCTCCTGCCACACCCCCTGCGGCTCGAGCTGGACCACGTGCACGCCCGCGATGCTCATCCCGTTGCTGCCCGCCTCGCCGCCGAACAACCGCCCCATGGTCTGCACCTCGGTGTCGTACCCGTAGGCCGCGCTGCCGTCGGTGGGCACGAACTGGAAATCCTCGCCGAGCACGCCGGCCCAGGCGTCGATGGACCCCACGTCGTGGCTGTCCTCGAAGATCCACATCACCCAGTCGGGGAACATGCCGGTGATCTCGCCATACTCGCCGAGGAACTCCGTGGTATCCCCCGCCGAGACGTCCATCTGCAACGACGCCGGCGCCAGCCACAGCGGCAGCCGCTCCCAGGTCACCTCGTACGGCCCGGGCTCCAGGTCCGTGATCACCGCACTGCCGACGCCGCCATGCTGATACCCCGCCGGCCCGGTGATCGACCACGGCCCGGGCAACGTGTCGGGCAGGGTCGTGACCATGAGCGCGCCCAGCGACGCCTCCACGTACGCCCCCACGAACGACCGCACCTCCCCCGCCACCACCGCACCGGTCTGCGGCGACGGCGTCACGTACCCGTCCACCGCGCCCCAGGTGATGGTGTAGTCGCCGGGCACGAGGTCGGTCAGCTCGGCCGCGCCCGTGCCCTGATCGGCGAAGGCGTCGGGCCCGGCCAGCGACCAGGGCGCCGCCAGCGTGGGCGTGGTGGAGATGGCGATGGCGCCGGACTGCGGCGCGGTGAGGCCGTCGTCGTCGTCATCGTCGCCGCAGGCGGGGACCAGGGCGAGGGCGAGGAGCACGGCGGCCAGCAGCAGGCTGACCCGGATCACGGAGCGCGGTGTGCGAGGCATGGAATCGATCCCCCTTGCTGGGTGTCGGCTGGCGAGAAGATGTGAAGACCGGCCCCGGGGACGACCTCTCCGGCCGCCCCGCGGACTGATCGGCGGCGCGCAGGATCATCGACCAACCCCACCGATCGATCAACCGCAAAGGGCCCCCGGGGGGCCCCCGCGCGAGGGCGCTTCCGGCGCGGCCCCGACACGGGGCCCCCCGGGGGACCCCGTACCTCAGTCGAACAGCAACTTGAGCTGCGTCCAGCTCATGGTCTCGGTGGCCTTCTCGCCGATCGTCTGATCGACCACTCCCAGCAGCCGCCACCGCTGGCGGCCGTTCTCCTCGCGCCCGATCGCGTAGAAGCGGGCCGAGCCCTCGATGCGGTAGACCAGGCCGACGCCAGCCATGACGACGTGCAACTCCATGTCGTAGGTCCGGTACATGCTGTCGTCGGTGAAGGCGCCGAAGTACGGGTCGTTCGGCGGCGTCTGCGTCCAGATCCCCACGGGATCGAGCTGGTCCACGCTCATGTGGGCCACCACCAGGCCGCCGTCGCCCGCGATCTCGCTGAACATGCGCAGCATGATGTCCATCTCGACGTCCCGGCCCCAGGGGTCGACCCCGCCCTGCGGGATGAACCGGAACTCCTCATCGACGATCAGATCGTACGCATCGTACGAGCGGTACTCGTGGCACTGCTCGAACCGGAGCATCAGCTCGTCGCCGTGGTCGGGCCCGTCGAGCGTGTAGTCGCCGTGGAAGGAGACCGTCTCGCCCACCGCCACCTCCCGGGTCTCCGGCGGTGGCGTCGACTGCAGCGGCATGTCCGACCAGGTGATGGTGTAGCTGCCCGGCCGCACGCGCTCGAGCAGCTCGTGGCCGCGGCCCGTGGTCTCGAACCCCTCGGGGCCCACCAGCTCCCAGTCCGCGGGCAGGAACTCCGGCGTGGTGGTGATCCGGATGGAGCCGGAGGGGAAGAGGCCGGTGGGGCCGTCGTCCTCGCAGGCGGGCAGGAGCAGGACGGCGAGCACGACGGCGAGCAGGACGGCGGCCAGCCGGAGGGTCCGCAGACCGCGGGCGGAGGCCGGGCGAGTCGGAGCCATCACGAGGATCTCCCTGGCATGAGGTCGGCGCCGCGGCGAGACCCGCTGGCGACCGCCAGCACGGGCCCACCCACGATGATCAGGGGTTGTCATGATGATCGGGGACCGCCGCCCGCGGATCAACCCCCAATGCAGAACGGCGCGGCCCGCGCCCCGCCACGGCGCCTCACACTCCTCACTGGACAGCCGTCCCACATTCCGGATAATATCGCACCTCTTTTGAGACCGACAGGATCCGCGGCCCGGGACATCCGTGAGGCGGCCATCGCCATCCACTTCCGTCCCTGGCCATCGCCCGGCCCATCAACCACGAATCCGGAGGACCGAGATGACTCTCGCCCGACACCTTGGTGCCCTGATCCGCGCCACCCTGCTCGCCGTCCCCATCCTGCTCGTCCTGCCCACCCCATCCGCGGTGGCGGCCGACATGGTCACCGTCACCCTCGACGCCAGCTCCCCCCGCCCCCTGGGCACCGGCCTGATCGCCAGCGACGGCGACCGCTTCCTGGTCCACGCCCAGGGCACCATGAGCCGCATCCCGTCCCTGCCCTACACCGAGGGCTGGCACGACCCCTCCGGCCTCGGCCGCCAGGGGGTGGCCGGCCAGGTGATCCCGGACGCCCCCTACGGCATGGTCATCGGCACCTTCACCACGCTGGAGAACGGCTTCGTGGTGGGCGACCTCGCCAGCTGGGACGTCCAGCTGGCGGACCTGGGCCAGGAGTTCCAGGTGGGCCTGAACATGTCCGCGGACAACCAGGCCACCATCGACGGCAGCTTCAAGGTCCACGTCCTGCGCTTCACCGAGGAGGAGGCCACCAGCACCACGGTCGCGATCGCCCCGGACAGCCCGCGACCGCTGGGCACCGGGATGGTGGCCGAGAACACCGACCAGTACTTCATCCTCGCCAGCCATGGCGCCGCGCGGGTGCTGCCCTTCCGGCCGGTCCTGGAGGGCTGGTTCGACGCGTCCGGCCATGGCCGCCTCCAGCGCGCGGGCCAGGTGAAGGAGAACATGCCATACGGCTGCGTGCTGGGGACCTACACCGGCCCGGCCGCGAGTTTCCACGTGGGCGACCTCGCCGCCTGGTGGGTCCAGCCCGCCGACGTGGGCGACGAGCTGCAGCTGGTCCTGAACATGAGCGCCAGCGACCAGTCCGGCATGGACGGCTTCTTCCAGGTCCACGTCCTGCGCGTGGACGACGTCGTGGTCACCGCCGTGGACCGGGGCCGGGACGACCTCCCCGCCAGCGCCGCCATCGCCAGCATCGACGCCTACCCCAACCCCTTCAACCCCATGACCACCATCCGCTGCGAGCTGCCCCGCGAGCAGCGCATCACCGTCTCGGTGGTCAACCTGGCCGGCGAGCAGATCGGCCAGCTCGCCACCGGCCGCCACTCCGCCGGCACCCACACCTTCACCTGGGACGGCCGCGACCGGCAGGGCCGCGAGCTGCCCTCGGGAACGTACCTGGTGCGGCTGGAGACCGAGGAGGGCGTGCAGGCGCAGAAGATGACGCTGGTGCGCTAGTCCGTGCCTGACCGTGGCGGCGGCCGCCAGTCCCGCGCTGGCGGCGTCAGTCCCGCGCCGGCGGCCGCCGCACCTCGGCGATCAGCTCGTCATCGACGATCAGGCCCATGGTCCGCGCCCGCTCCGCCCAGCGGCGGCGGGCCAGGGCCTGCATGTCCACGTTGCGGTCCATCTCGTCGACGATCTCCAGGCCCAGCAGGGTCTCCACCACGTCCTCCATGGTGACCAGGCCCTCGGTGCCGCCATACTCGTCGATCACCAGGGCGATGTGAGCCTGGCGGCGCTCCAGGAGGAAGGCCAGCAGGCGCCGCAGGCCGAGGCTGCGGTGGACGGTGGGCATCTCGCGCCGCAGCTCGGACAGGCGGCGCTCGCCCTCGCCGCGCGCCTGGGCGAGCAGGACCTCGTCCTTGAGCACGAAGCCGCTGATCTGGTCGATGGTCTCGCGGTAGATGGGCACGCGCGAGAACTGGTGCATCTGGTCGTGCTCGAGGGCCGCGGCCACCGTCGTGGCCTCGGGCAGGGCCATGACCACCGGACGCGGGGTCATGACGTCGCCCGCGGTCAGGTCCTGGAGCATGAGCAGGTTGCGGATCACGCGCGACTCGTCCGCGCCCAGGGAGCCGTCGCGCTCGCCCAGGTTGGCCATGGCCGCCAGGTCGTCGCGGTGGAAGACGTGGGCCGCCTTGCCCCGGGCGATCCAGCGGGTGAGCAGCTCGGACACGAGGATGAGCGGATACAGCAGCCAGATCAGGCCCTGGACGAACCACGCCGTCGGAGCGGCCAGGCCCCGCCAGTACACCGCGCCGATGGTCTTGGGCACGATCTCCGAGAGCACCAGGATCAGCAGCGTCATGATCGCCGAGAAGACCCCGAAGTAGGTGCTGCCGAAGACCACCGTCGCCTTGGCCCCCGCGCCGATGGCGCCCGCCGTGTGGGCGATGGTGTTGAGCGTGAGGATCGCCGCGAGGGAGCGGTCCACGTTGGCCACCTTCAGGCGCTGCAGGCGCCGGCCCAGCAGCGGGCGATCGCGGCTCACGGTCTCGATGTACGAGGGCGTCAGGCTCAGGAGCACGGCCTCGGAGATGGAGCAGAGGAAGGAGAAGAGCAGCGCGAGGACCACGTAGGTGACCAGCGCCACCACGTCCGCCCGGGTGGCCTCGGCGTCCGCGCCGGCTGCGACCGGCCCGCCGGCGGCGAGCGCGGCGGCGGGCAGCAGCAGGAGCAGCAGGAACGCCGATCGCGCTGGCTGCGGTCGCGGCCGCGGCCGCCATCGCCAGCCGGGCCGCCCACGTCGGGAACCGCTGGCCGGCGCGGGCGTGGCTGACGGCGGGTCGCCGGCGCGGTCGTGGTCGGCGGACGGCTCGGTGGACGGCTCGGTGGACGGGTCGGCGGACGGCTCGGTGGACGGGTCGGTGGGCATGCTGGTCTCCTGGCTGATGATCCGACGCGATCGAGGACATGGTACCGCCAGTGCCCGGGCCGTGGCCAGCACCGAACCTCGCGGCGCCGTCGATTTCCGCGGAGGAGCTTGACCCGCGCGCATCCAGGCCGGTATACCTGCTCCCTGGCTGGTCCTCGCCGGCGGGTGCGCGAGGCCCGTCCAGCCGGCCATGCCCGCGTCATCCGTGCCAGGAGTCCCGTCGCCATGCACGAGAACCCGCCCGTGGTCGAGGCCCGCGCGCTGCGCAAGCAGTTCGCCACCGTCCTGGCCGTGGACGACCTCGACCTCCAGATCGCCCCGGGCGAGATCCTGGCCCTGCTCGGCCCCAACGGCGCGGGCAAGACCACCACCGTCCGCATGCTCGTGGGGATCCTGCGACCTGATCGCGGCGACATCGTCTACCGCCTGCAGGACGGGCCTGGCGACCGCCTCGACCCCTCGCTGCTGGGCTACCTGCCGGAGGATCGCGGCCTCCTGCGCGACGTGCCGGTGCTGCGCACCCTCGAGTACTTCGCCGCCCTGCACGGCCTCGATCGTCGCACCGCGCGGGCCCGGGCGCTGGCCGAGCTGACGCGCTTCGAGCTGCACGACCGGGCCGGTGAACCGCTCGATCGTCTCAGCAAGGGCAACCAGCAGAAGGTGCAGTTCCTGACCGCCGTCCTGCACCGGCCGCGCCTGGCGGTGCTCGACGAGCCCTTCAGCGGCTTCGACCCGGTCAACCAGCAGCGGTTCGTCGAGGAGATCCGTCGCCTGCGCGACGAGGGCGCCACCATCCTGCTCAGCGCCCATCAGATGGACCTGGTCGAGCAGCTCGCCGACCGCCTCCTGCTGATGGACCGCGGACGCGTCGTCCTGGCCGGTTCCATGGCCGAGATCCGCGCGCGCACCGGCAGCGGTCAGCGGATCGAGCTGGAACTGGCCGGCCAGATCCCGCCGGCGGACCTGACGGCGCTGGCCGGTGTCGAGCGCGCCGAGATGACCGGGACGCAGCGCGTGGCCCTGGGACTGGCGCCCGGCGCGAATGTCGGCGAGGTCCTGCACGCGGTGACCGGCCAGGTCGGCGTCCTGTCGGTGCACTCGGCGCCCGAGCGGCTGCACGAGATCTTCCTGCGCACCGTGGGCCGTCCCATCGCCGACGACGCGGCGGCCACCGACGACCCGCCCCCCGTCCAGGAGGCGCCATGAACGTGCGGCGAACCCTGCTGGTGGCGCACTGGGAATTCCTGCGCTTCGCCAGCACCAAGGACCTGGTGGTCGGCATGCTGGTCATGGCGGGCATCTACGGCGGCGCCCAGCTCGTGGGCGATTTCGCGCGGGGGCGCGCCGCCGAGCAGCGGACGGTCGCCGTGCTGTCCGCCCCCGCGTTCGGTCTCGAGGCGCCGCTGCGGCTCGGCGGCTTCCAACTGGTGCCCGAGGCGCGCGGGCAGGCCTTCGCCGACTCGCTGCTGCTGGCCGGCGACCTCGCGGCGGTGATCGTCCCCCGCGAGGACGGGTGGCAGCTGCGCGTCGAGCACGACCGCAGCTGGCAGGATCTGCTGCGCAACCACGCCAGCGCCCTGGCCAGGCAGCAGGAATTGCGGCGCCTGGACCTCGAGCCCCACGTGCTCGAGGTGCTCGAGACGCCGCCGGAGGTCACCACGGTCCTGATCGGCGCCGACGCTGACGCCGCGGGTGGGCGTCCGGGTGTCCTGGTGGTGGTCATCGTGGTCGGCGTCATGCTGCTCGGGCTGTTCACCGGCCTGGGCTACGTGTTCGTGGCGATCACCGGCGAGAAGACGCAGCGCACCACCGAGGCCCTGCTCTCGGTGCTCAGCCCGCAGGAGTGGATCGACGGGAAGATCCTCGGCCTGACCGGCGTGGTCCTGGTGACCCTGATCAGCTACCTGGCGGCATGGTTCCTCTGGCAGGTGGTCGACTGGCGGTTTCTCGGCGGGACCTTCTCCCTGCCGAGCGGAGTCGACGGCATGGACCTGGCCCTGAGCCTGCTGTTCGCCGCCGGCGGCTTCGCCTTCTGGTTCACCCTCTTCGCCCTGGTCGCCGCGACCATCAACGACCCCAACACCAGCAGCCGCGGCGCGTTGATGTTCTTGCCGTTCATCCCCCTGAGCGTGGTGTTCGCGGGCCTGGACTCGCCCGACGCCGGCTGGATGCGCGCGCTGTCTTTGATCCCGGGCGTCAGCCCCTCGGCCATGCCGCTGCGGATCCTGCGCGGAGATCCCGGGCCGGCGGACGTCCTGATCTCGCTGGCCCTGCTGGTGGCCAGTGCGGCCGCGCTGCGCTGGGCGGCCGGGCGCGTCTTCGGCGTCAGCATGCTGATGACCGGCAAGGAACCCGGCGTCCGCGAGGTCTGGCGCTGGCTGCGGGAACCCTGAGCCCCCACGCGCGATGGCTCGCCAGGGCGCGACGGCGGTCGGCGGTCGGTGGTCGGCGTCCGGCGTTCGGCGGCCGGCGTTCGGCGGCCGGCGGTCGGCGTTCGGCGTCCGGCGGCCTCAGAACAGGAACCGCGCCCCCACCGTGCTGCGCAGGTCCACGTCCGCCCGGCCGGCGAGGTTCTGGACCACCGGCCAGCCCACCGTGGCCTCCAGCGCGAAGGTGCGGGCCTCGTAGAGCAGTCCGGGCGCGAGGAAGACGCGGTGGCCGCCGCCGGTCTCGTGAAGGCCGTTGAGCTCGAGCGTGAGGTAGGTGGCGGCGGTGGTGGTGGCGCTGTAGGCGGCCGGCGAGAGGCGGTAGAGGTAGGCCGTGTCGTGGCGCAGGGCGTCCTCGGGGCCGTCGCCGGCGCGGGGCAGGCCGGCGCGGTCGCCGCCGTTGAGCTTGTAGGACACGCTCTGGTTGAAGCCGTGGCGGCCGAGGATGGCGGTCACCACGCCGCCGGCGAAGGGGTCCCAGGACTCGCTGGAGACGTCGTCATCGCCGCTGGGGATCTCCACGCCGCCGAAGACGGCGAGGCGGACGGAGTCGACCGGGCCCAGGTCGCGCTGCCAGGGGCGCCACTTCAACGTCACCGACGGGTCGGCGAGGCCGGAGGCGCCACCGCGGCCGCCGTCCTCGCCGCGGTGGACGAAGGGCAGGTCCGCCGACACCGAGAGGTCGCGGGTCAGGCCGCGGGCGAGGATGGTCGAGGCCACGACCAGGCCGCGGCCATGCCGGCCGGCCGCGGCGCCGCTGTCGTGAAGGTCGTGCTGGAACTTGAGGCGCAGGTACCAGGCACCCACCGACGGCTGGGTGGCCGCCGGGGTGCTGGTGGCCTCCTGGGCCGCCGCCGGCGCGGCCAGGATCATGACCGCCGCCACGACCACCGCGGCGAGCGCTCGCAGCGCGCCGGGGCCGCTCACCGGGCGCGGACCTCGGCCAGGGTGAAGCCGCTGCGGTCCACCGCGCCGGCCAGCTGGTCGCGGGTGACCACCACGCCGGGGACCAGCTGGACGCGGACCTCGCCGGTGCCCATGTCCACCCACACGTTCTTGACGCCCTTCACGTCGAGGAGCTGCTTGTCCACGTTGTTGGCGCACAGCGGGCAGCTCATGCCGTGGACCACGAGGGTGGCGGCGTCGCCGGGGATCACGTCGTCGCCGGTCAAGAGAGCGCCGGCTCCGCCGGTGGTGATGGGGGCGGTGGGCTCGCCGGCCTCCTGGCC
>CAZWYF010000058.1:0-15765 GCA_964637835.1 uncultured Fibrobacteraceae bacterium
GGATTCTAACCCGAGCGGAGGCAGGGGCCAAGCCCGCGGAAGCCCCGGCTCCGGACTTGAGGACAGCCGGCCGGCGGTCTAGTGTGTCCCTGAGCGTTCCCTGATGATCTCCCGCGGATCACCGACATGAGGTCCCACCTGCCCATGACCGCCCCGTCGCAACCCCCGCACGACCTCGAGCGCTTCTTCGCGCTCTCGGTCGATCTGCTGGCCATCGCCTCGCTGCGGACCGGGCGCTGGGAGCGGGTCAGCCCCGCGGTCGCCCACGTCCTGGGCTGGGAGCCGTCGGACCTGGAGGGCCACCCGGTGCTGGACCTGGTCCATCCGGAGGATCGGGCGGATGCCGAGCAGGCCCTCGCACGGCTGGCCGGCGGGCAGATGCTGCGGCAGTTCGAGCAGCGCCTGCGCGCCCGCGACGGCCACTACCGCTGGATCGCCTGGCAGACCGTGCCCCATCTCGACGAGCAGCGCGTGTACTGCGTCGGCCGCGACGTCACCGAGGAGCGCGGCGTCGCCGAGCGCCAGGCTCACGAGCGGGAACTGCTCCAGGGCATCATCGACAGCATCCCCGTGCTGCTGGTGATCTGGGACCCGACGCTCGAGCGCTTCACGGTCAACCGCGAGGTCACCAGCGTGCTGGGCTGGACCAGCGAGGACGCCAACGCGGGCGACTTCATGGCCAGGGTCTATCCCGATCCCGCGTACCGGGCGGAGGTGACGGCCTACATGCGCGAGCTGCGGGTCGCCTGGCGCGAGTGGGTCGCCACCAGCCGCGACGGCCGCCCCGTCCCCATCGACTGGTCCAACGTCCAGCTCACCGACCACACCATGGTGGGCATCGGCGTGGACCTGCGCCGTCGCAAGGCCGCCGAGCAGGCCCTGCGTCGCAGCGAGATGGCCCAGTCGCGCCACCGCCGCTTCCTGCAGACCCTGCTCGACAACGCCGGCATCTGCATCTCGGTGCTCCAGGGCCCCGACCTCCGCTACTCGCTGGTCAACGAGGCGCAGCAGGCGCTGCGCCCGGACGTTCCCATGGCCGGTCGGCTCTACCGCGAGGTGTTCCCGGAGCCGGAAGCGCAGCCCACGGCCGAACTGATCGAACACGTGCTGGAGACCGGCGAGCCGCACGAGGGCGCCGGCCATCCCTTCCCCGTCCCCGGCAAGCCGGACGCACGCTGGGACCACCGCATCGTCCGGCTGCCCGCCGACCCCGAGGACCGCCCCGCGGCCCTGGTCCTGGCCTGGGACGTGACCGACCGCGTCCGGACCCACCAGGCCCTCGCCCGCAGCGAGCAGCACCTGCGCCTGGTCCTGGAGAACTCCCGCGACGGCATCCACCAGCTCGACCTCGGCACCGGCCGCTACGTCTACATGAGCCCGGCGCAGGAAAGGCTGACCGGGTTCACCATCGCGGAACTGGCCGGGATGGATGCGGACGCGGCATTCTCCCGCGTGCATCCCGATGATCGCGAGGCCGTCCGGGCCTACCTCGACCGCGTCATCGCCGGCGAGGACCCGGTCGAGCCCATGCAGTACCGCTGGCGGGTCAAGAGCGGGGAGCACCGCTGGTTCAGCGACAGCCGCAAGCTGATCCGCGACGAGCAGGGGCAGCCCCGCTCGCTGGTGGGGGTCAGCCGCGACATCACCGAGCGCAAGGAGGCCGAGGCGGCCCTCAAGCGCGCCACCGAGGACCTCGAGCAGCGCGTGGTCGAGCGCACCGGTGAGGTCCGGGCCCAGGCCGACCAGCTCCGCGCGCTGGCGAGCCAGCTCAGCCAGGCCGAGCTGCGGGAGCGGCGGCGCCTGGCCACGGTGCTCCATGATCACCTGCAGCAGCTGATCGTCACCGCCCGCATGCAGCTGGGCTGGCTGAAGCCCGACGGGCCGCCGGAGAAGCTCCGCACCACGGTGGCCGGCCTGCAGGCCATCCTCGAGGACGCGCTGGCCGCCTCCCGCGATCTCACCCTGGACCTCAGCCCGCCCGCCCTGCACGACGCCGGCCTGGTGGGCGGCCTCGAGTGGCTGGCCACCAGCATGCAGGAACGGCATGGCTTCACCGTCCGGCTGCGGACCGACCCCGCGGCCGAGCCGGCCGTGGAGGAGACCCGCTTCCTGCTCTTCGCGTGCGTGCGGGAGCTGCTGTTCAACGCGCTGAAGCACGCCGGCGTCCGCGAGGCGGACGTGGAGCTCGTCCGCACCGACGACCAGCGCCTCGAGCTGACCGTCCTGGACGACGGCGCGGGATTCGACCCTTCCCGCCTGCACCACCGGGAGGCCGGCGAGACCACCTTCGGCCTCTTCAGCATCCAGGAGCGGCTGGCGTACATCGGGGGCCGCCTGGAGGTGGTCAGCGCGCCGGGCCGGGGCACGCGGATCACGCTGTACGTCCCGCAGGCGACGGCCGCCGCCGCGGAGACCCCCGCGGAGCCAGCCGGGTCGCCGCCGCCTGCGACCACGGACCCGGACCCGGACCGGACCTCTGGCGACGCGCCGGCCGCCGGGCCCGCAGACCCGCCGGACCGGAGGGGACCGGCCGCTGCGCAGACCTGCCGCGTGCTGATCGTCGACGACCACCGGATCGTCCGCGAGGGCCTGCGCGAGCTCCTCGAATCGGAGGACGACCTCGACGTGATCGGCGAGGCGGCCGACGGCCGGCAGGCCGTGGAGCTGGCGCGACACCTGGCCCCCGACGTGGTGGTGATGGACGTGAACCTGCCCGGGCTGGATGGCATGGCGGCGACCCGCCGCATCGTGGCCGAGCGGCCCGGCGTCCGCGTGGTGGCCCTCTCCATGCACACCGACGAGTCGGTGGCCGCTGGCATGCGCCGGGCCGGAGCCAGCGCCTACCTCGCCAAGGGCGTGCCTGCCGAGGACCTCATCGAGGCCATCCGGGTCTGTCGCGAGTGACCGTCGCGGCGGTCGCGCCGCCGCCCGCAGAGGAGCCGCCGATGATCCTGCAGTTCATCCAGAACCTGGCCCTGCTGCTGGTGCTCGCGGTGGCCCTGCGGCCCCTGGGCGAGAGGTTCGCGGGCCACCGCCGCGCCTACGGACTGGTGACCGGCCTGCTCTTCGGCCTGGTGGGCGTGATCGGGATGGCCGCGCCGGTGACCTTCGCGCCGGGCGTGATCTACGACGGGCGGTCGGTGGTGCTCCTGGTGGCCGGGCTCTTCGGTGGCCCGCTCGCCGGCGCCGTCGCCGCGGTGGTCTGCGGCGCCTATCGCCTCTTCCTGGGCGGCGCCGGCCAGCTGGTCGGGCTGGGCGTCATCCTGGAGGCCGCGTTCATCGGCGCCGTGTGGCATCAGCTGCGCCGACGGGACGAGGCCTGGGTGAGTCCCCTCCGCCTGGCGGCCGCCGGCCTGCTGACGCACGTGGTGATGCTGGCGCTGCAACCGCTGATCCCCGGCATGGGCGTGGCCGTCCTGCGAGAAGTGGGCCCGGTGGTCCTGATCCTCTTCCCCCTGGCCTTCGTGCTCGTGGCCCGGGTCTTCCTGTTCGTCGAGCGCAGTCAGCGGTGGCAGGAGTCCCTGCGCGAGCGCGAGGCGCTCCAGGCCGCCATGGTCACCTGCGCACCGGTGGCGCTCTTCAGCATCGACATGGACGGCGACGTGCAGACCTGGAACGAGTCGGCCGAGCGCGTGTTCGGCTGGACCGCCGCCGAGGTGCTCGGGCGCCCGCTGCCCGTCGTCCCGGAGGCGTACCGGGAGGAGTACCGGCGATTCCGTCGTCGGCTCGCCGGTGGCGAGGGGCTCCATGGGATCGAGGTGGTCCGCCAGCGCAAGGACGGCTCGCTCTTCACGGGCAGCCTCTCGGCCGCCCCCGTCCGCGACGGTCGCGGCGAGGTGGTGGGTATCATGGGCGCCATCGAGGACATCACCGACCGCAAGCGGGCCGCCGAGAACCTCGAGCACAGCCGCGATCTCCTGCGGTACATCATCGAGCATGTCCGCGGCGCGGTGGCCATCCACGATCGTGATCTCAACTACGTCTACGTCAGCCAGCGCTATCGCGAGGAATACGGCCTCGAGCAGACCGACATCATCGGCCGCCACCACTACGAGATCTTTCCCGACCTGCCGCAGAAGTGGCGGGACGCGCACCAGCGCGCGCTGGCCGGCGAGGTGGTCGGCTCGGACCTCGACCGGTACGTCCGACCGGACGGCGGCCTGGAGTGGACGCGCTGGGAGTGCCGGCCCTGGCATGCGCCCGATGGCTCCATCGGCGGGATCGTCATCTACACCGAGATGATCACCGAGGCGAAGGAGGTGGAGGAGGCGCTGCGCCGCAGCGAGGCCGCGCAGCGGGCGGTGATCGAGGCCTCGCCCCTGGCCATCCTCAGCCTGTCGCCCACGGGTAGCATCCGCAGCTGGAACGCCGCCGCCGAGCGCATGCTGGGCTGGTCGGCCGACGAGGTGATCGGCCGCCACCTGCCGGACGTCGGCGACGAGCACGCGGGCAACCGCGGCGACGAGTCCGCGCAGCTCATCGCCCGCGTGGCCGCGGGCGAGGCCATCTCCCGGGTCGAGGCCACGCGCTACCGGCGCGACGGCACGCCCATCCACCTGAGCCTCTCGGCCGCCCCCCTGCGTGGTCCCCAGGGCGAGGTCAACGGCATCATGGCCATCCTGGAGGACGTGAGCGAGCGGCGGCGCGCCGCGGCCGAGCGCGAGCGGCTCGAGATCCAGCTCCGCCAGGCCCAGAAGATGGAGGCGGTGGGGCAGCTCGCCGGCGGGATCGCCCACGACTTCAACAACCTCCTGCAGGTGATCAGCGGCTACGGCGAGCTGGCCGTGGCCGATGCCGAGGCGGGCTCACCGCTCCGGCAGAGCCTCGACCAGATGATGAAGGCGGCCGCGCGCGCCGCCACGCTGGTGCAGCAGCTGCTCGCGTTCAGCCGCCGCCAGGTCCTCGAGATGCAGGAGGTGGATCTCGATCGCGCGATCGCGGACATCGCGCGCATGCTCCGGCGCGTGATCGGCGAGCACATCGCCCTGGACATCGTGGCGGGCCGGGAACTCGGCACCGTCCGGGCGGATCCGGGCCAGGTGGAGCAGATGCTCATGAACCTGTGCATCAATGCCCGGGACGCCATGCCCGAGGGCGGCACCATCACCGTCGCCACGAGCAACACGCGCCTCGACCAGGAGTACTGCCGCACCCACACCTGGGCCCGGCCCGGGCGCTACGTCCAGATCAGCGTCGCGGACACTGGCGTGGGCATGGACTCCTCCACGCTCGGACGCGTCTTCGAGCCGTTCTTCACCACCAAGTCGCCGGGCAAGGGCACCGGCCTGGGCCTGGCCACCGTCTATGGCCTGGTCAAGCAGCACCGCGGCTTCATCCACGTCTACAGCGAGCCCGAACTGGGGACCACCTTCCGGATCTATCTGCCGGAGGTCGAGAGCACCGCCGCTTTCCACGAGGATCATGACGAGCCCGAGCCGGTGGGCGGCACCGAGACCGTGCTGGTGGCCGAGGACGATGCCATGGTCCGCGACCTGACGCGCTCGATCCTCGAGGGGGCGGGCTACACCGTCCTGACGGCCGCCGATGGCCGCGAGGCGGTGCAGATCTTCGCCGCCCACGCCGACGTCATCGATCTGGCGATCCTGGACGTGGTGATGCCCGAGCTGGGCGGCCGGGCCGTCCACGAGCACATGCTCGCGGTCCGGCCCGAGGTGCGGGTCCTGTTCAGCAGCGGCTACAGCATGGACGCCATCCACACCGACTTCGAGCTCGACGCCGGCCTCTCGCTGATCCAGAAGCCCTTCACGCACCAGGATCTGCTGTGCAAGGTGCGCGAGGTGCTCGAGGCCTGATCCGGCGGGAAGGACCCACCCGGAGACGACGACCGCGGACCCCCTCGAGAGCCCGCGGTCGTCGGTGTCGTGGTCGGGACAGGCGGCGGTCAGCGCCCGCTGCTCGCCGTGCGCCGCGTCCGCCGGTGGCGGGCCGAGCCCAGTCCGCCACGCGAGCGTGGTGCGGGCGCGGTGGTCGCCGCCGGTGCCGGCGAGGCCGAGGCCGACGCGGCCGCCGGCTTGCGGATCGGGCGTCCCGACGGCCGACCGGAGCGGCCGGAGCGACCGGACCGTCCAGACCGACCGGATCGTCCAGAGTCCGGCTCGGTGACCGGCGGCCGCGGCTGCCGGCCGAGGTCGAACCCGTCCACCCGCTGGCGGGCGATGGGCTCGCCGATCATCCGCTCGGTGGCGCGCAGCCAGGCATGGTCCTCGGCGGTGACGAAGGTGCAGGCGATCCCGCTGAGCTCCGCGCGGCCGGTGCGGCCGATGCGGTGGGTGTAGGCCTCCGCCGTGTTGGGCACGTCGTAGTTGATCACGTGAGAGACGCCCTGCACGTCGATGCCGCGAGAGGCGATGTCGGTGGCCACCAGGATGTTGAACTGGCCGCTGCGGAACCCGGCCATGGCCCGGTCGCGCTGGCCCTGGGACAGGTTGCCCTGCAGGCCCACGGCGCGGAAGCCGGCGTTGCTCAGCTGCTTCGCCAGCCGCTTGGCCCGGTGCTTGGTCCGGGTGAACACGATGGCCGAGTCGCAATCGGGCTGGCCGAGCAGGTGCTCGAGAAGGTCGCGCTTGCGGCCCTCGTCCACCAGCACCAGGCCGTGATCGATGGTGGCCGCGGGCGCGCTGCGGGCCAGCTCGGCCACGTGGGGGCGCCGCAGGAGGTCGTCCGCCAGGCGGCGGATCTCCCGCGGCATGGTGGCCGAGAACAGCAGGTTCTGCCGCTGCTGGGGCAGCTCGCGGAGGATCCGGCGGATCGAGGGCAGGAAGCCCATGTCGAACATGTGGTCGGCCTCGTCCAGGACCAGCGTCTCCACCTGGTCGAGGTGCAGCAGGTCCTGCTCGACGAGGTCGAGCACGCGGCCGGGGCAGCCCACCACGATCTCGGGATAGGACCGCAGGCGGCTGACCTGCTTGTGCTGCGGCACGCCGCCGTAGATCACGGCCAGCTTCAGGCGCGTGTGGCGCGAGAGCTCGCGGATCTCCGCGGCGATCTGGGTGGCCAGTTCCCGCGTGGGCGCCAGCACCAGGGCGCGGACGCCGCGCCGGCGATCGGCCAGCAGGCGCTGCAGCAGCGGCAGCGCGAAGGCCGCCGTCTTGCCGGTACCGGTCTGGGCCAGGCCCAGCACGTCGCGGCCGGCCAGGCCGGCGGGGATGGTCTCGGTCTGGATGGGCCGGGGCGTGGTGAAGCCCAGGTCGCGGACGCCACGCTGCAGGGCGTCGTCGAGGGGGAAATGATCGAAGGTGTCGGTGGTGTGCGTCCCGGTGGTGTGATGCGTGGTCATGGTCATGCGAATCCTGGTCTCCACCGCTCGCCGGCATGCACGGACGCACGCGGGCACGGTGGTCGGTCTCCGACCCAGTACAACAGCTGCGGGCAAGAAGGGGAAATTCTGCAGACGGCGAGACCCCGTCGGGAGGGGTCCTGTTGTTCGCCGCGGTCCGGGCGGGGTGCCCGGTGCTCCGGCAACGTAGCTGCCCATCGCCGATGGCGCCAATCTTTTTTTCGCCGGGGGGCGAAACAGCGTGGACCGCTCCCGGACGCCCGGAAGCGGTCCACGGGTCATGAGCGCCGCGGACCGCCGCGCGCTTTCGCTGCCGCACGCCGCGACGGGGGCCGGGCGCGCGCGCTGCGGCTAGCGGTTCTCCCCGCTCATGCGCGGCCGGCTCTTGTCCGGGTACGCCGGCACCGGCGGGATGGCCCAGCGTTCGCCGTGCGCGCCGAGCTGGTCCAGCAGGTACTCCACGGCGTAGCGGAGCTGCGGATCCTCCCCGGCCACCACGGCGCCAGGCGGGTTGGCCACCACGTCGTGGGGCTCCACGCCCCAGCCCTCGATGAGCCAGTCGCCGGACGCCAGGCCGTAGAGACCGAACTGCGGCGGCGTGGTCCCGCCCTGGTCCACCAGGTCCTGGTGCGGCTCGATGCCGATGGACCCGCCCCAGGTCCGCATGCCGATCACCCGGGCGAGGCCCTTCTCCTTGATGGCCTGGGCGAAGAACTCGCCGTTGCTGCCGGTGTCCTCGTTGATCAGCACGGCGAGCGGGCCGTGGAAGACGCGCTCGGGGTTGCGGCCGGCGCGGCCCTCGCGCGGGATGGTCAGCGCCCACAGTTCGCGCTCGAGGCGGTCGATGAGCATGTCGCCCACGAACCCGCCGCCGTTGTACCGCTCGTCGATGATCATGGCCCGCATGCCGGTCTGCGGGTACCAGTAGCGGGCGAACTCCACCAGCCCCGGCTCCATCATGTTGGGCAGGTGCAGGTAGCCCACCTGGCCCCCGGACAGCTCCAGGACCCGCGCGCGGTTGGCCTCCACCCAGGTGCGGTAGCGCAGGCCGCGCTCGCCGCGCAGGGTCTGCACGGTCACCTCGCGGCCCTCATCGCCAGGGCGGTCGGCCACGCGCAGGGTCACGAGGTCGCCCGCGCGGTCCACCAGGGCGGCGTAGGGGTTGGCGTCGGCGGTGAGCTCGGTGCCGTCGATGGCCAGCAGGTACTGACCCTCGCGCACGCCCACGCCGGGCGCGGCCAGCGGCGAGACCGGCCCGTCCAGGTGCGCCCAGCCCGGCAGGATGCGCGCCAGGCGGTAGCGGCCCGCCTCGGCGTCCAGCGCCAGCTCGGCGCCCAGCAGCCCGGTGTCCACGCGGGTGGGCCCGCCCTGGTAGTCGCCGCCGAAGACGTAGGTGTGCCCGGTGTTCAGCTCGGCGATCATCTCCCCGATGAGGTACCGCAGGTCGTCGCGGTGTCCCGCCCAGGGCAGGAACCGCGCGTACTTCTCGCGGATGGCCGCCCAGTCGGTGCCGTGCATGCCGGGGTCGTAGAACCAGTCGCGCTGCACCCGCCAGGCCTCGTCGAAGATCTGCCGGTACTCCAGGTCGCGGTCCACGGTGAGGCGCACGTCCGCCAGGTCCACCGTCTTGCCGGCCTGCTCGAAGCCGGCGCCGGCGGTGTGGACCACGTAGGACGACCCCTGCCGGATCACCATCTGCTCGCCCCCGGGCGCCAGGTGGTAATTGGTCACGCCGTCGCCCAGCTTCAGCAGCTCCTCGCCGGCGATGGTGTACTCGAAGAGCGTCAGGTCGGTGTCGGTGGTGCGGTCGTCCACGTTCTGGTACTTGAGGAACACCGGCGCCTCGCGGCGCAGCAGCAGGCAGCCACCCTCCATGGCCTCCAGGCGGAACCAGTTTCCCGCCTCGCAGCCGGCCGCCGGGACGATCCGCCGCGCCAGGCCGTCGGTGGCGATCTCGACGCGGATGTCCTCGTCGTCGCCGGCCTCGATGTTGCCGTCCTCGCCGTCGTCGCCATCGGCGCCATTGGCCGCGGCGTCCGCCGCGGCGCCCGGATCGAAGGGCGCCCGCACGTCGTCCTGCAGCAGCACCAGGTAGGGCCGGGCCAGGTCCAGAAAGACGTGGTTCTGGTCCACGCGGCCCATCACCGGCTCGAAGGTGCGGTTGCTCAGGAACCAGAGGTAGCGGCCGTCGGGCGAGAAGCTGGGCGACCAGCTGGTGAACAGCGGGTCGGTCACCGGATGGTGCTCGCGCTCCTTGACGTCGTAGAGCGTGATCACCTCGTGCATGTTGGCGGTGTTCTCGGTGTAGGCGATCCAGCGGGAATCCGGCGACCAGACGTGGTCGAGGATCCCCCAGCGCTCCCAGGCGTCGTCGTACTCGCCCTGGGCGATCACCGTCACCTCGCCCGAGTCCACCTCCAGCAGGTTCAGGCGCATGAACTTGTCGCCGAAGAGCAGCCACCGGCCATCGGGCGACCACACCGGCGGCAGGATCATGCCGAAGACGCCGTCGGTGAGCTGGCGCCAGGCGCCGCCGCCGGCGGGCATCACGAAGATCTGCTCGTCGCCGGCGCGGTCGCTGACGAAGGCCACCTGCGAGCCGTCCGGCGACCACGCGGCGTTCTTCTCGCGGCTGCCCGCGGTCGCGGTGAGGTTGCGCCAGCGGCCGCCCTCCGCCACGGGGATGTCGAGGATCTCGCCGCGCGCCTCGAGCAGCAGGCGCTCGCCCGCCGGATCGAGGCCGAAGCTCCCGGTACGCGGCGCCACCGCCTCCAGCTCCGGCCGCATGGCCACCCGGTCGCTGCGGATCTCCACGTGGACGGGGGTGATCTCGCCGGTGGCGAGGTCCAGCAGGTGCAGCAGCTCCTCGTGCTGGAAGACGATCGCGCCGGGGCCGGCCGCGGGGTAGCGGACGTCGTGGGTGTCGAACCGCGTCAGGCGCACCGGCGCGGCGTCGGGCCGCGCGGGGTCGAGCGCGTAGAGGTTGAGGGTGCCGTCCTCGCGGTCGCTGGCGAAGTAGACGCGGTCGCCGATCCACATGGGGTAGTTGTCGGTGCCCGTCCAGTCGGTCAGCCGGGCGAAGGTGCCGGCGGCGAGGTCGGCCAGCCAGAGGTCCTGGGCCATGCCGCCCTCGTAGCGTTTCCAGGTGCGGTTCTCCCGCGGGATGCGGTTGTAGACCAGGCGCGTGCCGTCCGGCGAGTAGCTGGCCAGGGCGCCGCGATCGGTGGGTACACGGACCGGCAGGCCGCCGCGCGCCGGCACCAGGAAGAACTCCGTCTCGCCCACGGGGTGGTGCCGCGAGGACCGGAACAGCACGTGCTCGCCGTCGGGATGCCAGTCGATCACCTGGTCGCCGCCGGGGTGGAACGTCAGGCGCCGCGGCTCGCCGCCCGGGGTGGGCATGACGTAGACGTCGTCGGCGCCGTCGTACTGGCCGGTGAAGGCGATCCACTGGCCGTCCGGCGAGAAATGGGCGTGCCGCTCGGTGCCATGGCCGGTGGTCAGCCGGCGCGCCACGCCGCCGGTGCGGCTCACGAGCCAGAGGTCGGCCTCGTAGGTGAAGACGATGTGCTCGGCCGAGACGTCGGCCAGGTGCAGCAGGCGGGCGGGCTGGTCGGCCGGCAGGGCCGCCGCGGCGGGCCGCGGCGCCGCCCAGAACAGCGACAGGGCGGCGAGGACGCAGGCCAGGGCGCGGCAGGCGCCGGGCATGCGGAAACGGGTCACCACGTTCACGATGGAGCCTCCTGGAGAAGAACGGATCCCGGGGTCGGGCGGTGATACGCAGCGATTGAAGCCGGGTTGCCGGTCGGGGTCAACCAGCGGGGGCCGGGCTCAAGTCGCGCCGCGACCTGGCCGATCACCGGAAAGTCAGCAGGCGGCCCGGCCCGGTGTCCTTCCCGTCCCTTGCCATCCGGGAGTCCCTCGGTGAGCGAAGATGTCGTCCTGAAGAAGATCAAGACGCTGCCCGCCCTGCCGCTGGTGGCCCACCGGCTCATGGAACTCATGCAGCGGGACAGCTCCTCCGCCGACGACGTGACCCGCGTCCTGGCCTCCGACCAGGGCCTGACCGGCCGGGTGCTCCGGCTCGCCAACAGTTCCTTCTACGGTCGCTCCGGACAGGTGGGCTCGGTCCCGCGCGCGGTGGTCCTGCTGGGCTTCTCCGCCATCCGCAGCCTGGCCCTGGGCCTGGGGATGGCGCAGACCCTGCGGCGCGCCGCCGCGGGCACCGATCTGACCGACTTCTGGCGGCACGCCCTCTACGTGGCCGCCGGCGCCCGCATCCTGGCCCGTCGGAGCGGCCGCGTGGAACCCGAGGAGGCCTTCGTGGCCGGCCTGCTCCACGACCTCGGCCGTCTGGTGCTGGAGACCGTCTCCCCTGGTTACCACGCCCAGTTGCGCGGCGTGACGGCGGACGACCTCCTCGAGGCCGAGGCCCGCGTCGTGGGCATGGCCCACACCCGGGCCGGCCAGAAGATCGTCCAGCAGTGGCACCTGCCCACGCGGCTGGCCCACGTGATCCGCTTCCACCACCACCCCACGCAGTGGCGCCACGACCAGACGCTGCTGACGCCCACGGTGATGCTGGCCGACCAGATGGCGCGCGCCCTGGACCGCTCCTGCGAGCCGCCCGCCGCCGAGCCCGACCTCGCCGTCCTGGCCGGCGCCCTGGGCATCGACCTGGCTGCCAGCGAGGACCTGCTGGCGCAGACCTGCCAGGAGGTCCAGCGCACCGAGGCGTTCCTGCAGATGGCCGGCATCGAGGCCGACGTGGCCCCCCGGTGCCTGGACGGGGCCGCACCGGCCGCCGCCGGCCCCGTGGCACGGTACGTGTACCTCGGCGGCGATGCGGCCCACGCCACGTGGCTGGCCGGCGCCCTGGGCATCCACGGCTGGGAACCGGTGAGCATGCGGCAGTACCTCGGCGAGGACCCGGGCGACGCGGTCGCCCTCGCGATCATCGAGCCCGCCAGCCTGCAGCCGGATCAGCTGGACCGGCTGGGCCGCCTGCTGGCCGGGCGCGCGGTCCCCGTGGCGGTGGTCGGCCCCGCTGACACCCTGGCGGCCACTCCCCTGGCGGGGGCGCCCTCGCTGCCGCTGGCCGTCTCCTCGGCGGACCTGGCCCGCCTGGTGCCCGGGACGGCGTCGGCAGATCCCACCGCCCCGCTGCTGGCGACCTAGCGGGCGACGCCCGGAGGTTCGCCCCGCCCTCGCACCCTTGCACCGCCCGACCCGCCCCGGTACCATCCCGCGACCCCGGCCATCGCCCAGCCCGTGGACCGCCAGCCCGTGGACCGCCCGGCCCAGGTCGCCAGCCCAGTCCGCCGCGGAAAGGACCCCCATGCCCCGCCCCCGCCTGCGCGTCCCCCACGTCTTCGTCCTCCTGTCGCTGGTGATCCTGGTCTGCGCGGCGGCCACCTGGGTGGTCCCCTCGGGCGAGTACGAGCGCGAGACCCGCGAGGTGGAGGGCCGCACCCGCACCCTGGTGGTCCCCGGCACCTTCGAGCCCATCCCCAAGCACTACTCCCTGCAGGCCGCCCTGCTGGAGGACGACCACCCCGAGCGCGCCACCCCCGTCGGCCTGCTGGGCTACCTCGCGGCCATCCCCCGCGGCATGGAGGCCGCGGCGGACATCATCTTCTTCATCTTCATCGTCGGCGGGGTGTTCGGCATCCTCGAGCGCACCGGCGTGGTCACCGCCTCGGTGGGCCGGCTGGTGGACCGCCTGCAGCACCGCCGCGCCTGGCTCACCATCGCGGTGATGGCCGCCCTGGCCGGCGGCGGCTCCACCCTGGGCATGGGCGAGGAGTTCATCCCCCTGGTGCCGGTGTTCGTGCTGGTGGCCCGCCGCCTCGGCTACGACGCCATCTTCGGCGTGGCCATGGTGGAGGTGGCCGGCCAGGTGGGCTTCGCCGCCTCCACCACCAACCCCTTCACCGTGAGCGTGGCCCAGGGCATCGCCGAGCTGCCCCTGCACTCGGGGATCGGCCTGCGCCTGGTCTTCCTGGTCTGCGCCCTGGCCGTGGCCGTGGTCTATGTATTGCGCTACGGCGCCCGCATCCGCCGCGACCCCGCCCGCAGCCTCGTGGCCGACGTGCCCGAGGCCTGGCAGGAGGCGCCCACCGGCGCCGACCCCCACCCGCCGGCCGCCGGCGCCGACTTCCGCCCCCACCACACGGCCATCCTGGTGATCGGCGCGGCCATCTTCGCGTTCATCGTCTTCGCCGTGCAGCGCTTCCACTGGTGGATGCCGGAGATGGGCGCCGGCTTCCTGCTCACCGGCATCATCGCCGCCGCCCTGGCGCGCCTGAGCATCGACCAGACCGCCCGGGCCTTCGTCAAGGGCTGCCAGGACATGGTGGTGGCCGCCCTGGTGGTGGGCTTCGCCCGCGGCATCGCCGTGGTCCTGGAGGACGGCCTGATCATCGACACCGTGGTCCATGGCACCGCGGTCCTGCTCGAGCAGGTCCCGCGCTACGTGGCCGCCCTGGGCATGCTCGCCTTCCAGTCCGTGCTGAACCTCTTCATCCCCAGCGGCTCGGGCCAGGCCGCGGTCTCCATGCCCCTGATGGCGCCGCTGGCCGACATCATCGGCCTGCCCCGCCAGGTGGCGGTCTTCGCCTTCACCTGCGGCGACGGCTTCAGCAACACCGTGATCCCCACCAGCGGCATCCTCATGGCCATGCTCGGCCTGGCGCGCGTGCCCTACGGCCGCTGGCTGCGCTTCATGCTGCCGCTGTTCGGCCAGCTCCTGCTGCTGTCGGCGGTGTTCCTGGTGATCGCCGTGGCCACCGGGTACCGTTGATTCCCCGGCGCCGGGGGGCTAAACTTCATCGCCAGGGAGAAGCCCCGCCTCCAGCCCCGGAGATCCCGCGCCCATGCGCCGCCCGACGCTCCACGCCGGCCTGACCCCGGCCGCCCTCGGCCTCGCCCTTTTGGCGTGGCTCGTCGCCGGTTGCAGCGAGCAGACCGCCCGGCCCACCTCGCCGTTCTCCGCCCCCGAGGATCCCCTGACCATCGGCGACTGGACGCGGGTCTACCCCGAGGTGACCGTGGCCGACCTGCATGACGTCTGGGCCCTGGACAGCGACGACGTCTGGGCCGTGGGCGAAGAGGGCACCGTCCTGCACCACGACGGCCAGCACGTCACCAGCCATGCGCTCGGCAGCAACGAGCGCCTGCTCGGCGTCGACGGCACCGGCCACGAGGATGTCTGGGTCCACTCGGACGACCACGTCTGGCACTGGGACGGCCGCAGCTGGCACCTGGTGCCCACGCCGCTGGGCCACGACTGGTCCCACGACATCGAGGGCCTCGAGGCCACGGACGACGGCGCACTCTGGCTGGCCGTGCGGCGGGTGCTCCCGGTCCCCGATGGGGAGGGCCACGTGGAGCGGCGGCTCCCGGTCGTCCTCCGCCGCACCGCCGGCGGCCAGTGGGACCAGTGGATCCTCTCCGCTGAGCAGACCGACCGCGTGACCATGTGGGCGGTGGCCCCGGACGGCCCCCGGATCGTGGTCTCCGGCCATCCCGATCCCCTGGTCCACCGGTTCACCGGCACCGCGTGGGAGCCCCTGGACTGGGCCCTGGCCGAGTTCTACGCCGCCGACGGCGACCTGGTCAGCGCCCTGCTCCGCGACGGCGACCAGCTCACCCGGGGCATCTTCCGCATCGGGGACGACCTCTCCCTCTCGCCCGTCTGCGAGGGCTTCTCCGCCAACCTCATCTGCCAGTCCCGCACCCTCCTGCTGGCCACGACCCACGTGATCAGCGGCGTCTCGGGTTGCCAGACCTTCACCGTGATGGACGACGCGCGCGCGTCCATGGCCGCCCTCGCGGTCCCCGAGCGCGCCGGCCCCGCCGGGCCGGTGGTCCTGGCAGCCGGCGACGAGGGCCTGCTTCTGCGCGGCGCCTGGCGCGAGGACTGGACCATGGACTGGTCCGAGCTGGTCCCGCAGCCCAGCCATCCCATCAGCTCGCTCCTGGCGGACGGCACCACGCTCCTGGCCGAGAACGGCGACCGCGTGATCGCCAGCGAGGCGGATGGCGAGGGCTGGGTGGTGGAGGACGCGGGCCTCGATGCCGACGCCCTGGTCCTCGGCGGCGACGGCCACGTGTACGCCTACAGCCGCCTGCACTTCGACCCGGGCGCCATCGCGCGCCGCACCGGCCCCGGCCGCTGGGAGGCCCTGCCGCGGTTTCCCGGCGAGCTGCTGGAGATCGCGGTGGACGGCGCCGGCCGGGTGGCGGCGAGAGGCTGGCCCTGGCCGGGCCAGGTCTGGCTCCTGGAGGATGGCCAGTGGGGTCGGCTGGACCCGCCCGGCGGAAGCGTCGCGTGGGTCGGACTGGCGCCCGCAGGCGACCTGTTCGCCATCGTGGACCTGGACCCCCTGGGCAGGTTCCTGGTGCACCACGATGGCCAGATCTGGCGCGACATCACCCCCGAGGATCGGTCCGTCCACCCCGGCCGC
>CAZWYF010000058.1:15865-18607 GCA_964637835.1 uncultured Fibrobacteraceae bacterium
CCTCCACGACGTGGGCATCGGCGGGATCTCGCGCTACCTGGTCGTCCCCGGCCGCGGCCTCTACGGCTACAGCTCCGAACACATCCTGCATCACCCCCTGCCCCCTGCGAGGTGACCCATGCCCCGTGGTGATCGTCGTGCCCTGGCCAGCCTCGCCGGCCTCGCCAGCCCTGCCAGCCTCGCCAGCCCTGCCAGCCCCGCTGGCCTGGTCATCCTGGCCAGCCTCGCCATCCTGGCCAGCCTGGCCGTCGCGGCCTCCCCCGCCGCCGCCACCCTCCTGCGCGCCCGCTCCCTGGGCGACCAGCTCGGCTACCTCGAGGACCCCGCAGGCGCCACCGTCTGGTACGCCGCCCTCGCCGACTACCCCGACCAGGTCTTCCTGCACCTCGGCCAGTACGACCACGACGGCTCCGGCTCCCTGAACCAGAACCTCCGCGGCGCCGGCGGCGGCCTGCACGTGGCCGCCGGCCCCGGCGGCGACTGGGGCGTCCTGGGCGTCTACGTCCAGGAGGAGCTGCCCGCCGGCGCGCCGGGCGGCGGCATCACCCTGCTGGGCGCCCGCCGCCTGGGCGCGCTCACCGTGGGCCTGCGCGGCCAGTTCACGTCGCACTTCGAGGGCACCAACGAGACCGCCACCGCGGGCACCGGCGAGAGCCTCTACTTCCACGGCTATGGCCTGGGCCTGCGCTGGGACGCGAGCGACCGCCTCTACGGCGACCTCGCCGGCGAGCTGGTCAACGTCCAGGGCGACGCCGCCGCGCAGGACGCCTGGCGCCTGCCCGCCCAGCAGACCTGGTCGAGCTGGAGCGTGCGCACCCGCTGGTTCTACCGCCTGCGCGAGCAGCTGGTGGTGATCCCCCTGGTCGACCACCGCGCCGACGACCGCCAGGTCTACTCCGAGGCCCTCGCCGCCCCGGCCGACCAGCAGGCCCACCGCACCGCCGTGGGCGTGGGCTTCAACCTCCTGCCCGACCCCGACAACCTGGTCCTGGTCTCCGGCGAGTTCCGCTGGGGCCGCCAGCAGCACGACCGCCTGCGCGGCCAGTCCGCCGACTGGGCCTTCGACCACGACGACCTCCGCTGGTACGAGGTCCACGCCGGCGTGGGCCTCGAGTCCCGCGTCCTGCCCTGGCTCACCGTCCGCGGCGCCCTGGAATACCTCCGCCTGCAGACCGAGCGCCGCTCCACCCGCGGCGAGACCATCCCCGGCCAGCCCGACCGCTTCGCCGACGACGAGGTCATCGCCGTCCGCACCCCCATCACCCTCGGCTGCGCCCTCCACCTCGGCCGCTTCCAGGTCGACCTCCTCCTCAACGCCCGCCGCTGGCAGACCTGGGGCACCATCCCCTTCGCCCCCGCCCCCACGCAGACCGGCACCTTCACCGGCGCGACGCTGACCTACGAGTTCTGACCCGTTCCGGTGATGGGGCGCCCGCCCCTGACCCGCCCTGGCGACCGGCCCTGGCAACCTGCCCTGGCGACCTGCCCGGTGGCCCGCCCTGACGACCGGCGCCGGCCCGGCGCTTTGCCGCCGCTTCGCCCGGCCCGGCGATTTGCCGCCGCTTCGCCGGCGTTATTGCCGGCGCTTCTCCCGCCCCGAAACTCCCCCCCAATCAGCCTGAATCGCCGTTCACGCTGGAGATAAATTACATCTCGACAACGGGATCACTTTTGACCCCATGTTCCGCTGAGGTACACCGCTGGTGTACCTCAGCGAGTCCATCCATCAATCCATCCCCGCCACGTTTGCATATCGTCAGATCGGCGCATGACGGCGCCCATGGCGAGCTTCCGTGAGCCCGCACCGTGCCTCACCGCGCGGTCGTGGCGCTGGCCTCCGCCGCGCCCTCACGAGGACGCCGCCGGGTCCCCGGCAACAGGACCGATCCTCGGCCGGCTCCATCGCCCTGGCGCCCCGACACCCTGGCGAAATTGTCGTCATGTTGACGACAATTTCCCCCGTCTGGCCGCCCTCACCGCGTCCGGACGCCTGTCTCGCCACGCCCGGAAGCGCCTGCGTTCCGGGGCAATCATATTTGTCGTCATATTGACGACAATTTATCCGCCTGTCTCCCGGCCCCTGCGCACCCACCCGAGCACACCCGCCCCGCCGCCCCGCGTCCTTGGCCCCGCCCCCTCCACCCATTACCTTCGTCCCGTCGCCCGCCAACCTCACGCGAAGGGACGACCCATGCCCCGCACCCGGATCCTCATCTCCGCCACGCTCCTCGCCCTCGCCGTGCTCCTCGGCGCCATCGCGACCGGCGCCGCCACCGAGACCACCGCCAACCCCCTGCTCGCCCCCCGCGACACCCCCCATGACCTCCCCCCCTTCGACCGCCTCGAGCCGGCGCACTTCGAGCCGGCGTTCGCCGAGGGCATGCGGCGCGAGCGGGCCGAGGTGGAGGCCATCGCCACCGACCCCGCGGCGCCCACCTTCGTCAACACCATCGCCGCCCTCGACCGGACCGGCGCCCTGCTGGACGAGGTGGAGCGCATCTTCGGCGGCCTGACCGGCGCGAACACCAACCCCGAGCTGCAGGCCATCAAGAAGCGGCTCTCCCCGCAGCTCGCCGCCCACCGCGACGAGATCCGCCTGGACCCGCGCCTCTTCGCGCGCATCGAGGCGGTGTACGCGCAGCGCGACGCCCTGGACCTCACCGACGAGCAGCGCTTCCTGCTGCAGACCATGTACCGCTCGCGGGTGCGCAACGGCGCTCGCCTGGCGCCGGCGGAGCAGAC
>CAZWYF010000059.1:0-7714 GCA_964637835.1 uncultured Fibrobacteraceae bacterium
TCCCGCAACTACTTGCAGAGTGGGGGCGCCAGAACGATGATGGTCGGATTTGTAACCAGTTGTCACTCTTCGACTAACGTTGGGACACTTGTGATCGGCATTGACGGCGGGACTGGTGGGGCTAGCGGGACCGGCGGGACGGCGCGGCCGGCGGGACGGCGCGGCCGGCGGGACGGCGCGGCCGGCGCAGCTGGTACGCCGGCCCCCGCCCGTTCCGCTACTCGGCCAGCCGCTTCTCCAGCTCCTCGATCATGATCCGCGCCGCGTCGGGGATCACGGTGCCGGGGCCGAAGATGGCCGCGGCGCCCTGCTCGCGCAGGTAGTCGTAGTCCTGGCTGGGGATCACGCCGCCCACCACCACCATGATGTCCTCGCGGCCGAGCTTGCGGAGCTCGGCGATCAGCTGCGGCAGCAGGGTCTTGTGGCCGGCGGCGAGGGAGGACATGCCCACGATGTGGACGTCGTTCTCCACGGCCTGGCGGGCGGTCTCCGCGGGCGTCTGGAAGAGCGGGCCCACGTCCACGTCGAAGCCCAGGTCGGCGTAGGCAGTGGCCACCACCTTGGCGCCGCGGTCGTGCCCGTCCTGGCCCATCTTGGCGATCATGATGCGCGGGCGCCGGCCCTCGCGGGCGGCGAACTGCTCGATGAGCTGCTGGACTTCCTTCACCGCCGCCTCCTCGCCGAACTCGGCGCTGTAGACGCCGCTGATGGTCTTGACCTGGGCCTTGTGGCGGCCGGCCACCTTCTCGCAGGCGTCGCTGATCTCGCCCAGGGTGGCGCGCGCCTTCGCCGCCTCCACCGCCAGGGCCAGGAGGTTGCCCTCGCCGGTCTCGGCGCAGCGGGTGATCGCGGCCAGGGCCTGCTCCACGGCCGCCGTGTCCCGCGCGGCGCGCAGCTCCTGCAGACGCTGCACCTGCTGGCGGAGCACCTCGGCGTTGTCCACCTCCAGGATCTCCAGGGGATCCTCGCGATCCAGCCGGTACCGGTTCACGCCGACGATGGTCTCCTGCCCGCTGTCGATGTGGGCCTGCCGGCGCGCGGCGGCCTCCTCGATGCGCAGCTTGGGCAGGCCGCTGGCGATGGCCTTCGCCATCCCGCCCAGCTCCTCCACCTCGCGGATGTGGGCCCAGGCGCGATGCATCAGCTCGTGGGTGAGGGTCTCGAGGTAGTGGCTGCCGCCCCACGGGTCGATCACCTTGCAGATGCCGGTCTCCTCCTGCAGGTAGAGCTGCGTGTTGCGCGCGATGCGCGCGGAGAAGTCGGTGGGCAGGGCGATGGCCTCGTCCAGGGCGTTGGTGTGCAGCGACTGGGTGTGGCCGAGTGCGGCGGCCATGGCCTCCACGCAGGTGCGGATCACGTTGTTGAAGGGATCCTGCTCGGCCAGCGACCAGCCCGAGGTCTGGCTGTGGGTGCGCAGGGCCAGCGACTTGGGGTTCTGCGGGTCGAACTGCCGGATGATCTTCGCCCACAGCAGCCGGCCGGCGCGCAGCTTGGCCATCTCCATGAAGTAGTTCATGCCCTCGGCCCAGAAGAACGACAGCCGCGGGGCGAAGCGGTCGATGTCCAGGCCGGCGGCGATGCCGGTGCGCACGTACTCCAGGCCGTCGGCCAGGGTGTAGCCCAGCTCGAGGTCGGCCGTGGCGCCGGCCTCCTGCATGTGATAGCCGCTGATGGAGATGGAGTTGAAGCGCGGCATGTGCTGCGCGGTGTACTCGAAGATGTCGCCGATGATCCGCATGGAGAAGTCCGGCGGGTAGATGTACGTGTTGCGGACCATGTACTCCTTGAGGATGTCGTTCTGGATGGTGCCGGCGAGTTGCTCGGTGCTCGCGCCCTGCTCCAGGGCGGCCACGATGTAGAACGCCATCACCGGCAGCACCGCGCCGTTCATGGTCATCGAGACCGACATCTCGTCGAGGGGGATCCCGTCGAAGAGGATCTTCATGTCCTCCACCGAGTCGATGGCCACGCCCGCCTTGCCCACGTCGCCGACCACGCGCTCGTGATCGCTGTCGTAGCCGCGGTGGGTCGCCAGGTCGAAGGCCACCGAGAGGCCCTTCTGGCCCGCGGCGAGGTTGCGGCGGTAGAAGGCATTGCTCTCCTGGGCGGTGGAGAAGCCGGCGTACTGGCGCACGGTCCAGGGCCGGAAGACGTACATGGGCGCGTACGGCCCGCGCAGGAAGGGCGGCAGGCCGGCGGTGTAGTCGAGGTGCTCGAGCCCGGCGCTGTCCTCCGCGGTGTAGAGCGGGCGGACCGTGATCTGCTCGTTGGTGCGCCAGGTCCGCTCGGGGTCGCCAGCGGCCCGGGCCAGGTCCTGCCATCCCTTGCGCTCGGCGCGCTCGTACGGCGGTTGCAGCGGCACCTCGGTGAAATCGGGAATCCGGCTCACAGCGCCACCCCCTTGGTGCGGGCCAGGTCGCTCAGGACGGCGTGGCAGTCCGAGCGCACGTGGATGAACTGGTCGACCCCCGCCGCTTGCAGGGCGTCCTCGAGGTCGGCCGGCAGGCCGGCCAGCAGCACGGTCTGGACGCCGGCGTCCTTCAGCGCCCGGGCGGTGTCGGCGGCCTGCTCGGCGTAGGTCTCGTCGCGGCCGACGATCACCGCGGTGGCGGCGCCGCTCCGCCTGGCGGCGTCCGCCGCCTCCGCCGCCGAGGCGAAGTAGCGATCGGTCTGGACCGTGAAGCCGCCGGCCTGGAAGAAGCCGCGGGTGAAGTCCAGGCGCGGCATGTAGCGCGCCACGTCGCCCAGGCAGGCGCCGAAGACGGTGACCTGGTCGCGGTCGGGATGTGCCTGGACCGCCAGGCGCAGCTTCTCGAACAGCTCGCCCGCGCGCCAGGCGGCGATGGGCGCGACCCGCAGGTCGGGGTCGGCGTCGTGGCGGAAGGTGCGGCTCAGCTCGCCCACGGTGGCGCCGGCGGCCGCGGCCTCGACGATGGCCGGGAAGACCTGCGCCCCCTCGCCGGCGAGGATGCCCTCCAGCTTCTTCAGGACGTCCACGTCGGCCTGGTGCTGACCGCTGGTGCGCAGCTCCTGCAGCTCCTGGGCGCGGCGCCGGTGCAGGGCGGCGTGGTCGAGGTGGCGGAAGGCGGGCGCGGGCTCCTGCGGGTTGGCGTACTGGTTGGTGCCCACCAGGACGGCCTTGCGCCGGGTCAGCTCCTGGCGGCGGGCCGCGGCCGTCTCGGCGATGCGCGCCTGCACGGTGCCGGCCTGCAGGGCGGCCACGATGCCGCCCTCGCCCTCGATCTGCTGGAACTGCTCCCAGGCCGCGGCGGCCACCTGGTCGGTGAGCGTCTCCACGCACCAGCTGCCGCCGGCGGGGTCCACCACCTGATCGAGGTGCGACTCCTCCCGCAGGATGATGTGGGTGTTGCGCGCGATGCGGCGGCTGAAGCGGTCGGGCAGGCCGAGGGGCTCGTCGTAGGGGGCGATGTGCAGGGCGTCCACCTGGCCGAACACCGCGGCCATGGCCTCGGTGGTGGTGCGCAGCATGTTCACGTGGGGATCGAGCACCGTCTTGGTGAAGCGGCTGGTGCGCGCGTGGATGGTGAGCTGCTGGGCGCGCTCGCTGCCGCCGCAGGCGGCGATGATCCGGGCCCACAGCACGCGGACGGCCCGCAGCCTGGCGATCTCCAGGAAGAAGTGGGTGCCCACCGACAGGTCCAGGCGCAGGCGCGGGGCGCTGGTCTCGATGTCCAGGCCCCGGCGCTCCAGCTCGCGCAGGTGGTGCACGGCCGCGGCCAGCGTGCAGGCCAGCTCCTGGACCACGCTGGCGCCGCCGTCATGGTAGACGTGCCCGCGGGCGGCCACGGTGGACAGGCCGGGCGCGTGCTCGGCGGCCCAGGCGGTGAGCAGGGCCAGTTCCTCGTAGGCCTTCTCCAGCTTCACCGGCAGCGTGCCGTGCTCGGCCAGGCCGGCGACCGGATCGAGGCCCACGCTGCCCTGCAGCCGCTGCGGATCCACGCCGCGCTTGCGGGCCAGGGCCACCAGCAGCGCCGCGTAGGTGAGCGCCGCGGAGCCGGACTCGATGTGCACCGGGGTGGTGGCCAGGTCCACGGCCGCCAGGGCGCGCTCCAGGCTCGCCAGGGAGGCCACCGAGGTGCCGCCCTTGCCCACCAGGGCGGGCTCGGCCTGGTCGGGATCGCGGCCGGCCTGCCCCGCGCGGTCGATCACCAGGACGGCGGCGTCCTGGCCCCGCTCGAGGTCGTTGGCCAGGGCCTCGCCGAACTCCGCGGCCGTGGGATAGGGCAGCTCCTGGGCCACCTGCCAGGGACGCTGGCGGTAGCCGAGGGGGCGCGTGCCCCGCCGGTAGGGCGCCTGGCCCGGCGCGGCGTCCACGTCGGGCAGGTCGGCCACGTCGGCGCGGGTGTACAGCGGCTGCAGCGTGATCCCCTCGAGGGTGCGCGTGAGCATCTTCTTCTCGAAGGGGACGCCCTTGAGCAGGCGGATGCACTCGGCCTGCCACTCCTCGGGACCCGGGGCGGGGAACTGGTCGCGCAGCGTGAGCTGCTCGGGCATGGAAACCTGGCTGGGATCGGACATGGTCACCCTCGCGGACACGCCGGGCCCCGCAAGGCCCGGACCTTCCAGATGCCGGGATGGACGGCGGCTGCGGGCGGCCGCCTTGCCGGTAAGGTGGTCGCTGCGCGTGGCGGTGGCAAGGACCGGAAGACCCCCATTCCCGGGCGGTTCGGGCCACGAAAAGGGGCCGCCACCGCGGGTGACGACCCCTCTGGCGATCCACGCCTGAGCTGCGGCGGCCGCCCGCTGGCGGCCCCGCGCGCGGCGGTCAGCGCACCAGCTGGCAGCGTCCGGTCTGCACGCCGCTCGCGGTGATCACGCGCACCAGGTAGGTGCCGCTGGGCAGGGCGCGGCCCTGGTCGCCGGCGCCGTCCCAGCGCAGGGCGGCCGGGCCGGCGGGCAGGTCGGCGGCCAGGGTGCGCACGCGGCGGCCACGGGCGTCGTGGATGGCGGCGGTGGCGCGGCCGGCGGCCGGCATGCTGAAGTGCAGCGTGGTGCGGGGGTTGAAGGGATTGGGCGCGGCGCGCACGCCGTCGTTCACCGCGAGGTCCGGCACGTCGACCAGGCCGTCGTCGCTGACGGTGAGGATGTCCAGGCGCTGGTGGCCGAGGACCAGCAGGCGGTTGCCGACCCGCGCGATCTCCTCGATGGGCCCGGGCGCCGCCCAGGTGGCCGCGGGCTCGAGGTCGGCCACGCCGCCGGGGTCGCGGTAGACGGTGAGCGTGTCGGCCGCGTAGCTGACGTGCAGGCCGGCCAGCGAGAGGGGCGCGTCCGAGGGCGCGAGCACCGGGTCGGGGAAGTCGTCCGCCTGGTAGCACCACTGGCCGGCGTGGTCGGTGGAGTGCGTGGCCACCGGGGCCTGGGGGTCGGCGAGGTCGATGGTCAGGGTGCTGGCCACCGGATCGATCGTGCCCCACCGCCAGCAGAGCACCCGGAGCGTGGGCCCGTGCCAGCTCGCCTGGGAGGCCTGCCAGGCCAGGTCCTCCCCCTCGGGCGCGGCGTCCAGGGTGGCCAGCAGCTGGGGCTGGTCCGGCAGCGAGACGTCCACCAGGTGCACCAGGCCCTCCTCACTGGTGCCCAGATGGCCGGTCAGCACCGCGGCCACGCCATCGCGCACGCGCACGCACTGGGGCGTGCCCGCCAGCGGCAGGCTGCCGCGCTCGACCGGGCTGGTCGCGTCGGCGAGGTCGTACAGGGTCACCGCCTGGCCGTCGGCCACCGCGAGCAGCGTGCCGTCGGTGTCGGAGGCCTGGGGCGCGGGCGTGTGGTCCAGGGTGGTCACCAGGGCGGGCGCCTCGGGCACCGCGAGGTCGAGGATGTCCAGGCCCTCGCCCGCGCGCAGGTGCAGCAGGTGATCGCCCACCACGTGGAACTGGTGCCGGCGCCAGTCGCCGGGGTCGCTGGCCAGGGTCTGCGGCGCCACCAGGCGATGGCCGCCCAGGTCCACCACGTGGCGCGTGGCGCCGGACTGCAGCCAGGCCGCGTCGCCGTCGCTGGCCAGGAGCGTGCCGTCGAGGATCTGCACCGCCGGGCCCTCGGCCACCGGGCCGCCCTGGGCCGGGATGCGGTGGGCGAGGAGCTGGTCGGCGTGGTCGGTGAGCAGGCGATCGGCCTGGATCAGGACCTGGTCGGCGAAGACGTCCACCACGGCCCGGCTGGCCAGGGCGGTGGGGTCGGCGGCGTCCAGGATGGCGATGCCGCGCTGGCCCGGCTGCCAGGTGGCCAGCCAGCGCTCGCCGGCGTGCAGCGAGAAGCCGTCGCTGGCGATCTCGTCCAGCAGGGCCGGGCTGTAGGGGTTGGTCAGGTCCCAGGCCTGGATGCGGTTGGTCCAGTGGATGAAGAGCACCTGGTCGCGCATGGCCATCGCGGTGGGCGTCCAGCCGGCCACCGGCGGCTCGATCATCACGGTGAACGCCGGCAGCAGCGGGTTCTCGAGGCTGGCGATCCACACGCCCTGGTCGATGGCGAGGGCGGCGCGCTCGCCCGCCTGGGCGGCCAGCGAGCCGGGCCCCACGGTGTCCTGGAAGTCGAGCAGGCCCACGATCTGGCCGCTGCCCGGGGCGCTGTAGATGAGCAGGTAGAGATCTGAATCGATCTCCACGCGGTAGCTCTCGCCACCGAGGAGCGTGTTCGGCAGGCGGTAGCCCGCCGGCATCTCCTCCGGCGGGGTCGCCGCCTCGCCATCCCGGCGGACCAGCAGCGGCGGCTGGCCGTCCATGCGCACGAGCACCGAGTCCGCCCAGGTGTCCACGCCCACCGGCGCGGCGGGCAGCGAGAAGAGCACCGGCTCGCGGTCGGGGCCGGGGTCGGCCAGCCAGTTGATCAGGCGCACGTCGCGGTCGGTGGTCACGAGGGTGCGGTGGGTGGACCAGGGCACCGCGTGCGCGGCCGGCGGGGTCACCACCTCCCCCACGTGCTGCAGCACCAGCTCGGCGCGGGCGGCGCCGGGCGCGAGGGCCGCGGTGGCGAGGACGACGACGAGGCAGACGGTGGCGAGCGTGGCGCGCGGAGCCACGCACAGGCTGGCGAGGTGTCGGATCATGGTCGGTTCCCCCTGAAGCGAGTAGAGCTGGAGCTCGCCCCTGAGGATACGGGATCGAGAGAACGGGATCAATCCCGGGGCGGGCGCGGAGCAGGCGCGCGGGGCGGGCCCGAGCCCGGCGGCGCCGCCGCCGACCGCCCGGGAAAGGCACGAGACTTCCCCCCCGGCCCCGTTGTACTCTGGCCCCGTCCACCACGCCGCCCACCCCGACCCGGAACGGGATTCCTGGAGCCTCCGATGAACGACCGCCGCTTCCTGCCACGCCGCGCCGAGCCCCCTGCGGGCGACCTCGATCCCCGCCTGGAGGCCGTCCGCGAGCTGGCCCTCGCGCGGACCGGGGTCACCGAGGAGTTCCCCTTCGGGCCGGAGGTCATGGTCTTCAAGGTGGGCGGCAAGATCTTCGCGGCCATGGCCTGGGAGGAGTCGCCGCTGCGCCTGTCCCTGCGCTGCGCCGAGGAGCGGGTGGAGGCCCTGCGCGAGGCGCACGCGGCCATCGGTCCGCCACGCTACTTCGACCGCAAGCGCTGGAACCAGGTGACGCTGGATGAGACCATCGACCCGGCGCTGCTGGCCGAGCTGGTCGATCAGTCGTACACGCTGATCCGGGCGAGCTTGCCGCGGAAGGTGCGGGAGGCGCTGGATGCGGGATCCTGA
>CAZWYF010000059.1:7814-14664 GCA_964637835.1 uncultured Fibrobacteraceae bacterium
GATCCGGGCGAGCTTGCCGCGGAAGGTGCGGGAGGCGCTGGATGCGGGATCCTGACCGCTCACCTGACCGCTCACCTGGCCGGTCGCTGGCGTCGCTGGCGCCGCTGGCCGTGGTCGTCCTCGCTGGCCTGGGGGTCCCGGGCGTCCTGCCGGCCAGCGCGGCAGCGGCGGCCCGCGCCATCGCGGCGCCACCCGCCGTCTCCATAGCCTCCGCAGCCTCCACAGCCCCCGTGGCGACCGCGGCGACCACCGCCCCCGCCGACACCGCCACGCGCCCCCGCGTGGGCCTGGCCCTCAGCGGCGGCGGGGCGCGGGGCATCGCCCACATCGGGGTGATCGCGGCCCTGGAGGCGGCGGGCGTGCCCATCGACGTGGTGGCGGGCACGAGCATGGGCAGCATCGTCGGCGGGCTCTACGCCGCCGGCTACACCGGCGAGGAGATGGCCGCCATCGTCACCGGCACCGACTGGGACCCGGTCCTGGCCGCGGACGCGCGGCCCGCGGCGTCCGTCCGCCAGCGGCGGGGCCTGTTGCCGGCCCTGGTGAGCCTGCCCTTCCGCTTCTGGGACGTGGACCTGCCCTCCGGCCTGATCAACACCCAGCGCGCGTACGAGACCCTGCTGCAGCACCTGGCGGCCGCCGACTACGCCGCCGGCGGCGACTTCGACCACCTGGCGGTGCCCTACCGGGCGCTGGCCGTGGACCTGGTCACCGGCGAGCGGGTGGTGCTGGACCGCGGCGGCCTCGCCGGCGCCATCCAGGCCAGCATCGCCATCCCCCTGGTGTTCGATCCCCTCTCGCGTGGCGACTCCCAGCTGGTGGACGGCGGCGTGCTGGAGGTGCTCCCCACGCGGACGGTGCTGGCCATGGGCTGCGACGTGGTGATCGCCGTGGAGCTGTCCCGCCTGGCGGACCTGGGCGACCCCGCCGACAGCATCGTGGACGTGGGCCTGTACACCTTCGAGATCATGACGCGGCAGCAGAAGCAGGCCGCGCTGGACGCCGCCGACGTGGTGATCCAGCCGGACATCGGCCGCCACGACACCATGGCCTTCAGCGGCCTGGACTCGCTCATCGCCACCGGACGCCGCGCCGGCCGCCAGGGCCTCGACCGCCTGGCCGAGGTGCTGCCCCGCCGCTTCTGGACCGGCGACGCGCGCCGGCCGCTGGACCGGCAGGCCCTCGCTCGCGCCCAGGTGGTGGCCGTGGAGGTCACCGGCGAGCAGGCGGTCAGCGAGGCGGTGGTGCGCGCGGAGTTCGGCGTCCAGCCCGGCGAGCGGTTCGACCGCGACCGGGCCCTGCGCGGTATCCGCCACGTCCACGCCACGGGCTTCTTCGAGAACGTCTGGCTGGAGCTGCGGCGCCCGGCGCCCGGGGAGGTGGCCCTGACCGTGCGCGTGGCCGAGCGTTACCCCCGCACCGTGAACCTGGGCGCCCGCTGGCGTAGCGAGCTGGGCCCGGCGGCCTTCCTGCAGCTGGAGCGTTACGACCTGCTGGGCCTGAACGAGCGCGTGCTGTCCACCTTCCGCGTGGGCGATGTGGAGGACCGCGTGGCCATCGAGGCGGTGGGCGAGACCATCGGCCACGACCCTTTGGTCTGGCAGCTCGGCGGCGGCTGGACCCACGCCGAGCCCCCCGTCCGCGAGGACCGGCGCGACCCCACCCAGGAGTGGTCGGGCGTGGACGCCGAGGCGCGGGTGGGCGTGCACCTGGCGCGGCGCCTGCTGCTGACCGGCGGCGTGCGCTGGGAACGCGTCTGGCAGCTGGCGCGGCCCTGGCCGTCGGGGCCGGGCTTCCCCGCCGATCCGGACGCCTGGTCGCCGGCCACCACCGCCGAGCACCTGGCCGTGGTGGCGGACCTCCTCCTCGACACCCGTGACCGCCGCGAGCTGCCCACCGGTGGCCTGCAGGTGCACCTGCGTGGCCGCGAGGTGGTCGGCACCGCGCGGGGCGGCCGCGACCATCGCCAGCTCACCGCCACGGCCGCGGCGCATCTCTCCCCGGCCGCGGGCCACGTGATCAGCCTCGGGGCCGACATGCTGCTCTCCGGCGGCGACGTGCCGCTGTTCCGGCTGGCCCGGCGGGGCGGGCCGTGGCAGATCCCCGGCCGGCGCCGCGACGAGCTCTGGGGCGCGCAGGCGGTCTCGCTGCAGGCGAGCTACCGCGTGCGCATCCTGGGGCGCCTGTGGCCCACGGTGGGCGTGGCGGCGGGGAACGTCTTCGCCGAGCGCGAACGGATCTCCGCGTCGAGGCTGCTGGGGGGCGTGATCGTGGGCGTGCAGGCGCGCACCCCGGTGGGGCCGGCGGCGGTGCTGCTGGGCCTGGGCGCCGGCGACCACCACGAGGCGTACCTGAGCCTGGGGCACGCGTTCTAGCGCGAGGCCGTCACCGCGCCGGGGTCGTCATCAGCGGCCGGCTGCAGCTCCAGCAGCACCATCTCCGGCGGGCAGCCCAGCCGGAAGGGGAACCACTGCCCCATGCCGCAGGTCACGTGCATGATGGTGCGCCCGCGCCGGTAGACGCCCCACGCCCAGCGGGCGGCGCCGTTGAGCTCGAGGATGCTGGTGCCCAGGATGGCGAGCTGGCCGGCATGGGTATGCCCGGCGAGGACCACGTCCACCTGCGCCTCGGCGGCGTAGGGCATCACGCTGGGGCGGTGGCTGAGCAGCAGGGTGAAGGCGTCGGGGTCCACCGGCCGCAGGGCCCGCCGCAGCTGATCGGGGTAGAACGTCCGCTGGGCCGCCCGCGGGACCGCGCGCAGATCATCGATGCCGGCGATGACGAAGGGCTGGCCACCGTGGCGCAGCACCTTGCCGCTGGCGCGCAGCAGCTCCACCGGCCCGCGGGCGTAGGCCCGCAACGCCTCGGGCAGGCCGCGGGCGTGCTCGTGGTTGCCCAGGCAGGCGTAGTGGCCGAGGGGCGCGTCCAGGCCGGCGATGAGCTCGAGGGCGCGCGGCAGCTGGGCCATGTCGTCGGCGAGGTCGCCGGTGACGCAGACCAGGTCGTACTCGCCACGCGGCGCCCGGCGCAGGGCGCGCTCGAGGTCGGGCAGGCGCACCAGGTGCCAGAGGTGGACGTCGGCGAAGTGCAGGATGCGCAGGCCGGCCAGGCCGTCCGGCAGGCCGGGCACGCGCAGGGTGCGGCGGCGCAGGCGCACCGGGCCGGCGGCCTCGGCCACGCCGCCCAGGCCGGTGGCCGCCGCGGCCGCGGGGATGGACAGGGCCGCCGCCTGCAGGAGCACCCGGCGACGGCGGCGCACGTCCGCGCCGGGCCCGTCGGGCACGGCCTCGCGCTGCCGCCTGCCGGCGCGCCAGAGCCCCGCCACCACCAGCGCCGCGGCCACCGCCAGCTGCAGGAAGAACAGCGCCAGCAGCCGCGTGACCAGGTTGTCCGCGGCGTCGGTCTGCCCCAGGCGCATGAGCGTGAACCAGACCGCCGGCACGGCGGCGTCCACCAGCACCAGGCCGGCCAGGGCCAGGCGCACGCCCCGCCGGCGCCACCAGCGCGGCGCGGCCAGGCGCACGAGCAGCGCCACCAGCAGGCCCACCACCACGAAGGCCAGCAGCAGGAGCAGGAAATCCCGGGTGCGTACCATGGCGGCGAAGGTACGGACGACCCCGCCGGGTGCCAAGTCCGGGGTTGCAGTTGCAACCGAATTGCGTTTCCGTGGTGAGCCCGGACCGGCCACGAGGATGCCGGCCCGGCCACGAGGATGCCGGACCGGCCACCGGCCCATCGCCGTCCCCCAGCCGAGAGCACGACGCCATGGACCCAGCCCCCCTGCCCGCCGAGCTCCGCGCCGCCGGCCTGCGCGTCACCGCGCCGCGCGTGGCGGTGCTCGCCCTGCTGCGCCGCTCGAGCATGCCGCGCAGCCACCCCGAGGTGGTGGACGCCCTGACCGAGCACGGCTGGGACCGCGCCACCCTCTACCGCAACCTCACCGACCTGGTGCGCGCGGGCCTCGCCCGGCGCACCGACCTGGGCGACCGCGTCTGGCGCTTCGAGGCCGCCGGACGGGACGCCTCCCACCATCACCCCCACTTCGTGTGCCAGGACTGCGGCGCGGTGACCTGCCTGCCCCAGGTGGACGTGGCGGTGCGCGCCCGCGCCGGCGCGCCGGCGGCCGTCCGGCAGCAGGAGTGCGCGGTGCAGCTCAAGGGGCGGTGCGACGGCTGCCGCGAGGAGGACGCATGAACGCGCGACGGTTCCTGGCCACGCCTCCGGCGGCCATGGCGGCGATCCTCGCCGGCGTGCTGCTGCTCGGCGTGGTCGTCCTGCCGGGGCCGAGCCTCGCCGCACCCGCCGATCATGGCGAGCGGTCCGCCCCCCTGGACGTCCTGGTCACCATCCTGCCCCACGCCTCGCTGGTCGAGCGCCTGGGCGGCGACGCGGTGCGCGTCCACGTGCTCATCGGCCCGCAGGAGACGCCCCACACCTTCGACCCCACCCCGCGCGAGCTGCAGCGCCTGAGCGCCGCAGAGGTCTGGTTCACCACCGGCGTGGCCCTGGAGGCCGCGCTGGTGCCGCGCCTGCAGGCGGCGGTGCCCGGCCTGCAGGTGGTGCCCACCCACGAGTCGCTGGAGCTGATGCCCGCCGCCGGCGACGATCATGCCGGGCACGACCACGCCGGGCACGACCACGCCGGCCACGACTGCGCCGGCGCCCACGACGCCGACCCCCACGTCTGGCTCAGCCCCCGCAACACCGCGCGCCAGGCCGACGTCATGGCGCGGACGCTCCAGGACCTGCTGCCCGCCCACGCGGACGCCATCGCCGACCGCGCCGCCCGCCTCGCGGACGACATCGCGACGCTGGACCAGGACCTCGCCACGCTCCTGGAGCCCGTCCGCGGCCGCACCATGCTGGTCTTCCACCCGGCCTTCGGGTACTTCGCCCGCGATCACGGCCTGGTCCAGAAGGCCATCGAGGCCGGCGGCCTCGCTCCCGGCCCGCGGCGCCTGGCGGAGCTCATGCGCGAGGTGGAGGACGCCGGCGTGGGCACGGTGTTCGTCCAGCCCCAGGCCTCCGACCAGGCCGCCCGCACGCTGGCCCAGGAGGCGGGCCTGACCGTCACGGTGCTCGACCCGCTGGCGCGCGACCACCTGGCCAACCTGTGGCGCATCGGCCAGGCCGTGCGCGCGGGACTGGAGGTGTCGCCATGACCGCTCCCGCGGACGCCGCCCTGCAGATGCAGGGCGTGGAGTTCGGCTATGACGGCCGCCGCGTGCTGCACGGCGTGGACCTGACCGTGGCGGCCGGCAGCTTCACCGCGGTGATCGGCCCCAACGGCGGCGGCAAGTCCACGCTGCTGAAGGTGGCCCTGGGCCTGCTGTCCCCTGACCGCGGCGAGGTGCGGCTGCTGGGCGAGGCGCCCGGCCGGTCGCGCCGGCGGGTGGGCTACCTGCCGCAGTCCGCGCACCTGGACCCCTCGTTCCCGGTGACGGTGCGCGAGGCGGTGAGCCACGGGCGCCTGGGACGGGGTCGTCACCTGGGTCCGTGGCGCGGATCCGACCGCGAGGCCGTGCTCACCGCCCTGGCCGAGGTGGATGCCGCCGACCTGGCCGATCGCCCCCTGGCCGCGCTCTCGGGCGGCCAGCGCCAGCGCGTCCTGGTGGCCCGCGCCCTGGCCACCGAGCCGCAGATGCTGGTCCTGGACGAGCCCGCCGCCGGCCTCGACCCCACCAGCCAGAACCAGCTCTACGACCTCCTGTCGCGGCTCGCCCGGCGCCTGACCGTGGTGGTGGTCAGCCACCACGTGAGCCTGGTCTCGCGGCACGTCGAGCAGGTGATCTGCATCCACGACGGCCACGTCCACCTGCCCGGCACCACGGAGATCCCGCCCGAGCTGGCCGACTTCTTCCCCGACATGCACAGCATGGTCCTCGTGCGCCACGACCACGACGAGTGCCCCCCGGGGGAGCGCGGCCATGGGTGAGTTCCTGCGCGCGGTGGGCGACTTCGCGTTCCTGCGCCACGCGCTGCTGGCGGGGCTGGCCGCCAGCGTGGCCTGCGGCGTGGTGGGCAGCTTCGTGGTCACCCGGCGGATCACCGCGGTGGCCGGCGGCCTCGCCCACGCCGTCCTCGGCGGCATGGGCCTGGCCTACTGGCTGCAGACCGCCCAGGGGGTGGCCTGGCTGCATCCCCTGCACGGCGCGCTGGTCTTCGCGCTGCTCGGCGCGCTGATCCTCGGCGTGGTGGAAGCGCGCGGCAGCGAGCGGGCCGACACCGCCATCAGCGCCCTGTGGGCGGTGGGCATGGCCGTGGGCGTGGTCTTCCTCTTCCAGTCGCCGGGCTACAAGGTGGACCTGATGAGCTACCTGTTCGGCAACATCATGCTCGTCGACCCGCTGGCCCTGAAGCTGCTGCTCGCCCTGGATGCGCTGATCCTGGTGGTGGTCTGGCTGTTCTACCACCAGCTGGTGGCCTGCAGCTTCGACGCCGAGTTCGCCCGCCTGCGCGGCCTCAACGTGGACGGCTGGTCCACCCTGCTGCTGGTGCTGGTGGCGCTGACGGTGGTCAGCCTGGTGTACGTGGTGGGCATCGTGATGGTGATCGCGCTGCTGTCACTGCCCGCCGCGGCGGCCGGGCGCTTCACCGCGCGGCTGAGCGTGATGATGGCCACCGCCACGGTGCTCAGCGTGATCAGCACCACCGCCGGCCTGGCCCTCAGCTTCCACTGGGACCTGCCCACCGGCGCGGTGGTGATCCTGGTGGCGGCGGCCATCTACCTCGCCGCCGTGGTGGTCCAGCGCCGCCCGGTGCGCCGGGCGCCCCGCGCGGAGACCGCCGGATGACCCGCCAGGTGGTGATCGTGGGCGGCGGCGCGGCCGGCATGTTCGCCGCGGTGCGC
>CAZWYF010000059.1:14764-17971 GCA_964637835.1 uncultured Fibrobacteraceae bacterium
TGTTCGCCGCGGTGCGCGTGGCGGAGCTGGATCCCACCGCCGAGGTGACGCTCCTGGAGAAGGGCCGCGACCTGCTGCAGAAGGTGACCATCTCCGGCGGCGGCCGCTGCAACGTCACCCATGATTGCCGCGACCCCCGCGACCTGGTCGCCCACTACCCCCGCGGCGCCCGCGAGCTGCGCGGCCCGCTGACCCGCTTCGGCCCCCAGGAGACCATCGACTGGTTCGCCGCCCGCGGCGTGCCGCTGAAGACCGAGGCCGACGGCCGCATGTTCCCCACCACCGACAAGTCGACCACGGTGACCGGCTGCCTCATCGACGCCGCCCGCGACGCCGGCGTGCGCATCTTCACCAGGCGGCCGGTGCGCGGCGCGGTGCGCGAGGACCAGCGCTTCCTGGTCACCGCCGGCGACGGCGAGCGCTACCCCGCGGACCGCCTGCTCATCGCCTCGGGCGGCATGCGCGGCGGCGGCGGCAAGGAGCTGGCCCTGGGCTTCGGCCACGGCGTGATGCCACCGGTGCCGTCGCTGTTCACGTTCCACATCGATGATCCGCGGCTGGCCGATCTGGCTGGCCTCGCGGTGCCGGAGGTGGGGTTGCGGGTGGAGGGCGCCGGAGGCGAGGGCAAGGACGAGATTGCAGGTGCGGGTGCGGGTGCGGGTGCGGGTGCGGGTGCGGCCGTAGGCGCGGGTGCGGTCAGTGGCGAGCGCGGCAAGGGCCGGCGCGCGCTGTCCAATCGCGGCCCGCTGCTGGTGACGCACTGGGGCGTGAGCGGGCCGGGCGTGCTGAAGCTCTCGGCCCTGGGCGCGCGCCAGCTGTACGAGCGGGACTACCGGTTCACCCTGGTGGTGGACTGGCTGCCGGACGTGGCGCGCGAGGAGACCGCGGCCGCCCTGGTCGCGCTGCGGACCGGCCATCCCCGGCGAATGGTGATGAAGGACGTCATGGCGGACCTGCCCCGCCGCCTCTGGGAGCGGCTGGTGACCGCCGCCGGCATCCCCGCCGACCGCACCTGGGCGGAGCTGCGCAAGGCCGAGGCCCGGGCGCTGACCGCCCAGCTGCACGCGGCCCGCTTCGCGGTGGACGGCAAGAGCCTCAACAAGGACGAGTTCGTCACCTGCGGCGGCGTGCCCCTGGACGAGGTGGACCTGCGCCGCATGGAGAGCCGCAGGCAGCCGGGACTGTTCTTCGCGGGCGAGGTCCTGGACATCGACGGGGTGACCGGCGGGTTCAACCTGCAGGCGGCGTGGACGGGGGGGTGGCTGGCGGGGGCGGCGATGGTCGGGGAGTGAGATGGTGGGGGAGTGAGGAGCGGGCGGCGGGTCGGGCGGGTGTCCTGACGCGGGACGATCGGGCGACGTTCAGGCCTCGTTCAGGCCTCGTTCAGGCGTCGTCCTCGCGCCGGGGCCCATCCAGCCGGGCGGGATCCAGACCGAGGCGCGCGAGCCGGCGATAGAGCGTGGTCCGCGAGACGCCGAGCAGCCGGGCGGCCTCGCTGCGGTTGCCGTCGGCCTCCTCGAGCGCCAGCAGGATGTGGGCCCGGCTCAGCGACGGCGCGTCGGCGACGAGGTCGTCCCCGCTGCCGGCCGCGGCGGTTGCGGCCTGCTCATGACCGGTGACCACCATGGCGCTCGCTCCCTTGCCGACTTCCACCTCCACGCGCCCGTTGCGCACGAGAGCGATGTGCGCCCGGCGCGCCACCACGGACAACTCACGCACGTTCCCCGGCCACGCGTACTTCTGCAGGAGGCGGAGCGAGACGCTGTTGAAGTAGCGGTCGCTGGTGACCTTGCGGCCCGCAGCCTCGCTCAGGAAGTGGTCGAGCAGCGGGATCACGTCCTCGGGGCGATGGCGTAGCGGCGGCAGGGGGATGGCCAGGATGGCCAGGCGATAGTAGAGGTCCTCGCGGAAGTCGCCTGCCGCCACGGCGTGCTCGAGGTCGGCATTGGTGGCGGCGATGATGCGCAGGTTCGCGCGCCGTCCCTCGGGATCGCCCAGCACGTGGTACGACCCATCCTGGAGCAACCGCAGGAGCTTGATCTGGATCTCCGTCGAGAGGTCGCCGATCTCGTCGAGGAACAGCGTGCCACCGTCAGCGGCCGCGGCGAGCCCGTGGCGATCCTCCTCCGCGCCGCTGAAGGCTCCCCTGGCGTGACCGAAGAACTCACGCTCGAACATGGAATCGGGGATGGCGGTGACGTTGACCGCGACGAACGGCCGCTCGCTCCGCGTGCTGAGTTGGTGCACGCGGCGAGCGATCACCTCCTTGCCGGTCCCGGTCTCGCCGGTCAGCAGCAGGGGCTCGTCCTCGGGCGCGAAGGCCTCCACCGCCTGCAGGACGTCCTTCATGGCCCGCGACTCGGCGATGACGATCTCGGCGGGCCGGTCATTTCCGCCGCGCGGGGCTCCCGGCTGGACTCCGGACTGCGTCCCGGGTTTCTCTCCAGGCGCCAGGGCCCGCTCGCCCTCCGCGGCCCGGCGTCGCCGTGCGCGCTCGCCGTCGTAATGAGCCTCCTCCGCCCGGCGCCGCGTGATCTGCGACTGGAGCCGCTGCACGATCCGGCTCCAGTAACTCACCCCGAGCGTCCGGGTGAGTTGCTGGGCCACCAGGGTGGTCTCCCAGGCCCGATCGAGGACGTCGCGGGGACTCCCGGTTCCAGGCTGCTCGCTCTGCCGGACGAGGATCTCGGCCGCCACGACCCGCGCGATGGCATCCTCATGCCGCGCATCGATGTCCGCGAGAACCTCGATGGCATCCTCCGCGTACTGAAGCGCGCGCTCGAGATCCCCGGTGGCCGCCATCCCGCTGGCGAGGCAGCGCAGGATCACGCCCTCCTCGAAGCGGTCGCCCAGCTTGCGAGAATGGGTGAGCGCCCGCGCGAGCACCTCCAGACCCTCGCCGGCCCGCCCCTCCAGGATGAGGCACTCCCCCTCGCGCCGCCGGATCTCGAGAACCAGATCACCCGCCGGCGCGATGACCTCGGCGATGGCCAGCCCGCGCTTGTAGTACCGCCGCGCCTCATCAGCCTTGCCCTCATCCCGGTAGACGTCGCCGAGAAACTCCAGCGCGAGGCATTCTTCCCGGGGAACCTGGAGAGCAGTGGCACTGGAGTAGGCCCTGGCCAGGTACTGGCGCGCGGTCTCGAAGTCACGGGTGAGCCGGTGAACGTTGCCGAGGGCTATTTGGGTTCGGGTTAGGTTGAGGGG
>CAZWYF010000060.1:0-17899 GCA_964637835.1 uncultured Fibrobacteraceae bacterium
CCCACCCCCCTCTCCATCCGCCAGCAATACAGCACCGGCACGATGAACAGCGTCAGCAGCGCCATGGACATGCCCCCGAACGCCGGGATCGCCATGGGGATCATGATGTCCGCCCCGCGGCCGGTGAGCGTGAGCACCGGCAGCAGCGGCAACTGGGGAGGCATGACCGTGGTGGACGAGAGCGGCAACTCCAACCCGCCCGCGATCCCGACGCGCCGGTGCTGGCCGCGGAAACCACGGTGGCGGGCCTCAGCCACGGTTGCGCCGCCAACGAGCGCCCCTTCTTCTCGGCGAGCCGCGGCTACGGCGTTCAGGTCGACGCCCGGCATGATCTGTGGCCGCCAACCACGGACGAGGCCCCGCCGCTGTTTCCCCAACCCGTGCAAGCCCCGCACCGAGATCGCCTTCGGGCTGGTGCGTTCCGGACAGGTGTCGGTGAGCATCTTCCATCTGGCCGGACGCCTCGTTGCTCGTCCCTGGCAGGGTGAGATGCCGGCGGGGACCGACCGTGTCGCCTGGCGTGGCGCGACCGACGGCGGCCGGGCGGTGCCGTCGGGACAGTACCGACCAGACGCGACAACCGGCGCAGGGTCGGCCTCGCGCCGGTCTGACGGCGTGATTACCGGGGCATGCGCACCGATTTCGCGGGCCTGAATCGGACTCATCCCGCCGTTCGCCCTCCCCTCGCAACCGCACATCCCGGCATTCGCGTTAGACTCTTCGATATTTTTTTAACCCAGCGCCAGTCCTGCGCTTTCAGAGCATCACCGACCGATCCGAGATCGGATTCCCCAGCCCGACCCACGCCCAAGGAGCGGCAAATATGATGAACGTCGTCCGAATCCTGTTCATCGCGGTCATAGCCCTGTTGCTGGTGGCCTGCGAGCGAAGCGCCGACAGTCCCACCGCCCCCGCGCCCACCACCTCCGCCAAGGCCGTCTACCGCACGCCCGCCCAGCCGAGCCAGGCCTTCCTGACCAGCCTGCTGGCCGCCTACGAGACCACCGAGTGGGAACGGGTCGAGTTCCAGGAAGTCACCCGGGGCGGCAGCCAGATCGCCTACCCCAGGTCCTTCCCCCATGGCGAGTTCCTGCAGCTCACCGTGAACCTGCAGCGCGGCGGCCCCCGCGAGGTGCCCCCCGTGGAAGTCTACGTGCCCAAGACCATGCAGACGGCCCCGGACCGGGCCATCGTCTTCAAGTTCGACGGCACGGTGGCCGGCGCCGAGTACGTGATCTCCACCTTCCTGCCGGTGTGGTTCGACGAACTCGACCTGGGTGCCTACCACCACACCTACGAGTTGGCGACCCTCGAAGACGGCACCACGCTCCACGCCAAGGGCATCACGCGCTACGACACGCCCCCCACGCCCTGGTCGACGGCGCCGGTGCAGTTCACGCTGTTGCCGCATGATCCGACGGCCACCGAAGAAACAAAGCAGGTGCTCGATCCCGGCGAACCGGGCGACAACTAGGGCTTCGCGACGCTCGACAGGTGGACCTGGTAGTTCGCCCAGTAGAAGGGGTGGGAGCGTTCCCCACCCCTCGCTCGTTGCTCCAGTTGCGCCTGCCGCAACGCCTCGGGCATTGACCGGCCGGCCCGCCACTGTGCGTAGAACGCCGTGGCGAAATCCAGGGCCGCCCGGTCGTCGAGGGCGGCGCCCGAGGCCACCACGGCCTGTGTTCCGGTCTGCAGGAAGGCCCGCGCCAGGCTATCGAGCCCCAGTCCCCGATCGCTGGCGATGCTGCCACCCTCGCAGCAGGACAGGTAGACCAGGTCGGCGTCGAGGGCCAGGGAGCGCACCCGTTCGGCGTCGACCGGTTCCTGATCCGCGGCCGCGGCGAGCCACAGCACCGGTTCCGAGGCTGCGCCGGCCTGCAGGATCCCGTGGGTGGCGATGTGGATGACGTCGAATCGCCCCGGACGATGCTTCACCAGGTGCTCCCAGCTCGAATCCTCACCCACCAGGACCACGCTCTCGCCCCGGTCCCACTGGTCCGCGATGGCCTGGGCCTCGGAACCGGCGAAACGCAGGGAGCCACTGACCTCGTCACCGTCGTAACCGACGGCCAGCAGATCCATCCGCTCGGGCGCCGTCAGATCTGGCGCGAGTCCGTCGAACGACGCGATATGGGCCACCGGCCCATGGTCGACGACCGTCGGTCCTGCAGGATCGTTCGGATCGAGGGGGAGCGCGGGCCAGGGCACCGCCGCGAAGATCCCCGGCGCCATCACCGACATGATCTCGTTGGCCTTCCAATGCGATCGGACCGGCGCCAGTAGGCGTCGTGACAGCTCCGAGAGCGCGGCGGCATCCATCGTGGTGGCCGGATGGGACAGATCGGCCGCCACCCGCCGGATCAGCCCGGCAAGACTTCGCGGATCCTCCACCTCGTGGATCCGCCAGCCGGCGTGCGTACCGATCCAGATGTACGATCTTGTTGGCCCCTCAAAGAGGGTCAGGACCGGCGCACCCTCGCGAACACGAAGCCTGCCGATGGATTGAAGGGCGTCCGGCGCCTCTCCTCGGTCGACCTGCCAGCGAGCCTTCTCGGTCGCAGCCAGAGTCGCCAGGGCCAGGTGCGACGCATCACGATCCGTCGCGGCAGCGACCATGGCTGCGATCTCGAGCTCGACGATCTCGACGGTGAGCGGCCGGAAGAAAGCCTGATAGATCTCCTTCTCCCGGAAGGTCGGCGCACGAGGCGTGAGGTCGCGGACTGCCGCGAGGCGGTCGAGGACTTCCCGAGGCTGCCGGAGCGCGAGGAAGGAGCGCCCCATCTCCAGGGCGATCCGCCGGCGGAGCTCGGCCGGCCCTCCGGACGCGAGCATGGATTCCACGGCCGCAAGCCTCTCCAGCGCTTCCTCGTGCCGGTCCTCGGCCGCCAGCGCGCAGCCGGTCATCAACGCGGCCGCGACCTGCGACCAGTAGTCGGGCGAGTCCAGGACGGCATCGAAGAGGGCTCGGGCCTGAGGGGCTAGTCCAGCCCGCACCAGAACCTCACCCAGGCGAATCCGGCTGCGCGCGACCAACCGCTGATTGTCCATGGCCTGGGCGTGTTCGAGAGCGAGCTCGTAGCTGGCGATGGCCAGTTCCGCATCCCCCTCGATCTCGGCGATCCGCCCCACATTGTAGGCCTGGCTCCAGTGCGCAGCTGCCGGCGCCCCGACCGCGATCAACTCCGCGTGCCGGTCGAGTTCCGCGTAGGCTGCCGCGAAATCTCCCTGTCGGGCATGGTAGACCGCGGCGAGCAAGGTGACGTCCCGGCGCGGATCGTACCCGGCATCGGGGACGAGCAGCTGGGGATCTTCGCGCAGGAGATTCAAAGATTTCCGCACCAGCATGGGCCGGCCATGGTCGAGCCCGAACTCCATGGCATCGATGAGCAGCATGGACTGCTCCTTGGGGCGGAGCTGGCGGCGAGCCTGTGCAAAGAGAGAGTCCGCCTCGGCGACTCGGTCGCTCTGCATGGCCAGACTCCATCGCAGCATGGAGATCCGCCCGCTGAAATCTGCGCGCGAGTACGCGTCATCCATCTGCTCTGCCGAGCGAGCCCACTCCTCGGCAGCCTCGTAGTTACCCAGGTTGGCCTCGTAAGTTGCTAGCCCGGTGCCGGCCACGATGACCGCCGGCGAGTCCGCCATGGCTAGCGATAGCTCGAAGAGCTCGGCCCCCTGGGCCACGGCTGCCTCGCCATCACCCAGGGAGGTGAGGAGGTACGCGAAGCTACGGTGGATGTCCTGCTGCCATCGCTGGTGCCCACCGTGGTCGGCAAGGTCTCCAGCAACCCGGGCCTCGCTCCAGGCCTGCTCGTAGTCCGCCCGCGCCTCGTGGGATCGGCTCACCGCGAGGTGCGCGCGAATCCGGCCGATCTCCGATCCGTCGCGCTCGGCGCAGGCCAGAGCCATGTTGGCCGCTTCCAGACTCTCGGTCAGCCAGCCGAGGTTGCGCAAGACGCTGCTGAGCTCGACCCAGACGCTGGTCGCCATGGCCGCCCCACCGGCCCGCCACGACGACGGCAACACATCTGCCATCCGCGCCAGCGCCTGTTCCGGATCTCCGCGCCAGTCGGCCACCACCGCGCAGCGCAGCTCCAGCCAGGCCCGGGAGACGGCGTCGAGCTCGGCACTGTCCTCCAGCGCAGCGAAGAAACCCAGCTCCGCATCGTCGACCCGTCCCCACCATCTCCGCGCCTTCAGGAACTCCGCCACCGCGCCGGTCGAGTCGACCACGACCCGCGCCGTGCTCAGCGAGTCCACCCGTGCCGGTTCGTCGAGGTAACGGCGCCTGATCAGCAGCGCCTCCAGCCACAGCAGGTTCTCGGGCTCCTGTTCGATCAGCTGCCAGACCTGTGCTTCGGCGGTCGCGCGTCGCTCGGGGATGCGCAGATCCTGCCGGAGCGCGTAGAAGCGCTGCACCGCCTCGCCCCCGGCGGGCTGGCCGCCTCCGGCCAGGACCTGGCGCTGCCACTCGAGCATGCTCTGCACGGGCTCCCGCAGCCGCACTTCCTCGTCCGGCGCGGGATCGCAGCCCGGGCTCACGGCTAGCAACGCGGCCAACAGCACCACCATCCCGATTGCGGGGATCGTGCGACGGTGGACTGCGGCGGGGCCTTGATATACTCTCATGCACTCACTTCCAGGCATCTCGACGTCCAAGCTTCAGGGCATCATGCACCGATTCGATCCTGCCGACAATCCCGGACAACGAGATCCCAGCCGGCCATCTGCGAAGCCGGCCGATCTCGACATGGTCGACAAGCGCCTCGACGGCCTGCGCCCCACCGTCCGCCGCGCCGTGCGCGAGTACCTCTCCCCCAGCGATCCCGATCACGACGACATGGTCCAGCTCGCCCTCATGGGCACCGCCCGGTACTTGGTGGACACCGAGCGCGCCGACGACCTGGACGACGACGGCCTCGAGCGCTTGGCCGCCGCCATCGCGCGCAACCGCTGCCGCGATCTGGCGCGCCGCCGGAAGGTCCGCAGCGAGGTGGAGCTGGAGTCGCTGGAGGCAATCCTGGTCGCACCCTGCCCCTCGATCCTGGACGATCTCGAGCAGAACGAGAGGTACGAGCTCCTGGCGCGCGGGATTCGCGAGCTGCCGCAGCGAAGCCGTCGGCTGCTCGTCTATCGCTACCTCGAAGGGGCGTCGCTCCAGGACATGATGGAAGAGTTCGGCTTCGGATCGGTGCAGCTATTCTACTACCACCGGAATCTGTGCCTGGAAAATTTGCGAACTTTTTTGAACCGTTGGCTTGTCTGACGCTTGGTAAACAAGAAGGTCATGACCGATCCCCGTCATCTCGACCCACAGCGAGAGGCTACCATGGAATACGAGTGCATCGATCCCGAGCTGGGCAAGGAGTTGTGGCGCCTCGACGACCCCGGCACCGCGCCCGAGCAGCGTCGGATCCTGTTGCGGCACTGTCATCACTGCTCCGCCTGCGCCTCGGTCCGGGCGCTGGCCGAGACCCTCGACCAGGCCGCCCAGGACGGCGCCCTGAACCGGCTGACACCGCCCCGACGGCCGGCGCGCTGGTCGCCCTGGGCCACGCCGTTCGGAGGGCTGGCCGTGGCGGCGTCGCTGGCGCTGATCATGCTGCTCCCTCCGTCGGCGGACACCATGCGGGCGCCGACCCGGGCGGCCATGCCGCAGGCCGAGATCATCCGACCGGTCACCGACGAGGTGGTCGCCACATCGCGCCCCACCATCCGCTGGACGCCACTGGAGCGCGCTCGCGAGTACCACGTGGTGGTCACCACCGAGGCGGGCAACGAGCTCTGGCGCACCAGGACCGAGGCCACGGAGGCTCGCCCGGGGCGCGACGACGGCATCGACGCACCGGGGCGCTACCGGATCTGGATCGAGCCGGTGCCGAAGACCCTGGCGGCCACCGGCAGCTTCGGAGGCTCCTTCGTCCGGGGAAGCATATGGGAGGCCGCTCGCTGGCGCATGGCGCATGCGGCGATGTGGGTCGTCTCCCTGGGCGTGCTGGGGCTCATCCTGCTGAGCTGGGGTGTGGCGATGGCGCTGCAGAACCGCGGTCGCGAAGCGGCGGCCTGAGCCCGGATACGCCGGACCAACCCGCCCGGCGCCCCCCGACATCCGCCCGGCGAGTTGATCGATGACGGCGCGAGATAGGGCGGCTCCCTTGCCGCATGGATGCCATCGCCCGCCCGTACCTCTAGCAACATGAGCGTATGCAACCGCCGGACTTCAAAAAACTATTCGAATTTCTTCTTCACCGCGCTCCACGAGCGCGACTCCACCGGCACCGGCGCGTCGGCCACCGGGTCGAAGTCGATGAAGATCGACACCTGATCGTTGTCGTGACGATCGATGATCCACTGGGAGATCTCGTCGGTGTCCTTGGTGCCCCAGTAGTTGTTCTTGAAATCCATGTGGATCGGATTGCCGGGGTAGTAGGAGGTCGTCTCGATGTAGAGACCACCGCCGGCAAGGCTCCGGCGCTCGCCCTCATCGCTCGACAGAGGCCGTTGGCCGTCATCCTCGGCCTCGGCGTCGGCGAGCGCCATCTTCCGCCGCGCCTCCTCGAGCACCTGGAGCGTCGCGCCAGCCGGCCCCGCCGTCGCGGTCACCGCCTTGCGTAGCTTCGCGTTGGGCGCCAGCACCCCCGCAGTACCGGTGCTTGTGCACCCGAGGCGGCGTCATCAGATACGCCGGCCGGTCCAGCAACTCGAGCGGGGTCAGGATCAGCTCAGTCCGGCCGTCCACCGTCGGTTTGCGCAGGCGGTACACCAGGTGGTCGTCGTCCAGGCGGCCCAGGCGTTCCTGCGACAGCGGCGGTCGGGCGCAGTACCTGACCAGGCGCTCGAGGCCGTGGCGGTCCCACTTTGCGATGGCCACCGACGCGCGTCCACCGACCAGCCGCCCGCGTGGTCGGCCGCGTCCAGGGCGTGCACCGCCGCGTCGATGCAACCACCGCAGGCCCCGGCGGCGGATCTGGCGCTGGACCGCGGCCACGTCTTCGGGGCCGAGGCCCGCCGAGCCGTGGAAGCAAGCGCCGCCCTGGCCGTCGTCAGAGAACACGCCGTCGGTCACCACCACATGGAAGTGCACGTGGCTGTTGAGCGCGTCGCCGAACCGGTGCACGAACGCCACCGCCCCGAACCGCGACCCCTGCGGCGCGCCAGGGCATGACCGTCGCACCGCCGTCTCCACCGCGCGCAGGAACACCCGCAGCAGGCCGCTCGCCGCTTCCGGCTTCTCACGCGAATGCCAGCGCACCCGCCTGGGCACCGACAGCACCCACTGGCGGTAGCCGACGCGGGGCAGCACCTGGTCGGTCAGATGAGCTGCCGTCTCGGCCATGCGGCGCGCCGAGCATGAGGGGCAGATGTCCCTGTTGTGACAGCTGAATGCGATCAAGAAATCGTGGCCGCAGCCGTGGCAGTAGGGAGGCAGGACGACGCCGCTGAAATTCCTTCCCCAACCGGTCATTTTTATTTTTTGAATGTGCCCCCCCTCGATCGCTCTAGTACCGGGACAGCGGAAGCCTGCCGAGTCCCACCGCTCGCTCAGGTACCATCCGACCTGAGCGTCGCCCGACGCGGCCATCTGGCACCGAGACGGCCAGATGGCCGGCGCGAAACCTGAATCAGGGAGAAACGGCTATGCCGAACATTAAATCGATCGTGATCGCTGCTGCGGTCTGCATCGTCGCCGCCGTGCCCATGGCCACGGCGCAGCCTGCTTGGGAGTGCGGGACCGGGGTTCCGCAGCAAGACCCGCTGCTCGCGCGGGGCATCACCTATCCGTACCCGCATTCGATCGAATCGGCCGTCATCAACGTCCGCGTCCACGACCTCATGGACCTGCAGGGCAATGGTGACCTCACCACCGCCGAGATCGAGGCCGTTCTCGACAACCTGCAGGCCGTCTACGACGGGATCGTTCAGTTCCGCCTCGTCGAGATCGTCGATACGCCTGTCTCGTACTACGACATTCCGTTGATCTTTCTCCAGCGGGTCTTCGAGAACACCACGCCCGACGCTCTCGACATCATCCTGACCGATCCGGATCACCCGCTTGAGCGAGGAGAGGCGCAGTGGATCCCCGCAACCGCATTCTACGTGTCCGGAGCCCTGATCAACTCGAACGTGGTCGCCCATGAGATGGGCCATTGCCTCGGGCTGTTCCACACGTTCGAGACCATGTTCTGCGCCGAGTCGCCCGACGGCTCGAACTGCACCACGTGCGGCGACATGGTCTGCGACACCGCGGCCTGTCCGGCGCCGCTCTGGGAGCCCTACACTGATCCGCAGACTTGCTCGCTCACCGCTGCGTTCTACGCCCTCTACCCGGATTACGACCCCGACCCGACCAACGTCATGGTCTACGCGCCGACGCATTGCCTCGACACGATCACGCCGGAGCAGGCCGACCGGCTGCTCGCCATGATCGAGTTCGCGCCCGAGTTGCAGCCGGTCATCGCCCACTCGCAGCATGTGTTCGACAACCGTTCGAGCGAGACCGGCCTCAGCTACGCCGGTACGCCGTACTCGGCGGTGGGCATCGACTACGTCAACGAGGGGACCCAGCCGCGAGACTACGAAGATCTGTTGGTGACGATCCCGGGGTTGCCTGCGCGACTGTTCCAGTGCCGATATCTCACGGTCAACGGAGTCCCGGACTTCGAAGATAAGACCTTCACCGCCTTCGGCCCGAATCCGCCGAACGACCTGCGCGGCGCTTCCCACGCCGACTTCGACAACGACGGCGACCTCGACCTTTTCGTCGCCGGAGGCATCCTGCAATCCGCGCAACTCTTCCAGAACGACGGCGACGGCACCTTCACCGACGTCTCGAGCCGCCTCGGCACCGCCGCGATCCGCGCGAACGTGCAGGCGGGCGTCTGGTCCGACTACGACGGCGATGGCTGGGTCGACCTCTACCTTTGCCGCGGCGAGGGTGGCGAGGGCACGGTGGTCGCCGACGTCCTGCTGAACAACCGCCACCACACCACCGCCGAGTTCACCGACGTGACCGCTGCGGTTGGCATGACCGCCGGCAATGCCAACCTCACCAACGCCCTGGGCGCGGTCTGGACGGATGTCAACCTGGACGGCCATCCAGACCTTTTCGTCGCCGAGTACTACCCGCTGGTGGTGCCGCCGGCGCCGCACGCCCGCCTGTTCATCCACGACGGTTCGGCGACGGGCGGCTTCACCGAGGAGTCACAGGCGCGCCTGGCCGGCCTGGTGGACGTGATGATGCAGATGACCGCGGTCGATATGGCTGACATCGACAACGACGGCTATCCCGACCTGGTGGCCGGCCACTACGGGATCCAGGACAATGTCATCGTGTACCTGAACGACGGCTCCGGTAACTACCCGGCGTCCGACGCCATCCGGCTGCGCGATATCCAGGACGTGAGCGGCGTGCGCTTCCTCGATCAGGACCTCGATGGCCGCATGGATCTCCTGGTGACCTCGGACACCGCGAACGAGCCGCCGGCGCTCTTCCGTAACACCACCGCGCTGGGCGCGACCGTGGCGTTCTTCAACGACACGCCACACGCGTTCCAGGGCGACGCCGGCGGCGCGGCCAACGGCCTGGTCTCGCTCGACTGGAACCGCGACGGCGATCAAGACCTGTTCGTGGGCCGCGCCACCAGTACCGATCAGTTCTACTACCGCACGACGCGCATCGACGGTACCGATCACCCTGACCAGGACGCGATCTCCGTCCGGGTCGCGTCGCCGCAGGGCGTGAATAACGCCGCTGGGATCGGTGCCCGCGTGAGCGTGGGCTTCGGCACTGAAACCCTCGTCAAGTGGGTGGACGGCGGCAGCGGCCGGGGCGGCCAGAACGATCTGGTGCTGACGTTCCCGGTTGACCAGTCGTCGGGCAACGTGCCGGTCGCGATCGTCTGGCCGAACGGCTGGCTGCAATCGGCGCAGGTTGCGGTGCATACGCCCGGCGACGCGCCGCAACTCGTGCTCGACGACACCAACCCCACCGTGCAGGACGCCACCGTGTCGGCGTATGCCGAGTACGACCCGGTGGAAGACCTGATGACCTTCGTCTTCACCTGGAGCACCGAATACGGCTCGGATCCGGCCGTGGACAAGGTCACGTTCGGCAGCGTGCCGAGTCAGTGCGACCCTGGTCTGACCCAGATCACGCCGGCGACATCGGGCGCCACGCACACGCAGACGCGCCTGGCCACCGGCGCCTACCAGCACGAGCTGCGGTGGACCGGCTGGGAGTGTGTCCCGAACTGCACGATCCCCTACACGGTCACCAGCGGTCACCGGACCGGCATCACGAGCACCAGCACGCAGAAGCTGCTCAAGTTCCGCTTCTGCCCGTCATCCCTGTGAAGGAGGACCAGATCATGCGAACCACAGTATCTGTTCTGCTAGTCGCGGCGATCCTCACGGCGAGCTTCGTGCCCGCCGGCGCGGATGATCAGCCTTGCGAGGTCGCCGGCTTCGCCGGCATCGCCCCCGTCGGCCCGGAAAGCGTGGCCGCCATCTGGCTGACTGTCCCGGCGGGTCACGCCGTGGCGGGGATCCGCTGGTACAACAACGACGACACCGTGGTCTTCCCGGAGGTGCTGCTCGCCAGCGGCAACCAGACCACGCCGGTCGACCCCGGCCAGGCCCAGGTGGTGGCCACCGGTGTCCAGGGCGCCGCTCAAGCCTGGTGCGAGGTGACCTTCGATCAGCCGTACGCGTGCCAGAGCGAGGGCCTCTATTGCCTGTTCCGGCTGCCGCCCGGTAGCGACTATAGCGTTCCAGGCTCTGGAGGCGGTGCTGGCTTCGGCTACACCACAGGTGGGTGCGGGCACGAGGGCTGGTTCGGCGGAACCGACGCGAGCTGGATGCGCATCGTCGCCCCGCACGGCCTGGCCATCGAGCCGGTCCTGGTGGCCGCGAACGGCGGCATGGCGGTGATGATGTCCATGGACGGACAGGTGAGTAGTGTTCCGGAGGCGCCGCACCTGGGGGTCGCACGGCCCAACCCGTTCAATCCTCAGACTGTTCTCGAATTCAGCTTGCCGCAGGCGATGGCGGCCGAACTGGTGGTGTACGACGTACGTGGTAAACTCATCAAGACGCTCGCCACCGGATCTTATGCGGCCGGGACGCACTCGGTGACCTGGCTGGGCGACGACGAGGGGGCCCGCCGCGTCTCGAGCGGGGTGTACCTTGTTCGCTTCGCGGCCGGATCGACGACGGAGAGCCAGCGCGTGTTGCTGGTGAAGTAGCAGCGCACGAGTGGAAGGCCGGAGGGCGCGGAGCCCTCCGGCCATGCAGCAAGGAGTTCAGCATGCGCCGGTGGATGTATCTGTTTCTGGTCGCCCTGTTGCTCGCGAGTTCCTCGGCCCTCGCCGGAACCTGGCGTGTCGAGCTGGACGGCTCAGGCGATTTCACGACGATCCAGGATGCGCTCGACGCCGCGGCGGCTGGTGACAGCATCCTCGTGGGGCCGGGGGAGTTCACGCATTCGCGGCTGATTCCCGAGTGGGAGGGGTTCAGGGCAACCGCAGCAATTTACAAGAGTGGGCTGAAGATCATCGGCTCAGGGGCTGACTTGACCGTGGTTGGAGAGGATACGGTGGATTGGTACTACAATGTCTTCGTCTCTAGTGATCCCCTCGCACCAGTCTCGGACATCTTCGTTTCTGACCTCACCATTCGCGGCGGATTCAACGGTATTCAGTACGAGTGTGATGGGTTAACTGTCGAACGGTGCAGATTCGAACTTTCCAATACTGGCATCTTCGGCGTCGACGTGGATGTAGCGCTGGTAAGCGCCTGCGAGTTTCGCAACAAGATCCGTGTCATCGCTGGTTCCACCGACTGGACGATCGCGAACACTTCCGTTGATGGCAGCGATATCGGCATCTCAATCGACGGAACGATAGGTATGCGGATCGTGGATTGCCTCGTCCAGAACTGCGACGTAGGGATCCAGTTCTACTACTCAGCTGGCGAGATCATCCGCACGCAGGTGATCGGCAGTCCGGATACCGAGAATGGCGTCGGTGTCGGCAGTGTCGTGGGCAGCCGACTACTGCTGGTCGATAGCGTCATCGACTACACCCAGAATTCCACTTGGTGGGCTCTGAGCGCACAAGCGGGGGAGTTCACGGGCCACGGTAATCAGATCCGCGGAGGTGGGAACTCATCCGTCGACTTCTTCACCAACAGACAAGGCAACTATACCTTCGACTTTCACAACAACGACATCTACAAGGCCGACAAGTACGCGCTGGTCCTTCGTGACCTTGATCACAATCCCTCTGCGCCGATCCGGCACTTCGACCTGACGAACAACTACTGGGGCACCACGGATCCGGACTCCATCGCGGCCTGGATCGACGACGCTAATGATCATCCCGGCGATCTGAACTACCTGGGCATCGTCGACTTCGATCCATTTCTGGTCGATCAGGTGCCGGTGCGGAAGAAATCGCTGAGTGATATCAAGGGGTTGTTCCGGCCCGAATTGCAACCGATCGTCGGCCAATCGGCGCACGGCTTCGACAGACGCTCGACCGAGATCGGCCTCAGTTACGCGGGCACGCCACACCCGGCGATGGGCGTCGACGTCATCAAGGGGGCCCAGCCGGGAGACTACGAGGATCTGCTGGTGACGATGCCGGGATCGCCTGCACGGCTGTACCGCTGTCGGGCTCTCACGATGAAGGGCGTCCCGTATTTCGAGGACGTCACGTTGACCGTGTTCGGTGCCAATCCGCCGTACGAACTGCACGGCGCCTCCGACGCCGACTTTGACAACGACGCGGTTCTCGGGCCGGCCTCACGAGCGCCAGCACGCACAGATCCATGATCCCGCTCGTGCCCAACGTCCCTGGAATGAAGGGGTCTGCACCAGGTCAATGTCCTCGGAATGGCGGACCGGCGGATCAAGGTGGAGCTCATGCAGCGCCGTTCCGCCGCGGAACGCGAGTTCCCGGGCCAGGAGATCGTCGCTGTAGAGATCGACCAGCGCCCGGCTGATGACGAGATCCTGTTCGACCTGGGCGTCGGTGGCCCAGGGAACGGTGCCGCGCCAGGCGGTGATGTGAGCGCGCGGGATCATGTTTCGACCTCGATCTGCTCGTTGACGAGAAGGCGCCAGCGGTGGTCCTTCGTCGCCGCGGCGGACGGGCGGTCTGGCCGCAGGGCCAGGTAGCGAGGGCGGCGCTCCGCAACCCAATCCGCCAGCCCCTGGCTCACCTCACCTGCTCCAACAAGATCCAGCAGATAGCCCAGACGCTGGGTGTTCGGCAGGCGGCCGTCGAGTCTGGCGGCCTCCACGGTCCGCCCGGGGTCCATCTTCTCGGCGAGTTCGGACAGCACGGTGGCCACGTGACCGAACTGTCCGGCGGCGTCGAGGTACCGCAGCAAGTCCAGGGCGGTCGCCTCCGGGGATGAAACGTGCATCAACCCGGTTTCGGTCTTGACGTCCACGATCGGAGTGGACTCCACAGCGCGCTTCGTGAAGAACCTGATCCGTCCACGGCCCGCCTCCACGGGCCGGATCTGCCTGTCGGTGATCACCTGGAACTCCTGTGGCTGCTGGTGTGCGGCCCCGTGCAAGGACGCGGCGCTCAGCAGACCCACGTAGTACTGGCGGCCGGAGAACGCCATCAGGTCGCCGATGTACCAGTCCGGCGGTGGAGCCCCGGCCTGGCGGTATTCGATGGGCACGATGACGAAGAAGCGGTCAAGCGAGGCTTTACTGGGGACCCGGGGGATTGCCTCGGGTCCCTTTTGGTATCGACGTATGTTGAAGAGAACTGACCATGGGCCGACTGGTCGCCACCCCGCGGTCAGTGGCGGTCCTCGAGCATGGCCGTCCCGGCGCAGGCATCAAGAAGATCGAAATCCCCGTCGAGCACGCGATCCAGCCGGCCGCTGCGCCAGCCGCGGCGGCGGCTCTTGACCAGCGGGTCGGGGCGTTCGCGATAGAGACGCACCACCGACGGCGCGCCGGCGAGGGGCGTGGCCATCACCTCGCGAGCGGCAGCGAGCAGGGCGCGCGGGTCATCGGTCGTGTCGTCCGGCCAGGGTTCCACGCGCACCTGGGCCCGGTATTGCAGCGATGCCTTCGAGCCGCGAGGATCCGGTTCCTCCCACACGTGGAGCCCCGCCTCCGGCTCCAGGATCGTGTGCGCGGCGTATCCCGTCACCGCCAGCAGCAGCGACCGCTTGTGGCCCAGGCCTCGCGGCCGGTCCTCGAGCACCTGCACGCGCATCTTGCGACGCTGGCCCCAGCGGCGGTACATGGCGCCGAGGCGATCGACCAGCGCATCGGCGTCACGGGCCGCGGCCGTCGGGTCGTTCATGCTCTCGATCAGCAGGTAGGCTTCCCAGGGGGCGCGAGTGGTCAGGGAACGGCAGGCCTGTTCGATCAGGAAGAGGCGCTCGGCCGCCTGGCCCACCAGCTTCCTGGGGTAATGGGGCGCGGTCTGGCTGGTCGCGATGCGGTCCACCAGGTCGGTGGCGGTGGCCAGGCCGTTCTCCACACGTTCACGGTACTCGACCTCGCCGAGCACGGCGCCGCGTTCGGGCGACTCCCAGAAGTCCGGCAGGGCGGTCATGGACAGGGCCAGGCTCTTGGCCTCCTGCCAGTCGGGCGAGCCGAGGTGTTGCTGGAGGCCGCGCAGGTGTCCGGTGAGCGCGGCGAACTCGTCGGCGTCGCCCCGGGGGGCGAGCGCGATGTGCGCGAGGCTGGCGGGCTCCGTGGGGATGGCCGGGTCGCCGTACTCGTCGGCGTGCGGCAGGGGGTCGTCCTGGGCCTCGGGGTCGATGAACTCCACCACCAGGCGGTGGTCCTGGGCCTGGATGTAGAGGAACTGGTCGCCGCTGGGGAACGTGCCCCGGACGATGATCTCGGCCAGGGGCGTGAGCAGGTAGCGCTCGATGGCCCGCTTGAGCGGACGTGCGCCCAGGGCAGGGCTGAAGCCACGGTCGAGCAGGAACTCCAGGGCCGAGTCTTCCCACACCACGGCCCAGTCGCGGTTGCGCAGGCCGCGGCGTTGCTGCACGTCGTGCAACTCCTTGTCCAGGATCGCCCGCATGATCTCGCGGCTGAACGGCCGGAACACCACCACGCGGTCGAGCCGGTTCAGGAACTCGGGGCGGAAGGCGCGCTCGACCGCGCGGTCGACGGCGCCGGTCTGGAAGCCGCGGCCGTCCTGCTCGAAGCCCAGGCCCGCTCGGACCGCGGCCTGCCCGCCCAGGTTGGAGGTGAGGATGATGATGGCGTGGCGGAAGTCGGCCGTGAAACCGGTGGGCTCGGTGAGGCGGCCGTCGTCGAAGACCTGCAGGAAGAGGTCCCAGACCCGCGGATGGGCCTTCTCGAACTCGTCGAGCAGGATCACCGAGAAGGGCTGCTTACGGATGCGCAGGGTGAGGTGGTCGCCGCCGGCCTTCTTGCCGTCCCCCACCAGCCGTTCGCAGCTGTCCGGGGTCTGGAACTCGCTCATGTCGTAGCGCAGCAGGCGGTCCTCCGACCCGAAGAGGAAGCTCGCCAGCGCCTTGGCGATCTCGGTCTTGCCGGTGCCGGTGGGGCCGGCGAAGAGGAACACGCCCTGGGGGCGCGTGGGGTCGGTGAGGCCGGCCTTCATCAGTGCGATGCGGTCGACCAGGCAGCCGATGGCCTCGGGTTGCCCCATCAGCCGTCTGGTGAAGAACGCGCGCAACTGGTCGGGGTCCAGGCTCTCTCGCTCGTCGAGCACCTGGCGCGGGAGGCTGGTCATGGCCGCCAGGGTGGTGATGAGGTCGTCGTGGCCGATGCGGGGCGGGCCGTCGGTCACCGTCGCGACCAGCTTGAACGACTGCTCCAGGAAGTCCAGCAGGCAGCCGGGCGGCTCGCGGTCGCGCAGGTACTGGCGGGCCAGCAACCAGGCCTCGCGCAGGACGGGCGTGGGCAGCGCTTCCGGGTCGCGCAAGGCGGCCCAGCGGGCGGCCAGTTCCAGGGACGCCGACTCCTCGAGGGGTGAGACACGGCACACCTCGCACGCGGTCAACAGGCGCGGCTGGTCCTGGACCAGCTGCTCGTGGGCGGCGACCGTCAACTCGCCGACCACGATGACCTCGCCGGACTCCAGGGACGGCAGCAGGAGGTCGAGGACCCCGGTGCGGGAATGCTCGTGAGTGCCGGTCCAGGCGAGAGTCTGGAAGTCGGGCACGTACCAGAGCACCTTCCGACCGCCCCCGAGCTGCTTCAGCAGGCCCTGGACTCGCTGCTCCAGGTCGCCGAGGTGCTTCTGACCCGCGATGAGGTCGGCGCCCGCGGCCTCGAAGATCAGCCAGCCGTCGCGCGCCAGCTCGCGCCCCACCCGCCTGATGACCGCCGACTTGCCCACGCCGTGCTCACCGGTCACCAGCACCGAGCGTCGCGGCGACTGGTTCAGCGCGCGCAGGACATCCTCGGCGGCGGTGGCGAGCCGGGCGTGGTCGATCACCGGCGGTGTGCTCAACGCGCGCTGGTCCCAGATCCGGCCGATGGAGCGCAGGAGGTCCTGATCGACGAAGGCGGATCGCCAGATGGCGAGGTCCTCGCGCAGGTGCTCCGCTACCGGCCGCAGCGGCGTGTCGATCGCCTCCTCGAGGACCGCCGCGAGCGCGGCCGCCCGGGCCGCATCCAGCCGCTCCAGCAACGCGCCGAAGGCGGGCTGCTCGCCCGCGTCGAGGCGCTCGATCAGCACGGTCGCCAGGTTCTTGCAGACCAGCTCGAGGTACAGGCCCTCGAACCCGATCAGCCGGAAGACCAGCTCGCCCGCCAGCGAGTGCTCCAGCGGCATGTGGACCTGCAGGGCCTTCATCACGAAGGACTGATGCCATGGCCCACCGTCGTCGTAGAGGCGGAGCAGGCGGTCGACGAGTGCGGGATCGGGCTCGCGCCGCGTCACCGCCGCCACGCCCATCTGCCAGATCGATCGGGAGGGATCGTCGCTCAGCTCGAGCAGTTCCGCGGCCTCGAAGCAGGGATGGTCGAGGGCCTGGACGCCGAGCTGGAACTCGGACCGTGCCTCGAGGTCCCCGGGCGATCTGAGGTCGGAGATGAAGCCGTCGACGTCGGCCGCCTGGGCGACGGCCAGGTCCATGCGCCGGGCTCGCTCGCGCTGTTTCTGCTCGTCAGGGTCGGGCGCGCGCTTGAAGAGGTCGCGGAGGGCCATGGGACTTGCTCCCTGAGATGGTGAACGATTCGGCAGATGGTACAAGATCTCGATCGTGATACGAAGTCAGGTCGCCACATCCATCGACTCTATCACAAAAACGCGGTCCCCGGTCACCTTCGCGTCGCTGACCACCGACGCGTCAGGTGTCACTCTCCAGCGCATCGCGCCAGGCCTGCGCCAGGCCATACGTTCCGAGACCGACCAGCCGCCGGCGTGGTCGGCCGAGTCCAGAGCGTGGACGGCGAGGTCGTCGAGGTGGCCGTGGCGGTGCAGCCAGCGCAGGCCGCGGCGGCGGATCCTGGCCTGGACGGCGGCGATGTCGGCGGTGGTCAGATCGGTCGCCGGGTGGAAGTCCGCCCCGCCGGCGTCGTCGCCCGAGAACACGCCGTCGGTCGCCAGCACGTGCTGGTCGCTCTAGAATGGACGTGGCTGTTGAGGTAGCTGCCGAAGCGGTGGACGAAGGCCACGGCGCCGAAGCGGGCTCCTGGCGGCACGCCTGGGCTGCGCTGCCGCAGCGTCGTCTCCACCGCCCGCAGGAAGACCCGCAAGAGGCCGGCGATCACCTCCGGCTTCTCGCTCAGATGCCAGCGGACCCGCTTGGGCACCGACAGCACCCACTGGCGGTACGGCACGCGGGGCAGCACCTGGTCGGTGAGGTGGGCGGCGGTCTCGACCATCCGTCGCGTCGCGCATGAGGGGCAGATGTCGCGGCCCTTGCAGCTGAA
>CAZWYF010000061.1:0-1166 GCA_964637835.1 uncultured Fibrobacteraceae bacterium
GCCCCCGCCACCACCGCGCCCCCCTCGACCACCGACTCCCCCCGCAGCCACACCCGCTCCGCGCGGCCGACGACGGCCATCCCCTCGTAGACCGTATGGTCGGAAGGGTGCGGCGGCTCGCCGGCGTGGATCACGCCGCGGAACCCGGGATCCCAGAGCACCAGGTCCGCGTCCGCGCCCACGGCCAGGCTGCCCTTGCGGGGATACAGCCCGAAGGCGCGGGCCGGGCCCGCGGCCACCAGTTCCACCCAGCGCGACGGCGAGATCTGCCCGCCGGCCACGGCCAGGGTGTGCAGCAGCGGCAGCCGGTACGCCACGCCCGCCACGCCGTTGGGGATGGCGGGGAAGTGGTCGGCGGCGGCCTGCTTCTGCGCGCGCGAGAACGCGCAGTGGTCGGTGCCCACCACGTCCACGTCGCCCGACGCCAGCGCCGCCCGCAAGGCCACGCCGTGCTCCGGGTCGCGCAGCGGCGGGCTCATCACGTGCAGCGCCGCCTCCGGCGCCGGCCGCGCGTACGCCGACGCATCCAGCAGCAGGTACTGCGGGCACGTCTCCGCCCACACCGCCTGCCCCTGCTCCCGCGCCGCCGCCACCGCCGCCAGCGCGTCGGCCGTCGACAGGTGCACCAGGTACGGCCGGCACCCCGTCTGCGCCGCCAGCGCCAGCGCCGTGCGCACCGCCGCGGCCTCCACCGCCGGCGGCCGCGATCGCGCATGCGCCGCCGGCGACAGATCCCCCGCCGCCACCAGTTCCGCCCGCCGCCGGCTCACCTCCGCGCCGTCCTCGCAGTGCATCAGCACGGTGAGGTCCAGGTCGGCGGCGGCGGCCATGGCGGCGGCGAGCTGGTCGCCGGCCAGGCCCATGGTCTCGAGGTACGCCAGGTAGAGCTTGAGCGACCGCTGCCCGAACCGCTCCACGCATCGCGCCAGCTCGGCCGCCGTGCCGGGCTCCTCGCGGGAAGCCGGCCGCCAGGCGGTGATGCTCGCGTGCAGGTGGAAATCGCAGGACGACCCCGCCGCCTCGGCCAGCCGCGCCTCGGTGGCCGCCACCAGCGACTCCTGCCGCGTGGGCGTGACGAAGTCGATCACCGTGGTGGTGCCGCCGGCCAGGGCGGCGCGGGTGCCGGAGGCGAAGTCGTCCACGGTGCGCGCGTCGCCCGAGCGCAG
>CAZWYF010000061.1:1266-8154 GCA_964637835.1 uncultured Fibrobacteraceae bacterium
CCGCCCTACAACCCCGCCAGCACCCCCGTCTCCGCGTTGAACTCCGCGATCATCTCGTCCCACCGCGCCGGCTGGGCGAAGACGCGGGGCCACAGATCGCGGTCGTACCAGAGGGCCTCCAGGTCGGCCACGTCCATCTCCTGCTGCTCCACCCACGTGTAGTACTTCAGGTTGTGGATGGCGCGGCGGTCGGGATGGGTCAGCTCCTTGTAGTGGTCGGTGCGCTGGCCCAGGAGCGACCGCTCCAGGTCGCGCGCGGCCTGGGTGGTGGTGTACTCGCCGTGGGCGTCGCGCAGCTCCTGCAGGCGGGAGGCGTAGAGCTCCATGGAGTCGGTGGCCACGGTGAGGATGAGCTGGTCGGCGGTGTGCTCGAACCAGCGCGCGGTGCGGATGGCCGACAGCAGGTTGCCGATGGAGGAGATGCCCAGCAGGGGCAGCTGGACGACCACGTCCGCGGGCACGCCCTCGGCGCGCAGCACCTCGTGGCCGGCGGGCTCGTTGAACAGGCGCAACAGGCGCATGCAGTCGTCGTCGTCCACGGCGCAGACCGCGTCGGTGTTGCGCACGTTGTGGATCCAGGGCACGTGCTTGTCGCCGATGCCCTCGATGCGATGGCCGCCGAATCCGTTCTGCAGCAGGGTGGGGCACTGCAGCGCCTCCGAGGCCACCACCTTGATCTGCGGGGCGATGGTGCGCAGGTAGTCGCCGGCGGCGATGGTCCCCGCCGAGCCGGTGGCCGACACGTACGCCGCGAGCTCGCCGCCCCACCGCCGCGCCACCTCCTCGAGCGCCGACCCGGTGCAGTGGTGGTGCCAGACCGCGTTGCCGAACTCGGCGAACTGGTTGAAGATCACCACGTCCTCGCGGGTGCGGCGCAGCTCCCAGCACTTGTCGTAGATCTCCTTGACGTTGGACTCGCAGCCGGGCGTGGCGATCACCTCGGCGCCGATGTCGCGCAGCCACTCGAAGCGCTCGCGGCTCATCTCCTCGGGCAGGATGGCCACCGCGGTGCAGTCCATGAGGAAGCTGTCGAAGGCGCCGCCGCGGCAGTAGTTGCCCGTGGACGGCCACACTGCCTTGTGGCGGGTGGGGTCGAACCCGCCCGAGACGATCACCGGCGCCAGGCACCCGTACGCCGCGCCCACCTTGTGCGCGCCGGTGGGGAACCACTTGCCCACCAGGGCGACGATCCGCGCCGGCACCCCGGTCAACGACGGCGGCAGCTCCAGCGCGTTCACCTCGCCGAACAGCCCGCCGTGCTCCTGCGGCTGGTTCTTCCAGGTGATGCGGAAGAGGTTCAGCGGGTCGCGGTCCCAGAGGCCGATGCCGCGCAGCCGCTCCTGGACCGCCGTGGGCACCAGCTCCGGATCGCGCATCTGCGCGAAGGTGGGCAGCACGATGCCGCGCTCGCGGTACCGCTGCACCGCCCGCTCGCGCACGCCGGGGTCGGTCACCGCGTCGATGATGGGGATCATGGCTGTCCTTTCGGGGACGACCTCGCGAGGGCCGCCCAGAGGCGGTGGGCCTGCTCGCGGCAGGAGGCGAGCGTGGCGTCCTGGTCGATGGTGGTGAATTCACCGTCCTGCAGCACCACGCGGCCGCCGGCGATCACCGTGCGCACGTGGCGCGCGTCCAGGCCGAAGAGGGCGTGGCCGGGGAGGTTCTCCGCGGTGAGCGGCGTGGGGGCGGGGTAGTCGAGGAGGACGAGGTCGTTCCGGCGCGCGGCGCCCGGATGGTGCGCGGCGAGGTAGCGGCGGTTGCTGGCCAGCAGGTTCCAGGCGGTGCCCGGAGCGAGGCCCTCGGCCTGGCCGTTGAAGTGGGCGGCGCGCAGGCTGCGCAGCATGTCGCCGTGCAGGCCGTCGGTGCCCAGGAGCACCCGGTCGGGATCCAGGCCCGCCCAGCGGAAGCGGCCCACGGCGTTGTTCTGGTTGCTCTCGGGGTTCTGCACCACCCACGCCGGCGACCGGCGCACGCGCTCGCGCTCGAGGCCGTCGAGGTGCAGGCCGTGCACCAGCAGGGTGCCCGGCTGGTCGAGGACGCCGGCGTCGGCCAGCCGCGCGATCACCCGGCAGCCGTGGTCGGCGAGGCAGCGCTCCTGATCCACCGCGCCCTCGGCCACGTGCAGGTGCAGCCCCGTGTGGTAGGTGCGGGCGAGGTCCACGGCCCGCGCGAGCAGCGCGTCGCCCACGGTGAAGCTGGCGTGCAGGCCCACCAGGGCGGGACGACCGCTGCCCAGGTACCGCGCCGTCTCCACCAGCCCGGCCTCGGCGGCGTCGGGCCCGTCGCGGTCGCTCAGCTCGAGGCAGAGGACGTGGGCGAGGCCCAGCTCGTCCAGCGCGCTGGCGATCACCTCGAGGCAGCCGTCGCTGGCGTGGGGCGAGGAATGGTGGTCGATCACCGCGGTCGCCCCGCACCGGATGGCGTCCAGGCCCGCGGCCAGGGCGCTGGCGCGGATCATGTCGCGGTCCAGGGCGCGGTCCACCCGCCACCAGACCAGCTCGAGGATCTCGGCGAAGCTGCGCGGCGCCCGCGGCGGGGCCGGCATGCCCCGGGCCAGGGCGGAGTAGATGTGATGGTGCGCGCAGACCAGGCCAGGCAGGGCGAGGGCGCCGTGGGCGGCGATGACCACGTCGTCGGGAGCGGGCGGCGCGGCGGGCGCGGACGCGGCGGGCGCGGACGCGTCGGCCGCGGACGCGTCGGCCGGCCGCACCTCGCCATCGGGGCCGGGCTCCACCACCAGGTCGCCGTGGCGCAGCTCGCCGGTCTGCGGGTCGAGGTAGTGGACGTCGCGCAGATGGATGGCCATGACGCTCCAGACGCTGGCGAGGGCGAGGGGTCCGGTGATTGTCCGGCAGCGAACAGGCGGCGTCAACCCGGGGTGACGTTCCTTGCCATTCCATCATGAGCAGCTTATGATGAAACCATGGACGACGTCATCCGCCAGTACCTCGCCGACATCGGCCGCAAGGGGGGCCGCCGGAGCCGGCGCCGCCTCGACCCCGAGCAGGCGCGCGCCATGGTCCGGGTCCGCGAGGCCCGGCGCGCCTACCGTCGCTACCATGCGCGCTGCTTCTGGTCGAGCCCGCCCGACCTCGCCATCGGTGCCGACGACGTGGCCTGGGTCGCCGAGCAACTCATGCGGCATGGCGACCGCCGGGCCTGGCAGATCGGAGCCCGGCTATGCCGCTGACCCCGCTACAGGCCGCCCTCGGCCGGCTGCTCGCCACCAACCGCAGCGAGGACAGCTACCTCGCCGGCGGCGCTGCGCTGCTCGCCGCCCCCGAGACCACGCGGTACAGTCACGACCTCGACTACTTCCAGGACAGCGCCGCCCGCGTGGCCACGGCCTTCGCCGCGGACCACGACCTCCTGCTCGCACGGGGCTACGCCGTGGAGACGGAGATCAGCCAGCCGGGCTACATCCGGATCGTGGTCCGGCGCGGCCAGGCCGCCACCAAGGTGGAGTGGGCCCAGGATTCCACCTGGCGCTTCATGCCCGTGATCCGGAGCGAGGACTTCGGCTACCAGCTCCATCCCATCGATCTGGCCACCAACAAGGTCCTCGCCCTCGCGGGCCGCGACGAGCCGCGGGATCTCCTCGACACCCTCCATCTGCACGCCAGCGAGCTGCCCCTGGGCGCCCTGGTCTGGGCCGCGGTGGGCAAGGATCCCGGCTACTCGCCGCTCTCGTTGCTGGACATGCTGAGGCGTCGCGGCCGGCTTCGCCCGGCCGACCTCGCGCGGCTGGATCTCACCGGCCCCGTGGACCCGGTGGCGCTCAAGGAATCCTGGCTCACGGCCCTCGAGCAGGCGGACCGCCTGGTGCGCCGGCTGCCGCCCGATCAGGCGGGGTGCCTCTACTACTCCCCGTCCCGGCAGGCCTTCGTCTGCCCCGACCCGGACGACCCCGGCGACGCCCTCCCGCACCATGGCCGCCCCGGTGGCGTCCTGCCGCGGCTGATGGAGCACTGACCGGCGGCGATCACCCCCGATCATCGCTAGCATCTGCAGGAGACCGGGGTCGTCCCGCCCCGCCATCGGATCCGCTCCGCTCGAGCGCAAAGGACCCGCCATGAACAGCTTCCAGGCCCGCAGCGAGCTTCGCGTCGGTGACCAGCGCCTCGAGATCTACCGCCTGCCGGCCCTCGCCGACCACGGCCACGACGTCGCCCGCCTGCCCTACTCCATCCGCATCCTGCTGGAGAACCTGCTGCGCCGCGAGGACGGCCACGTGGTCACCGCCGCCGACGTCGAGGCCCTGGCCGGCTGGGCGGACCATGGCCGCGGCACCGAGCCCCGCGAGATCACCTTCATGCCCGCGCGCGTGCTGCTGCAGGACTTCACCGGCGTGCCCACCGTGGTCGACCTGGCCGCCATGCGCGACGCCATGGCCGACCTGGGCGGCGACCCCGCCCGGGTCAACCCCCGGCAGCCGGTGGAGCTGGTCATCGACCACTCGGTGCAGGTGGACTCCTTCGCCGTCCGCCGCGCCCTGGAGCTGAACCAGGACCGCGACTACGAGCGCAACGCCGAGCGCTACGGCTTCCTCAAGTGGGGCCGCGAGGCCTTCGCCAACTTCAAGGTGGTGCCGCCCAACACCGGGATCTGCCACCAGGTCAACCTCGAGTACCTCGGCCGCGTGGTCTCGCGCTCGGACGAGGTGGAGGACGACCGCGCCCGGGGCCGCGCCGACGCCGACGGCGACCGCCGCGGCGACGGCGACAACGGCGAGACCGCCCTGCCGCAGGCCTTCCCCGACACCGTGGTGGGCACCGACTCCCACACGCCCATGATCAACGGCCTGGGCGTCCTGGGCTGGGGCGTGGGCGGCATCGAGGCCGAGGCCGCCATGCTCGGCCAGCCCATCTCCATGCTGGTGCCCGAGGTGATCGGCTTCCGCCTCGACGGCCAGCTCACCGAGGGGACCACCGCCACCGACCTGGTGCTGACCGTGTGCGAGATGCTGCGCCAGAAGGGGGTGGTGGGCAAGTTCGTGGAGTTCCACGGCCCGGGCCTCGCCTCGTTGACCCTGGCCGACCGCGCCACCATCGGCAACATGACCCCCGAGTACGGCGCCACCTGCGCCATCTTCCCCGTGGACGCGGTGACCCTGGACTACCTGCGCTTCACCGGCCGCACCGCCGAGCAGGTGGCCCTGGTGGAGGCCTACATGCAGGAGCAGGGCCTCTTCCACACCGCCGCATCTCCCGAGCCGGTCTACACCGACACCCTCGCCCTCGACCTCGGTTCGGTGGAGCCCAGCATCGCCGGCCCCCGCCGGCCCCAGGACCGCCTCCCGCTGCGCGAGGCGGGCACCGCGTTCCGCGACACGCTGCCCTCGCTGCTGCCGGAGGGCGGCCACCTCGACGCCACCGTCACCACCAGCGACGGCCACACCCTGCGCCACGGCTCGGTGGTGATCGCCGCCATCACCTCCTGCACCAACACCTCCAACCCGGCGGTGATGCTGGCGGCCGGCCTGGTGGCCCGCAAGGCGGTGCAGCGCGGCCTGCGCACCCAGCCCTGGGTGAAGACCTCCCTGGCCCCGGGCTCCATGGTGGTCACCGACTACCTGCTCGCCGCCGACCTGCAGGACGACCTCGACGCCCTCGGCTTCCAGCTCGTGGGCTACGGCTGCACCACCTGCATCGGCAACTCCGGCCCCCTGCCCGATCCGGTGGCCGCGGCCATCGCCGAGGGCGACCTGGTGGCCGCGTCGGTGCTGTCGGGCAACCGCAACTTCGAGGGCCGCATCCACGGCGAGGTCCGCGCCAACTACCTGATGTCGCCCCCCCTGGTGGTGGCCTTCGCCCTGGCCGGGCGCATCGACCTGGACCTGCACACCGAGCCCCTGGGCACCGACCCCGATGGCCAGCCCGTCTTCCTGGCCGACATCTGGCCCACCCAGCAGGAGATCGCCGACGTCATGGGCCGGTCCATCGCGTCGTCCATGTTCGAGAAGCGCTACGGCGAGGTCTACCGCGGCGACCACCGCTGGGCCGCCCTGGAGGCGCCCGCCGGCGATCGCTTCGCCTGGTCGGACCGGTCCACGTACATCCGCAAGCCGCCCTACTTCGAGGGCATGACCGCCGAGCCCCCCGCCACCGTGCCCGACATCGCCGGCGCCCGCGCCATCGCCGTGCTGGCCGACAGCATCACCACCGACCACATCTCGCCCGCCGGCTCCATCGCCCCCGATTCGCCGGCCGGCCGCTACCTGCAGTCCCTGGACGTCACGCCCCGCGAGTTCAACTCCTACGGCTCGCGCCGCGGCAATCACGAGGTCATGGTCCGCGGCACGTTCGCCAACGTCCGCATCCGCAACCGCCTCGCGCCCGGCACCGAGGGCGGCTACACCACCCACCTGCCCACCGGCGAGGTGCTCTCCATCTACGACGCCGCCATGCGCTACCGCGACGAGGGCACGCCCCTGATCGTGCTGGCGGGCAAGGAGTACGGCTCGGGCTCGAGCCGCGACTGGGCCGCCAAGGGCCCCGCCCTGCAGGGCATCCGCGCCGTGATCGCCGAGGGGTACGAGCGCATCCACCGCTCCAACCTCATCGGCATGGGCATCCTGCCCCTGCAGCTGCCCGCCGGCGAGTCGGTGGACTCCCTCGGCCTGACCGGCCACGAGATCTTCGCCATCGACGGCCTCGCCGACGGCCTGGCCCGGGGCTTCGCCGACGGCAAGACCGTCCAGGTGACCGCCCGCACCGAGGATGGCCAGCAGGCCCGCTTCGACGCCCTGGTCCGCCTGGACACCCCCATGGAGCTGGAGTACTTCCGCCACGGCGGCATCCTGCAGTACGTGCTGAGGGGGCTGGTGGACTGAGGGGGAGTCGGGCGCAGCGGGGTCCGTGGTCCGCCGGGCCGGGCCGGCCGGGGCGA
>CAZWYF010000061.1:8254-9408 GCA_964637835.1 uncultured Fibrobacteraceae bacterium
CACCAGCGTCACCGCATGGGACGCCGCGCCGGCCTGGCTCGTCAGCCGGCAGAGGTAGACCCCCGAGGCCACCGCCCGTCCTGCCGCGTCGCGGCCGTCCCAGGTGACCTCGTGCCGGCCGGCCGCGCACCAGCCCTGGTGCAGGGTGCGCACGTGGGTGCCATCGGCCGCGATCACCGCGAGGGTGGCCGGGCCCGCCCGTGGCAGCTCGAAGGCGACGGTGGTCTGCGGGTTGAACGGGTTGGGGTGGCTGCCCAGGCGCACCGCGGCGGCCGGGGTGTCGGGGACCGGCACCGCCTCGCCGTACTCCAGCGCCAGGCCATAGCCGTAGGACAGGCCCTCGACCAGGGTCTGCAGGCCCGTGCCGTCCAGGTTCATGCGCTGGACCATGGCGCCGGACGAGCCGCCGGTGACCCAGTAGAGGTGGCCGGCCGCGTGGTCGATCTCCAGGGACCGCGGGTTGTCGGGGAGGTCGTCGATGACCGTGGTGACGTCGTCGCCGTCGAGGGTGGCCGACATGATGGACTCGCCGGTGGGCCAGTAGATGCGGCCGCCGGCGAGGGCCAGGCCCCAGGGATGGCCGATGCCCTGCCAGCACTCGAGGATCCGCTGGGCGCCGCTGCCGTCGAGATTGGCGCGCCAGATCTGCTGGTCCATGCGCTCGGCCCAGTAGAGCTTGCCGGCGGCGAGGTCGAGGACCAGGCCCTCGAGCTGGCAGCCGTCGCTGGCGGACACCAGGTCCTGGACGTCGGTGCCGTCGAGGTCGGCACGGCGGATGCGGGGGTCGCTGTAGGTGTAGTCGGCCCAGTAGATCTTCCCGCCGGCGACGTCCAGCGCCAGGCCCACCGCGTTGACGTCGGCGAGCACGGTATCACGGGCAGTACCATCGAGATTCGCGCACTCGATGAGGTCGGCCGGCCGGTTGGCCCAGTAGAGCTTGCCGGCGTCGGTGTCGATGGCGAGGTCGCCGAGGCCGGTGTCGTGATGGAAGCCGGTGAGCAGGGTCTCGGCGCTGCCTCCGTCGGCCGGCGCGCGGGCGATGCGGCTGAGGGTGGGGTTGTAGCTGCGCCACTCGGTCCAGTAGACGCGGATGGCGGGGTCGGTGGTGCCGGGGTCGGCGGCGGCGCTGGTTGCGAGCGGGGCGAGGAGCAGGA
>CAZWYF010000061.1:9508-14376 GCA_964637835.1 uncultured Fibrobacteraceae bacterium
GAGCAGGCCGCGGACACGCGGGGGCGCGAGAGGACGATTCATGACGACTCCCTCCTGGTTTCCCCTCCTGGTTGCTCCTGATTCTACCGCAGATGAGAACGAAAAACCATGATCAGATGGCGACAGAGGTCATCGCACCAGGGTCACCGCCTGCGATGCGGTGCCGTCCGCGCTCGTCAGCCGGACCAGGTAGACGCCCGAGGACACCGCGCGGCCGTGGTCATCGGTGCCGCGCCAGATCACCGCGTGCGCCCCCGCCGGCCGTTCGCCGTCGAGCAGGCGGCCGATGCGGCGGCCGGCGAGGTCGTGGACGTCGAGGCGCGCGCGGCCGGCCGTGGCGAGCGTGAACCGGATGGTGGTCGCCGGGTTCGCCGGGTTGGGGAAGACCGCCAGGGTCGCCGGCGCGGTGGGCGTCTCCTCGACACCGGTCGGGTCGGCCTGCTGCCACCAGGTGAGGTGGTGGGCGGGGACGCCGCCGGCGACATGGAAGTGGCCGCCGAGCCAGAGACGATCGTCGCGAACGGTCAGGGCGGTGACGTCGTCGTCGCAGCCGGAGCCGAGTGGTCGCCAGGACGACCCGTCCCAGGCCACCACGTGGGCGGCCGCCAGCTCGCCCACGCGCGTGAACTCGCCGCCGACCACCAGCAGGTCGCCGTACTGGCAGATCGCCCGCACGTCGTCATCGAAGAGGCCGGGCAGCACCTGCCAGGCTCCGCCGTCGCCGATGACCACCTGGCGGCCATCCTGGTCCGGCAGCGTCAACTCGCCAGCGACCACGAGCTGATCCTGCCAGGTCCCCAGCGCGGTGACGTCGCCCTGCAGCGGGTGGCCCACGTCGCTCCAGTCCCAGCTGTCGAACCGCGCCAGGCGTCCCTGCGCCGCCCCGTCCAGGCTCTCGAAGCTGCCGCCGGCCACCAGCTGGCCGTCCCAGGCGGTCAGGGCGCGCACGGCGCCACCGTCCGCGGTGCCCACGATGCTGCCGGTGGTCGCGCGGCGGACGCGCGAGTAGTCGCGACCGAAGAGGCCGAGACCCGGCACGGTGGTCAGGCCACGGAGCTCATGCGTGTGCAGGCGGGTCCAGGTCTCGCCCGCGAGGCGGTAGACCCCTTCTTCCCCGATGCAGCCGTTCTGCTCGGTGCCCGACAGGTGGAGCATTCCCGCCCACGTCCCCACGCTGGTGACGCTGCCAGCGTTCAGCGCGCTGACGAAGGGCGCCGCCGTCCAGTCGCCGCCGCTCTCGCGCAGGACGCCATTGGCGAACTGCCCACCTCCCTGGACGAACGCCCCGCCGACCACCAGATCCTCCTCGCCGGCGAACCCGGCCACCCCTGCGGTGAGCCCCAGCCCGCCGGTCTGCAGCGGCTGGATCTCGCCGCCCGGCGGCCGGCCCGGCAGGTAGTTCACGTGATGCAGGGCGGACGACGGATACCGGGGCAGGTCATGGACGATCACCAGGCCATCGCCCAGGAGGGCGGCGTCGCGGGTGGGCAGATCCACCACCGTGACGAAGGCCTCGCTCGCGGCGTCCCAGCGCAGGAGCGGTTCGCCCCAGGACCAGATCACCATGCCGCGGTAGGAGACGTAGAGCTGCCCGTCCACCACGAAGAGGCCCAGGCCACTGATGTCGCCGGAGAGCATGTCGCCCGTCAGGGTCAGCCGCGTCTCCCACGCGCCTCCGGCCCAGCGCCGGACCACCAGGAAGTAGCCGTAGCCAGCCATGGTCCAGACCTCGCCGTCGAGCACGGCGACGCGGTCGACCAGGTCGCTCGATGCCGGCCAGGGCCGCACCACCTCGCTCCCGTTCCAGGCCACGACGTGGCCCAGGGTCTCGCCGTTGGCCACGGTGAAGTCGCCGGCCAGGACTAGGAGGTCGTCCAGCAGGGCGAGGTCCTGGATCGCGCCGTCGCAGGTCACCGCCGGGACGAACGCCTGGCCGTCCCAGCGCCGGCCGCCGGCGTAGAGGTCGCCCTGGAAGGAGATGGCCGCGTGCTCGAAGGTCGGCGAGGCCAGCTCGGCGGCGAGCTGCCAGGCGTTGCCCGCCAGGGTCCAGATCTGGGTGGTGTCCACGTCGCCGGGGTAGGGCGACCACCGCGTCATGGCGGCCAGGCTACCGGCATGCGGGAAGAGGTTGTGGACCCCCCGGCCGGGCACGGCGTCGAAGGCGTGCCAGCCGTCGGCGTCGTACCAGGCGAGATCGCGCGCCAGGATGGGCCCGGCGGTGCGGAACCGGCCCCCGACCACGACGCGATCGCCGAGGGTCTCGATACACGTGGGCGCGTCGGGGCCGTCGAGGTGGAACTCCTCCGCCCAGGTGCCGGGAACGGTCCGGCCCTGCGCGTGGCCAGCCACCGGGACGACCGAGGCGACGGTGACGACGGCGATGAAGGCCGCGCTGGTGGCGCGGGCGAGATGGTGCCGGAGCCTGGTGGGCATGAGGTCCTCCCCGGGGCGAACTGGAGCCGCGCCTTCCGCCAGGCGCCTGGGGCCATGGGCCCGGTGCCTGGTCCCGGAGGTAGAGCCGGTCCCGGAAACAGAGCCGGCCACGCCGGCGAGGAGGTGCCCGGAGAGTATACCGGATCTGGACATGGAGAATCAACGCGTCACCCGGGCGATCAGCGCTGACCGCGATCGACGGCCTCGGCGAGCGCCTTCGCCAGTCGCTCCATCTCCTCGACCGCCTTGATCTTCTCGGCGAGCGGCAAGGCGCGGAAGCGGCGCATCTGTTCGCGGCGCGACGACTCCCAGCCGGCGGGCCAGGGAGCGTCGTCTCGAGCAGGGGGATCACTGGTCATCGGTCGTCCGCTCCGGGGTCCTCGTCATCGGCGAGGAGGCGCAGGTGGCGTGCGTCGTCGAGATCGATCGGCCGGCCGGCGTCTTCCTTCATCGCGATCAACGTCGCCAGGTCGACGATCCGCACCTCGACCCCGTTGACGTCGGCCACGACGGCGTCCTTCCAGGCCCTCGCGAAGTCGAACGGCTCCACGACGAAGACATCCACCGGCATGGCCCGGTAACGATCGGAGTGGAAGTTGAGCACGGTCATGTTCTTCTCTTCGACCCAGGAGCGCCGGATCGCGGGATCCGCGAGGCCCTCCGCCGTCACCGGCACCAGCGGCCGATACCCCAGCCGGGACAGGGCCGCGAAGAGAGCCAGCACGTTGTCACGCTGGAGATCGACCACCAGATCCAGATCGTGAGTCATCCGGCCGTGGCCATGGGAGACGACCGCCATGCCGCCGACCAGGATGCTGCGCACTTTGGCGTCGTCGAGTGCTCCCATGACGGCTTCGAAGCTCTGCAGTTCCATGTCATGTCCTGATGGTCGGCGGCGGAACCGGACAGGGAGTGGCCGGCTTGCCGTCGATGGTATTCGCCCGCGTCGATGCGGTCAATCCGCGCGCGTCTCCGGCGTCAGGTTCCATGACGCGGGGCCGTCGAGGCGGCTGCCGAGGCGCTGGAAGAGGGCCACGGCGGCGAACCGGGCTGGCGGCGGGGGGGCCGGGCGCCCCGGCGAAGGGCCCGGGCGCCCCGGCGGTGGGAGCGGGCGCCCCGGCAGCCGAACACCCCGCGATCGGGTCGCACACTGTCGGGTGCTTCATCTCCCGCCGCGTGCCGGCGTGAACGGCGATTCGCGGCCATGGTCAAAACAGATCCGCTTTTCGGGAACATTTTTGCATCAACATTCCGCTGAGGTACACCGCTGGTGTACCTCAGCGGGTCTTTTCATCAAAACACCCCGCCACATTGACGTTTTGTCGGATGACCGCCAGGCCCGGGCGCAGGACCTCGACGACTTCGAGCGTGGCGGTTTCGGCGCCGTCGTCGACGGCCGGAAACCCCCATCGTTCCGGCCCGTCGATGTCACCGGTAGAGCTGCTTCACCTCGCTCCAGGTGGTCGCCTCCACGGCGATCACCTGCGGGATGTTCAGCACGTAGTCGTATTCCCGCGGCGGGTCGCCCCATGGCGGCGTGAAGTCCATGGCCCCCACCCAGAACCACGCGGTGCTGCCCGGCTCGCCGGTGATGATCAGCGTGCCCTCCATGATGGGACCGATCTGCACGCTCTGCAGCACGTCCACCTGGTCGCAGTCCTGGGGGCCGAGCTCGAACATGTAGGTGGCGTGGGTGGCGTCGCCGATGATCTCCAGCGCGCCGCTGGGCGGGATGGTGAGGGTGTACCAGTCGGTGTCGCGGCAGTCGCCGCCGTCGCAGATGAACCAGCCGGCCTGGCCGCAGAACCACTCGCTGCCGATGTGCTGGAACGGGGCGTATCCGAGGTCGTCCAGGGAGTTGCAGCCGCCGTTGTGGGCGTCGACGTAGTCGTTCACCAGGGGCGGCTCATCCTCCAGCGTCGCCCCGGCGGGGCAATTCACGTACTCGCCGCCCAGGGTGGAGATGGTCAGCAGGTAGTCGCCGGCGTCGCCGCCGTAGCCATCGATCACCAGGTAGTACCGCGTCTCCGGCTCGAGGGCCAGGGCCTCGATCTTCGAGACGTAGTCGGCGTAGAAGTCGTCGTTGCAGGCCACCAGCTCGAGGTTCTCGTCGTAGACGTAGATCTTGGTGTCGTAGCTGGAGCCGAGCATGTCGATGTCCACGACCGGCGGCCAGGGGCTGGTGGTGAAGGTGTAGACCACGTCGGGCGAGGTGCTGCCGGAGTAGGGGCATACCTCGTCGTAATCGTCGGTGTAGCCCACCGTGGTGCCGGTGTCCTCGTAGTGGTCGAGGTGGGGGATCTCCAGGGCGTCGGCCAGGGTGTCGCCGCCCTGGCGCAGCACCTGCGGATCGGGCGGCGGCGGCATGACCGCGCCCGGCGGCTTGGGCGGGGCCTGGACACCGGTGGTGGGGCCGGCGGCGGTGGGGCCCGCGG
>CAZWYF010000061.1:14476-15551 GCA_964637835.1 uncultured Fibrobacteraceae bacterium
ACGACGGCCAGGATCAGGACGGAGACGACGACGAACGGTTTCACGGGGTGGCCTCCAGGGCGAGGGTGCGGCCGTGATCACCGGGTCGCGGACCGCTGGCGCGCGAGACGATGGCCACGGCGAGGCCTGGACCGCGTTGATTCTAGCATATCGACGGGGGTGGTTTCTCGGGGGAATCGGCCGGGTATTCCAGCAACGACACCGCCGCCCCCGAGATCGAGTATCGTGTTGCCGATATCTTCTCTCCATGATCGACCCCATCCGTTCGGGTCGCGAACCGATGGCGGTCCCCCTCGACATGGGACCTTCCAGTCGAGGCTGACGTCCAGGTGGAAGACAGGGTGGTGAGATGTTCCTGCGCATCATGATGCTCGTCACCGTCGTTCAGCTCGTGGGCACTGGCGTCACCCGGTGCCAGGAGGCCATCAATGGAGTCTGGACGGGAGCTGTCATCCGTCAGAACGCCGTGCAACTGATCGAGGTGGTGTTCGAGTCCGAAGGCGACAGTGTACGCGGCCACTACTCGTTGCCCTCGCTAGGGCTCCACGAGGAGCCGTTGAGAGAGGTCCGCGTACTTGACTCCTCGGTTCATCTGCGAATCCTGTACGGCCCCTTCGAGTTGCTTCGGAATCGCGACCATCAGGAACTGACTGGTTCGAATGATCGCTGGAATCCGCCTCTCGCCTTGCATCTGAAGAAGACGGGCGCCAGGCCCGACCGGAACTGGACGACCAGGGCGGTCGCGTTCCCGGGGCGAGGCGACGTCCAGCTACGGGGCACTCTGTACCTTCCCATCGCCACCGATCCGGTACCGGGGGTCGTGGTGATTCCCGGCAGCGGTGAGCAGGACCGCTCCATGTGGGAAAACCGCTCGCACGCGTACGCACTGGTGAAGAGAGGTATCGGGGCATTCGTGTATGACAAGCGGGGATGCGGCCTGTCCGGAGGAGACTGGCGCGCGGCCGACTTCGAGACCCTGGCCAGCGACGCTCTCGGAGCTGTCGAGGCGATCAGCGGGCTGTCCTCGGTCAAGAGCGGCGCGGTCGGCCTTCTGGGTATCAGCCAGGGAGGCTGG
>CAZWYF010000061.1:15651-17564 GCA_964637835.1 uncultured Fibrobacteraceae bacterium
GAGGTCTTGAGAGACGCCGCCGCGCATTCGCAATGGCGTGATCACGTGCAGATGCCGGAATCCCCGGATGATCCCGGCATGACGTGGTGGCGGACGAACGCCTATGATCCGGCCGACGATCTGCGGTCGATCCAGTCGCCGGTGCTCGCGATCTTCGGCGAGGAGGATGTCAATGTCCCGGCCGAGGAGAACGTGCCGGTGATGACCGGTCATCTCGAGTCTGCCGGCGTGGACTATTCCATCGTCACGATCCCGCATCTGCCTCACGCGGTGACCACTCATCATTCGTTGCAGGGCGGCGCCTGGGACTGGCCGGCGGCCTACTGGGTGTGGGGAAAGCGGCCCCTCATGCTCGACAGCGCCATGGCCGGCTGGGTAGTCGAGCACACGGACCACTAGCGCTCATCATGCTTCCCCGCGCTCTCGTCGATCCCGGCGATCGCTCACCAGCTACGAGTTCGGCGGGCGCGGCACCCGACGCGGCACCCGGCGACGTCACCCGGCGGCTTGCGGCCTCCCGCTTGCTCCGTCCTCGAGGCACGGCCTCAGCGGCTCACCGGAGCTCTCGCTGCCATTCCAGCCTGAGTAGCCGGGCGTCGATGGCCACGATCACCGGCGAGAGCGCACTCGCATGAACCTGTCTCTGTGATCCCCGGGCCGGTTCCGGTGCATCGATCACAAGCAGGACCACGGATACACGACCACTCCTGATCGGCGCGAAGCCTCGTCCCCTCCATGGACGAGGGCCGCCGGGCCGTCGCGCAGTCCCGACAGCGATTGCCATCGCTTCAATCCATCCAGGAAGTCCGAGGTCATGGTCGTCCCCGACTTGGCCTCGATCGGTGTCAGGGTGTCGCCGCTTTCCAGCAAGAAGTCCACCTCCAGGCCCGCGGAATCCCGCCAGAAGTAGAGGTCCGGTTCTAGTCCCCGATTCAGCCGGTTCTTGATGAGCTCGGAGAGCACGTGGCTCTCGAACACGCCTCCCCGCATGGCGTGGTGGCGCAGCTCCTCGGCGCTGCGGATCCTCAGCAGGTAGCACAGCAATCCCGTGTCGAGAAAGTAGAGTTTCGGGCTGCGGACCAGTCGCTTGTTGAAGTTTCGATGGTGAGGCTGCAGCAGCTTGATCAGGAAACTGGCTTCCAGAACGGACAGCCAGCTCTTGACCGTCGGGTGGGTGATGCCGCAATCGACGGCCAGCGAGCTCATGTTCAAGAGCTGGCCGTTACGGCCGGCGCACATGCCCAGGAAGCGGCGAAAATCGTCAAGATCCAGGACCCGGAGGACCTGCTGGACATCGCGTTCCACGTAGGTCCGGGTGTAGTTGGCCAACCAGTCCTGGGGCGGGATGTTCTGGTCGAAGATGCGGGGGTAGCCGCCCTTGTGGAGGGTTTCGAGCAGATCGTGGCCCTTCTCGGGCGTTGCCGGCAGTTCCTTGCCCAGTTCTTCCACCGGGAGAGACGGTCGTCCCTGGATCTCTGCCTGGCTCAACGGCAGCAGGTGCAAGACCGCCGTGCGACCGGCCAGCGATTGCTGGATCGAGTTCATCAACAAGAAGTTGTGTGATCCGGTCAGAATGAAGCGTCCGGGCCGGGGATCCCGGTCCACCGCGACCTGGATGTAGGAGAAGAGGTCGGCGACTCGCTGCGCCTCGTCGATGATCATTCCGGAATCGTCGGCAGAGAGGAATTCCTTCGGGTCATGCTGGGCGTAGTCCCGAGTCTCGGGATCCTCCAGATTGAAATAGGCATGGTCTGGAAACGTGCTCTTGACCAGGACGGTCTTGCCCGACTGACGGGGGCCAGTGAGGGTGACCGCCGGATACCGTTCCGCCTGCTGCCGGAGGATGGATGACAGGTGACGTCGAATCATGGGGGCTCCGCTCGAGGCTCGGGGCTTTTCTGGCGACGGCTAGA
>CAZWYF010000062.1:0-8936 GCA_964637835.1 uncultured Fibrobacteraceae bacterium
CCACGAAGGGCGGCGCCACGCCGGCCGCGGGGCCGGCGGCCCTGGACGCGCTGGAAGAGCTGGAAGGGGTGGACGGGTTGGACGCGCTGGACGGGTTGGACGGGTTGGACGCGCTGGACGGGCTGGACGCGCTGGACGGCTTCGAGGGCTTCGACCGCGCACAAGAAGGCGAACTGGCCATGGGAATTCCTCCAGGATCGGGCGAGGGGAGGCGTGGGAAGAAGATACGAAAGGAAGGCGAAAAGCGCAAGGAGGAATTTCCGACAATCTGAACATGCGCAGCAGTTCATCCCGTTCGCGAATCCATTCCGTCGGTTGTGCCCCGAAGAATGTTGATGGGGCCGGGTCTTGTCCTGACCCATCCCATGAACGACCTCGAACCCCCGAATCCATGCCCTGCGACCCCTTTCGCCTGCCCCAACCCGAGGCACCGCCACCGACATCCAGCGCCACGCCGCCTCCCAGCGGCGCCGATACTGGCGCCGGGTGAAGACGCGGAGGCTGAAGGTGAACCGCAAGCACGAGCTGAAGCATGCGCCCCAGGGGCGTAAGTGAAAGGGAGAAAGTCCGTTCCGAATCCCGGGGGACGTCAACATTCTTCGGGGCACAACCCATTCCGTCACTTCCACCCGCCGGTCGTCCCAGCGACGCCTACGGTGCCTCGATGGTGGTTCGACGGCCGCTTCATCAGTGGTTCGACGGACACGTCATCGGTGGCTCGCCAGTTATCTCACCGGCGACTCGGCTACCGCCTCATCGGTGCTTCGGGGGGTGCCCCCCGGGGGGCCCTGTCTCGCAACTTCCATCGGGTCCATCGAGGCACCACCAGGAACGTGAACCCACATTCAACGAGCGCCGGGTGCATCTGCTCCCCGCACATGAGCCCGCCGGGGCCAGCCGACCCTGCTGCGGAAAGTCGGGGGAGCCCGACGTGGTCGGACCGTCGGCCACGGACGCGGCCGAACGAAGAGTCATGGACGCAGCCAGGGGCGAGCCAGAGGGCTAGCCAACGGACGACCGAGGGGCGAGCCAACGGACGAGCCAGGGGACGAGCCAGGGAACGAGCCAGGGAGCGAGCCAACGGACGAGCCGGGGAGCGAGCCAACGGACGAGCCAGGGGACGAGCCAGGGAGCGAGCCAACGGACGAGCCAGGGGACGAGCCAGGAGGCGAGCCAAGAGGCGAGCCAGGGGGACGCGCCACGGAAGCGGCCGAAGACCGGGCCAGGCGCACGGCCGGAGGATCAGAGATGGACGCGACCGAGGAGCGAACCCCGCCACCACGCGCCCCGCCACCACGCGCGCCACCACCACCCGACCCCGCCACCACCCGACCCCACCACCGCAACCGACGACCCCGCCCTGACGTGGCCGGCCAGCTACCAGACGTTGTGGTGGGTCTTCTCGGGATCGAAGCGGTCCTCGGCCGGCTTGGATTCCGCCGGGTGGCCCACCGCCACCAGGGCCAGCGGCTCCACCCCCGCGGGCAGGCGCAGCAGCTCGGCGACGGCATGGGCGCGGTCGCCGCCCGGCGCGATGCCCAGCCAGACCGCGCCGAGACCGAGGGCGTGGGCGGCCAGCAGGATGTTCTGGGTGGCGGCGGCGCAGTCCTGGACCCAGAAGCCGTTGTAGCGTTCGCGGGAGGGGTCGGCGCAGATGGCCAGGCAGAGGGGTGCGTCGGCCACCATCTGGGCGTAGGGGTGCACCCTGGGGATGGCGTCGAGCATGGCGCGGTCGTCGATGACCACGAACTCCCAGGCCTGCTGGTTGCCGGCGGACGGCGCGGCCATGCCGGCGCGCAGGAGCGTCTCGATCTGCTGGTCGTCCACGGGCTGGTCGGTGAAGTGGCGGATGCTGCGGCGGGTGAAGATGGCGTCGAGGGCGTCCATGGCGGCCTCCGGGGCGGCGCGGGGTCCGTTGCGAGCTTCATTTCAGCTGGGAACATAGCAGGTCGCACCGGTCGGGGTCGAATATTTTGGCGCGCGGGATTACCTTGTCCGCCGTCGCCCCAGCCCCACCGGGAGGATCCCCATGGCCGCACCCGACCGCCGCCTCGCCGACCGTTACGCGCGCATCGCCCGGCAGCTGGGCGAGCTGTTCGTCACCAACCGCGATCCCATCGCGCGCATGGCCACCATGGCGGCGCTGCTGCACCACAAGATGCCGCACTACTTCTGGACCGGATTCTACCGCCTGCAGGACGGCAAGCTGGTGGTGGGCCCCTACCAGGGGCCGCTGGCCTGCGCCATCCTCGACGGTCCGGAGGGTGTCTGCTGGGCGGGCGTCCAGCGGGAGGAATCGGTGCTGGTGCCGGACGTGCACGCCTTCGCGGGGCACGTGGCCTGCGACAGCCGCTCGCAGAGCGAGGTGGTGGTGCCGGTGCGGGACCGCGACGGGCGCGTGGTGGCGGTCCTGGACGTGGACAGCGACGACCCCGACGCCTTCAGCGCCACCGACGTCGAGGGACTCGAGCGGCTGGCGGCCATGATCCACGCGGAGTAGGGTCGCCAGGCTCTTCTCGACGACTCCCGTTCATGACGACCCATCCCCCGGGCTCCGGGGACCGTCACTGGACCAGCACCACCCGGGCCGTCTGCCGGACCTCGCCGGCGCGCAGCCGGACCAGGTACACGCCGCTGGGCGCGACGCGTCCGGAGGCATCGCGTCCATCCCACGTCACGGCGTGGGTTCCCGCCGCGCGCGTGTCGTCGAGGAGCTCGCTCACGCGCCGGCCGGCGAGGTCGTGGACGGTCAGTCGCGCGTTCGCGGCCACGGGCAGCGTGAAGCGGACCGTGGTGCCGGGGTTGGCCGGATTGGGCGCCGGGGCGTGCAGCTGGACGACCTCACCCCCGGCGCCATCCCCCGGCACGGCACCATCCCCCGGCACGGCACCATCCCCCGGCACGGCGCCATCCCCCGGCACGGCCAGCGCCGCCTCCACCCGCGGCCAGTCCGCCATGCCGGCATGCGGCCAGACCACCTCCTGGCCGGCGGTGTTGAGGAAGCGGAAGCTGGAGCCGTAGAGGCCCACGTCGTCCAGGATCATGGTGGTGGTGTAGGGCACGCCCTCGGCGAGGTCGCCCTCGTCGGCGACGAGGGTGTGCTCGGTGGTGCGTCCGCCGGGGTCGCGGAGGGTGAGGGTGGCGGCCAGCGGGACGTCGGCCTCGGCGTCGGCGTAGGTCACCGTCCAGGTGATGGGCGTGCCGGGCACCGCGACGGCCGGCTCGCAACCGGGGTCGCTGAGCCGGGGCCGCTGGTTGGCGTCGCGGGCCTGCCAGGTGTCCGCGCCGAAACCCGTGCCGCTGTCGTAGGCGATCCAGAAGTAGCCGAGCTCGCCGAAGCCGATCCCCCAGCTGTTCTTGACCAGCCAGGCCTCGCGGCCGTCGTCGTAGCCCACGATGAGCACGGAGTGGCCGCCATCCGATTCGCTGACCCCATCCCAGCGGTAGATACCGTCGGTGTGGTCGTAGAAGTCCAGGTAGACGGTGTAGTTGGTGATCAGCGGGCCGTCCTGCAGGGCGGCATTGATGGCGTCGACGTCGATGACCCCGGCGGTGACCGGGGCGAAGTCGCCCAGGTAGACCAGGCGTTCGAGGGCGTCGTCGCAGGCGTCGCGGCAGGGGATGCGGTCGTCGGCCTGGTAGGGGAAGCAGGCCTCGTCCGGCGTGCCCTCGGTGCGCAGGAACTCCAGGGCGTCGAAGCACCAGCCGCCGTTGCAGCTGCCGAGGTCCACGCAGGACAGGACGTACTGCTCGCTCAGATCCAGGCCGGGGATGGGTGCGCCCTGGTGCTGCATCCACCAGGTCTCGGTGGCGGCCACCGCGGAGAAGAGCCAGCAGGAACCGCAGTCCTGCTGGTCGCGCACGCGGGTGATCCAGTTGCCGCCATGGTCGCGCCAGTCGAGGGTCAGGGGCAGATCGGTGCGCTGGCGAGGCAGCGGGCCCACCCAGCCGGTGGGCATGGGCGAGCCGTTGCGCAGGGTGCGCTGGGCCGGGGTGAGGGGGGAACCCGGCGTGGCCACGTCGGCCGGTGCGAGGCGCGTGGTCGCCGGCTGCACCTGGGCGACCGCGGGCCGGGGCCCGGTCAGCGCCGTGGCGGTCAGAAGCGTGACCAGCAGGAGCGTGAGCAGGGCGGATGGTCGACGCATGAGGCACGGTCTCCGGGATTGGCGGTGAGTGCCCACGCCACGGTCGGGACGCCGCGCGGTGGGACCGGGATGCTACACGGCAGCGCCAGGACGCGACGCGGCACGCTGGGCCGCGGCGCGCCAGGTGGGGCCCCCCGGGGGGCCCCGTCACGGAGTCGAAACGCGCTGGCGATCGGACCAGCTCCCGTCCGATCGGACCAGCTCCCGTCCGATCAGACCAGTTCCAGCCAGGAGAACCACAGCGGGTGGTTCTCCTTGTACCAGGTGAGCACCTCGCGCAGGACCTTCTGCTGCTCGGGGAAGATGACGTCGTCGGCGATGGCGTCGAAGCGCAGGCGGATGCCGTCCTCGCCGAAGTGCTCGAGGGCCTCCGAGCAGAGGGTCTGCAGCTCGTTGCGGATGCGGCCGGAGTCGGAGATCTTCACCGCGCGCCGGGTCCAGTCCTCGCCGCGGAAGAAGCGGATGAGCAGCGGGTTGCAGACCAGTGGCCGCACCTCGGCCTCCTCCATGAAGCGCAGGGTGAGCTTGACCTGCTTGCTGCCCCGGGGCGTGGACAGGCGGACGGTGACCCGGTAGGTGTCCGCGTCGATGGTCTCCACGCCGGGGGCGCCGGTGTAGGGGTCGTCCAGCATGAAGCCGGCCAGTGCCATGACGTCCCACTTCTTCTTCGGCAGGAAGTCGTCGGCCGACAGCACGCGCCTGTCCAGGGGGATGCCGGCGTCGCGGGCCTCGCGGATCCATTCCTGGTAGCGAGCCTCCATGTCGGCGTCCACCGCCTCGCCCAGGACCCCGGCCAGCTGCTTGCGGAAGTCCGGCGCCTCGGCGTCCAGGTGCATGATGCGCGCCTCCTTGTCCCAGGGCAGGGCGAACCGGGAGGTGAGCACGGCGAGGGAGACGTCCAGGTCCAGGATGGGCGCCAGGCTGGCGGCCTGCATGGCCTCGGCGCTGGCGGCGTAGCCGTCGAGGATCAACAGGTGGCGGTTGCCGGAACTGTCGAGCCAGGTGCCCACCTCGTAGGTGGGGGCGTAGGTGCCGCTGTCGTTGAAGAGCTCCATGCCCGAGGGCAGCTTCCAGCCGGGCTCGGCCACGTGGGCGCCCACGGCGCGCCACTGGTCCCAGATGCCCCCGATGCGGGGCTCGCGGCTGGGGCCGCTGAGGGTCCAGACGTGGACGTTGCTCGCCTCGAGGTCGGGCCAGGTCTTCTGGATCACGTCGAGGACCTTGTCGCGCGGGGTGTGGAAGTCCAGGAGCAGGGACTCGCGCTCGGCGGTGGCGCTCACCTCGCGGGGCAGGATCAGGTTGCCCATGTAGCCCTCGTAGGGACGGGTGACCGACAGCGGCTGGTCGAAGAGGTGGAAGACGGCCATGGGGCCGGTGGGCGCGCCCTTGGCGAAGCGCGAGGTGTTCTCCAGGGTATCGACCGCGGCGCCCCAGACCGTGATGCCGGCCTGGTCGATGCGGCGCTGGAAGTCCTCCCAGCCGTAGCCGGGGTCGTTGATCAGGCGCTGGACCTGGCGATCGAGGTAGCGGGCCACCTGCGGGCGGGCGTAGATGCGGCCGAAGCCCAGCAGGGGGTTGCTGCCCATGTCCGGGCTCTCGCCGCCCTTGGGCATGAGGCCCTCGCCGAGGCAGACCATCACCGCGTGGTTCTCCGGCAGGGTGCGCGTCAGGTACCACAGGCCCTCGCTCAGGAGGTAGGCGCTGATGGCGTCGGCGTCCTTCTTGACGCGGTTGATCTCCTTCTTGTCCTTGCCCGCGCCCTCGCCGTAGCGGCCGAACAGGCGCGTGCCGAGGGCCGCCACGCCGGTGGCCATGATGAAGAGGCGCTCGAGGCCGCCGCCCACGAAGGTGATGTCGTCGGACAGCTCCTCGTGGCCGCGGCCGTCGAGCCAGGCCACGTCCACGTCCTCGAGCCAGATGTGGAAGCGGCCGAGGATGGGACGGGTGTCGAAGGCCCACTGGGCGATGAGGTTGCGCTTGGCCATGGATTCGGGCTTGGGCATCGAGAATGACCTCCGGGGCTGGTCTCGGGCAAGGAAGGGGTCGATCGCTGGAAACCTAGCCAGGTTATCACGATCCGCATCCGCCCGAAACGGCAATCGGCAGGCCGAAGCGGCGTGAGGGATCCGGGGAGCCACGGGACGACCCCTCCGGGCGGGATGGCCGGATCGGCCGGCGGCGGTCTAGCGGTAGAGCGCCCGGACCTGGCCGAGGGTCCGCGTCTCGACGGCCACCGGCCCGCTCTCCAGGCCGGACAGCCACAGGACGTAGCTGAACTCCGCCACGAAGTCGCCATCGGGATCCAGCCACGGCGGCGGCTCGAACGTGGTGGGGCCGGTCCAGATCCAGACCGTGGCGCCCGGCTCGCCGGTGACCGTCAGCGTGGCCGGCTGGCAGGCGCCGCCCTGCACGTTCTGCAGCACGCCCACCTCGCTGCACTCCTGGGGCCCGAGCTCGAAGAGATACAGCGGCGCCTCGGCGTCCACGGTGATCTCGGCCACGCCGAGCGGACCGAGGACGATCTCCAGCCAGTCGGTGTCGCGGAGCGACCCCACCTGGGCGGGGTACCAGCCGGACCGGCCGTGGAAGACCAGCTCGCCGGCCTGGTCGCCGGGCAGCAGCTGCCAGGTGCTGTCCGGGCACGGCCCGGAGCAGCCGTTGTTGTGGCAGTCCTCGTACTCCGGCACGAGCGGGGGCTCGCCCTCGGCGAGGGCGTCGGCGGGGATGGGCAGGTCGCAGGGCTGGAATTCGGTGACGGCGATCTCGTAGGTGCCGCTCTCGGGGCCGTAGCCGTCCACCACGATGTAGGATGGCTCGCCTCCGGCCAGATGGACGCCCTCGAGCAGGGAGACGTACTGGCCGCAGGGCGCGCCGGCGTAGTGGTCGTCGTTGCAGCCGAGGAGGCTCATGTCGGCACCGTAGGCGTAGACCTTGGTGTCGTACTGCGAGCCGCAGAGATCGATGGTCACCTGCATGGCCGCGGCCGGCGTGACCTCGTAGACCACGTCCGGGGCCATGCCGGTGAAGGGGCACATCTCGTCGTAGTCGTCGGCGTAGCCGGTGGTGCTGCCGCTGCCGGTGTAGGGAATCGGGATGGGCACGGCATCGAGGAGGGTGTCGCCGCCCTGCCGGATCACCCGGGGATCCGGCGGCGGGGCCTTTCCGGAAGCGGCTGGGCGGGCGGGGGCCTGCCGGCCGAGATCCGCGGCGGCGGCGAGGCAGGCGATGACCATCGGCATGGCGATCAGGAAGGTGGCGATCCTGCGCATGGCTCATCTCCTCGACAGGAGACGGGGGCGGCGGGCGAGCCCGACGATCCTAGCACATGCCCGCCCCGGTGAGAGGACATTCTCGATTCCCGGGCGACCATTGGCCATGGCCGGGAAACGTTCCTAGTCTGGAGTTGCCGCCGGCACCGCCTGGACCGCGCCGGCACGACCGATCGCCCTCCAGCGCCCTTCCGGAGTGGATGCCATGACCGAGCTGCCCCGCCCCGCCATCCAGCACCGCTACCCCACCGACGTGGCCCACTGCTACGGCTGCGGCCACCTCAACCCCGCCGGCCACCGGATCGAGAGCCACATCGAGGGCGAGCAGACCGTGGCGCACTTCACCCCCGAGGCGCATCACACGGCCATTCCCGGCTACGTGTACGGCGGCCTGATCGCCTCGCTCATCGACTGCCATGGCACTGGCACCGCGGCGGCGGCCGGTGCGGCCCTGGACGCCGCGACCGATCCCGATCAGGCCCCCGCCCTCGATCCCGCGGTGCTCGCCGGCGAGGCCCCCATGCCGCGCTACGTCACCGCGAAGCTCGAGGTGAGCTACCGCCGCCCGACGCCGCTCGGCCCGCCCCTGGAGCTGCGCGCCACCGTGCGCGACCGCAGCGTGCGGAAGGTGGTGGTGGACATCACGCTGAGCTGCGCCGGCGAGATCACCGCCGAGGGCATGGTGGTCGCCGTCCGCATGCCTGACCACATGGCCGTGGATCGGCAGTGATTGGCTTTTATTTGCCAACTATTACCTTATTGGCTTCCTGATGCCACTTCTTTTCCCTGGACAGGGGCATGCGTTGGCCTAGAATGGCCAATCATGACGACCTTGGCACCGCAGACCCCACGGGCCTACCTGGCCGCCATCGCCGACATCCGCGGCTCCCGGCGCCTCGCCGACCGGCGCGGCGTCCAGGAACGGCTGCGCCAGGCCCTGGCCCATCTCGACCACCGGTTCGCCGACGTCATCGCCGCCCGTTTCGCCATCACCACCGGTGACGAGTTCCAGGTCCTGCTCACCGATCCGGCCGCGGGCGTGCCGGTGGTGGTGGCCTGCGACGAGGCCCTGCCCGAGCTCTCGCTCCGCTGGGGCCTGGGCTGGGGAGCGCTGGCCACCCGCCTCGAGGAGCGCGCCGTGGGCATGGACGGCCCCTGCTTCCACGCCGCTCGCCAGGCCATCGACTGGGCCGCCGATCATGACCGCTGGCTCGCCGCCCGCGGGCTCGATGCCGGGGCGGAACAGGCGCTGGACGGGATCTTCGCCCTGCTGGGCGCCGTCCGCGCGGGCTGGACCGCGAAGCAGGCCGCCGCGGTGGCCGGCCGCCGCCAGGTCAGCACGCAGCGCGCCCTGGCCGCGGAGCTGGACATCGATCCCTCCACGCTGAGCAAGCGGCTCAAGAGCGCCCTCTACGAGGAGGTGACCGCCGCCGAGGCGGCCGCCGCCAGCCTGCTCGCCCGCTTCGCCGGGGCCGCCGCCGGGGCCGCCGCCGCGCCCGACGCCGCGCCCGACGCCGCGCCC
>CAZWYF010000062.1:9036-10743 GCA_964637835.1 uncultured Fibrobacteraceae bacterium
GCCGCGCCCCCGACCGCCGGACCGGAGGCCGCCCCATGACGCCGGACCTGCCCCTGCGCGCCCTCTCGCCCGACGCCGCACTGCTCGCCCTGCTGATCGCCGGCCATGTCCTGGCGGACTTCCTGGTGCAGACCGAGGGCATCGCCGCGCGCAAGGGTCGTCACCCGGGCGTGCTCCTGCTGCACGGCCTGCTCACGCTGGCGACCCACGCGCTGCTGCTGCTGCCATTCTGGTCGCCACTGCTGCTGTGGCCCGTGCTCGCCGTGGGCGGCTACCACGTGCTGCTGGACCTGGCCAAGGGTCGGCTCGAGGATCCCGCGCGGCCGGGCGGGCGCCTGGGGCCGTTCTTCCTGGACCAGGCGCTGCACCTGATCGGCCTGCTGGCGGCGTGGATCTGGCTGCGCGAGCTGGGGGCGCCGGGACGGACGCTGGATCCGTTGCCCTCCCACGCGCCGGCGCTGGCGGCGGCCTGGTCGGTGGTGATCGCCGGGCTGGTGTTCAACGGCAAGGGCGGCACGGCGGTGGTCCGCGGCCTGCTGGCCCGTTACCCGGCGCTGGTCCCCCGCGCCGAGGCCAGCCAGGGGCCAGGCGTCAGCGGCCCGGACGAGTACGAGATGGGCCGCACCATCGGCGTCCTCGAGCGGGCGCTGGTCTACGTGCTGGTGCTGGCCGGCCAGTGGGGCGCCCTGGGCCTGGTGATCGCGGCCAAGTCCATCGCCCGCTTCCCCGAGCTGAAGAACCAGCGCTTCGCGGACTACTACCTGCTGGGCACGCTGGCGAGCATCCTCACCGCGCTGCTCACCGGGCTGGCGGTGCGGCTGTCGGTGCTGGGCTGAGCCGGCCGGTGCGCCGCCGCCTCGCGTGCCTCGACGCGACCTCGCGATCTCACGCCGGCGGCAACCCCCAGCGGGCGAGGTTCTCGACGATGAACGCCACCACCTGCTGGTGGGCCGCGCGTGGGTCGTCCTCCACGGAGAGCGGGGCACCGAAGCGGATGTGGATGGGGTGGCGGCGGTCGAGGGGGCCGAGGTCCTTGACCAGTCGGCCCGGTCGCCAGAAATCCGTGCGGAGGGCCACCGGCACCACCGGGACCGCGGCGCGGCGCGCGAGCTTGATGCCCAGCGAGTTGAACCGGGCGGGGTCGAAGCGGACCTGGCGCGTGGACTGCGGGAAGAGGACCACCGAGATGCCGTCGGCCAGCCGCTGCGCTCCCTCGAGGAGCACCTTCTGCATGTCCTGGCGCGGGTTCTGGCGGCCGACGGTCACCGGCTGCCGCGCGCGCATCACCGGGCCGAAGATCGGCATGGCCTGCAGGCTCTCCTTGACCACGAAGGTCACCGGTCGCCGCGGCGCGATGAGGCACGGCAGGACCATGGTCTCCACCGTGCTCATGTGGTTGCCGACGAAGACCGCCGGGCCGGAGAGCCCGGCGACATGGTCGAGGCCGGAGACGTGGAAGCGCGCGCCGCAGCGCTCGAGCGCGCGCAGGATGCGGAGGGAGCTCTCGGACCAGGCGTGGTCGTCATAGGTGCCGGCCAGGGCCCGCGACCGCGACCAGAGGACCTCGCGCGCGAACAGCGTGTAGAACCAGGCCGAGCCGCCGAGGCACAGGCGATCCATCAGATCCCGGCGGTGATCGGACGGTGTCTCGTAGGCGTCGCCGGGGAAGAAGGCGTGCGCGCCCGGCGTGTCCGGCCTACCCGGCGC
>CAZWYF010000062.1:10843-17285 GCA_964637835.1 uncultured Fibrobacteraceae bacterium
GTGTCCGGCCTGTCCGGCCCACCTGACGTGTTCTGCGTGTTCGGCATCCTCGGGCCCGCTCGCGGCTGGGGTACACGTTGCGGACGGCAACATACCGCGGGAGCCCGCCGGTCGGCAACGCCGGACCGGCCTAGGCCTTCAGCTCGTCCCAGATCTCCTTCATGGTGTGGTGCACCACCTGCTTGCGGTCGCGGTAGCTGGTGTGCAGCAGCTCGTGCGAGCGGTGCCCATTGGGCTCGCCGAGGAACTCGTCGTAGATCATGGTGATCAGCGGGTTGTTGTGCGACTGGCGGATCTCGCAGCGCGCGTCGATCTGGTAGATGGCCTGCTGCCGCTCGTGCCAGAAGGTCTGGTAGCTCTTCTTGATGCGGGGCTGGCCCCCGCCGCCCATGCAGCCGCCGGGGCAGCCCATGATCTCGATGAAGGTCCAGGGGGCGGTCCCGTCGGCCACCTTCTCCATGACCTGCTTCGCGGCCTTCAGGCCGTGGGCCACGCACACCCTGATCTCGCCGGCCGCGCCCAGGTCCACGCTGGCCTCGCGCAGGTTCTCGTAGCCGCGCACCGGCTCGTAGACCACGCCCGCCAGCTCCTGGCCGGTCACCACGTGGTACACCGTGCGGATGGCCGCCTCCATCACCCCGCCGGTGGTGCCGAAGATCTCCGCGGCGCCGGAGTAGCCGCCCATCCACTGGTTGTCGAAGCCGGACGGCTCGAGGTCCGGCAGCCAGACGCCCTCGCGCTTCAGCAGGCGCGCGCACTCGCGGGTGGTCAGCACCACGTCCACGTCCGGCCGGCCGTCGCGCGCCATCTCCGGCCGCTGCGCCTCCTCCTTCTTGGCCGTGCAGGGCATGATGGACACCACGCGCACCTTCGCCGGGTCCACGCCCAGCTTCCCGGCCAGGTAGGTCCTGGCCAGCGCCCCGAAGCACTGCTGGGGGCTCTTGGTGGTGGAGATGTGATCGAGATGTTCGGGATAGTTCTTCTCCACGTAGTTCACCCAGCCGGGCGAGCAGCTGGTGATCATGGGCAGCGTGCCGCCGGCCTCGATCCGGCCCAGCAGCTCGGTGCCCTCCTCCATGATCACCAGGTCGGCGGTGAAGTTGGTGTCCAGCACCACGTCGGCGCCCAGCTGCTTGAGCGCGGTGATCATCTTGCCCTCGACGTTGCTGCCGGGCGCGAGGTAGAACTCCTCGCCCAGGGCGATGCGCGTGGCCGGGGCCATCTGCACCACGGTGAAGATGTCGGGGTCGTAGAAGTAGTCGATCACCTGCTCGATGTCGTCCACCTCGGCCAGGGCGCCGGTGGGGCAGACCAGGGTGCACTGCCCGCAACTCACGCACTCGCTGGTCCCGAGGGCCAGGCTGTCGCGCACGCCGATCTCGGCGTTCAGGCCGCGCTCGTGGAGCACCAGCACGTCGGTGCCCTGGACGTCACGGCAGACGTGCACGCAGCGGTGGCAGCGGATGCACTTGCTCATGTCGCGGACCACGGCGACGCTGCTGCGATCGCGGGTGCGCTGCTCGAAGTAGGCGCGGCGGCCGAAGCGTGAGCGCTGCAGGCCCACGAACTGGGCCACGTCCTGCAGCTCGCACTTGCCATGCCGCACGCAGGTGGCGCACTCCTGGTCGTGGTCGCCGAGGAGCAGCTCCACCTGCAGGCGCTGCTTCTCGCGCACCGCGGCGGTGCGGGTGAGCACCTGCATGCCCGGCTCCATGGGCGTGTTGCAGCTGGTGACGAAGGCCGGCGCCTTGCCGTCGCGACGGATCTCCACCAGGCAGACGCGGCAGGTGCCCGGGGCATGGTCGGCGTCGGCCAGCTCGCACAGCGTGGGGATGAAGTGGTCGTGCCGGCGGGCCACCTCCAGGATGGTCTGGTTGTCCTCGAACGTCACCGGCTTGCCATTGATGCTGCCCTGCATGGGTTCCTGCCTCCTACTTCTCGGTGACGACCGAGTAGACGCGGTAGCACCGCATGCAGCGGTTGGCTTCCCGGTAAGCTTCCTCGACGCTGATGGGCTTCTCGACCTCCTCGAAGATCTGCTTGCGCACCTCGGGGTCGAGCTCCTGCGCCTTGACGCGGTAGATGTGCTTGACCGGCGTGTCCACGTACTCGGGGTTGAGCTTGCGGATGCTCCGGAGCAGCTGGCTGAAGCGGTCGCCGGAGTCGAAGCGGACGCGGCCGTGGGTGAGGTAGTCCTCGATGGAGCGCGCCGCGCGCTCGCCCTGGGCCATGGCCTGGATCAGCGTGGCCGGACCGGTGACCGCGTCGCCCCCGGCGAAGACGCCGGGGTGATCGGTGGTGAGGTTGGTCTCGTCGGCGTCGATCAGCCCCCAGCGGTTCAGCTCGATGCCGTCCTCCGGCCGCAGGAAGCCGTGGTCCACCGCCTGGCCGATGGCCGGGATCACGAAGTCCGTCTCCAGGACGAACTCCGACCCCTCCACGGGATGGACGCTCCGACGACCGCTGGCGTCGGGCTCGCCCTGCTGCATCTTCACCAGCTCGATGCCCTTGACCTTGCCGTCCTCGGTGATGATGCGCGTCGGGTGGGTCAGGCAGTGGAAGTGCACGCCCTCCTTCTCGGCGGCCTCGATCTCCTCGATGTCCGCGGGCATGGCGTCCTGGGTGCGCCGGTAGACCAGGTGCACCTCCTTCACCCCCATGCGCAGGGCCGAGCGCACGCAGTCCATGGCCACGTTGCCGCCGCCGACCACCACCATCTTCTCGCCCAGCTCCATGGGCAGGCCCATGGTGATGTGGTAGTGGTTGATGAAGAGCAGGAACTTCACGCCGGTGACGTAGCCCTGGATGCTGGCCTCCTCGCCCGGGATGCCCAGGCCCTTGCCCTTGTGGGCGCCCACGCCCAGGAAGATGGCCTTGAAGCCGCGCTCGCGCAGCTCGCCCAGGGAGAAATGCTGCCCCAGCCGCTGGTTGTAGTGGATCCTGCCGCCCAGCGCCTCGATGATGGAGATCTCCTTGCGCAGGACGTCCTCCTTGGGCAGCCGGTACTCGGGGATGCCCACGGCCGCCATGCCGCCCGGCTCGGTCATGGCCTCGAAGACCTCCACCGTGTAGCCCCTGAGCAGCAGGTGGTAGGCCGCCGAGATGCCGGCCGGGCCGGCGCCGATGATCGCCACCTTCAGGCCGGCGGGCTTGCGCTCCTCGATGAGATCCTCGCTGAACCAGCGGTCGGTGACGTACTTCTCGCGGTCGGCCACGAAGCGCTTGAGCACCTTGATGCCCACGGCCTCGTCCACCTGCGTGCGCCGGCAGGCCATCTCGCAGAAGCGCACGCAGACCCGGCCGCAGGTGGCGGCCATGGGGTACTTCTGCAGCACCACACCTACCGAGTGGGTGAACTTGCCGTCCTTGATGTAGTCGATGTACCGTGGCACATCCACCTTGATGGGGCACTCCTCGATGCACGGCGCGGTGACGTAGGTGGAGCAGCTCTGACGACCCCGCCGCCCGCCACCCTCGATCTCCCGCTCGAGCTCCTCGCCGAACTGACGGATCATCGCCAGCAGGCCCACCGCCGCGGTCTGGCCCAGGCCGCAGAGGCTGGTGTCGGTCATGTGCTCGGCGATGGTGGCGACCTCGTCCAGGGCCTGCCGGCCGCCCTCGCCCGCGAGCAGGCCCGCCAGGCGATCCTCGATGATCCGGGTGCCCATCCGGCACGGGGTGCACTTGCCGCAGGACTCGTGGCTGGCCCGCCGGGCGTAGCAGAGGGCGGCATCGAGCAGGCTGACGTCCTTCTCGAACACGAAGAAGCCCTTGCCGCCCACGAACGCCTTGATGGGATTGCCGGGGTCGAACTCGTTGAAGTCGGCGAAGTCGGGGGAGTCCTCGATCTCGAACAGCTGCTTGTCGCGGTTGTCGATGACCCGTCCATCCCAGACGCCGAAGATCACCTTGGCCATGTCCTGCTCCTCGGGATATGGGGGCGCCTAGGCGCCGGCCAGTAGCTGGTCCAGGCGCGGCTTCAACTGGTCGCGGAAGCAGGCCTCGGCGTCCTCGTAGCGGGTATCGAAGAACTCGCCCTGCAGGCGGATGGTGACCCGGTCCTCCTCCTCGTGCCCGCTGCACTGGCCGCAGCAGAAGCAGCCCTTGAGGGTGACGCGATCGACCAGGCCGGTGTCGGCCAGCAGCTCCTGGAAGGTCCGGACCACCATCTCCGAGCCGCTCAGATGGCAGTGGTCGCCCACGCAAACGATCAGATCCACGCCCCCGGCCTCCTCGGCGGGCCGGCAGCGATCGTGGCCGCCCGCCCTCTTGTTAATCGAATAACGACCTCTCTCCCGGCCAAAGGAAATACCTGCTCTTGCGGCTGGCAAAGGGTTTTTTGCGAAAGATCCGCGATTAGCGTCGGGGACCCTCGTGGCTTGAAAGACAGGACGTCATGAGTCACCATGAATGGGCGTGGCGCTGGATTCGCCCCGAGACGAGGCCTTCCGGGAGCCGGCCCATGGCCGCGAGCCGATGCCCCGCGCCGGCGACCGCACCTTGCCGATTCGACCCGCTCTTCTAAGCTGCAGCCAAGGAGCCGGCTCGACCGGCCTCACCTCTACCAAGGAAGGCGACCGTGGCTGCTGACCCTCTCCAGGATCTCCTGCACCGATACTTCCCCTTCGGTTTCCAGACCTCGCGTGACGGCTGGGACCGCTTCCGCGTGGGGGATCTGCTCGCCCGGGCCGAGCCCTTCCGTCTGGAGAACGTGCGCTACACGGTGCGGCGCCTGGTGGAGGTCTTCAACGAGCGCCCCCCGGGTCCGCGGCATCCCGTGGTGCCGGTCCACGCCGAGCAGGTCCTCTGCCTGGGCATGATCAACGACGCCCTGCGCTACGTCCTGCTCCACTACGCCCTGAAGGAGAAGCCGGGGATCCTGCGCGAGGGTTTCGCCTGGGTGCGCGACCGGCTGGGCGAGGACCGCATCGACCGCCTGCCGGAGACCTTCGTCCAGCTCTTCCCCCCGCGCCCGGTGCTCCTGGAGGAGCAGGACCCGGCGGGGTGGCTGCAGGACGGCGAGCCGGAACTGCCGGCCACCGACCGGATCACCGCCGAGGCCATCCTGCTGTACCTGATGATGCGCAACCCCGCCACGCGCCCCCTGCGGGAGCTGTTCGACGACCACGACCTGCAGCACCGCGCCAGCTACGTGCCCTTCGTGGTGGGCCTGGAGGAATACCTCGACAGCCAGGATCCCAGCGGCCTGACCGGCCAGACGCTCTTCCACGCCCTGCGCGCGCCCATGCTCGCCAGTCCGGACGACCTCTCCGGCCAGCTCGCCTACATGCGCAAGCACTGGGCCCACATCCTGCCCGAGGCCATGATCTCGCGCATGGACCTGGTCCGCGACCTGCTCGCGGAGATGGACCTGACCCGGGCCCCGGAATACGGCCCGCCCCCGGTGCTCGAGTTCGCCGGCGAGGACTGGCTCACCGCCGAGCCGGCCGCCTTCAGCCGCGACGCCGACTGGATGAGCAACGTCGTGCTCATGGCCAAGAGCACCTACGTCTGGCTCGACCAGCTCTCGCGCCGCCACGGCCGCGCCATCGTCACCCTGGCCGACATCCCGGACGAGGAGCTCGACCGCCTGTCCCGCTGGGGCGTGACCGGCCTGTGGCTCATCGGCCTCTGGCAACGCTCGGACGCCTCCCGCAAGATCAAGCAGTACGCCGGCAATCCCGATGCGGTGGCCTCGGCCTACAGCCTGCACGACTACGAGATCGCGGACGACCTCGGCGGCTGGAACGCCTACGAGAACCTGCGCGAGCGCGCCTGGCAGCGGGGCATCCGCCTGGCCAGCGACATGGTGCCCAACCACATGGGCATCGACAGCCGCTGGGTGATCGAGCATCCCGACTGGTTCCTGCAGTCCGATCGCCCCCCCTATCCCGGCTACACCTTCACCGGCGGCGACCTCTGCGACCACCCCGCCGTGGAGGTGCGCATCGAGGAGGGCTACTGGAACCGCACCGACGCCGCCGTGGTCTTCGAGCGCAAGGACTCCGCCAGTGGCCAGACCCGCTACATCTACCACGGCAACGACGGCACCAGCATGCCCTGGAACGACACCGCCCAGCTCGACTTCACCAACCCCGAGGTGCGCGAGGCGGTGATCCAGACCATCCTGCACGTGGCGCGACACTTCCCGGTGATCCGCTTCGATGCGGCCATGACCCTGGCGCGCAAGCACGTCCAGCGCCTGTGGTTCCCCGCGCCCGGCGACGCCGGCGCCATCCCCTCGCGGGCGGAGCATGGCATGAGCCGCGAGCAGTTCCTCGAGGTCATGCCGAAGGAATTCTGGCGCGAGGTGGTGGACCGCGTGGCCGCGGAGGTGCCCGACACCCTGCTGCTGGCCGAGGCGTTCTGGCTCATGGAGGGCTACTTCGTCCGCACGCTGGGCATGCACCGCGTCTACAACAGCGCCTTCATGAACATGCTG
>CAZWYF010000063.1:0-16526 GCA_964637835.1 uncultured Fibrobacteraceae bacterium
GCCGCCGCCCGCGGCTGACCGTCGCCGCCCGCCACCGCCCGCCCCGCCCGCCGCCGCCGCCCGTGGCCGACCCTCCCGGCGGAGCATGCCCATGGCGTCCGCGATCACGCCCCGCGCACCGGCGTCTGCCGGCGCCTGATCGCGACCGGGAATAATATCAGGAATTGTTCAGAATTTATCACCCGAAAAATCAGCAGGTTCCCGCGATCCCGGGGGCCATCGTGCTGATCTTTAGCCGCTGTCATGAAAAGCATTGTCACATTCATGAAAGAGGCGATTCGTTTTTGTTTTGCAGTGGATCGGCCCGCCCGCTAGGTTTGCGCCGTATCATGAGACCGGACTCGCTGGGGTTTTCTTGATCCGGGACGTTATTTCTCTGGCAATCGCCGGGGCCGCCAGGGCCCGCCGCCGGCCGGATGCGTCTCGCAGGCAGAAGGAGCGCGATCCTGATGTTCAACCGGGCGGATCGAACCCTCGCCGCGGTCCTGGTGGCCGCCAGCATCCTGGCCGTCGTCGTCTACGTGTTCTCCCGTGACCAGGAGCCGCCGGCCAAGGTCTGGTTCGACGCGCAGGGCGGCGACCTGATCTTCGACCACGCGTTCCATGCCAGCATGGTCGAGTGCAGGGACTGCCATCACAACCTGCCGGAGGGCGTGGAGGACCCCGCGGACCGGGACCAGGTCGAGATGGACTGTCGCAGCTGCCACTACTACGACGCGGACGTGGTCGAGGCGGTGCAGGCCGCCGATCCCCATCCCCGCGCCATCGGCGCCAGCTGCACCGACTGCCACGATCACCTCGGCGAGGACCTCGCCGCCTGCGACGCCTGCCACCTGCACCTGGGCTACGCGTTCATCGCCTCGGCGCGCTACAAGCAGCCGTTCCCCGATTACGTGGTCTTCCCCGAGGACGATCCCGCGGCTCCCGGCAGCCCCGGCACCGTGGTGTTCAACCACGCCTATCACAAGGACATCGGCCAGTGCCTGCGGTGCCACCACGAGTACGATCCCGAGGCCACCGGCGTGCGTCCGGGCGAGAAGAGCTGCCGGCGGTGCCACCACGACGACGCGGTGGTCGATGCCGAGGGGGAGATGGTGCACGAGCTGATCATCGGCGACAGCTGCCTCTCCTGCCACATGGAGCTCGGGCCGGCCATGTCCGACTGCGACGCCTGCCACCTCGAGTCCGGCGCCGACGTGGAGGAGTTCAAGACCACCCTGCCCCGGCCTCCGCACCAGGTGACCTACGAGACGGAGATGGGCGAGGTGGTCTTCGACCACCAGCTGCACCATTACGACATGGCCGACATCGCCTGCACCGAGTGCCATCACGAGCCCGTCGAGATGCCGGGCCTCGAGGACCTCGCCGGGACCAAGGACTGCCGCGCCTGCCACTACGAGCGCGAGGAGCTGATCCCCGAGGCCACGGGCGATGGCGTCCATCCCCACTACATCGGCAACAGCTGCACCAACTGTCACGACGTGGACGATTGCTCCCTGTGCCACCGGGACTGAGCGGGGGCGCCAGCAGCAAGGAATGGTGACCATGGGTCTGCGAGAATTCTTCGGCATCCTTCCTCCCCGGATCGCCCTCGACACGGCGGCGGCGGAGACCGGCCAGGTGCCCGTTCCCGGGCAGGTGGTCCTGATCCTGCCCGGCGCCGGCATCGAGGACATCGCGGTCAAGAGCGGCGACACGGTGCAGACCGGGCAGGACCTGGCCCGGTCCGGCGCCGGGCCGCTGCCCGCGACGGTGACCGGCCGCGTGACCGGCGTGGTCTGCGCCGCCGGCCCGGATGGCGAGCCGGGCGCGGCGGTGACCATCGCGGTGGCGGCCGAGGAGTCCTTCAGCAAGGACCTCGCGCCCATCGAGGATCTCGCGGCCGCCACCGGGGAGGAACTGCGCCAGGCCCTGCTGCGGGCCGGCCTGCCCGGGACCATGGCGCTGCGCCACGGCGTGGAGGTCGCCACCCTCATCGTCAGCGCCGTGCCCGACGCGCCCGGTCGCGTGGTCGACGGCGATCTGCTGGCCGGGGCCGAGGCGCTGACCACGGCGCTGGAGGTCTGGCAGCGGGCCAGCGGCGCCGGACGCCTGGTGCTGGCCGTGCCGCCGGATGCCCGGGTTCCCGGCGGCTTGCCCGCATCGGTGACCGTGGCGAAGACCCCGCTCGCCTATCCCGAGGGCCTGCCCGAGATGCTGGCCGTGCGGCAGGGCGGCTGGCTGGTCCAGGAGACGCCGGCGGGCCTCTTCGGCGACACCATGGTGATCGACCTCGACGTCCTGCTGGCCTCGGTGACCTGCCTGCGGGAAGGTCGTCCCCTGCGCGAGCGGACCATCAGCTGCCTGGCGCCCGGCGAGCGCCGGCCGCGCAACCTGACCGTGCGCATCGGTACGCCGGCGGCGAGCGTCCTGGAGGCCCTGGGCCTGGCGCCCGAGCCGGGCGGCAAGCTGCTCCTGGGCAGCCCCATGCGCGGGGCCGCCTGCCCGGATCCGACCCGGCCCATCACCCCGGACACGCGGCAACTGGTGCTGCAGGCTCCCGCCGAGGTGCACCATTTCCAGACCATCACCTGCACCAACTGCGGCGCCTGCGACCGGGTCTGCCCGGTGGACCTGGAGGTCAGCGCGCTGGGCCGCTTCGCCGAGTACGACCGCTACGATCGCTGCGCCGACCTGGCGGTGGAGCGCTGCGTGGACTGCGGGCTCTGCGCCTACGTCTGCCCGGCGCAGCGTCCGGTCGCCCAGCTCATGATGCATGCCAAGCAGACGCTGTGGCGCTCGCCCGAACGGCGTGTCGCATCCATCGACCCGGTGGGTTGCAACGCCTGCGGCCCGAGCTGCCCGGCCCTGCGCCTCTTCGATCTGGATGCCGAACCCGTGGACAGCGGCAAGGAGAAGCAAGCATGAAGCAAGGGAGCCTGGTGGTCTCCACCGGACCGCACTGGCACGGGGGGGCCCGGATCCCCCGGACCTACCGGGCCGTGCTGCTGGCGCTGGTGCCGGCCACCGTGGCGGGGATCGCCCGCTACGGCGTCGACGCCGCCGGCGTGATCGGACTGGCCATGGGCAGCGCCATGGCCGCCGAGGCCCTCTGGCAGAAGATCACCCGACGGCCGGTGACCATCGCCGATGGCAGCGCGGCGGTCACCGGCCTGCTGCTGGCCCTGCTGCTGCCGGCCAGCATCCCGGCGTTCATGGTGGTGGTGGCCAGCGTCCTGGGCATCATCATCGGCAAGCAGTGCTTCGGCGGGCTGGGCGCCAATCCGTTGAGCCCCGCCCTGGTGGGTTACGCCATCCTGCGGATCACCGAGCCCTGGGCCGGCTACCTCGACTTCGACCTCATGCTGGTGATGTACGACGTGGGATTCGCCAAGGAGTACCCCGAGGCCGTGTTCAAGGCCTGGGGCGCGGCGGGTCTCCAGGAGTTCCGCAACTGGGACCTCTTCCTCGGCCGGCAGACCGGCGGCATCGGGTCCTCCCAGATCGCCTGGCTGCTGCTCGGCGGCCTGTACCTGCTGGCCCGCGGCGTGATCGCCTGGCGCATCCCGCTGGCGTTCCTGGCCGGGGTGGCCCTGGTCTCCGGGCTGCTCAACGCCCTGGACCCCGAGACCTACGCCGGTCCCGTCTTCAATCTCATCACCGGCAACGTGATGTTCGGCGCCTTCTTCCTCAGCACCGAGCATTCCAGCTCGCCGGTCAGCCGCTGGGGCATGCTGATCTACGGCCTGGGCTGCGGCACGCTCACGGTGCTCTTCCGGGCCTGGAGCAACTACGACGACGGCGTGGTCTTCGCCGTCCTCCTGATGAGCATCTTCGTGCCGCTGCTCGACCGCCTGCGGAAGCATCCGACCCCGCCGCCGGCCGCGGTCCTGCTCGCCGAGGGCGCGGTGCCGGCCGACACGTCAGAGGAGGGCGCCCGATGAACGAGATGGTCCGCATGGTCGTCGTGCTGTCGCTCATCTGCGGGGTCTGCGCCCTGGCCCTCTCGGGCCTGCGCACCGCCACCGCCGACCAGATCGAGCGCCAGATCCTCACCTACCTCGAGGGCCCCACCGTCCGCAAGGTCCTCGAGGGCGCGGAGAACGACCTCATCGAGGATCGCCAGAAGGTGGAGATCGACGGCAAGGAGATGACCCTCTTCGTGGCCAAGCGCGGCGGCGAGGTCTGGGGCGTCGCGTACGAGACCGTCGGTGGCGGTTTCGGCGGCGACATCGAGGTGATGGTCGGGTACGACCTCACCCGGGACGAGCTGACCGGCGTGCAGATCGTCTCGCACAAGGAGACGCCGGGCATCGGGACCAAGATCACCATGGACCAGTACACGCGGTCCTTCATCGGGATGCCGCTGTCCAGCGACTTCCGGCTGGAGACCGAGGGCGGGGACCTGGACGCCATCACCGGCGCGACCTACTCGGCGCGCGGGCGGGCGGAGGCGGTCCGTCGCAGCGTCGAGCTGTACCCCGAGGTGAAGGCCCGCCTGCAAGCCGAGATCGCGGAGGGACAGTGATGAACCTGTGGCGTGAATTCAGCAAGGGGCTCTGGCGCGACCTGCCTCCCTTCCGCGTGGTCCTGGGCCTCTGCCCGGTCCTGGCGGTGACCAAGTCGGCCATCGGCGGCCTCGGCATGGGGCTGGCCGTGGTCTTCGTCCTGACCTGCTCGAACATCCTGGTCTCGGCGCTGCGCAACGTGATCCCGCGCAAGGTGCGCATCGCGAGCTACATCGTGATCATCGCCAGCTTCGTGGTCACGGTGGAGCTGGTGACGCAGGCCTACCTCTACCCGCTGTACGAGATGCTCGGGATCTTCATCCCGCTGATCGTGGTCAACTGCATCATCCTGGGCCGGGCCGAGGCCTTCGCCTCGCGCAACGGCGTCATGGCGTCGGCGGCCGACGGCCTGGGGATCGGGCTGGGGTTCACCATGTCGCTGACGGTGCTGGGCGCGCTGCGCGAGCTGCTCGGCGCCGGCACGCTGTTCGACAAGCCGGTCATGCCCCTGGTCTACCAGGAACACCCCTTCGCCATGATGGTCGAGGCGCCCGGGGCGTTCATCGCCCTGGGCGTGCTCCTGGGTCTGATGAACGCGGCCACCGCCACCAAGGGCACGTGAGGAGTCATTGAGCCATGGAATACATGATCCTCGTCATCAGCGCCGTCCTGATCAAGAACATCGTCCTGGCCCAGTACCTGGGCGTCTGCCCGTTCCTCGGCACCTCCAAGCGCATGGACACGGCCGTGGGCATGGGCCTGGCCGTCACCTTCGTGCTGGTGATCGCCACGGCGGTGACCTTCTGGGTGCAGAAGCTGGTGCTCGACCCGCTGGGGCTGGGCTACCTGCAGACCATCGGGTTCATCCTGGTGATCGCCTCGCTGGTGCAGTTCGTCGAGATGTTCCTCAAGAAGTTCGTGCCGCCGCTCTACGAGTCGCTCGGCATCTTCCTGCCCCTGATCACCACCAACTGCGCGGTGCTCGGCACGGCGATCATGTGCATCCGCAACGAGTACGCCTTCGGGCAGGCCCTGGTCTTCGCCGGCGCCTCGGCGCTCGGCTTCACCCTGGCCCTGATCCTCCTGGCCGGCATCCGTGACCGGCTCTCCGTCTCCCCGGTGCCCCGCGCGCTGCGCGGGACGGCCATCGGGCTGATCATGGCCGGCCTCATGGCGCTGGCCTTCAACGGTTTCGTCGGCGTGGACAACTCGTTGAACGCGCTGATGCAGCAATAACTCCAGGGCGCGGGCCACGAGCCCCTGGCCAAGGGATCCCGACCATGCTCGAAGCGACACTCTTCCTGATTCTGCTGGGACTGGCCGCGAGCGTGATGCTGGCCATCGCGTCGCGGGTCTTCTACGTCTACGAGGATCCGCTGGTGGTGGCGGTCACCGACGCGCTGCCCGGGGCCAACTGCGGCGGCTGCGGCTACGCGGGCTGCTCGGCGGCGGCGGAGGCCGTCGCCAGGGGCGAGGCCGGCGCCAGCGTCTGCGTGATCGGCGGGCTCGAGACCGCCATGGCGGTGGCGGCGGTGACCGGCCAGGAGATCACCGAGCGGGAACCGCAGCTGGCGTCGACCACCTGCACCTATGGCGTGGGCGAGGCCGATCCCACCTACCGCTACGACGGCGCCAGCGACTGCCGGGCCGCCGTCCTGCTCTATGGCGGCAGCAAGGTGTGCCCCATCGGGTGCATCGGCCTGGGCACCTGCGTGAAGGTCTGCGACTTCGACGCCGTGACCATCGGCGACGACAACCTGCCGATCTTCGACCCCGACAAGTGCGTGGCCTGCGGCGCCTGCGTCAAGGCGTGCCCGAAGGACATCATCAGCCTGACCAGCGCCACCGACCGCATCATCGACGAGTACACCCTCGACGAGTGCACCGCCCCCTGCCAGCGCACCTGCCCCACGGGGATCGACATCCCCGCCTACATCCGCGCCGTGGAGGAGGGCCGCTACGAGGACGGGCTGCGGATCATCAAGGAGCGCTGCCCGCTGCCGCTGGTCTGCGGCCGGATCTGCCCCGCGCCCTGCGAGCTGGAGTGCCGGCGGAACTTCGTGGACGAGGCCGTGGGCATCAACCCCCTCAAGCGCTTCCTCGCCGAGTACGAGGCGAAGACCGGCAAGCACATCCATCCCTACCAGGCACCCGCCAGCGGCCACCGCACCGCCGTGATCGGCGGCGGCGCCGAGGGCCTGACGGCCGCGTACTACCTCGCGCGCCTCGGGCACGCGCCCACCATCATCGAGGCCCAGGAGCAGCTGGGCGGGATCCTGCGCTACGTCATCTCGCGCGACAGGCTGCCCGGCGACGTGCTCGACCACGACATCCAGGGCGTCCTGGACCTGGGGGTCGAGGCGCGGTGCGGGCAGCGCCTGGGCGAGGATTACAGCCTGTCCGGCCTGATGGCCGAGGGCTTCGACCTGGTCGCGTTCTGCAGCGGCGGCTACGACAGCCGCAAGCTCCTGCCGCGCGGGTCGTCGCCAGCGGAGAGCGTGCCCGGCGTGCAGCTGATGATCGATCTGCTGGCCGGGGGCGCCGAGGCCGTCGCCCGCCGCGTCGGCAAGCGCGTGGTGATCATCGACGGGCTGAGCAAGGCGCTGGAGGTGGCCGAGCAGTGCCTCGCCGCCGGCGCGGTGGAGGTCTGCATCGCCAGCAAGGAGTCCTTCGTCATGTGGCCGGAGGAGCTGCGGGACGCCGAGGCCCTGGCGGCGCGGTCGATCCACGTGCATGCCGAGCACGTGGCCGTGGCGCTCGGCGGCCGCGGCGACCGGTTGACCACCCTGGTGCTCGAGGACGCCTCGCCCGCCGCGGGGGAGCTGCCCGGGCGCCTGTTCCACGACGTCGACACGCTCATCCTCGGCGCCGGCCGGATCCCCGAGCTGGTGTTCCAGCGGGTGGACCAGCCCGCCGAGGGCGGTGGCGAGGCCGCGAGCCGGGTCCCGGCGGGAGAGGGGCCGCTCTGGCAGACGGTCGAGACCTTCCGCACGCTGCCCGCCGGCGGCGACAACGGCCTGTTCAGCTCGCCGGAGCCCGGCCGGGTCAGCGACTCGACGGCCGTGGTGAAGTCCATGCTGTCGGGCCGACGGCTGGTGCGCGGCGTGCAGCAGCACCTGACCGCGGGTCAGATCGAGCGCGTGCCGCTGTCGGTGGTCGAGGCGGATGCCGTGCTGGACGTCACCGGCGTCGAGCAGGTCCCCGCCGTCCCGCGCAACCGCACGTCGGAGACGGTGGTGGGCGTGGAGAACGACTGGCTGGCGGCGCAGGACATTCCCGGCCTGGACGAGGCCGGCGCCCGCCGCGAGGCTGCAAGGTGCCTCGCCTGCGGGCTGATCTGCTACCGGAAAGAGGCGACGGTGAATCATGGCTGACCACACGCTCACCATCAACGGGCGCACGCTGTCGTTCACGCCGGACGAGACCATCCTGGACGTGGCGCGACGCAACGGCATCTTCATCCCGACCCTCTGCCACCTGGACCACGCCACGCCCACCGGCGCCTGCCGGGTCTGCGTGGTGGAGGTGGTCGGCGGGCGGGCCCTGGCGCCGTCGTGCGCCATGCCCGCCAGCGACGGCATGGTCGTCCGCACGGACTCGCCGCCCGTCCTGCTGGCGCGGCGCCAGATCCTCGGGCTGATGCTGCAGGCCGGCAACCACAACTGCGCCTCCCGCCGGCGGGACGCCGCTGAGTGGGCCGGCTTCCAGCAGTCCGTCCAGCAGTACGACCAGTCGGACGAGCTCTGCCCGGTCTATGGCGACTGCCGCCTGCAGTCCTACGCCTACCGCTACCAGGTGGACAGCCGGAACCTCGAGGCCATGCCCACGCGCTATCCGCTGGAGTCCGACGGCCAGCTCATCGTCCGCGACTTCTCGCGCTGCATCCTCTGCGGCCGCTGCATCCAGGCCTGCAACGACATCCAGGTCAACAACGCCATCTCCCATGGCTATCGCGGGGCCGACGCCAAGATCATCACCATGGGCGACCAGGAGCTCCACCGCTCCGAGTGCGTGGCCTGCGGGCAGTGCGTCCAGGTCTGTCCGGTGGGCGCGCTGGTGGAGAAGAAGGCCCGCTACGAGATCCGCCCCTGGGAGGCGCGGCACGTCCGCACCACCTGCTCCTACTGCGGCGTGGGCTGCCAGATGACCCTCCACCTGAAGGACGACCAGATCCACGAGATCTCCGGCGTCGACGCCGCCGCGCCCAACCTGGGCCGCCTCTGCGTCCGGGGCCGCTATGGTTTCGACTTCGTGCACGGCGAGCACCGCCTGACCGCGCCCCGGCTGCGGGACGACACCGCCCTGCGGGAGGCGACCTGGGAGGAGGCCCTCGACCGGACCGAGGGCGTGATCGCCGGGGCCGTCGGCGCCCACGGGCCCGGTGCGGTGGCCATGATCTGCTCCGCCCGCGCGAGCAACGAGTCGCTCTACGCCTGGCAGAAGCTGATGCGCGAGACCATCGGGTCGCCGCACGTGCTGGCGCCGTTCGCCGCCGGCGGGCTGCAGGCGCCGCTGCAGGCGCTGGAGCAGGCGCCGGTGACCCTGGTGATCGCCAGCGACCTGACCGTCGAGAATCCCGTCGCCGCGACCTACGTCAAGCGAGCGGTCAAGGCCGGCCGGCGCCTGATCGTGGTCGACCAGCGCGACACTCCCATCGCCGAGCACGCGACGCTGCACCTGCGGGCGCGGCCGGGTTCGGAGGCCACCCTGGTCAACGGCCTGATCCACGCCGTGCTGGCCCGACGCCCCGACGCCGACGCCGGCGCGTTCGGCGAGGCGGTATCCCGGGACACCCCCGAGGCGGTCGAGGCCGCCACCGGCGTCGCGCCCGGGGATCTGGCCGCCGCGGTCGAGATGCTCGACGGTGGCGAGGCCGCGCAGCTGATCTACGGCACGGCCGCCTCGCCGGCGGTCGCGCAGTTCATGGCGCTCCAGGGGCTGCTGGGCAACATCGAGCGCGAGGGTGGCGGCGTCCATCACGTCGGCGCGCAGGCCAACTCCCTCGGGGCGGTCTACATGGGGCTGGCGCCGGACCTGGCGCCGGGTGGCGGCGAGAAGCCGAGCGAGGGCCTGGCCTTCGACGAGCTGATCGCCGAGCTGGCGCACGCCGAGCAGCCCCGGGTCCGCTGCCTGCTGGTCAGCGGGGAGAACCTCGCCTACGCGGCCGAGGCGGTCCCGGACTTCGCCCGGGCGCTGGAGCGCGTGGAGCACCTGGTGGTGATCGACAGCCTCGAGCACGACACCATGCAGTACGCGACGGTGGCGCTGCCGGCGGCGGCCTGGTCGGAGGAAGACGGCACGGTGGTCAACGCCGAGCATCGGATCCAGCGCTACGTCCAGGCGACCGCGCCGCGCGGCGAGGCCCGGACGGAGAGCTGGATCGCCACCCAGATCGCCAACCGGCTCGGCGCGAGCTGGCCGGAGCGCTCGGTCCAGCAGTGGTGGGAGCAGGAGATCGTGCCGGCGATCCCGGCGCTGGCCGGACTGGACTACGCGCGACTGGGCGCGGACGGTGCGCTCTGGCCCGCCGGAGATTGCGATCGTCCCGGGGCGCGCATCGTGCCGTGGGTCGGTGGCAACTACGTCCACCGCACGCTGATCGAGAACAGCACCGGCGTCCTGGAGTCGCTGCCGCAGTACAGCGGTCTCGGCGCGAGGATCCCCGAGGATTCCCCCGAGGCCATCCGGGCGGCCTTCGCCGCCTTCCTGGCCGAGGAGGAGCTGACCGACAAGGCCGCCGCCATCGACGCGGTGCTCGCGGAATTCCGGGACCAGCGTGGCGGCCTGATCCCCGTGCTCCAGCAGGTCCAGGCGATCGTGGGTTTCCTGCCGCCGGCGGTGCAGAACTACATCGCCCTGGGGCTGGATCTCTCCGCGGCGTCCGTGTACGGCGTCACGTCGTTCTACTCGTTCTTCTCGATGACCGCGCGCGGCAAGCACATCGTCCGGGTCTGCCTCGGCACCGCGTGCTACGTGGTCGGCGCCGGCCGCATCATCGACCAGCTGAGCGAGCACCTGGACGTGGAGGTGGGCGGGACCACGAGCGACCGCCTGTTCTCACTCGAGGGCGTGCGCTGCGTGGGAGCCTGTGGTCTGGCCCCGGTGGTGATCATCGACGAAGAGACCCACGGCGTCGCCACCTACGAGAAGCTGCGCGACGAGCTGGACCGCCAGCGGGCCGAGGAGGCCTAGCGGTCGCCGGGATCGCCACCGATCCGCACCCCGGCTCGCGGGAGCCGGATGACTGGAACGAGCCAGGAGCGTGTCCGTGAAACTCAAAGAGGTCATCGAGGTCCTGTCGGCCGAGGCGCTCTTCGCCACGAACACGCATCTCGAGATGGACATCGCGGCGGTCGCTGCCAGCGATCTGATGAGCGACATCCTCGCCCGGGCGCGGACGCCCGATCTGATGCTCACCGGCCTGGCCACCCCGCAGGCGGTCCGCACCGCGTCGGTCGCCAGCGTCCAGGCCGTCGTGATCGTCCGTGGCAAGACGGTCACCCCGCAGATGATCGCGCTCGCCGAGGATGACGACATCCCGCTGATGGTCACCAGGCACAGCCTGTTCGCCGCGGCCGGGTACCTCTGGTCGCGGGGTCTCAGGAGCGGACTGGAGCCGGAGTAGCCATGGACACCAGGAACCTCATCAAGCAGGAATTGCTCTTCGAGCTGAGGGTGGCGGACGTGATGTGCACCGACGTGATCACGGTCTCGCCGGATCAGCACATGGGCGACCTGCACGCGCTGCTACGGGACCATCAGATCTCCGGTACGCCGGTGGTGGACCAGGGCCGCCTCGCGGGCATCATCAGCATCGAGGACCTGATCGGCTGGCTGAACGCGGGCGGAGCGGACGGCACCATCCGCGATCACATGACGCCGGCGCCGGAGTGCCTGCAGCCGGAGATGCTGCTGGTGCATGCCATCGAGCAGTTCGAGAAGTCGGGCTACGGGCGGTATCCGGTGGTCGATCCCGGCGATCACCGGCTCCTGGGGATCCTCACCAAGGGCCTGGTCATCGAGGGGATGCTCCATCGGCTGGCCAAGGAGCTGCAGGACGAGGAGATCCGGCGCTACCGGGCCAGCCACTTCTTCCAGGACATCGTCGCCGAGTACAAGGAGATCTACCTCACCTACGAGATCGTCGGCAAGGACTTCGACAAGGCGGGCAGCGGGTCGACGCAGATCAAGAAGAACCTCAAGCGCCTGGGGATCCGGCCGGACATCATCCATCGTCTGGCGATCGCCTCCTACGAGGCGGAGATCAACTCGGTGATCTACTCCGATGGCGGGGTGATGGCCTTCCGCGTCACGCCGGACGAGATCTCCATGAAGGTCAAGGACCGGGGCCCGGGCATCGAGGACGTGGAGCTCGCCATGCAGCCTGGCTGGTCGGGAGCCGCCGACTGGGTGCGTGAGATGGGATTCGGAGCGGGCATGGGGATCCCGAACATCCGCAAGAACGCGGACAAGTTCGAGCTCGAGTCCATTCCCGGGGTCGGCACCACGCTGACCATCCGGATCTTCACCGGCGAAAACGGGGAGAGCCATGAAGCTGACTGAACTGATCGAGAAGCTGTCGCTCCAGGTGATCACCGGACAGGACAGCCTGGACGTGGAGGTCACGCAAGGCTATTGCAGCGACATGCTCAGCGACGTGATCGGCAATGCCGCGGAAGGTGGGCTCTGGCTCACCATCCAGAAGCACCAGAACATCGTGGCCGTGGGCGTGATGAAATCGCTGGCCGGCATCGTCCTGGTCAAGGATCGGGAACCGGAGGAGAACACCGTCGCCAGGGCCCGGGAGGAGAACCTGCCGCTGCTGGTGTCGTCGCTCAGCTCCTTCGAGCTCGCCGGCCGGATGTACGCCCTCGGGATCCGGGGCGACTGAATGCCCCCGCTGCGGGTGATCACGGCGGATCTGCATGTGCATACCTGCCTGTCCCCGTGCGCCACGCTCGACATGACGCCACGGAAGATCGTGGCGCAGGCCAGGCGGATGAAGCTGGACATGATCGCCATCACCGATCACAACACCGCCGAGAACGCCGGGGCGCTCATGGCCGCGGCCGCGGACGTGGAGCTGACCGTGATCCCGGGCCTGGAGATCACCACCGCGGAGGAGGCGCACGTCCTGGGACTGTTCCCGTCCCTGGAGGCGGCGGTCGCGATGCAGGAGCTGGTCTACGCCCACCTGACGCCTGGCGAGAACGACGAGGACCTGTTCGGGCTGCAGGTGGTGGCCTCCGCCGCGGACGAGGTCGAGGGCATGTGCACGCGCCTGCTCATGGGCGCCACCGATCTGGACCTCGACCGCGTGGTCGGCGCCATCGGCGACCGTGGCGGGCTGGCCGTCGCCGCCCATGTCGATCGCGACAGCTTCAGCCTGATCAGCCAGCTGGGGTTCATCCCCTCCGGGCTGGACCTCGCGGCCCTGGGCATCTCGCGGCAGCTGACGCTGGCGGAGGCCCGGGCGCGTTTTCCGGAGTACCGGGACCACACGTTCCTCTCCACCTCCGATGCCCATGATCTGGACCAGCTGGGAACCAACCCGACGCAGCTGATGATGGCGGCGCCGGATTTCGATGAACTGAGGCTCGCGCTGGCGGGCGAGGACGGCCGGAAGGTCGTCGAGCATGCTTGACCACGCGGCGCCCGTCGCGGGCGTGGCGGCGAGGACAGGAACCGTGGAAGACCTCTCGCTGCACATCCTGGACGTCGTGGAGAACGGCACCGCCGCCGGCGCCTCGCTGATCGAGGTGCGGGTGGACGAGGATCTGGCCGCGGCCCGGACGGAGATCCGGATCAAGGACGACGGTCGCGGCATGGATCCGGCGATGGTGGCGGCCGCGACCCATCCGTTCGTCACCACCCGGACCACGCGCCGGGTGGGGCTGGGCCTGCCCCTGCTGCAGATGGCAGCCGAGGAGACGGGCGGTTCGCTGGCGATCATCTCGGCCCCGGGGGCGGGCACCGAGGTGATGGCCGTCTTCCGGACCGACCACGTCGACTGCAAGCCGCTCGGCGATCTCGCCGGGACCGTGGTGACGCTCATCCTCGCGCATCCGCAGGTGGATTTCGTGGTCCACCACGCTCGCGATGGCGAGACGACGGAGCTGGATACGCGGGAGCTGAAGGAGCATCTTGGCGAGGTGCCGATCACCGCGCCGGCGGTTCTGAACCTGATCCGGGACCACATCGGTGGCACCGGCGACGCGCGCGAAGGAGAGGATCATGGGTAAGCTGCGGATCGAGGATCTCAAGCGGATCAAGGAGTCGGTCAAGGGTACCGTCAACCTGCGCGAGGGCAAGTCGCGCGTGAAGGTGACCGTCCACATGGGGACCTGCGGCATCGCCGCCGGCGCCCGCACGGTCATGAACACCCTGCTGAAGGAGATCGAGAGCCGGCAGGTGCAGGACGTGATCCTCACCTCCTCCGGCTGTGCGGGCCTCTGCAATCATGAGCCCATGATGACCGTGGAGGTCCAGGGCGGGGCGCCGGTGAAGTACGCCCGGCTGGACGAGGAGAAGACCCGCAAGATCTTCGAGAATCACATCATGGGCGGCGAGCCGGTGGTGGAGTACGCCATGTCCATCGGTAGCGAGACCACCCGCTAGGCGAACCGGGCCGGGGCGGCCGCGACGGCGGACGGGAACGAGGAACAGGCAACAGGTGATCCGTTCACCAGGAACAGGATAGATTCATGGAAAAGACCTACCGGACCCATTTGCTGTTCTGCGCCGGCACCAGCTGCGTCGCCAGCGGTGCCCTCCAGGTGCTCGACGCCCTGCGCGCGGAGATCCAGGATCGCGGCCTCGGCGACGAGGTCTACGTCGCCACCACCGGCTGCAACGGCTTCTGCGCCGCCGGTCCGCTGCTCGTGGCCTATCCCGACGGCATCTTCTACCAGAAGCTGGGCGTGGACGACGTCCCCTTCTTCGTGGACGAATACCTGGTCAAGGGTCGCGTGGTGAAGAAGCACCTCTTCGAGCCCAAGAAGGGCGCCGAGGCGATCCCCAAGCTGAACGACATCGGCTTCTTCAACCATCAGGTGCTCGTGGCCCTGCGCAATCGCGGCCTCATCGATCCCGACAAGATCGACGAGTACATCGCCCGCGACGGCTACCTGGGGACCGCCAGGGCGCTCACCGAGATGGAGCCGCAGCAGATCCTCGAGGAGATCCTCGCCTCCGGCCTGCGCGGCCGCGGCGGCGCGGGGTTCCCCACCGGCCTGAAGTGGAAGTTCGCGGCCGGGGCCACGGGCAGCCCCAAGTACATCCTCTGCAACGCGGACGAGGGCGATCCCGGCGCCTTCATGGACCGCTCCATCCTCGAGTCCGATCCCCACGCGGTGATCGAGGGCATGATCATCGGCGCCAAGGCCATCGGCGCCCATCAGGGCTACGTCTACCTGCGAGCGGAGTATCCCCTGGCCATCGAGCGGCTCCAGGGGGCCATCGACCAGGCCCGGGAGTACGGGCTGCTGGGCGAGGACATCCTCGGCTCGGGCTTCGACATGTCCATCGACCTGTACTACGGCGCCGGCGCCTTCGTCTGTGGCGAGGAGACCGCGCTCATGCAGTCCATCGAGGGCAAGCGCGGCATGCCGCGTCCGCGGCCCCCGTTCCCCGCGCACAAGGGCCTCTGGGGCAAGCCGTCGGTGCTCAACAACGTGGAGACGTTCGCCAACGTCGCCCAGATCATCCACCGGGGCGCCGACTGGTACGCCTCCATCGGCACGGAGAAGAGCACCGGGACCAAGGTGTTCGCGCTGACGGGCAACGTGAAGAACATCGGGCTGATCGAGGTGCCCATGGGCACGCCGTTGCGCACCATCGTCCACGACATCGGCGGCGGCATCCCCAAGCGGAAGAAGCTGAAGGCGGTGCAGGTGGGCGGCCCCTCGGGCGGCTGCATTCCCGAGCACATGATCGACACGCCGGTGGACTTCGAGTCCATCCCCGCCACCGGCGCCATCATGGGCTCCGGCGGCCTGGTGGTGATGGACAGCGGCACCTGCATGGTCGACGTCGCCCGCTTCTTCCTCGACTTCACGGCCGAGGAGTCCTGCGGCAAGTGCACGCCCTGCCGCGAGGGCACCGTCCAGATGCTCGAGATCCTCGACCGGATCACCCGGGGCGAGGGCCGCGAGGAGGACATCGACACCCTCGAGAAGCTCGCCGTCACCATCGGCTCCAGCTCGCTCTGCGGTCTCGGCCAGACGGCGCCCAATCCGGTGCTGACCACGCTACGCTACTTCCGTCACGAGTACGAGGAGCACATCCACGACAAGCGCTGCGCGGCCAAGAGCTGCAAGGCGCTGCTGCGGTTCGAGGTCGACCCGGACAAGTGCCGCCGCTGCGGCCTCTGCGTGCCGGCCTGCCCCACCGACGCCATCAAGTGGGAGAAGAAGCAGGTCGCCGAGATCATCCCCGAACTGTGCGCCCAGTGTGGCTCCTGCCACCTGGTCTGCCCGTTCGATGCAATCGAGTAGCCGCCGCAGGGTGGAATCTGTTACTATTAAGAGGAGGTCGACCACTGGCCGCGCCCGGCGCACACCGAACCTGATCGCGAGCGAACCGATGCACGAGCCTGACCGAGCCCCCGCCACGGGGCCGCTGGAACCCCTGGCGCAGCGTCACCTGCAGGCGCTGCGGACCGGGACCTTCCTGCACGCCTACTGCCCGGGTTGCGGCGCCAACCTGAACCAGCGCGACTGGATCCATCTGGACATGACGGTTGGGGGCGAGACCGGCTGGCTGGAGCTCTCCTCGCGCTTCAACGTGTTCGACAAGAAGATGTCGCTGGACATCCCCCCGCCCACCGAGCTGGACGACCTCTCCTGCCCCCGCTGCCACGCATCGATGGTCAACCACGACATCCTCTGCGAGCGCTGCGGCTCGAAGACCGCGCGCCTCCGGGTCGCCGCCGCGCAGGTGGACGTGCACCTGGACATCTGCGTCCGCCTCGGCTGCACCTGGCACGCGCTCTCGGAACGGAACCGCACCGGGGTGGTGGCGGAGGAGTAGCGGCCGCCC
>CAZWYF010000064.1:0-6448 GCA_964637835.1 uncultured Fibrobacteraceae bacterium
TCGCCGGCCAGGAAGACGCCCTCGGCGAGGGTGGCGAGGCGGCGGCCGGCGAGGTCGTGGATGGTGATCGCGCCGGTGAGCGGGCCGGGCGCGGTGAAGGCCACGGTGACGCGCGGGTTGAAGGGGTTGGGGTAGGCGGTGAGGTCCACGGTGGCGACGTGCGGCGTGTGGTCGGGCGCGGCGGTGACGGCGCCGGTCAGTCCGGCCACGTCGGCCAGGGTGCCGGCCGCGGCGCGCGCGATCTGCAGGCCCAGGCCGCTGGTGGCGGCGATCTGGTCCCAGGTGTCGCTGGTCTGGTGGTAGTGGGGGTACTCGCTCCAGTCCATGTCGATGGCCAGGAAGGCGGCGATGCCGGCCTGCTGGAAGGGGACGTGGTCGCTGCCCCAGCTATGGTAGGTCTTCTCGTGGGCGATGTCGGTGTAGCCGGCGACGTTCTGGGCCATGGCCGTCATCAGCCACTCCCAGTCCGTCTGGCCCTCGATGATCACGCCGTAGTTGTGGTCGTGATAGGCGACCATGTCGGCGGTGATGGCGGCGATCAGGTCGCGGCCCTCGGTCACCGCCTCGTCCACGAAGTGCTGGCTGCCGCGCAGGCCGATCTCCTCGGCGTCGAAGAGCACGAACTGCACCGTCCGCTCGAACTGGCGACCGGCGCTGGCCCGCGCGATCTCCATCACCAGGCTGGTGCCCGAGGCGTTGTCCTCGGCGCCGGGCGCCAGGGTGCCGGGGCTGGGCGAGGTGCTGTCGAAGTGGGCGCCCACCACGATGTGCTCGTCGGGCGTGGTGGCGCCGGTCAGCGTGGCGACCACGTTGCGGCAGGTGGCGCCCCAGGCGGTGAAGGTGTCCAGCTCCACGGCGTAGCCCCAGCTGGCGAGCTTCTGGGCGAGGTAGTCGGTGACGAGGTCGTTGCCCACGGTGGAGTAGTGGCGGGTGTCCACCACGTGAGGGCCGCCCTGGTGCCAGAAGGCGAGGTCGCCGGTGAGCTCGCGCAGGAGCTGGTCGTAGCTGGACTGCTCGAGGGCGTCGAGGTACTCGGCCTTCAGGGCGGGGTCGACGGTGCGGGGCTCGGTGAGGGGGGCGGCGTTCACGTCGGTGTTCGCGGCGGTGTTCGCGGCGGTGTCCGCGGCGGTATCCACGCCGGCATCCAGGTCGTCATCGACTTGCGCCGGCACCAGTGGCGTGCGGTCGAGGTGCTGGATGCAGAGGCCGGCGCGGAGGAAGGCGTCGAGGTGCGCGGGGGCCACCTCGAGGACGGTGGCGTCGCCGGACTGCAGGTGGACGTGGCCGAAGGAGGCGAGGTCGGCGTGGTCGCCGGTGGCGTGGCTGCCGGTGGCGTGGTCAGGGCCGGCGTGGCCGTGCGGCGCGCCGGGGCGGTCGCCGACCAGGAAGAACTCGCCGCCGGGGTGGCGGGGGGCGAGCTGCTGGCCGCCGAGGGGGCCGGTGGCCGCGGCGGCCGCGGGGGCGCGCCGGTCGAGGATGAGGACGCCGCCAGGCAGATCCCACGTCGGGAGCGTGCGGGTGGGCGGGCCGGCGAGGACGTCGGCGCGGGTGGCGTCGGGGAGGAAGTGGATGCCGGCCTGCGCCGCGGGGGCGGCGGCCAGGGCGAGGGCGCCGAGGGCGAGGGCGAGGAAGAGGGCACGCGCGGGGGCGGCGGGGGGCACGGCGGACGCGAGGTGCTGGGTCATGGGGTGCGATCCTCTGCGGGTCGTGGCCGGATGGTGGCCGGATGGGCGCGCGGGACGGCGGCGGGGCGCGCGGACTCGGGCGGACGGACGGCGTGGGCCGGGCCGACCGGTGATCTCCCATTTTAACAGTCGGGGTGGTCGGGGGTCAAACGGTGGTGGGGGCAGGAGGGTGATCGTGGTGGGCATGGATCGGGCGAGGGGCGACGCCGGTCACCAGATGCGATTGACGGATGGTACCGCTAGCGGTACCATTTCCAGGGAAGGATCGTATGGGTCGACAGCGGGAGAAGCTGATCCACAAGGCGCGGACGAATCCGTCGTCCCTCACCCATGATGAAGCTGTTCGGCTCGCGGGCCACGGCGGCCTCACGCTGCGCAAGAAGGGCGGTAAGGGGAGCCACGGCCTTTACCAGCGCGATGACCCGAGGGTCACGGTCATCCTGACGAACAACGGCGGGGATTGTCCGGAATACCAGGTCAGGCAGATGCTGGAGAAGCTCGACCGCTTCGATCTGCTGGACTGAGAGGGGTTCGAGATGGAGCGATACAGTATCCGCCTGATCTGGAGCGACGCCGACGGCGCGCACGTCGCGACCTGTCCCGAGCTGGATGACATCGCCGTCGTTCGCGAGTCGCGGGAAGATGCGATCCGGGATCTCGAGGAGATGATCGCGCAGACCCTGATGGCGTACGACGAGAATGGCTGGGAGCGGCCCCGACCCCAGACGGTGAGCAGTTTCAGCGGGCAGCTTCGACTGCGCCTGCCACGCTCGCTGCACGAGCGGGCGGCCGCCCGCTCGAAGGTCGAGGGCTGTTCGCTCAACAATCTGCTGGTCGCGTACATCGCCTGGGGTCTGGGAGCGGCGACGGGCCAGCGAGACCCCGCGGGGCACGTGGCCGATCGCGTCGAGAGATGAGGCTGCCGGCAGGTGCCGGCGGAGTCGAACATCCCGATCGACCGGGAGGACGGCTGGGCTCAGGCCACACCCTCGTCGATCACCGCGCGCACGGCCTCACGCGCGCGCCGGTAGAGGCGCAGACGTCCCTGCTTGCCCTCCCACCGCTTGACCGTGTTGCCGGTGACGCCCAGATGGCTGGCGAACGCCTCCACGGACATCCCCAGCCGGCTCCGCGCGCGGCGGATCTGCTCGGCGGTGGGTTGCCAGTCGCCGTCCCGCCGCGGCGTCGAGGCATCTCCGCTGGCGGCGTCCGCCGGTGGCGCACCCCCGGCGAGGTCGTCCAGCTGCAGGTCGAAGATGTCGCCCAGATCCGCCTCGTCGAGGGTCCCGGCCTCGTGCGCGCCGGTGGGGGCGCCGGCCGTTCCGGCGCCCGTCAGGAGCTGGTCCGGCGCGACGCCGCGCAGCTCGAAGAGCAGCTCGGGGGCGGTGTCCAGGCGGTTGCCCACGCCGTAGAGGGTGGCGGCGACGTGCTTGCACATCACGGCGCGATCGGGGCAGGAGCAGGCCAGCGAGATCTCGCCCGGTCGCGGCAGCAGACCCCGGTCGCGGTCCGCCACCACGGCCATCACCGCGGGCGGGACCTCGCCGCGCAGGAGGGCGAGCAGCGAATCCACCTGGCCGGCGCAGGTGCGGGCCATCTCCTGCCAGCGGCCCGGGTCCAGGGCGCCCACGGCGATCTCCACGTGGTAGGTGTCGGTGCCGTGGACCAGGGCGAGGATCCGGCCAGGGACCAGCTCCAGGTGGACCACCGCGCCGTGGCGCACGTAGCTGCGTCCGCGGGGGAGGCGGTTGGCGTAGTCGGAGAACGACTCCAGGTGGCGACACCACGTGCGGCCCCAGACGCTGCGGGCGACGGTGTGGCCGGAGATCCGCACCGGCTGGACCCGCAGCCCCAGCCGGGCCAGCAGCTCCACCTGCCGCTCGGCGCGCGCGCGGCGGTCGGCCACCGGGACGTACGGCGGCCAGGACTCGCGGGGGAACCAGGAATGCGCGCGGGGGCGCCGGCGGGATCTGGCCATGGTCATCTCTCCAGGGACTTGACGTCCAGGCGGACCAGCGCGAGCAGCTCCTCGTCCGGCAGCTCGGTGAGCTTGATCTCGCCCGCGTCGGCGAGCAGTTCCCCGGCCAGCGCCTGCTTGCGGCCGATGAGCTGGTCGATGCGTTCCTCGATGGTCCCGGTGGTGACGAACTTCTGGACCAGCACGTTGCGCTTCTGGCCGATGCGGAAGGCGCGGTCGGTGGCCTGGTTCTCCACGGCGGGGTTCCACCACCGGTCGAAATGAATCACGTGGGCGGCGGCCGTCAAGTTCAGTCCCGTGCCGCCGGCGCGCAGGGAGACCACCAGGAAGGGCGGGCCGTCGTCGTCCTGGAACTGCTCCACCAGCTCGGCGCGGCGACCGATGGGGGTGCCGCCGTGGAGCATCAGGCCGGTGCGGCCGAACGCCGAGGCGAGCAGGTCCGCCAGCGGCGCCATCACCTCCCGGAACTGGGTGAACACCAGGACGCGATCCTGCCGCGCGGCCAGCTCCTCGGCCACGGCGGCGAGCTGGACGAACTTGCCGCTGGCCGTGGCGCTCCACTGGCCGTCGCCGGTGAACTGGCTGGGGTGGTTGCAGACCTGCTTCAGGCGCAGGAGCGCCTGCAGCACGGCGCCGCGACGCTCGAGGCCCTGGTCGGTGCTGGCGAGGGTGCGGGCGAGGTCGTCCACCACCTTGCGGTAGAGGCGGGCCTGAGCGGCGGTGAGCTGGCAGTAGCGGTGCTGCTCGGTCTTCTCGGGGAGGTCGGCGATCACCGCGCGGTCGGTCTTCAGGCGGCGCAGGATGTAGGGGGAGACCAGGCGCCGCAGCGGCTCGAAGGAGGCCTCGGGCCGGCGGCGCAGCGCCGCGACGAATCGCTGGAACGTGCGCGTGCTGCCCAGCAGGCCGGGGTCGAGGACGTCGAAGAGGGACCAGAGGTCGGCCAGGCTGTTCTCGATGGGCGTGCCGGTCAGCGCGATGCGGGCGCGGGAGCGCAGGCGGCGGATGGCGCGGGCCTGGCGGGTGCGGGCGTTCTTGATGGCCTGGGCCTCGTCCAGGATCAGCAGGTCCCAGGGGACCTCGCGCAGCCAGTCCAGGCGGAGCGCCATGCCGTAGGTGGTGACGGCGAGGTCGACCCCGTCGAGCGCCTCCTGCGGCCGGTCCGCCATGGCGGTCAGGGTGTCGCGGTCGGTGAACGACGGGTGCAGGAAGCGGAGCGCGAGGTCCGGCGTGAACCGCGCGGCCTCCTCGCGCCAGTTGCCGAGCAGGGAGGCGGGAGCGACCAGCAGCGAGGGGCCCGGCGCATCGCCGCCCGGCACGTCGGCGCCGTCCGCCGCCCGCCGCCGCCGGCGCGCGCGCAGCAGGGCGAGCACCTGCAGGGTCTTGCCCAGGCCCATGTCGTCGGCCAGGCAGGCGCCCAGGCCCAGGCCGGTCAGCAGCTCGAGCCAGGCCACGCCCTCGCGCTGGTAGGGGCGCAGGATCCTGGCGAGGTCCTCGCCCACGGGCGGGGCGGCGAGGACGCGCGGGTCGCGCATGGCGGCCAGGGTCTCGCGGAGCCCGGCGCCGGCCACCACCTCGGTCCAGTCGCGGTCCCCGGCCTGGTCCTCGTCGAGGTCGGCGGGCGCCCCGGCCAGCAGGCGCAGGCCCTCGTGGAAGGAGACCTCGCCAGGCTCGACGACCTCGCCAGGTTCGACGACCTCGCCAGGCTCGACGACCTCGCCGCCGCCCCGCCATCGCCGCAGCGCGGCCTCGAGGCGGTCGCGGTCCACCTCCACCCAGCGGCCCTTGAAGTTGACCAGGGGCTCGTCGGCGGCGAGGAGGTCGGCGAGGTCGTCGGCGGAGAGCCGCTCGCCGTCGAGGGTCACCGACACGTCGAAGGCGAGGATGGCGTCCGCGCCCACCAGCGACTCGCCCCGACCGCCCACGGTCACCGTCACCCGGGGGTGGGGGATCCGCCGCGACCACTCTGGCAGGCGGACCACCACGCCGGCGGCGTCGAGCTGGGGCACCGACTCCAGCAGGCGGTGGGCGCGCTCCGGCGACCAGGCCACCGGACGGTAGATCTCGCCCGACTCCACCAGTTCCCGCACCCAGTCCAGGCTGCGGGCGGCGGCGCTCACCGGCTCGAGCAGCCGGACCAGGGCGGGGCGGTCGTCGGCGCCGGCGTAGCGCTCCAGCGCCCGGCCCAGCGGCAGGTGGCGGGCGGCGCCCGAGGCGTCGAGGCCCGTGGTGAAGCTGGCCATGAAGGCGAAGGGGCGGACGCTGTCGCGGCGGTTGTCGGCCAGGTTGAAGGTCACGCGGCCCACGCGACGCCAGGCGGGCGCGCGGGACTCCAGCAGGCGGGAGAGTCCGCCGGCCGCCGCCGCGGCCTCGCCGGTCCAGCGCAGGAGCTGGTCCCAGATCCCGGTCAGCGATTCCGGGCCGAGGTACTCGGCGCCGGCGAACGGCGGCGCGCCCTCGCACCAGGCGGCGAGCCGGGCTGGCGGCGGCGGCGCCAGGGCCGGGACCGTCTCGGTGCCCGGCGGCAGGTGGCAGAGCCGGGAGAGCACGTCCGCGCCCACCTCGCGCCAGAAGCGCAGGGAGAGGGGCTCGGCCTCGTCGTCGGCGCCGGCGTCGCGGGGCGTGGCGGCCAGGGTGAACAGGCCGTCGCGCCAGTCGCGGGCGAAGGCCTCGGCGAGCGGGTCGGATGCCGCCCCGTCGAGGACCAGGCGGCCGGAGGGGTGCAGGCGCAGCTCGGTCATCGGTGGTCCGGGTCCTCCGCGGCTGTCGTTTCCGGGTTGTGGCCAGG
>CAZWYF010000064.1:6548-12235 GCA_964637835.1 uncultured Fibrobacteraceae bacterium
GTCTTGCGGGTCTTCCGGGTCGCCCAGCAGGGCCTCCTGCTCCAGCCCCCGGCCGTGGCGGTCGAGGATGGCGATCACGCCGAGGACGGCGGGGTCGTCGCAGGTGCGCAGGCGGCGCAGCACCGCGGCGCTGCGGGCGAGCAGCTCGCGGTTGCCGTGGCGGGCCACCCGCGCGTCGAGGTCCGCCGGCACGTGCAGCGTGACGCGGCCGGGGCAGAGCCGGCGCAGGCGGAGGTACTCGTCCAGGCCCACGGGGTCGTAGTCGCCGCAGTGGATGAACCGGCAGCCGGCCAGGGCGGGACCGGCGAGCCAGGTGGACACGCGGTCGGCCAGGCGTCCCCCCGCGTAGACGGCCGCGTCCAGGCCGGGGACCAGGCGCTCGGCGTGCCGGAAGGGTTCCAGGTTCTCCACCACCGCCACGGTGCCCGCCAGTTGCCAGGGTCGCGCCGGGTCCAGATCGATCGCGGCCAGGCCGGCGGCCGCGGTCCAGGCGCCCAGGTCCAGTTCCTGCTCGCCGCGGCGCAGGACCACCCCGCCGAATCCCCGGAGCAGGACCGGGGCCACCGCGCCGCGAGCGGCGGCCTTGGCGTCGCCGCGGTGGAGGACCGCCTGGTGACGCGAGGCCAGGTCCGCGCTGGCGGCCAGGGCCCCCTCCAGGCCGGCGGGAAACAGCGCGGCGATGGTGCGGCGCAGGGCGGCCGCATCGGCCACCACCAGGCGCGAGCCGCCGCCGGCCCGCTCGCGGCGCAGCACGCCGCTGGCCAGCAGCCGGCCGAGGGCCGCCTCGGTGGTGCGGCTGACCGCGCTGGCCGGCAGACGACCGTGCCGGGCGAGCGTGTCGAGGGCGCGGGCGAGGGCGGTGGTGGACCTCACGGCCGCGCTCCGGGGGCGGGGTCGGGGTCGTCTCGGTCGCGGGCATCGGGGTCGTCGCTGGGGGCGGGGTCGTCCCGATCCGCCTGGTCGCGCCGGCGCACGGTGACGCGCGACAGCTCCGGGTCGAGGACCACGCGCCCGGCGGTCTCGGCCACGAAGTAGAGGTGCTCGGCGGCCTCCATGGGGTCGGGGCTGGCGAGCACCGGCACGAAGCCGTGGCGGCGCGAGTAGTCCACGATGGAGGCGAGGTTGTCGTGGTCGAGGCTGGAGGCCTCGTCCAGGTAGTAGGGGATGCGCACCGGGTCGCGGCCGAGCAGCTCGCGCAGCATCAGCACGTTGACCAGCACCTTGATGGCGATGGTGGTGCCGTTGGACTCGACGCTGTCGAGGTTGGCGTAGCGGCGGGTCTGGCCGTCGGTGGTGGTGATCTCGAACTGCAGGCCGAAGAGGTCGGCGAGGTGGACGCGCTCGTGCTGGTCGAGCAGCCGGCCGATCTCCGCCACCGCGGCCGCCGTGCGCTCGGGGTCGGCGAACAGCGGCAGGTCCTCGAAGGCGAGCAGGTCGCGGATCTGGCGGTTCCAGTCCGCGCGCTCCTCCACCAGCAGGCGCAGGCGCTGCAGGTTGGAGACGGTGACGGTGCCGAGGCGACGGTTGAGGCGATCCACCTGCCGCTTCAGCTCCTCGAGGTCCTGGGCGAGGGCCTTGAAGGAGCTGCGCAGGTCCACCGTCAGCGCCTGCCACAGCTCCTCGATGGACGCCTCGCGCGCGGGCAGGGCGTCGATCTGCTCGGTGAGCACGGCGATGGTGGCGGCCTCGGTGTCGGCGCGGTACTTGCCGTAGGTATGGTCCTCGATGGCGCGCAGGCGGTCCTCCACGCGCTCCTGGGCGCGGGCCTGGTCGGCGAAGAGGCGGCGGTAGCGGCGGGCGAGGTCCTCGAAGCCGGGGAGGTCGCCGGGGAGGGGCGGGGCGGGGGCGTCCGGCGCGTCCGTGGCCGCGCCGGACGGCGCCGTGTCCGTGGCCGCGCCGGCATCCGCCGCGGGGGCGTCCGACCCGCCGGCATCCGCCGCGGCGCGCCACGCGGGATCGGGGGCGGACAGCTCGTCCAGCGAGCGGTGCATGGCGTCGCGCGCGGCGGCGATCTCCGCCTGCTCGTGGCGCAGGTCGCGCTCGCGGTCGCGCAGGCGGTCCAGCTCGGTGGCCAGGTGGGCGAGCTGCTCGGCGTGCTCCTGCTCGCGGCGGGTCTGGTCGGCGAGGTCGCGGGTGAGCTGCGGCTCGCGGGCCAGGTCCTCCTGGTACTGCTGCCAGGCGGCCATCTCCTGCACCAGGGCGTCGCGGCGCGCCTGGACGTCCGCGCGTTCGGTCGCGAGCTGGGCGGCCTCGGCCAGGGCGGCGGCCACGGCCTCGAGGCGGACGACCTCGCGCTCGGCGGCGGCGAGGTCGGCAGCGATGCGTCCGGCGTCCAGGTACTGCTCCAGGTCGGGCGCCGGCAACGCGGCCAGATCCACCGCCACGCCGTCGCCGCGGTAGCGGCCCGAGGCGCAGCGGGCGCGGACCCGGTCCAGCCAGGCCTGCAGCTGCGGCGCGTCGGTGACGGCGAGGCCATCGTCGCCCCAGGGCAGCTCCAGCAGGCGGGCGTCCAGGAGCTTGAACACGGTGTCGCGCAGCTCGGCGTCCGGCAGCAGCTCCATGATGGCCGGGCCGGCGCTGCGTTCGCGGCGGTCGCGGCGGGTGGCCAGGCGATCGCGCTGGCGGCGGGCGGCCGCGAGCTGGCCCTGGACCACGGCCGGGTCCTCGGTGCGCGCGGCGTGCAGCTGGACGTCCAGGTCGGCGAGGCGGGCCTGGAGCTGCTCGCGCTCCTGCGCCTTGAACTCCGGCACGAAGCCCACGAAGCGCTGGCGGGCGGCGGCGAGCCGGTCCTGCTCCTGCTCCAGCACGGCGATGCGCTTGAGGGCGGCCTGGCGGTCGGCGTCGTGGCTGGACTGCAGCCCGCGCAGCTCCCCCTCGCGACCACCGAGGCGCTCCTGCTCGGCGGCGATGGCGGCGGCGCGGGTGGCCAGCTGCTCGCCCAGCGCCGCGGCGGCCCGGCCCAGGTGGTCCCACATCCCCGGCAGCGGCCGGCGGGCGGCGTCGCGGGCGGCCACCAGCTCGCGGAGCTGGTCCACCTGGCCGCTCAGCTCGCGGAGCTGCTGCACCTCGGCCTGGCCCTTGCGGATGATGCGCAGGTTCTCGGCCATGTCCTGGGCGAGGACGATCTCGAGCTGCCGGAAGTCGCCGCGGTAGAGATCCAGCAGCAGGGTCTTCAGCTCGTCCTGGCGGATCTGCGCCAGGCGCAGCAGCGACTGGAAGACCGTACGGAAGCGGGGATAGTGGTCGCGGCGGCGCAGCGGGACCAGGCCCAGGTTCACCTCGCGGGCATGGCCGAGGCCGGTCAGCGCGGCGCGCAGGTGCTTCGGCTGCAGCTCCACGTAGCCGCGGCCGGCCAGGCGCAGGCGCACGTCGGCGTTCTCGCGGACGCGGCGGTCGGCGTCCAGGAAGTCCTCCGCCTCGAAGGTCCCCTGGTAGGCGAAGCGCTCGAAGTCGTGCCGCTTGACCGGGCCCAGGCCATGGGCGCCCACCACCTGGTAGCCGGTGGGGGTGAGCAGCTCGAACAGGACGTAGCTCGCGGTGTCGGGGAAGTAGTAGCGGCGCGACTCCTCCAGCGGGCGGGAGAACGCCATGTGGCGCTGGTCGTCGACGTACAGCAGCTGCAGCAGGGCGATGAGCGACGTCTTGCCCACGTTGTTGGGGCCCACCAGGTGGACCGGCGCGGTGAGGTCGATCTCGCCGTAGTCGTACTTGCCCGAGCGGATGACGATCAGGCGGGTGGGGCCGGCGTGGGTGGTCATGGGCGGGGACCGTCCGGGTGGGCGGGGTCGTCCCCGGGCTGGCCGTGGGGCTGGCCGTCGGGGTCGTCCGCGTCCTCGGCGTCCGGCCGGGCGGCGTCGAGGACGTCGAGGCAGAGGTCGAGGAAGCGGCAGACCGGGGCGCGGAAGCGGAAGGCGCCGGCGGCGGTGCGCGTGGCGAAGCCGTACCGCTCGAGCAGGACCACCACCCGGTCGAGGTCGTCGACGGAGGCGAGGCCGGCCTCGGCGAGGATGCGGGCGTGACGCTCGCCCTGGAGGTGGGGGAGCTGGTCCAGGGTGAAGGTCTCCGCCAGGAGCGCCTCCTCGATGCCCTGGCCGCGGTTGCTCAGCCATTCGACGAGCACGAAGACGAACAGCGTCATGCGCGTGGCGGCGTCGCTGGGCTTCTGCTGGCTGCGGAAGTGGTAGAAGCCGCGGCGGTGGCACACCAGCTCGAAGCCCAGGCTGGCGAAGAGGGCGGTGAACCGGTCCTCGTGGGTGGCCAGCGCGCGGTAGGGCGCGCCGTCCTGGGCGCACAGGTGACGACCCCGGCGGAGCTTCTCGAAGACCTCCGCCAGGTGCGGCAGCTGCGCGGAATCGGCGATGGCGTCAGCGTGGGGCACGGTCGATCTCCAGGGCCGGGGCGGTGATGGCGTGGGTGGCGGTCTCGTGCGTGCGGGGACGACCTCGCAGGCGCGCCGGGCCGTGGTCGCCGGCGCGCAGCTTGCCATGGGCGCGCAGGAGCTGGGCGAGGGGCGCGTCGGGGTACTGGCCGATGAGCCAGGGCCAGGCGTCGGCCAGGGGGGCGTCGCGGGCGACACGCCGGCCGAGGTCGTCGGGGTCGATGTACTGGTCGGGGGGCGCCGCGGCGGCCCGGGCCAGCGGCCGGGGCGGGCGCGGGTCGTATGCGACCACGGCGTGGAGCCAGGCGCTCAGGGCGCCGTCGTCGAGCTGACCCTCGAGGCGCCAGACGGGCAGGCCGAGGCGGTCGGGCAACTCGAGGGCGGCGCTGCCGCGGCGGTCGGCGGTCTCCAGGGCCACCACCGCGCCGCGGACCAGGCGGGAGTCGCGCTGCAGGTCGTGGTAGAGGGGGCTGATCTCCGCCAGGCTCTCGTGGAAGTCGCGCTGCACGTCGCGGCGCATGCGGCGCAGGCGGCTGGTGGCGCCCTGCAGCTCCTGGCGGGCCACGGGATGGTCGTGCATCTGGCCGGCGCTCCAGATCAGGATGCGGTCCAGCCCGTCGAGGGTCGCATCGAGGACCTTGCGCTCGTCGATCATGTCGCGCATGGGGATGATGTAGCGCGTCCAGAGGCGGTTGATGCCCTCGTAACGCTCGCGGACGCCCAGCTGGTCGAGGTTCGCCCGGGTGCGCACCGCCTCGGCGATGATCGCGTCGCGGTTGTTCCGCGAGTCCTGGCGCAGCCGCTCGACGTGGTCGGCCGTCTCGTTGAGCACGCGCACCACGTGGGCGGGCTGGCCGCTGGTGATCGCCGCCTCCAGCTCCGTGCCGGCCTCCCGCAGGGCGTCCACGTAGGCGCCGATCACCTCCACGCTGGTCAGCCGGAACTGCCGCAGCAGCGTGCCCATGAGGTTGGCCACGTGGCGGGTCATCTCGTAGTCCGCCGTGGCGTCGGGCGAGGCCTCGCAGAAGCCCAGATCCAGGAGCTGGCCGAGCACGTGGGTGGAGGCCGCCCCGCCCGGCGGAGCGTGCTTGCGGATCAGCTCGAGCAGGTCCGCCTCGCCGATCCGCTCGCGCCGGTAATACAGCGCCACCAGCAGCGCGCCGTGATCGGCGGCGAAGCGGAAGAAACGGCCGGGGCTGATCTCGGGCATGCGCGGGACCTGGTCGGGGTTGGCCGCCGGGTGGCTGCTGGCCGGTGGTCGGCGGGCGATGGCCGGCGGTCGGTGGTCGGCGGTCGGTGGTCGGTGGTC
>CAZWYF010000064.1:12335-15999 GCA_964637835.1 uncultured Fibrobacteraceae bacterium
GCGCCGACCGCCGAGGTCGTCGCCTCCAAAAGCTCGCTCACCGACACCACCCGGTACCCCCGATCCCGCAGCACCGGCAGCACCCTGCGCAGCACCGGGAGGATCGCCCGGCGCGACGGGCCGCCCTCGTGCAGGATCACGATGCTCCCGGGCTGCACCCTCCGCAGCACGAACCAGGACGTGAGCCGCGCGTTGCGGTGCTTGGTGTCGTGGGGGTAGACCGACCCCAGCACGCAACGGTAGCCGCGCCGCTCGAGCACCCGCAGCTGCGGCCCGCGGATCCACGACGACGGCGGCCGGAACACCTTGTCCGGTCCCTCCAGCTCCAGGATCCGCTCGCTCTGCGCCAGCTCCTGCTCGAACCGGTCGACGCCGAACAGCACGGTGGGCCGGTCCTTCATCATGTGGTTGCCGATCTCGTGGCCGGCCTGGCGGATGCGCTCCACCAGCTCGGGCCGCTCACGCGCCGTCTTGCCGATGAGGAAGAAGGTGGCGCGGGCCTGGTGCTCGGCGAGGAGGCCGAGGATGTCGTCGGTGAAGGCGCTGGGCCCGTCGTCGATGGTCAGGGCGATGAGCTTCTCGTGGGTGTCCACGCGGTAGAGGATGTCGGGATTCATGGCTTCGGCGATCCTCGTGGCGAAGGGTGGCTGCCAGAGCGTGACGTAGGCGGCGAGCAGGAGCAAGGCTGCGGTGGTGGCCAGCCAGAGGGGGCGGGGGTGGCGGAGGCGGGCGCGGAGACCGGCGGCGAGTCTTCCGCGGAGGCTCTTGTGGCGTCGTCGGGTCATGTGCCCAAGGACGGCATGGGGGATCGGGTTGGCCAGTTCCGGGGCCGAGGCGTGGTTCTGGGCCGGCGACGGGGGCCGGCGACGGGGGCCGGCGACGGGAGGTGCGGTTGCGAGCAAGGGGGGCGCGAATGGGCACGGATCCGGGCGACTTGATGGATTGTTTCGCTCAGGTCCACCAGCGGTGGACCTGAGCGGCATTTGGGATCAAAAAGTGTCTCGACCTCGGGACAATGAGAGTCTATCGAATTCCTTCACGATGTACCCGGATGCTGGAAGGTGTGCTGATCCGCGGGCCGCCTCATGATCAGAAGAGGAGCAGATACCGGTCCTGGTTCCGCGCAACGGAACGGTCGTGGAGCACCATGATCGCCGCGCGGGGGACACATCGGGGAGGCCGCAAGCAAGGCCGCCGCGCCGGAATCCTGGATATGAACCGGATAACGCGGAGGTTCTCGACATGCCGAGATCGACCAGCTGCCCGAAGACGAGTTTCCGGGCGATCCTCGTGTGTATCCTCGTCCTGATCTCGACCGCCTCGCTCCGGGCGGCCGAGGCCACGTCCGCGCCAGCGGGGCGTCACGGCCTTCTCGTTGCCACGGCCGACACCGTCGCATTCCGCTGGACTGCCGGCGAGGGAGACGCGACGGTCTCGCACGCGAAGGTGGCGCGCGACCATCGCACGCCGCTCGTGGTCTTTCCCGATGGATCCGGGCCGTACGCCACCATCCAGGCGGCCATCGATGCGGCCGCGTCCGGGGACGTGATCGAGCTCGCCGATGGCGTGTTCACCGGCACCGGCAACCGGTCGGTGGTCTTCGCGGACAAGGCGCTCACCATCCGTTCCCAGTCGGGGGATCCCACGACCTGCATCATCGATCCCGAGGGCTGGGGATCCGGGATCATGTTCGATGGCGACACGCACGGCTCCCTGCTCGAGGGGATCACCATCCGCAATGCGATGGGGGACAACGGCACGGCGGTCCGGCTTCACCGGAGCGACTCGATCATCCGCAACTGCATCTTCCGGGAGTGCTATTCCACCGATCGCGGGGGGGCGCTGGCCATGACCTACTCCAGCCCCTTGATCGAGGAATGCCTGTTCATCGACAACTATGCGTTGAACCGGGGAGCGGCGGCCTTCGTCCTGAGCTCCGCGCCCGTCTTCCAGTCCTGCACCATGGTGGGCAACGAGGCCGACGAGTACGCGAGCGGCATCTGGAGCAACCTCTCCCTGGTGCAGGTGATCCAGACCGTGATCGCGTTCGGAGCGCGCGGCGCCGCGGTGCACTGGAATGCCGGCGACGTGCCGGTGCTCTCCTGCTCCAATCTCTTCGGCAACGAGGGTGGCGACTGGACGACGCCCATCGATGGGCAGCTCGGCGTCGAGGGGAACATCAGCGCCGATCCCATCTTCTGCGATCCGGAGGCCCGGGACCTGACCCTCCGCTCGGATTCGCCCTGCGCCGCCGAGGCCAGCGCCTGTGGACGGATGGGCGCCCGGCCGGTGGGTTGCCTGGAGAACGCGCTCGTGTCGCTAACGCCCCAGCTCTCCGATCCCGTTGCTTGTGGCGACGAGGTCGTCCTGACCGCGCACTGGGCATCAAATGCCGCCCCGCTGGGCGTCCGCAGCTACAGCGTCCGCGTCACCGCGACCACGGAACTGGCGTTCGATGCCTCGGACGTCATGGTCGCGGTGGTGCCCGATGGCGTGGATGCTTTCCATCAGATCGTGGAACACGGCCCGGGGGACCTGACCATCGACTACACCATCCTGGGTGCCGAGACGGAGGGCATCACGGGCGAGGCGATCCTCTTCACCGTCACGGTGCAGGGAGTGGGCAGTGGGGACGGCGAGGTCGTCCTCGGAACGCCCGACTTCCGCGATCTCGAGAACCAGGAAGTCCCGGTCCAGCTGGGACCCCCGGCCGTCGTTCCCGTCGAGTGCGGTCCGCCCGGGCCCGTGACGGGGGTCGAGGTCGCGTCCGGGCACCGGCGGATCGTCCTCGCCTGGCAGGATCCGGAGAGCCTCTTCTTCAGCGCCGTCGAGATCTTCCGCGGTCGCTGGGAGGCTGGCGACGGCACTCCGGCATACCCGCTCTACGGCCGCCTCGAGGGCGCGTCCCAGCCGGACCGGCCGGCTTCGCGCGCGGACGCGCTCGCCGATCCGCGCTGGATGCACGTGGCGACCGTCGATGCGGGCACCATGGCGCACGACGACACGGTCTCCCAGCGCGGTATCTACTTCTACGAGTTCTTCGCCCTCAACGGCGCCGAGGAGCCCGGCCCGCCAGCCGCGAGCGCCGTCGCGGCCACCAATTACCTGCTCGGCGACGTCACCGCGGCCGGGGGCGGCGGCGTGGGCGACGGGATGGTCGACATCCTGGACGTCACCGCGCTCGGCGACGCCTATGCCACGGCCGATGGGGAGGCGGCGTTCGTCGCGGAGGTGGACTACGGGCCCACCGACACGGGCCTGGGCGATGGCCTGCCGTTGCCCGACGGCGAGGTGGGCTTCGAGGACCTGGTGATCCTCGGATTGAACTTCGGGCGGGTCGTGGACGCGCCGGTGGTGCTGGCGGGCGCCGAGGGGGTTCGCAGACCCTTGCGGGACGACCTCGCCGTCATGGGCACGACCGCGCGCCTCTCCTGGGTGGCGCTGGCCGATGGCCGGCACGCCCTGCGGCTGCTGGAGGGCGACGGCATCAAGGCGTTGCGGCTGACGGCGAGGTGGCCAGGTGCCGCGGGCGTGACCGGCGGCGCGGGCGTGACCGTCGCCGCGGGCGTGACCGTCGCCGCGGGCGCACTGCTCGCCGGGCAGGACGCGCCGGTCATGGTGCGCAACGCCGGACCCGGTCTCGATGCGGCCTGTGTGGTCCTGG
>CAZWYF010000065.1:0-3634 GCA_964637835.1 uncultured Fibrobacteraceae bacterium
GCCGACGTTCACGTGGTCCTTGTTACGTTCGAACTTCTGGCGCGCCATCTGCGGCTACCTCCTGCGAACGGGCGTGTGCTACGCTCCGATGTAATGCCGCGTCATCTCGGCGGCGATCTTCTCCGGCACGCGGTCGTAGCGTGCCAGCTGCATCGTGTAGACGCCGCGCCCCTGGGTCAGGGAACGCAGCTGTGTGGCGTATCCGAACATCTCCACCAGCGGCACCACCGCGGCGATGACGCGGTCGTTGCGAAGCTGCTCCATGCCGGTGATCTTGCCCCGCTTGCTGTTCAGATGGCCGGTGACGTCGCCCAGGTAGTTCTCCGGGACGACCACTTCCACGTCCATGACCGGCTCCAGGAGCGCGGGACCCGCGTCGCGGGCTCCGTTCCAGAGGGCCTCGGACGCGGCGTAGGCGAAGTCCGCCTCGGTGCTCTCCCCCTCGGCCATGGCCGCATCGCGCAGCTCGATGGCCAGGTCGACCAGCGCGTAACCGGCGAGCACGCCGGTGTCGCAGGCCATGCGCGCGCCGTTCTCCACCGCCGCCAGGAACTCCCGGGGCAGCACCGACGCCCTCGGCGCCACGGAGAACTGCACGCCGCTGCCGTACTCGCCGGGCGTCAGGCCGAGGACCACCCGGGCGAAGTTGCCGTGGCCGGCCTCGTCCTTGCGGCGCTCGAACTCCGAGACGCCCGCCGTGGTGATGGTCTCGCGGTAGGCCACCTGCGGGCGGCCCACGTTGCAGGCCACCTTGAACTCCCGCTTGAGGCGGTCGCCGATGATCTCCAGGTGCAGCTCGCCCATGCCCCAGATCACGGTCTGGCCACTGTCGGGATCCTCGCGGACCACGAAGGTGGGGTCCTCGTAGCTGAGCGACTTCAGCGCGTCCTGGAGCCTGTCGGCGTCGGCCTTGGTGCGCGGCTCGATGGCCGAGTAGATCACCGGCTCGGGGAAGGTCATCTCCTCGAGCAGGATGGGCGCCTCGAGGGCGGCGAGGGTGGTGCCGGTGCGCATCTCCTTGGGGCCCACGATGGCCACGATGTCGCCGGTGCGGGCGTCGGCCAGCTCCTCGCGCTTGTTGGCGTGCATGCGGAAGATCTTCTGCAGCCGCTCGCGCTTGCCGGTGGCCAGGTTCAGGGCCACCTTGCCGGCCTCCATGCGGCCGCTGTAGACGCGGGCGAAGGCCAGGCTGCCGGCGTGCTGGTCGGCCACCAGCTTGAAGACCAGGGCGCTGAAGGGGGCCTCGTCGTCCGGCTCGCGGGTCCGGGCCTCGCCGCTCTTCGGGTCGGTGCCCTCGATGGCGGGGCGGTCGGCGGGCGAGGGCAGGAAGTCCACGATCCCGTCCAGCAGCCGCTGGACGCCCTTGTTCTTCAGGGCCGAGCCGCAGAAGACGGGCACCAGGCCCTGCTCCAGGGTGCCGCGGCGCAGGGCGCGGACGATCTCCCCGGGCGCGATGTCCTGGTCGGCCAGGTAGCGCTCCATGAGGGCCTCGTCCGCCTCGGCCACGGCCTCGAGCAGATCGGCGCGGGCCTGGTCGGCCGCCTCGCGCATCTGCGCCGGGATCTCCGTGTCCTCCCACTGCGTGCCCAGCTCGTCGCTGTAGAGGCGGGCCTGCATGGCGATGAGGTCCACGTAGCCGCGGAAGTCCTCCTCCACGCCCACCGGCAGGCATACCGGCACCGGGCGGGCGGCCAGGCGCTCGCGCATCATCTGGACGGCCCGGCCGAAGTCGGCGCCCAGGCGGTCCAGCTTGTTGACGAAGGCGATGCGCGGCACGCCGTAGCGGTCGGCCTGCTTCCAGACCGTCTCGCTCTGGGGCTCCACGCCGCCCACGGCGCAGAACACGGCCACCGCGCCGTCGAGGACGCGCAGGCTGCGCTCGACCTCCACGGTGAAGTCCACGTGGCCGGGGGTGTCGATGATGTTGATCTGGTGGTCGCGCCAGGAGGTGGTGGTGGCGGCGCTGGTGATGGTGATGCCGCGCTCCTTCTCCTGCTCCATGTAGTCCATCTGGGCGGCGCCGTCGTCCACCTCGCCGGGTCGGTGCACACGGCCGGTATAGAACAGAATCCGCTCGGTCGTCGTGGTCTTACCCGCGTCGATATGAGCCATGATTCCGATATTCCGGACGTTTTCCAGGTTCACCTGGCGTGCCACGGTCTCGACTCCGGCTGGGCCCGCCCCGTGGGCGGACCGTGAAGAATCACGCGCGCAGGACCATCTCGTGGTCTGCACGGCTCCTTTGCCTCTAGCCCCATGGCCCGCTCGGGGGCCCGCATCCTTGCGTGGGGCGCAATCAGGCTATTCGGCTGTCCGATCCATCTGGCTACTGGCGCTGCAGGAACGAACGAGAGGGACCATTACCAGCGGCAGTGGGCGAACGCCTTGTTCGCTTCAGCCATACGGTGGGTATCCTCGCGCTTCTTGATAGACGGTCCTTCGTTCTTACTGGCCATGGCCAACTCGGCGGCGAGCCGTTCGGCGAACGTGTGCTCGGGCCGGTTGCGGGCGAAACCGATGATCCACCGCATGGCCATCTGGGTCCGCCGCTCGGGACGGACCTCGACGGGCACCTGGTAGGTGGCGCCACCGATACGCCGGCTCTTCACCTCGACACTGGGCTTGACGTTGTTCAGGGCGGTCCGGAAGACATCGATGCCATCCTGGCCGGTCTTGTCCTTGATGATGTCGAAGGCCCGGTAGATGGCGCCCTCGGCGACGCTCTTCTTGCCGTCGCGCATGGCGTAGTTGATGAACTTGGTCACCATCACGTCACCGTGGCGGGGATCGCCGGGCAGGTCACGCTTCTCCGGGGAACGCCTTCTCGACATCTTCGGTCTCCTGCGGCGGCTCGCTGGCCGCCCGCTGCGGCGCCGGCCCGGGGCCGGGCGCCGTGAAGGTCCTGATGGTCGCCTGCTCGCGGCCGCCGCCTCGCGCGGGGTCGCGGGGGACCACGCTAGCTCTTGGGCCGCTTGGCCCCGTACTTGGACCGGCCCTGCCGGCGATCATCCACGCCGGACGCGTCCTGCGTGCCGCGGATGATGTGGTATCGCACGCCCGGAAGATCCTTCACGCGGCCGCCCCGCACCAGCACGATGCTGTGCTCCTGCAGGTTGTGGCCCTCGCCGGGGATGTACGCGGTGACCTCGATCCCGTTGGTCAAGCGGACGCGCGCGATCTTGCGCAGCGCCGAGTTCGGCTTCTTGGGCGTCTGGGTGTAGACGCGGGTGCAGACACCCTTGCGCTGCGGGCAGGACTGCAGCGCCGGGCAATTGCTCTTCTGCTTGACCGTCTTGCGGCCCTTGCGGACCAGCTGGCTCAGAGTGGGCAACTCGCTTACTCCCGAGGCGGTCCCGGCCAGCGCCGGGGGCCCATATCCACCGGGCGCCGCCGCTGGCGCGCGGCCCGGATCTCGTTTCGTGTTCTGCGCGGCAGAAGCCGCGGAGCGCGCCCTGGCCGGCCGTGACCGGCCTTCACGGGCCCCGCGGGCAGGTTCGATCCCGGCGGCCACGACCTCGCGGGGCGCCGGGCAGGGGAGGAATAGTATAAGCGCCCCCGGGGCTTGTCAAGCAATGGTCGCGCTTTTTCGTCCCCTGCGGGCCGGGGCCGGCCATCGCCGCCCCGGAGTCCGCCA
>CAZWYF010000065.1:3734-15445 GCA_964637835.1 uncultured Fibrobacteraceae bacterium
CCGGGGCCGGCCGCCTACTCGGCGGCCAGCTCCGATTCCTGCTCGCCGGCGGCCTCGGCCGCCGCGGCCATGGCCCGCAGCTGCTCCACCGCCTCGATGATGCTGTCGTCCTCGTGCTCGGGGTCCTCCACGGCCAGGTTCTTGTACTTGCCGAGACCCGTGCCCGCGGAGATCAGGTGACCCATGATCACGTTCTCCTTGAGGCTGTGCAGCTCGTCGCGCTTGCTCCGGGTGGCCGCGTCGGTCAGGACGCGGGTGGTCTCCTGGAAGCTCGCCGCCGAGATGAAGCTGTCGGTGGTCAGGCTGGCCTTGGTGATGCCCAGCAGCAGCGGCTCGAAGGTGGCCGGCTCGAGCTCCGGCTCGCCCTTCTCCCGCAGCTGGAGGTTCTGCCGCTGGATCTCGCGGTTGGCCTCCTCCACGGCCTTCTTCGCCACCTGGTCGCCCTCGAGGAAGGGCGTGTCGCCCGGCGAGAGGATGGCCACCTTCTGCAGCATGCGCGAGACGATCACCTCGATGTGCTTGTCGTTGATCTTCACGCCCTGCAGGCGGTAGACCTCCTGGATCGCGTTGACGATGTAGGTCTGCACCGCCCCCACGCCCTTGATGGACAGGATGTCCATGGGGTTGATGGGGCCCTCGGTGAGCCGGTCGCCGGCCAGGACGCGCTCGCCGTCGTAGGTCCGCACGTGCCGGCCGTGAGGGATGAGGTACTCCTTCTCGGTGCCCGTGTCGCCCACCACCACCAGCTTGCGCATGCCGCGGGTGGTGCCGCGGAACTGCACCTGGCCGTCGATCTCGGTGACCGTCGCGGTGTCGCGGGGACGGCGCGCCTCGAACAGCTCGGCGACGCGGGGCAGACCACCGGTGATGTCGCCGGACTGGGCCACCTCGCGCGGGATCTTCACCAGGTGGGTGCCCAGGCCCACCTCCTGGCCGTCCTCCACCAGCAGCTGGGCGCCGGTGGGGATGATGTACTCGGCCAGGGGACGACCGGTCTTGGGGCTGAGGATCTGGATGGACGGATGGACGTTCTTCTCCGTCGGCTCCATGATCATGGGCTGCTTGCGGCGGGTCTTCTCGTCGACGGTCTCCGACAGGCTGACGCCCGGGATGATGTCCACGTACTGGACCACGCCGTTCTTCTCGGCCAGGACGAAGTCCGCGAACGGATCCCACTCGAAGATGGGATCGCTGGCGGCCACCTTCTGGCCGTTCTTGACCTCGACGCGCGCGCCGTAGGGCAGGATCATCTGGCTGCGGACGCGGCCGTCCTCGAGCACCAGGCTGATCTCGCCGCGACGGCCGATGGAGATCATCTGGCCCTGGTCGTTCTTGACCAGCTTGACCTCGTCGTTGAAGACGATCTTGCCGGGCGCCGCGGCCGTCTTGATGTTCTGCTCGACGATGCGGCTGGCCGTCCCGCCGATGTGGAAGGTCCGCAGGGTGAGCTGGGTGCCCGGCTCGCCGATGGACTGGGCGGCCATCACGCCCACCGGCTCGCCGATGTCCGCCAGCTTGTTCTCGCCCAGGTTGTAGCCGTAGCACAGGGCGCAGACCCCGCGGCGGGACTCGCAGGTCAGGACCGAGCGGACCATCACCGAGGGGATGCCCATCTCGTCGATCTGCTTGGCGCGCTGGCGGGAGATCAGCTCGCCCGCCTCGACCACCAGGTCGTCGCCGGGGCCGTAGACGTCGTCGGCGGCGGCGCGGCCGAGGATCCGCTCGCTGAGCAGCTCGATGGTCTTCTCGCCCTCCTTCAGGGGCGCCATCTCGATCCCGCGCAGCGTGCCGCAGTCGTGCTCGCTGATGACGATGTCCTGGGCCACGTCCACCAGGCGACGCGTGAGGTAGCCGGCGTCGGCGGTCTTGAGCGCCGTGTCGGCCAGGCCCTTGCGCGCGCCATGGGTGGAGATGAAGTACTCCAGCATGGTCAGGCCCTCGCGGAAGTTCGCGACGATGGGCTGCTCGATGATCTCGCCGATGCCGCCGGTGATCTTCTTCTGCGGCTTGGCCATCAGGCCGCGCATGCCCGCGAGCTGCTTGATCTGGTCGGCCGAACCCCGGGCGCCCGAGGCGTTCATCATGTAGACGGAGTTGAAGCCGTCCTCGGCGGTGGAGAGGTGGTCGAACATGCGGTCGCGGACCTCGTTGGTCACCTGCGTCCACTTGTCGATCACCTTGTTGTACCGCTCGCGGTTGGTGATGATGCCCTTGCGGTGCTTGTCGACGATGTCGCCGACGACGGCCTGGGCGTCGGCGATGATGTCCGCCTTCTCCGGCGGGATGAGGATGTCGTCGATGCCGATGGAGATGCCGCCGACGGTGGCGTGGTGGAAGCCCAGGTGCTTCAGCTCATCGAGGAACTGCATGCACTTGCTGACGCCCAGCTTGTAGTGGACCTCGGCCACCACCTTGGCCAGCTGCTTCTTGCCCAGCGGCTGGTTCACGTAGTCCAGCTCCTCGGGCAGGATGCGGTTGAAGAGGATGCGGCCCGGCGTGGTCTCGACCATGCCGCGGTCGGGGAAGCGGACCCGCAGGCGGGCGTGCTTGCCCACCAGGCCGGCCTCGAAGGCGGCCAGGGCGTCCTCGGGGCTGCTGAAGGCGCGGCCCTCGCCCTTGTCGCCCGGACGCTCGATGGTCAGGTAGTAGCAGCCGAGGACCATGTCCTGGCTCGGCGTGGCCATGGGCTCGCCGCTGGCCGGCGAGAGGATGTTCAGCGGCGAGAGCATGAGCAGCCGCGCCTCGAGCTGGGCCTCGTAGCCCAGCGGCACGTGCACGGCCATCTGGTCGCCGTCGAAGTCCGCGTTGAACGCGGTGCAGACCAGCGGGTGGATGCGGATGGCCTTGCCCTCGATGAGCACCGGCTCGAAGGCCTGGATGCCCAGACGGTGCAGCGTGGGCGCACGGTTCAGCAGCACGGGGTGGTCCTGGATGATCTCCTCCAGGATGTCCCACACCTCGGGGCTCTCCTTCTCCACCAGCTTCTTGGCGCTCTTGACGGTCTGGACGTAGCCCTTCTCCTCCAGCTTGCGGATGATGAACGGCTTGAACAGCTCCAGGGCCATGCTCTTGGGCAGACCGCACTGGTAGAGCTTCAGCTCCGGGCCCACCACGATCACCGAGCGGCCGGAGTAGTCCACGCGCTTGCCCAGCAGGTTCTGGCGGAAGCGGCCCTTCTTGCCCTTGATCATGTCGCTGAGCGACTTGAGCGGCCGGTTGCCCTGGCCCTTGACCGCGCGCGAGCGGCGGCCGTTGTCGAACAGGGCGTCGACGGCCTCCTGCAGCATGCGCTTCTCGTTGCGCAGGATCACGCCCGGCGCCTTGATCTCGATGAGCTTCTTGAGGCGGTTGTTGCGGTTGATGACGCGCCGGTAGAGGTCGTTCAGGTCGCTGGTGGCGAAGCGGCCGCCATCGAGCGGGACCAGCGGGCGCAGATCCGGCGGCAGCACCGGCAGGCAGTCCAGGACCATCCACTCGGGCAGGTTGTTGGACTGCCGGAAGCTGTCCACCACCTTCAGGCGCTTGAGCAGCGACTTCTTGCGCTGGATGGAGGTCTCGGTATTGACCTGGGCGCGCAGCTCGCGGTCCAGCTCCTCGAGATCGAGCCGCGCGCAGAGCCGGCGGACCGCCTCGGCGCCCATCTCCATCTCGCACTGCCAGTCCGGGTGCTCCTCCTTGAGGTCCCACCACTCCTCGTCCGCGACCACGTCGCCCACCTGGAACTCGGTGTTGCCCGGCTCGATCACCACGCTGGACTCGTAGTACAGCACGCGCTCGAGATCCTTGACCTTCATGTCCAGGAGCTGGCCGATGCGGCTGGGCAGGCCCTTGAAGAACCAGATGTGGGCGATGGGCACGGCCAGCTCGATGTGGCCGAGCCGTTCGCGGCGCACCTTGCTCTGGGTGACCTCCACCCCGCACTTGTCGCAGACGATGCCGCGGAAGCGGATGCGCTTGTACTTGCCGCAGTTGCACTCCCAGTCCTTCACCGGCCCGAAGATGCGCTCGCAGAAGAGCCCATCCTTCTCGGGCTTGAAGGTCCGGTAGTTGATGGTCTCGGGCTTGGTGACCTCGCCGTAGCTCCAGTCACGGATCTTGTCGGGCGACGCCAGCTGGATCAGGATCGACTTGACGTCCTGGCTGGCGGCCTTCTCTTCACGCTGCCGGTTACCGAGCATGGACCGTCCTCCTGGCGGGGCGCCGGCGCCCCGCCGATATGGCTGCCTGGGTCAGATCAAGGGCTCCTTGGCGTCCGGCTCCTCGACCTGGACGTCCAGACACAAGCTCTGCAGCTCGCGCATCAGCACGTTGAACGACTCCGGAGTTCCTGGCTCGGGCGGGTTCTCGCCCTTGACGATGGCCTCGTAGATCCGGGACCGTCCCGCCACGTCGTCCGACTTGACCGTGAGCATCTCCTGCAGGCAGTTCGCCGCACCGTAGGCCTCGAGGGCCCAGACCTCCATCTCGCCGAAGCGCTGCCCGCCGAACTGCGCCTTGCCGCCCAGCGGCTGCTGGGTGACCAGGCTGTAGGGGCCGATGGACCGGGCGTGGATCTTCTCCTCCACCAGGTGGTGCAGCTTGAGCATGTAGATCACCCCGACGGTGACCGTCTTGTCGAAGGGTTCGCCGGTGCGGCCATCGTAGAGCCGGGCCTGGCCGCTGGTGGGCAGGTCCGCCTCCGCGAGGGCGCCCTTGATCTCGTCGATCTTGGCGCCGTCGAACACCGGGGTCATCACCTTGACCCCCATCTTCTCGGCCGCCCAGCCGAGATGGGTCTCGAGGATCTGGCCCAGGTTCATGCGGCTGGGCACGCCCAGAGGACTGAGCACGATGTCCACGGCGGTGCCGTCGTCCAGGTAGGGCATGTCCTGCCGGGCCATGATCTTGGACACCACGCCCTTGTTGCCGTGGCGGCCGGCCACCTTGTCGCCCACCTGCAGCTTGCGGCGCCGGGCCACGTAGACCTTGACCAGCCGGACCACGCCCGGGGGCAGCTCGTCGCCGCGCAGGGCGCGCTCGCACTCCTTCTCGTATTCCACCTCGATGCGCTCGCGCTCGCGGCTGGCCGCCTCGAACACCGAGCGGATGCGGGCGTCCTTCTTCTCGTCCTTCACCAGCTGCAGGCCCCAGTGGATGCTGGCCAGATCCAGATCCGCCAGCGCCGCGGCGGTGAACTTGCGGCCGTTCTTGAGCAGCACCTCGCCGGTGTTGGCATCGATCACGTGGTGCGCGGTCTCGCCGGCGAACGCCTCCTGGAGCCGCTCGTTGCAGATCTGGTCCACCTTCTCGCGCTTGCGGTTGCGGCGGCGGCGCAGGGCGTCGAGCTGGCGCTTCTCCTCCTTCTTGGAGCGGGAGGTGCGGTCCTGGCGGCTGAAGACCCGCACGCCCACCACGATCCCGTCCATGCCCGGAGGCGCCTTGAGGCTGGCGTCCTTCACGTCGCCGGCCTTCTCGCCGAAGATCGCTCGCAGGAGCTTCTCCTCCGGGGAGAGCTCGGTCTCGCCCTTGGGCGTGACCTTGCCCACCATGATGTCGCCGGCGCGGACCCGGGCGCCGATGTAGACCACGCCCTCCTCGTCCAGGTTCTTCAGCGCCTCCTCGCCCACGTTGGGGATCTCGCGGGTGATCTCCTCGACGCCGCGCTTGGTGTCGCGGACCTGGAGCTCGAACTCCTCGATGTGCAGCGAGGTGTAGACGTCGTCCGACACCAGGCGCTCGCTCACCAGGATGGAGTCCTCGAAGTTGTAGCCGCCCCAGGGCATGAAGGCGACCAGCAGGTTGCGGCCCAGGGCCAGCTCGCCGTTCTGGGTGCAGGGGCCGTCGGCGAGGATGTCGCCCTGCGCGACCCGCTGCCCCGGCATCACCAGGGGCTTCTGGTTGTAGCAGGTGTCCTGGTTGGAGCGCCGGAACTTCTTGAGGCGATACTCCACCAGGCCGCCGGACTTGAAGAAGTCGTCGGACTTGACCACGTCCTCGTCGTCGTAGCGGACCACCACCGCGTCGGCGGTGGAGGAGACCACCTCGCCGTCCGCCTCGGCCACCAGCACGGCGCCCGAATCCACGGCCACCTTCTTCTCCATGCCGGTCCCGACCACGGGCGATTCGGCGCGCAGCAGCGGCACCGCCTGGCGCTGCATGTTGCAGCCCATGAGCGCGCGGTTGGCGTCGTCGTGCTCGAGGAACGGGATCAACGACGCCGCCGCCGAGACGATCTGCTTCGGCGAGACGTCCATGTAGTCCACGGTCTTCGGGTCGGCCAGCGGATACTCGCCCTTGTACCGGCAGAGCACGGTGTCGAGCTCGAACTGCCCCTTGTCGCTCACCGGCGCGTTGGCCTGGGCGATGGTGGCGTCGTCCTCCATGTCGGCGGTCAGATAGTCCACCGCGCCGGTGACCTTGCCCTTCTTGACCACGCGGTACGGCGACTCGATGAAGCCGAAGCGGTTGATGCGCGCGTAGGTGGCCAGGCTGGCGATCAGGCCGATGTTCGGGCCTTCCGGCGTCTCGATGGGGCACATGCGGCCGTAGTGCGTGTAGTGGACGTCGCGCACCTCGAAGCCGGCGCGGTCGCGGTGCAGGCCGCCGGGGCCGAGGGCGCTCAGCCGCCGCTTGTGCGTCATCTCGCTCAGCGGGTTGGTCTGGTCCATGAACTGGCTGAGCTGGCTGCTGCCGAAGAAGCTCTGGATCACGGCCGAGACGGTGCGGGCGTTGACCAGGTCCACCGGCGTGAGCGGCTTGTCGCGATCGGAGAGGTTCATCCGCTCCTTGATGATGCGCGACATGCGCGACAGGCCCACCGAGAACTGGTTGGCCAGCAGCTCGCCCACCGACCGGATGCGGCGGTTGCCGAAGTGGTCGATGTCGTCGATCTCGCCGGTGCCGCGGAACAGCGAGGTCATCTCGTGGATGATGGCGAGGAAATCGTCACGCGTCAGCGTGGTGACGTCCTCGGGCACCTCGAGGCCCAGGCGGCGGTTCATCTTGTAGCGGCCGACCTCGGCGAGGTCGTACCGCTTCTCGTGGAAGAAGAGCCGCTCGAAGAGCTGGGCGGCCACTTCCTCGCTGGGCGGCTCGCCCGGGCGCAGGAGCTGGTAGAACCGGCGCAGGGCCTCGTCCCGCGTGCTGGTGGGATCCTTGCGCAGGGTGTTGAGGATCAGGCTGGGCCGGTTGACGGAGACCTCGTCCGCCTGGATGAGCTTGAGCTCCTTGACCCCGCTCTGGAGGATCTCCTCCTTCAGCAGCGGGTCGATCACCTGGCCGGCCTGGGCGAAGGGCGCCTCGGCGTCGGCCTTCCAGAGGTCGCCCGCCAGGACGCGGCCCTCCAGCTCCTCGGACAGGGCGTCGTACTTCTTGGTGCCCGGCTTGGGCAGCTTCACCGTCTCGACGGTGTGGAACTGGGCGATGATGTCCTCGTTGTTCTCGAAGCCCAGCGCGCGCATGAGCATGCTCACCGGCTGCTTGCGCTTGCGGTCGATGTGGACGTAGAGGACGTCGTTGATGTCGGTGGTGAACTCCACCCACGAACCCCGGTAGGGGATGATCCGCGCGCGGAAGAGGCGGCGGCCGTTGGGGTGGGTCTCGTCGCTGAAGAACACGCCCGGCGAGCGGTGCAGCTGGGAGACGATCACCCGCTCGGCGCCGTTGATCACGAAGGTGCCCTTGTCGGTGATCATGGGCAGCTCGCCCAGGTAGACGTCGTCCTCCTGGATGTCGCGCAGCTGCGGCTCGGCGTCCGGCCCGGCGCCCTCCTCCAGCTCCTTGACCACCAGGCGCAGCTTGACCTTCAGCGGCACGCTGAACGACAGCCCCCGCTCCTGGCATTCCTCGATGCCGTACTTGGGCTCGCCCGTGGTGTAGCTGATGTACTCCATCACCAGATTGCCGCGGGTCGACTCGATGGGGAACACGGTGCGGAACACCTGTTCGAGCCCCACGTCGCCGCGCTCATCGGGTTTCTCTTCCAGCTGCAGGAAGTCGTGATACGACTCGAGCTGCACGGCCAGGAGGTTGGGCATCTCCTCCTCGCGCTGGAGCCTGGAGTAGTTGATCCGGCCGGTGAACTTGTCGATCGGCATGCTCAGACTCACGAGACCACTACCTCGCGCTGTGGGTAGGAATCAGGCAAACGGGGCGCCTTCCCCGCGGCGCCGGCGGCGTCGCCGTCCGACGGGCGGTCTGCCCGCCGGACGGCGACCCGGATGCCCGGCCGGCCTGGCCGGCCTGCGGCGGATTGCTCGCAGACGTGCAATCTACTTGAGGTCGACGATGGCGCCGACTTCCTCGAGCTTGGTCTTGATCTGCTCGGCCTCGTCCTTGGAGACGGCCTCCTTGACGGCGGTGGGAGCGCTCTCGACCAGCTCCTTGGCCTCCTTCAGACCCAGGCTGGTGATCGCACGGATCTCCTTGATCACCTGGATCTTCTTGTCGCCCACACCGGTGAGCATGACGGTGAACTCATCCTTGACCTCTTCCTCGGCGGCGGGAGCCGGGCCGGCCGCCATCGCCACGGGGGCGGCGGCGCTGACACCGAACTTGTCCTCCATGGCCTTGACCAGGTCGGCGGCCTCCAGGATGGTCATGCTCTCGATGAGCTCGAGCACCTTCTGGGCGTTCTCGCTGAGCTTGATGTCCTCGGACATGGGTCCTCTCTCCTTCATCGGTCTGGGTATGGTCGGCGAGCGTTCTCGTGCGTGCGCCGGCACCGTTGAATCTCACTGATGAACTAGGCAGCCTCGGCCTTCTGCTTGGCCACCGCGTCGATGGCCCGGCACAGCGCCCCGGCGACGCCGTTGACGACGCCGACCAGTCCGCTGGCGGGCGAGTTGATCGAACCCATCATCTTGGCGATCAACTCATCCCGGCTCGGGATCCTCGACAGGGCGATCACCTGGTCGGCGTCGAGGAACTGGCCCTCGACCATGCCGCCCTTGACCTGCAGCTGCTCGTGGTCCTTGGCGAACTCGACCACCAGTTTCGCGGGGTCGACCTGGCTCTCGGTACCCATCACCAGGGCCGTGGGGCCCTTGAGATGGTCCTTGATGAACGCCAGGTCGGCGTTGTCCGCGGCGATCATGGCCAGCCGGTTCTTGACGACCCGGCACTGGACATTCAGCTCGCGGCACCTGGCCCGGAACTCGGTCATGTGATGCACCGAGAGGCCCGTGTAGTCGGCCATCACGAAGGACTGCGCCGACTGGAACCCATCGGTGATCGCCTGGACCTCGGCGATTTTCTCGGGACGTGCCATCAGGCACCCTCCTTAAGACTACGAACGCGATCCGCCGGGGCGGATCCCTCCTGCGGTCAGTTCAACGACGACGGATCGATCTTCATCGACGGGGTCATGGTGCCACTGAGGAAGACGGACTTCACGTAGACACCCTTGACCGCGGCCGGCTTCACCCGCTGCAACTCGCGGTACAGCGCCCGCACGTTCTCCTCGAGCTTCTCGGGGCCGAACGAACGCTTGCCCACGGGGGCGTGGATGATCCCGGCCTTGTCGACGCGATACTCGATCCGGCCCGCCTTGGCCTCGGTGACGGCCTTGGCGATGTCCATGGTCACCGTGCCCACCTTGGGGTTGGGCATGAGCCCGCGCGGGCCGAGGATCCGGCCCAGCTTGCCCAGCTCACCCATCATGTCGGGCGTGGCGATGACCACGTCCACGTCGGTCCAGCCGTCCTTGATCTTGGGCAGGTACTCGTCGGCGCCCACCATGTCGGCGCCCGCGTCCTTGGCCTCCTGCTCCTTGGGACCGCGCGTGATCACGAGGACGCGCACGGTCTTGCCGGTGCCGTTGGGCAGGACCACGGTGCCACGGACCATCTGGTCCGCGTGGCGGGGGTTGACGTTGAGCCTGACCGCGCAATCGACGGACTCGTCGAACTTGGCCTTCGGGAAGGAATCCAGGGTCTGCAGAGCGTCGCTGACGTTCAGCTCCGCGGTCTTGTCGACCTTGTCCCTGGCGGTGCGATAGGTCTTTCCGCGCTTCATGGACGGTTACTCCGTTCGACTGTGATGGTTCGATCGGGGCTGGCGGGAGCGTCCCCGCTTCCCCAGACCTCCGGCACCCGATCCGCCGTACCCGCGGGCACGGCGCGGCGCCGTGTCTTCCCAGTCAGAAGCCGCCTCAGACGACCTCCAGGCCCATGCTCCGGGCGGTGCCGGCGATGATCTTCATCGCGGCCTCGATGGAGCCGGCATTGAGATCCTGCATCTTCAGCTCGGCGATCTCCTTGACCTTGTCACGGGGGACCGAGCCGACGGTGGTCTTGCCGGGTTCCTGGCTGCCGGACTGCAGATTGGCGGCCTTCTTCAGCAGCACCGAGGCGGGAGGGGTCTTGGTGATGAAGGAGAAACTCCGGTCCTGGTAGACCGTGATGATCACCGGCGTCACCGTACCCATCTGTTCCTTGGTACGCTCGTTGAAGGTGCTGCAGAATTCCTGGATGTTCACGCCATGCTGACCGAGCGCAGGCCCCACCGGCGGGGCCGGGTTGGCCTGGCCGGCCTTGATCTGCAGCTTGATCTGCGTCATGACTTTCTTGGCCACGACAGTTACTCCTTCAATCGGTGTCCGGACGATGACATCTGGCCCGGGTCCGCCGGCGGGGAGTCCACCACCCGCGACCGGCCCGGTGCCGGGTCACCATCCCGTCTCTATGAACGCCCGCCGACGCCGAGAGGAGTCTGCGCCGACGGCGACGACCCCGGGACCCAGACTTCCCGAGGCCGCCAACAGCGGTCGCGCCGTCAGACCTGCTTGACCTGCAGGAAATCCAGCTCGACCGGTGTCTCCTTGCCGAAGATCGAGATCATGACCTTCAGCTTGCCCTTCTCTTGATTGATCTCGTTGATGACCCCCACCCACTCGCTGAACGGCCCGTCCATCACCTGGACGCTGTCGCCCACCTTGTAGGGGATCTCGAGCGTCTCCTTGCCCTCCTCGGGCTCCTTGACCCGGCCGAGGATCCGCTCGACCTCGTCCCGCGGGACCGGCTGCGGCTTCTGCGGCGTGCCGCCGATGAAGCCGGTGACCCCGGGGACGGAGTTGATGAAGTGCTGGGTCTCCTTGTTCATGAGCATCTCGACCAGGAGGTACCCGGGCAGGAACTTGCGCTTCGACGTGACGCGCTTGCCGTTCTTCATCTCGGTGACTTCCTGCACCGGGACCAGCACGTCGCCGAAGTATTCCTCCATGTGGTTCGACTTGATGGCCATCTCGATGTTGCGCTTGACCTTGTTCTCGTGCCCGGTGTTGGCGTGGATGGTGTACCACTGCAGGCGCGAGCGGCGCTCGATCTCGGCTTCCTCGTCGGCGCTCAGGGAGATGTCGATGGCATCGAGGAGATCGCCCTCGTCGAAGCCGCCGCGCCCCGCGGCCGCCTCCGCCGCGGCGGGCGGCTCCTCGGCCTCCGGCTCGGGCGCGGGCGCCTCGGGCTCCTCCTCGGGCAGGTCGAAGAACAGGGAGTCGGCGTCGCCGCCCGCGGCGTCCTCGCCGCCCTCCACCGGCTCCTCGGCCGCCTGCTCGGGGCCTTCCTCGTCCTCGGGAAGGTCCTCGAAGAGGTCCTCGGCGCTCCTGGGCTTGTCGTCGTCGAACATTGGCGTCCCCGGTACGGTCTGGTTACGGTCTGGTACGCATAGACACGACCCGGACGGCTGGGTGTTTCCCCGCCTCCAGGGTCGGCGTCAGGCTTCGGTCTCCTGGTCTG
>CAZWYF010000066.1:0-3000 GCA_964637835.1 uncultured Fibrobacteraceae bacterium
CGCCAGGCCCACCGCTCCCGCCAGCAGGAGCGCGCAGGCCAGGGGCCGGGATGTCGAGACTCGCATGCTTGGGCTCTCCACGATCCGGACGTATGGTATCCCCGGGTGGCGCCGCACCCCGCACCCGGCTCCCCCGTCGTCGCCCCTGGTCCGGTTATCGGATCTGATTCCGAGGTCTTGAGGGTCGTGGAAGGAGATCGGTCTTGCGGAGATGCCTGCTCCCCTCGCTGCCGTTGCTGATGCCGATGCTGATGCAGATGCTGGTCGCGCCGCCCCTGCGCGCGGGCGACCTCTACGACCGTGACACCGGCCGCGAGGCCGCGCTGCTGGGCGCCGGAACGGCCGTGGGCGTGGGCGCCCTGTGGGTGGGATCGCAGCTCCGGCCGCTCTCGCCGGGGGAACTGGCGCGACTCGATGCCGCCGACCTGCCGGCGCTGGACCGGGCAGCCACGCGGCGGTGGTCGCCGGCGGCGGCGTCGGCCAGCGACGTGCTGGCCTACGGCTCCCTGGCCGCCCCCCTGCTCTTCCTGGTGGACGCCGGGCCCGGCGCCGACGAGGGAGACCTCGCCATGATGTACGCCCAGACCGTCCTGCTCGAGCGCGGCACCGTGGGGCTGATCAAGGGCCTGGTCCGCCGCCCGCGGCCGCTGGCCTACAACCCCGATCCCCGGATTCCCGACGGACTGCGCCGGAGCCGCCACGCGGTGAGGTCGTTCCCCAGCGGGCACACCTCCTCCGCCTTCGCCGCCGCCGTGTTCGCCGGGGAGGTCTATGCGCGCCTGCACCCGGACGACCCCGCCCGCCACTGGGTCCGCGCGGGCGGGCTGACCGTGGCCGCGGCCACCGCCTGGCTGCGCGTGCGGGCCGGTCGGCACTTCCCCACCGACGTGCTCGCTGGCGCGGTGATCGGCTCGCTGGTCGGCTGGGCCGTTCCCCGACTGCACGAGGTGGACGCCGGCGACGGGCGCCCCCCCGGCGACCGCGCCACGCCCGGTCCTGGCCTGGTGCTGGGTTTCGGATTCTGACGCCGCGATTCTCCCGGGAACCCTGGTGTCAGTGGTGAGCCGTGGCGTCCACGGGAACGGACTTCCGGAGGGCGTCGTCGGGCCCGGTGGCCGGGACGTGATCGAGGGCAGCCTGCAGGTCCGCCACGGCCGGCCGGTCCTCTCCGGGCGCTCCCGGCGCCGGGGGGCCGGCCGCCTCCCGGAGGACCGCGTCGTTGAAGCGGCTCTCCATGAGGTCCACGAAGCGGTCGAGGTGGGTCTGGAAGAGGTCGAGCAGCCGGGGATCGAACTGGCTGCCGCGGCCCTCGGTCATGATGGCCAGCGCCTCGGCCAGGGACATGGCCGGCCGGTAGACCCGGTCGCTGGTCAGGGCGTCGAACACGTCCACCACCGAGACGATGCGACCGAAGACGTGGATGTCCTCGCCGGCGCGGCCGTCGGGATAGCCGTGGCCGTCCCAGCGCTCGTGATGCTGGCGGGCGATGATCGCCGCCGCGCGCATGATCGGGCGCTCGGACTGGGCGAGGATCTGGTGGCCGATGGTGGTGTGGGTCTTCATGAGGTCGAACTCGTCGTCGGTCAGCTTGCCGGGCTTGTTGAGCACCGCGTCGGGGATGCCGATCTTGCCGACGTCGTGCATGGGGGCGGCCAGGCGGATCAGCTCGCACTGGTCGGGCGTCAGACCAGCCAGCTCGCCGAGCATGGCGGCGCCCAGGGCCACGCGGTCGATGTGGTTGCCCGTCTCGTGAGAGCGGCTCTCCACCACCTCGCCCAGGGTGTGGATCACCTCGCGCTGCGTGGCGATCACCTCCTGCTGCTGGGTGCGGGCCTCGGCCTGGGTCCGGTGCAGGTCCGCCGCCATGGTGTCGATGGTGTCGGACAGCAGGCCCAGCTCGGTGCGGCTGCGCAGCCGGATGGGGGTCCGCAGGTCCCCGCGGCCGATGCGGGCGAGGCCGGCGCGCAGGGCGTCCAGCGGGGCCAGCACGCGATGCACCACCAGCAGCGTCAGCAGCAGGCCCAGCATCACCGTGCCCGCGGTCACGGCGAACACCTGCGCGCGCCCGACGCCGAGCAGGCGGTCGAGCGCCTGCCGGTCGCGCGCCACCACCACCGATCCCACCACCTGGCCGCCGGGGTGCCGGGCGGGCACGCGGGCAGCCAGCAGGCGGTCGCTGGCGAGCATCTGCTCGTCGGAAGCATGCGCGGCCTCGGTGGCGTGCTCGGTGAACGACCCCAGCAACGCCAGCTCCTCGCCGAGACGCCGCACGTCCGGGTGCCCCTGGATGCGGCCGTCGTGATCGAGGACCGCCGCCACCGCCAGGTCGGGCTGACGCTCCAGCATCTCGCGGACCACCGGGCAGAGCGTCAACTCGGGGAAGTCGGTGAGCAGGGCGTCCGTGCTCAGCAGCGCCAGGTGCCGCGCCTCGAGGATCAGCCGCGTCTCCATCTCCTGCTGCAGCACGCGGCGGCTGTTGCGCTCGGTGACCATCAGGACCCCCGCCGTGGTCAGGCCCATCATCACCACGGTCACCGTGGAGAACAGGACCTTCATGCCGATCATCCGGCGGTGGCGGCGGGCGGAGATCACGGCGGCGTCCTCCCTGCCGGCTAGCGGCCGGCGTTGATCTTCTCCATGCGCGCGAGCTGCTGGCGGGCGCGCTCGAGGTAGCCGCCGGCGCGGGCATCGCCGGGATCCACGCGCAGGGCCTGCTCCCAGGCGGCCACCGCCTGGCGCAGCGCGCCGCCGGCATAGGCCTCCATGCCCTGGGCCAGGTATTCCTGGGTGAGGTACTCGCGCACCGGCCCGTGTCCCGGGTCGGCGGCCCAGACCAGCTCCCAGTAGCGCACGGCCTCGGTGCGGTGGCCGGCTTCCATGGCCTTCAGGCCGCGACGGTAGAGCCCGTCCAGCTCGCGGCGGCGCGCGTCCGACAGCGCGGTCGGCGCGGACGGGGCGGCGTCCGCCGTGGCCGTCCGCGTGGCCGGGTCGTCGGCCGGG
>CAZWYF010000066.1:3100-15325 GCA_964637835.1 uncultured Fibrobacteraceae bacterium
CGCGGACGGGGCGGCGTCCGCCGTGGCCGTCCGCGTGGCCGGGTCGTCGGCCGGGCCGGCGGCCGGGTCGTCGGCGGGGCCGGCGGCTGGCCCGGGTTCCTCCTGCAGCCGGGTCAGGGCCTGGGCCTCGCGCAGGCGCGCCACCTCGGTGACGGCGGCGGCCAGGCCCGGCGCCGCGGGATCCAGCCGCTCGGCCTGGTCCAGGCGCTCGCGAGCCGCCGTGAAGCGGCCGGCCCGGGCCTGGCTCACCGCCGCGTCCGCGAGGGCGGCGGCGCGGCGCGTCAGGGCATCCTCGGTGCGCGCGAGCATGGTGACGGCGTCCGTGTCGCCGGGCGCCAGCGCGACCACCGTGGCGAACCCGTCGCGGGCGGTGAGCAGATCCTCGCGAGCGAAGGCGTCCAGGGCGGCGGCGAAGCGCGAACGGATCTCCTGGCTGCGGGCGGTGTGCCGCTCGCTGGCGGCCTGCACGCGTTCCAGGCCCGCGCGGGCGACGGCATGGTCGGGCACGGCGGCCAGGGCCCGGCGCCAGCTCACGGTCGCGGCGGTGAACTGCTCGCGGGCCTCCTGCTCGCGGGCCAGGCCGCCCCAGGCGTCGGCGGTCAGGGCGGGGAGGTCGTCCCGCTCGGGGGCGAGCACCTCCAGGGTGCCCACCAGCGTCAGGGCGCGCTGCCATCGCCCGCCGTCCAGGGCGCGGCGGATCGCGCCGGCCAGTTCCCGCTCGCGGTCCTGGTTGCGCCGGGCGAAGGCGGCCTCCAGGCGCTCCTGCAGGGCGGCCGCGGCGGCGGCGCGGGCGGCGGCGCGGCTCTCGGCCACGGTGGGCCCGAACCGCAGGCTCAGGCCGAAGCGGTGCACGGGCTCCAGGGGGTGGTCCTCGTACTGGTAGTCGGCGCCCAGACCGCGCCAGGCCAGGCCGGCGCCGGCGGTCAGGCGCTGCTCGGCGTGCCCGACGCGCAGGGCGAGCACCTCGAGGACGCGGCACTCGGCGCCCAGGTGCAGGCGCTGGTCCATGGCCCGGGTCTTCTCCAGGTCCGCGGCCAGCACCAGGTGCAGGGACCGGCCGAGGGGAGCGTTCCAGGCCACGCCGGCCCGCAGGCCGGTGGGGTCGGGGACGGGGTCCTGGTCGAGCTGCAGCTCGGGCTCCAGCGCGTTGCGCACGGCCAGGCCCACGGCGAGCCGCCCGGCGGCGCCGCCACCGGCGCCGGCCAGGGCCAGGGGACGCGCCCAGAGGCCGAGGTCCAGGCCCACGCCGGTGGCGCTCAGACCGGCCAGGGAGTGGTGCTGGAGCTTGAACAGGGCGCCGATGGCCGCGTGGCCGCCGGCGAACCGACGAGCGTAGCCCACGCCCACCTCCGTCTCGCTGTCCTCCAGCTCGGCGGCGCCGAGGAATCCCCGCGCGTCCCGCGACTCGATGCCCTCCACGGCGAAGCGCCGCCAGGTGAGCCCGGCGGTGCCCCAGCGCCAGCTCGGCAGGACGAGGGCGGCGTACTGTTCCTCGAAGCCCAGGCCGAAGAGCGTGGTCTGGCTGGCCTGCAGCTCCTTGCGGGCGACCAGGCCGAGGCCGGCCGGGTTGTAGAGCGGGGCGCTGGCGTCGTCGGCCACGGCGGCGAAGGCGCCGCCCATGGCCAGGGCGCGGTTGCCGGCGCCCGTGGCGAAGACCGAGCGGACGCCGCCGTCGTCGCCGGCGCGGACGGGAACGGCGGTCGCCAGCAGGGACAGGAGCAGGACCGCCAGCGCCGGTCGGGTGGTCGGGATCCGGGGGCATGGATGGCGGCTCCAGCCGCGGCGCGCGCTCATCGGACCACCGCCACCTTGCGGAGCAGGCGCTCGCGGTTCCCATCGCCATACCGCACGGTCAGCTCGGCCAGGTAGACGCCGTTGCGCACCACGTGGCCGCGGCCGTTACGGCCGTCCCAGCGGACGTCCTGGTGCAGCCCGGCGGCGCGGTCGTCCTCGCGCAGCAGGTCGATCACCGCCTCGCCTCGTGGCGTCCAGATGCGCAGCGAGACGGTGGCCGGGCCGGCGAGCTGGAAGGCGAAGTCCGTGGACCCGCGGCCGGCGGCGAACGGGTTGGGGTAGTTGACGTAGCTGCCGGCCAGATCGGTGGCGGCCACGCCCGCGGCGGCCGTGCGCACGGGGAAGGCCTGGCCGGCCGTCGGGCGTACCGGCACCGGTGTGGAGCTGCCGGGCTGGGTGCAGACCAGGTCGCCGGCGTGCAGCTGCAGGCGCAGGCCGTCCGGGCCGGCGCCGGCGCGCGGCGTCACCCGCAACGAGAGGCGGATGGTCTCGCCGGCCGGCAGACGCAGCGGTTCGCCGCCGGTGAGGGTCAGGGTGCTGTCGGTCGTGACGGCCTGGTCGCCGGCCCAGTCCTGGTCGCCGGCCCGCGCGGTGGCCGCCGCCAGCAGGGCGCCGGCGGCCAGGGTGCGGCCGTGGCGGTCGCTGGCGCGCAGGGTGAGGCTCGCCAGTTCGGCGGGGGCGGACCCCGCGGCGGCGGGATTGCGCAGGTCGAGCACGAGGGCCTCGGCGGCCGAGCCGTCGGCGGGCAGCCAGGCCGGCAGCCGGTCGGTCCAGGCGACGGTGACCTCCTCGGCCGCCGGCTGGATGCTGCTCAGGCGGGACGACACCGGCAGGGTCGCGCCGGCGGGCGCCTCGACGCCCAGCGCGGTGCCCAGGTTGGCGTCGGCGGCGATCAGGCTGCCCGGCTGGACCAGGAACTCCAGCGCGGTGGCCGGGGCATCGGCCTCCACGTCCACGCTCACCGACAGCTCGACCTGCGTGCCGGAAGCCAGGAGCCGGCCGCCCAGGGGGACCACCAGCGCGCTGTCGCCATGGATGGCATCCGCCATCAGGGGCGTTCCGTCCCAGCGGGCCTGGAAGCCGTCGAGGATCACGTCGGGATCCAGCGGTTCGCGGGCGCCGTCGAGGCAGACGATCCGCAGGGTATCCATGCGGGCGGCCGCGGCGCCGGCATCGCCGGGATGCGCGACGGTCACGGACAGCGCCGGGACGTCGCGGGCGCCCTGGGAGATCACCGGGGGCAGCAGGCCCCGGCCGCCGAGCAGGAGGGCGGGGGCCGCGTCCTGCACGGTCACCGTCGGTCCGGCGGGTCGATCGGGCTGGTAGCTCACCGGGACCGCGGCGCCCACGTTGGCGTCGCGGGCGTCGAACGCGTCGACCGGCTCGAGGTGCATCTGCAGGGGGCCGAGGACCGGGTCGGCGGCGATGCGGCCGTCCAGGTGCAGGCTCACCGCGCCCGCCCCCACCGGCACGGTCACCTGGGGCGAGAGGGTGAAGGTCACCACGCTGTCGTCGGGCGCGGTGAGGTTCTCGACCGCATGGGTGGCCAGCGGACCCTGGACCGATATCTGCGCCAGCCGCGAGGCGGCGTCGGCCAGGCGGTTGCCGAGGGTGTCGGTGATCGCCACCGCGAACCCGCCCACGCGGACCTCGCTGCCCTGGTCCGGGCCGGTGGCGGTGAGCTGGAGCGCCAGCAATGGCACCCCGTCCTGGCCGGGCCCGGCCGTGCATGGAGAGGAAGGTGCGGCGGTCACCTGCAGGCCGGTGGCCTGGGCGACGATGGTCCCGGCGGCCGAGCGTACCGGGAACTGTCCCTCCACCAGCGTGACCGTGCGTGCGGCGCCGCTGACGTGGTCGCAGGTCGCCAGGTCATCCGGCGATTCCAGGCCCACGCGGAAACGCGGGACCGCGGTGTCCTCGGCGATGTCCAGGCGCAGGCCCAGGGTGACCGGCTCGAAGGGAGTGACCACCACCGCGGGGTCGAGATCCAGGGTGAGGGTGGAGCCGGTGGTCTCCAGGTCGGTGCGATCGCAGTAGACGTTGACGCCCTCGTTGACGGTCACGCGCGACAGCAGCGCGGCCGGCACCACCGGCAGGCCCTCGCCGTCGTCCAGGGTGACCGCCAGGCGCTCGAGGCGCAGCTCCGCGCGGTCGGGCCCGCCGTCGTTGAGCAGGGTCAGGGTCAGGGGCACCACGCCGGTCTGGCCGCGGTTGATGGAGAAGGGCATGTTGGCCACGGGGTAGAGGCCCAGGTCGGTGGCCGGTGCGAGCACGGTGTGCGCGGCCGAGGCCGTGGCCAGCGAGCCGCGCGTCTGTCCGCCCACCGCGCTGGTGCCCTGGCAGCGCGCCGTGAGGAAGACGGGGCCGGTGCTCTCGCCGGCGAAGGTCCAGGTGAAGGTGCCGGTGGCGCCGGGCGCCAGGCCCAGGCTCGGCGGCTGGGCGGACGCCACCAGGGAGAGGCTGCCGTCGCCGGTGACCGCCACATCGTGCGGCACGATGTCCTGGACCGTCTCGCCACCCACGTTCTGCACGGTCATCACCGCCTGGACGGTCATCTCGGTGGTGCTGCGGTCCGCGGTGAAGGCCACGTTCGAGAGCAGCGGCGCGGTGGAGATCAACAGCGCCGTGGGGCTGACCACCGGGCCGTCGCGGGGGCCGTCGTTGGCGCTGGTCATCTGCAGGCCGCCGGTGGGGACGGCCAGCCGGACGGTGGCCGAGTCGGTGGGCGTCTCCGCCACGGTCAGGCCGGCGAAGAGGCGCCGGCCCCCGGCGGGGACGTCCAGGTCGAGGTCGAGGGCCACCCAGTCGGCGCCGATGCCGGTGAGGGTGGCCAGCGGCTGGTCGGTGGCCGGCTCGAAGACGCCGTCGCCGTCGGTGTCGTCCCAGAGCGCGAGCTCGGCGATGTCGCCGGGCACGGCGCCGCCCTCGTTGCGCAGGCGCAGGTCCGCCAGGGTGTCGGCCTGCCAGCCGTTGCCCGGGATGGTCAGGTCCAGGGCCAGGACGGGGCCCTCGCCGGCGGTCAACGACACCGGCGGCACGGCCGGGCAGCGGACCTGGGCGGCCACCATGCCGTCGACGGGGTGGCGGCCGCCGCTGCTCAGGGGCCAGTCGCCCACCAGGGCGCTGGGCTCCTCGAACTGCACGTCGCTGCCGGCGCCGATGGCGGCGGCCAGGGTGTCGCCGTCGGCGGCGTCGAGGGTGTCCACGTGGCCGGTGACGAACAGGTGCGCCACGGCGTCGGGGGCCAGTTGCCAGCGCATCCCGGTGAAGGTGGCCACGCCGTCCTCGAAGGTGGTGGCGAGCAGGACGGGGTCGGTGTCCGGGTCGTCGAGCACGCCGTTGCCGTTGCCGTCGCGCCGGAGCGTCACGCGGGAGATGGCGGCGTCGCGGTCGGCCTGGTCGCCGCCGGGCGCGCCGCCGGTGAGGTTCCGCACGCGCAGCTGCTGCAGCGTGCGCGGCTGGTCGTAGAGATTCCGCGCGAGCAGGTGCAGCAGCGGGACGTGGGCCTCGCCGGGCGCCACGGTGCGGCCGAGGATGGCCGCGGTGGTCACCACCACCTTGTCGGTGGCGCTGATGGTCTGGGTGTAGGGGTTGATCACCGGCATGTCCACGGGGCCGTCGTTGCCGCTGGCCACGCCGATGGCGGGGTCGTCCCCGGCCGGCAGGCTCAGCTGGACGGTGCCGCCCAGGGCGGCCTCGGCCACGTCCACGGTGACCATCACGCGCAGGCCGGCCGCGGGGATGGGCATCGCGAGCGCGCTGGCCTCGAAGCGCTGGCCGCCGGTCCAGTGAAGTTCGCCGATGCGCGGGTCGACCGCGGGATCGAAGCGGCCGTCGCCGTCGTCGGCCCAGGCCTCCACGCGGGTGACCACGGTGCGCGGCGTGGCGCTGCCGAGGTTGACCACGTTGAGCTTGGTCAGCAGGTCGGGCTGGCCGCCGTTGGCCGGGACGGTCACGTCCAGCGCCAGGTTGCGGGCCGACCCCATCTGGAAGATGCCCTCGCCCACCGGGTGCCGGCCGATCTGGGCGGCGGTCATGCCATCGACGGTGAGCGTGCCCGGTGCGGTCAGCGGCCAGTCGCCATGGACCAGCACCGGGTCGGCGAAGACCGCGCCGCCACCGGGCAGTTCCGGCTGCAGGCGCAGGCCGTCGGGGGCGTCGAGGTGCGCGCCGCCGTGCAGGACCAGGTCCAGCGAGTCGCCCGCGGCCAGCTCGAGGCCGAGGGCGCCCATGGCGAGGCGGCCGTCGCTGAAGGCGCCCGCGCCGAGGAGCGCGCCGTCCGCGTCGCGCAGGGCGAGGTCGCGCCAGACGGCGTCCTGGGCGTCCTGGTCCGCCGCGCCGGTCAGGGCGTTGGTCAGGGTCAGGCTATCGAGCACGGCCGGTGCGCCGCCGCCGTTGCGCAGGCGCAGCCGCAGGACGGCTTCGGTGGGCCCGCCCGGGAGCAGCACGCGGTGCTCGGCGGCGAAGGGGACGGCGGTGACGATCACCGGGACGGTGGCCTGCACGTGGAGGGCGGCGGTGGCGTCGTCGTTGCCGGCATCGGGGTCGTTGCGGGCGGTGGTGGCGCTGGCGGTGACCGGCAGCGTGGCGCCGGCCTGATCCGCCTCCACCCGGGCCGCCAGGTCCAGGACGACGGTGTCGCCGGCCGGCAGGCTGGCCAGGGTCCAGCGGCCGGCGTCGCCGTCCCAGTCGCCGGCTCCGGGCGCGGCCGAGATCAGCGTCAGGCCCGCCGGCAGAGCCGGGACGACCTCGGCCGCGAGGGCGGTGTCGGGGCCCAGGTTGGTGAGCGCGACGGAGACGGTGGCCGTGTCTCCGGCCACGGGGTCGGGCGGCGCCGCGGCCAGGCTCAGGGCGAGGTCGGCGCTGGGCACCGACAGCTCCAGCGTCGCCGTGTTGTCGGCCGTCGCCGGGTCGGCCAGGTGGCTCACCGCTCCGGCGGCGAGGGTGCGGGTGGCCGAGCCCCGCTCGATGCGCAGGCCGAGGGCGACCTGACGCTGCTCGCCGGGGGGGATGTCCCAGGCCAGCGAGACGCGCGTGGGGGTGGACCCGTCGGTGATCACGCCCGGGTCGGCCACCGTGGACTCGAGGGCGACGCCGGCCGGCAGATCCACCGTCAGGGTGGCGCCGGTGGCGGTCTGGGGACCGGCGTTGGCGATGGTGGCGGTGACGGTGGTCAGGGCGGCCAGCTCCACGGGATCCGGGTCGGCGGCGAGCTGGACGGAGACGTCGGCGAGGTCGTCGCTGCTGGTGAAGGCGGCCCAGTAGATGGTCTTGCCGTCCTCGTTGACGCGCTCGTGGCCGTCGACCACGAAGCCCTGGCCCACCATGCGGAGCAGACCGCCGGCGAGGTTGGCCTCGGGCCGGAAGTTCAGGCTGCCGCCCTGGTCGGAGAGTTCGCGCGGCAGATGCAGGCCGGGCTTGCTCTCCGCGGACTTGGCCACGACCCAGCGGGGCTGGAAGCCGCTGCCGGTGATCACGCGGTTGGCGGTCCCGTCGCCAACGTAGGCGCCCCAGCTCGCGGTGGCGTCGCCGCTGGCGACGGCCAGGTAGTGGTACGTGGTGCCGGCCTCGTTGGCGCGCCAGTCCGCACCCACGCCGAAGCCGTCGGCCTGCAGGCCGGTGAGCACGCCGTCCTGCAGCGGGACGTCGTCGAAGGGCAGCGACTGGCCGGCCGGCATGGGCGCGGTGCGGAACCGGCAGCGGGCGGAGTTCCCCGGGATCAGGATCACCAGCCCGGGGTCGAGGCCCAGGCCCGTGATGGTGCGGTCGTCAGCGCCGTCTCCGGCGTAGCTGCCCTGGACCAGGCTGCCGGCGGCCGTGGCGAAGGCCACGTACCAGTAGGTGGAGCCGGCGGCGTTGACGTCCTGGTCGCTGCCCACGCGGAAGCCGTCGCCGGTGGTCCCGAGGATCCGGTCGGACAGCAGGGGCTGCTCCTGGGCCAGCTGCTTGGCCTGGCCGGCCGGCATGCTGCCGGTGCGGACGATGGCGGACCGGGCCACGTCGCCCTTGATGATCACCACGGCGGGCTCGAAGCCCAGGCCGCCGATGGTCCGGTCGGGCTGCCCGTCGCCGGTATAGCTGCCGGTGACCATGGCGGCCTGGGCCAGCGCCGGGAGCGCCAGCAGCAGGATCACGGGGGCCCGGCAGCGGGGTATCCGGCGATGTCGGCGACGTGCGGGCATCGAGATCGATCCGGAGCAGGCCTCGCGGCCACGGTGGGCCGCGGGGATGGGAGTCTGGCGACGCGGCGACCCGGCGGAACCGGGGCCCGGGGACTCGTGGAAGATCGGCGCGGGCCGCGGCGACTTGAGATGGAGGGCCGTCTGGCAGGCCGCAGCCGGGCCTTCGGGGATGATCCGGGTCAGGCGCCGGCGGTGGGTCCGGGCCGGCCCGGCAGCGGCCACACCGTCACCGCGGCGGGAAACGCCAGGGCGGCGATGGTCATCGCCGTGGCGGGCAGTCCGCTGAACGGGATCAGCAGCAGGGCCGCGATCACGGTGCCGAGCGCCGCGCCGCCCAGCTCGGCGGCCAGCAGACGGCCGCTCCGCGCGCCGGGACAGGTCGTCGCGGCCCGCGCCACCGCGGCGGTGAGCGCGCCGGTGGCCGCGAGGAGCAGGGCCACGACCACGTCCGACAGGCCGGCGAACAGGCCCAGGGTGACGAGGAAGCTGCCCAGCGAGAGCACCACCAGCAGGCCGGGCATGCGCCAGCGTCCCACCACCGGGGACTGCCGGGGCAGGAGCCAGGGGGCGGCGCCGCGGCCGGCCGCCAGCAGGGCGACCAGCCAGCCCAGGTCGCGTGCCAGGGTGCCGCTGCGGACCTGCAGGTGCATGAGCAGCACCACCGCCAGCATGGCCGCGGCCAGGCCGGCGAATCCCGCCACGGCCGCCAGGGCGGCCGGCCGCCGGCGGCGGACCACCAGCATCACCACGGCGCCGCCGATCACCAGCGGGCCGAGCCAGGCGCCTGGTCGCGGGGTGGCGCGCCAGCCGAGGCCCGGCAGCAGGCGCCCCAGCTCCCGGAGCAGGGCGTCGGCGAGACTGGTCGGCTGCAGATCGCTGCTGGCGGTGACCGCACTGGTGGCCAGCAGATTGGCGACCTGCTGCGTCCGGTCGTCCTGCCAGCGCCAGCGGAGCCACTCCGCGGTGATCGGATCCGGCGTGGCGGGGCCGGTCCGCAGACGCTGGACCACGCGGGCGGGGTCGCGGTCCAGGGGGCGGTGGGCGGCGAGGACCACGGTGGTCACGCCCGGGAGCACCTGGACGTGTGCGAAGGAACGCTGCAGGCCCTTGCGGATGGCGGCCACCCGCCGCGCCTGCCGGGGCGTCCAGACCACGTCCGGCGTGTGCAGGCGCGCGCCGAGCACGCCGCCGCCCCGCAGCCGCTCGGCGCAGCGCGCGAAGAACTGGGCGGTCCAGAAGCGCTCCGCGGCCACGGTGGTCGGGTCGGGAAGAGCACAGAGCACCAGATCGAAACGCCGGTCGGTGTCGCGTAGCCAGCCACGTGGATCGCCCGGGACCACGCCGTGCGGGGAGGGCTGGCGGGCGAGCACCTGGTCACCCAGCCGCAGCAGTGCGGGGTCGGGGACCACGGTGACCACGGTGTCGGGGGCGTAGGGGGTCAGCTGGGCGGCCAGATCCTCGAGCCAGCCCCCGAGCACGAGGACCTGGCTGCGCGAGTCGCGTTGCGTGGCCGTCAGGTGAACCAGCTCGGCGCCGGGGAGCGGGCCGCTGTCCTGCAGGCGGGCACCCTCCCGGACGGCCAGCACCCGCTCGCCTCGCTGCTCGAGCACCAGACGGCCTCGGGGCGTCTCGGCCGTGGCCACCAGGTCGGGATGGGTCCACCGGCTGAGGGCCCGGTCCAGTGGCTGGCAGAGGCCAGCGGCCACGGCGGCGAGCGCGAGACCGGCCAGGACCAGCACGCGAGGCGCACCGTCCGGGTCACGGACCCAGGCCCCGACCAGGGCGCCGGCCGCCAGGGCCATCGCCAGCGTGGTGGGCAGGCCGCAGGCCATCAGCAGCGAGCTGCTCACGCCCCCGGCCGCGGCTCCGGCCAGGATGCCCGGGCGCAACGTGGGGTGCGGGGAAGGGGCCGCCAGCCGGCCCAGCAACCTGCCGGCCAGCAGGCCCGCCGGGGCGAGCACCACCAGGTTGCCGAGCACCAGACGCCCCAGCTGGGGGTCGCCGGGGATCCAGTGGCCGAGGAGGGGAGCCAGGCCGCGGGCCAGGACCAGGAGCGCGAGCGCCGCGAGCGCGGCCAGTGGCGCCGAGAGGCGCCCCGCCAGCCGGTAACGGGAGGGGCGCCGCAGCCCGAGGGCCAGTGCGCAGGCCCAGACGGACAGGCCGAGCGCGAGGGTGGTCTCGTTGCCGCCGAAGGCCACGCTCACCTCGCGGGCCAGCACCATGGCCGTCAGCAGGACGCCGAAACCCGCGAGTGCTCGCGCCATGAACCGTTCCGCCCTCTTGTCCGGAGGATCCGCCGTCGCCGCGAGACGCCACCGCCGCGCCCGCGCCTGTCCATCATGGGCCCGGGTCACGCGGCGGGCAAGCGGGCCAGCTCAAAAAAGCGCTGGCCACCGGGCCTCCTGTCATGTAGACTGCATTAGTCCGGTATTAGAGACGAACTCCGTTCCTGGTCCACCGTCCCGCGATCACGCGGGCCGAAGCATAGAGAGGACGACACCATGAAGCGTTTCTCCATCCTGTTGACCGTTCTGGCCATCACCGCCCTGAGCACCGCCGCGTTCGCCGGCGACGGCTGCGGCAAGGCCACCACGGCCAAGGCCGCCGGTTGTGGCGACAAGGCCGCCGTGGCCACCGCCAAGAGCGATTGCGACGACAAGGCCAAGGCGACCACCGCCGCGATGAAGAGCGGGGATTGCGGCGAGAAGGCGGCCACGGCCAGGGCCGCGTCCGACTGTCCGGCCAAGGCCGGGTGCACCGGCCTGAAGGCGACCACCGCCGCGATGAAGAGCAGCGACTGCGGCCCGAAGGCCGCGACGGCCAAGGCCGGCTGCGGCGACGAGGCCAGGGCGACCACCGCCGCGATGAAGAGCGGCGACTGCGGCCCGAAGGCCGCGACGGCCAAGGCCGGCTGCGGCGACGAGGCCAGGGCGACCACCGCCGCGATGAAGAGCGGCGACTGCGGCCCGAAGGCCGCGACGGCCAAGGCCGGCTGCGGCGACGAGGCCAAGGCGGCCTGTGACGGCGTGAAGGCCGACACCGCGGCCAAGGAGTGCGAGAAGAAGGCCGAGAAGGCCGAGGCCACCACGGTGGCGAGCACCAAGTAGCGCGACCGCGCGTTGGGAGAGACGGTCTGCAGGCGATCGCTCTCCAACTGGCCGCGGTTGTCCCCTCTCCAGCCGCGGCTCCCTCGGCCGGCCGGATCTCCCGCAGATCCGGCCGGCCTTCTTCTCGTCCTGACCTCGGTCCATCCCCCGGAGCACCGCCTGGCCATGCCCCGGCCGCCCGCAACGCATCGTCCGCCGACATCCCGCGTCCGTGATCGTTCTCACACCACGAGCTTGCAAAAAGCCCGGATCGCGGCTCACAAAAAGGAAAACCATGGGGGTATTTTTCCGTATTTACACCGAAAAAAAAGTCTGCTATGATCGCTCTCGTGCCTGGGAAAGGCAATTTGCATGATCAGAGAGAAACCCCCCGATTTGAGGGAATCTCCTGATCGCAAATCCCTCTCAGGTTTCTTGCGGACCGCCCCACCGCGGGACGCAGCACCCACAGAACGGGGGCGCTCGCCCCACGTCTGCATCGAAAATGTTTCCGGGCCCGGAAACGAACCGAACGGGAGATTCGATCATGCGGAAAATGCTAGTGTTTGCCATGATGCTGGCCCTCGTCGGCTCCGCGGTCGCCTACGACCTCGGCTCCGAGAAGCCTGCCAAGCCGGTCGTCAACTACCCGGTGAACGTCCCCAACCCGGCCCTGCAGGGTGGCGACACCATCCTCGAGGCCGTCGAGGTGGCCCTGCCCGTCGTCGACGGCACCGGCACCACCGTCGGCTACAACGACGACTACGACGAGGTCTGCCCGTACGATGGCTCCACCTCGCCGGACGTGGTCTACACCTTCACCCCCGACGCCGACACCGCCGTGGACATCGACCTGTTCGGCTCGGACTACGACACCAAGGTCTACGTCTACGACGAGAACCTGGCGCTCGTGGCCTGCAACGACGACTTCTACAGCGACTTTACCTCGAAGATCGAGGGCATGGCTGTCTCGGGTGGCATGCAGTACTTCGTGATCGTCGACGGCTACGGCGGCGATGCGGGCAACTACCTGATCAACATCAACGAGTTCGTGCCCTGCGTGATCGATTGCCCGGCCGGCGCCGAGCTCGAGGGCGAGCCCCCGCTGGTCGACGGCTACGTCGACGAGTACAACGGTGGCTGCAACACCGAGGGCAGCAACC
>CAZWYF010000067.1:0-8411 GCA_964637835.1 uncultured Fibrobacteraceae bacterium
CCTCCAGGATCCCCCGCATCCACCCCACCTCCGGATGCCCCACCCCCAGCCGCGCCTCCCCGATCGCCACGGCCCGCTCGCCCGCCTCGATCCCCCGCTCCGGCTCCCCCAGCTCACGCCATAGATCGCACAGCACCGCCAGGCTCAGCGCCACGTGGTGGTGGTCGGCGCCGAGCACCCGCTCGCGGATCGCCAGCGCCTCCTGCTGCAGCTCCAGCGCCTCCGCGAACCGGCCCTGGCCCTGCCGCACCATGGCCAGGGTGTGCAGGCTGGTGGCGTAGCCGTGGTTGTCGCGGCCGCCGAGGGACAGCTCGATGTCGGCCGAACGGCGGTAGAGCTCGGCGGCGCGGTCGAGGTCGTCCCCGAAGTAGTGGACGCTCGCCAGGTTGTGGATCGAGGCGGCGGCCTCCTCGCTCTGCGGGCCGAACACCTGCTCGCGCACGCGGACGGCCTGCTCGTGCACCGCGGCGGCCTCGTCCAGGCGGTCCTGCATCTGCAGGGCGATGCCCAGGGCGTTGAGGCTCCGGCCGACCTCGGCGCTCACCGGGCCCAGCTCCGCCTCGTGGATGGCCAGGCTGCGGCGGGCGTGCCGTTCGGCCTCGGCGCCGCGGTCGGTCCAGGTGCAGAGCTTGGCCAGCTCGTAGAGGCCGGCGGCCAGCTCGAGGCGGCCGGCGGCGGGGTCGTCCCCGGTGAGGGCCTCGGCCACGGCCACTGACTCGCGCACCAGCGGTTCGGCCTGCTGGAAGAGGCTCAGCTCGGTGTAGACGCGGCCCATGGTGCGCATGAGTGGGGCCTGGGTGGCGGGCTGGCCGGCGAGGTCGTTGCGGACGCGGAGCGCGCCGGCGTCGAGGATCTCGCGGGCGGTGACCTCGCGGCCCTGGGACTCGGCGGGGTCGACGCCGCCGAAGAGCGTGACCAGGAACTCGGACACCTGGCGGGCGGCCTCGGCCTGGGCGCTGGCGCGGCGGGCCTCGAGGTTGGCGCGGTCGCGCTCGGCGGCGATGCGGCCGGCCTGGATGGTCATGGTGCCGGCCAGCGCGAGCACCAGTGCGGCGGTGACCGCGGTGAAGGCCACGCCCACGGTGTGCCGGCGGACGAACTTCCGGGCGCGGTAGATGGCGCTGGGCGGGCTGGCGAGGACGGGCTCGTCGCGGAGGTGGCGGCGGAGGTCGTCGGCCATCTCCGAGGGGGAGCCGTAGCGCCGGGTGCGGTCCTTCTCCAGCGCCTTCATGGTGATCCAGTCGAGGTCGCCCCGCAGGCTGCTCATCAGCTTGTGCGCCGTGGTGGCGTGGGTGCGGGCGACCAGGGTGGTCTCGCGGTCGCCCAGGGTGGAGAGGCGGGCGCTGGGCAGCGGGGGGTCGTCCTCGCGGATGCGGCGGCGGACCTCGTCCAGGCCGGCGCGGCGCAGCGTGTGGAAGTCGAACGGCAGCCAGCCGGTGAGCAGCTCGTAGAGCAGGACGCCGAGGGCGTAGACGTCGGCCCGGGTGTCGATGTCCAGGGCCGACATCTCCGCCTGCTCGGGGCTCATGTACTCCGGCGTGCCGATCACCTGGCCCAGCTCGGTGAACAGCGTCTGCTCGGTGAGCTGGCGGTCGGTGGCCCGGGCCACGCCGAAGTCGATGATCTTGGGGATCGCGCGGCCGTCCTGCACGGTGACCAGCACGTTGTGGGGCTTGAGGTCGCGGTGGATGATGGCGTTGCGATGCGCGTGCTGCACGCCCTCGCACACCTGCAGGAACAGCTCGAGGCGCGCGCGGATGCCCAGCCGGTGCTGGTCGCAGTAGGTGGTGATGGGCAGGCCGGCCACGTACTCCATGACGAAGTAGGGACGACCCCGCTCGGTGGCGCCGGCGTCGTACACCCGGGCGACGTTGACGTGGTCCAGCCGGGCGAGCACCTGCCGCTCGGTGGCGAACCGCGCCACCACCTGCCGCGTGTCCATGCCCTGCTTGATGATCTTCAGCGCCACGCGGCGGCGGATGGGCTCCGTCTGCTCCGCCAGCCAGACCACGCCCATGCCGCCCTCGCCGAGGCGCTGGTGGAGGCGATAGGGGCCGATGGCGGTGCCTGGGGTGAGGTGGGGGAGGGGGGCTTGGTGGTCGGGGTGGGCGCCTTGTGCGGTGGCGCTGCCGTGGGCGGTGTCGTCGGGGTGTTCGCCATCGCCCAGCGGGGTGGCAGGGGTGGTGGGACGGTCGGCGTCGTGGTCGCGGTGGCCAGGATGGTCCGGGCCGGGGGGCGTGGTGGGGCGGTCGGCGGAGCGGTGGTCGTCCGGAGAGGGCTCCGGGGGCTTGCCATGGCGGGCATCGCGGTCGCTCATGGGGCGCCTTCCGTCGGTGAGAAGAAATCGGACCGGGTTCGTCGAGACTACGCCATGGCGCAGGACGGGGCAAGCGGGTCCGCGGGCGGCGGGGCATATCGTGCGGACGGTCCCGCCGCCCCACGCCCTGGAGGAGCGGCGGGCTCGCGCCGCCAGATGGTGCATATGCCGATTGAAGACAATCAGTATCAGTCCCGGAGCGTTCCATTGGGCGGCATAGAACAATAAGACAAATATTATCCCCGCTATACGTGCATAAAAGCACTAATAGTGCAAAAAAGTGCTTGCAGAGGGTATGAGGTTCGGGTATTATGCAATCAGTGAACAGCACGAGAGTGCAATTTGATGGCCGGTTGATCTACCGGTCATCTTCAGGAGGGAGGGGGAACTCTCCCGTGACCGCCCCGAGCCGAGGGCCACAAGATCGCGGTCATCGACCTCGCGGGCACCACAACAACGGGCGGCATGGACCGCCCTGGGAGGACACAATCATGAAGAAGATGCTCGTTCTGCTGGCCGTCGTGGCCCTCGCCGTTCCCGCGTTCGCCGGCGGCCAGGACACCGGCAGCCTGAACATCAACTCGATCGTCGACGACTACATCGTGATCTCCGACACCCAGGATCTGGATGTCAACACGCCCATCGGTGGCGTCGACCTCGCCGGGGACGAGTCCAGCCGCGCGCTGTTCACCGTCACCGCCAACAACACCTACGACCTGACCATCACCGCCGCCCAGACCTTCATCGCCGGTCACGTGAGCAGCACCTACAACCAGGTGGCGTTCGTCAATGGCACCACGGGCGATTTCCACGGTGGCTCCATCTTCCTGGATCCGACTCCCGGCCAGCAGATTCCCGGCAACAACGACCTGATCCGCTGGAGCGGCAGCGCTGCGCAGATCTTCACCGACACCGGCATGGCGGGCGTCCACACCTGGGGCATCGGTGGCGAGCTGAACCCCAGCCTGACCGACGTCGAGGGCGAGATCGTCCCGGCCGGCACCTACACCGCCGCCCTGACCATCGAGGCTTCGATCAACTGAACGAGATCGGTGCCGAAGTACCATATGCGCCGGGCGCGTGAACAATAGCCCAGCCGGGCCGCCGCGGATCGCCGTGGCGGCCCGGTCCTCGTCGGTGAGCAGCAACGCGAGCAGGAGAAGACAGAAGCATGCGCCGGATCCTGATAGCTCTGACCCTCCTCGGTACGCTGGTTCTTTCCGAGACCCTGCTGGCCCAGGGGTACATGGTGCGTCCCATGCGCATGGAGTTCTCGGCCCGGCCGGGCCAGAAGGGCGTCCTGCCCTTCGAGGTCCGGCAGACCGATCCCGACGCCGAGGGCGTGTCGCTCGAGGTCCAGCTCCACCACCTCGGCCAGACGCCCGGCGGCTCGTGGCGGACCGTTCCCGCGGAGGAGCCCGCCCCTGAGCAGACCTGTCGACCCTGGCTGACGTTGAGCACGAATCGCGTGCAACTCGCACCCATGGCCGGGACCACGCTCGAGGTCCCCATCGAGATCCCCCTGGCCGCGCGCGGATCCTACAGCGCCGCACTCACGTTCCAGACCCGACGCGAGACCGCGGGGACGTTCGCCATGAATTTCCGGTTCGTGGTGCCGGTGATCGTCCACGTCCAGGGGCGGGCCGTGCGCCAGGACGTCCAGGCCCGCAGCCTGGAGCTGGAGTACCAGTCCGATCCCGAGGGCGGCCCGGGCCACACCGCGGCGATCTTCTCCGTGGCCAACGAGGGGCTCACCTACGTCCGGGTGGTCCCGCAGATCGCCGTGCGGGCCGAGATCGAGGGGCGTGACGTCCTGATCGCCGAGCTCGACGCCAGGGAGGTCGGTATCCTGCCGGCGACCACCCTGGATCTCGCCTTCGCGGTCCCCCGTCCGCTGCCTGCCGGAACCTACCGGCTGGAAGGAAACCTGACGGTGGATGGCAGGCGGATCCGGCCGTTCTCCGCCACGCAGGAGTTCGCCGGCGATCCCCGGGCGAAGGTGCTCCGGGCGGGGGCCGGCCTGCTGGTCGATCCGCTGGAGGTGACCATCGCCGCCGCGCCGGGGGCCACCCGCACCGCCACCGTGCAGGTGACCAACAACGCGACCGACCCCATCGAGGTCACGGCCACGCCAGGTCTACCCGATGCCCTCTCGGGAGTGATCCGCGGCGAGCGCCTGGGCACCGATTTCTCCGCGGCCGGGTGGATCCGCGTGGCGCCGCCGCGCACGGTGATCCCCGGCAACTCGACGCGGCCGGTCCGACTGGTCGCCAGCCTGCCCCGCAGCTCCGAACTGCTGCCCGAGTACTACGCGGACCTGCTCGTCCAGGCCACCTATCGCGATGGCTCGCCGGCCGGCCAGGCCGGGGCTCTCGTGGTCCTCGACTCGGGCATCGCCTCCGATCCGGCCGCGCAGGTGGCCGACGTCCGCCTCAGCTCCGGCGGCGCCGGCACGGCCATCGTCTCCGCCTCCCTGGTCAACACGTCGGACATCCGCTACGAGCCCACGTGCCGGCTGGTCCTGCTGAACGACCGCGGCGAGGAGGTGGATCGCCAGCTCCTGGAGGGGGACCCAGGACCGCTCCTGCCGCTCGGTCGCAGAAGATACTCAGCCATGGTCGATCTCGGCCGATACGCGGCAGGGAACTACACGATGCGGATCGTCTGCCAGCATGGCGCCTCGACGTCCCGGCACGACGTGCTGCTGAGGATCACGGAGCAGGGCGGCGCGAAGGCCGCCGAGCTGATCTGACGCTGCCGGCGGTACCATGATCGGGGCCAGGTTCGGCCAGACGGGACGGCGATCCGGGGAGGAGAGTCCATTGAGACGCTGGTCGCGGAAGGTGGCGATCCTGATCCTGGCCTGCGGCGTGACGGCCCCCGCAGCACCCTCCGGGCAGGCGGTCGCCGCCCAGGAACCTCTGATCTCCAACGTCTTCATCGACACGGAGCTGCGGCAGGCCCTGCAGGACATCGGCCTGCAGGCCCAGATGCCGATCATCGCCGGCCCGACGGTCACCGGGCTGGTCACGGCCGACCTCATCGACGTGCCCCTCGTGCAGGCGCTCGACATCGTCCTCGCCGGCACCGAGTTCCGCGCCGCCCGCCTGGATGGCTACTGGCTGGTCTACGACGCCGATCCCCAGAGCCCCGGCTTCCGGCGCGTCAGTCGCACCGAGGTCGTCGAGCTCGACCACATCAGCGGCACCAGCCTGGAGCAGCTCCTGCCCCAGGTCTACCGGCCGTTCGTGAACATCGACAAGACCAGCAGCCTGGTGGTGGTCCAGGCGGACAGCTCGCTGGGTGCGGAGATCGTCCGCACCATCGAGCGCGTGGACGTGCCCCGCCGGCACGTGCTGCTCGATGCCCGCGTGGTGGTGATCGAGCAGAGCCGCCTGAAGAACATCGGGTTCGAGTGGACCTGGCCAGGCGCCGAGGCGGGCGCATTCACCGGCAAGGACCTCGACGGGGTCTGGCCCTGGCAGCTGGGGATCGGCCTGTCCACCGGCGAGGAGTTCACCAACGCGCTGATGCTGAACCTCGACCTGCTCAAGCAGAACGACGAGGCCAGCATCCTCTCCTCACCGCAGGTGGTCTCGCAATCGGGGAAGTCGGCCGAGATCAAGGTGGCCACCGAGGAGTACTTCAAGATCACCACCAACGGCATCTACGAGCGCCTGCAGCTCGAGAAGATCGAGACGGGCACCACCCTGAACATCACGCCGGTGGTGGGCGACGAGGGGACCATCACGCTCGACGTGGCGGCCGAGGTGAGCGACGTCATCGCCCGTGGCAGCGACAACCTGCCCGTGGTCAACCGCCGGACCGCGCAGAGCACCATCCGCCTGCAGGACGGTGGCACCGCGGCCATCGCCGGCCTGCTGGCCACGCGGCAGCGGCAGGCGGAGGCGCGCGTTCCCATCCTGGGCTCGTTGCCGCTGGTAGGCGCCCTGTTCCGCAAGCACGAGGGCCAGAACGTCTCCAAGCAACTCGCCATCTTCATCACCGCGCGCCTGCTCACGGACGACGGAGAAATGCTCGCGGCCGCCGATCTCGCCCCTCGCCCCGTGCCCCTCGTGGACGAGGGCGACTTCCGCTGGGGGGTTCGCCAGGCGCTTGATCTACTCCACGGCGAAGGGGGTCGGTGATGCTGTTCCCGTATGATGTCCAGCGCGTGGTCGTCCTGTCGATCCTCGTGACCATGTTCGCCACGCTCGCCGGATGCGCCAGCGGTCGGGTGGTGCCCATTCCCGGCCGCGACACGGCCGGACTCGAGCCCGAGGATCTGGTCCTCATCATGGACCGTGCCGGGTTCAGCCGCGACGAGATCATCGACCTCGCGCCGCGCCTGCGGAACGACCTCGCGCGCCACGGCTCCGCGCGCATCGTCAAGGGCGACCTCACCCAGGCGATGTTCGCCATCAGCGACGGGCGGGTCCATGTGAGCAGCCTGCGCCGCGGCAGCTTCGTCTACGACCCGGAGACGCGCAGCTACCGGTGAGCGGCTGATCGGGCGGGGCGCCGGGGGGCGGGGTGGGAGGGTCAGGCATCGCCAGGCCATATCGACTCGCACCCCGTCGGTTCCTGGAGTCCGGCGAGTGCCGTGCTTTTCTGCTTGCGATCGCCGCCTATATTCGCTATATTTTCGCCATCAATCCTCCCAGCCTCGCCCACATACCCGGGAGGTCTCCATGGCCACGCGTATCGAGTCGATGCCGGCGTCCGCGGCGGCACCTGCTGCGATTACCACTCCGGATCGCTTGCCCGTTCCGGAGCCCGACCACCATGTCGGCCACCCCGTCGCACGCTTCCGTGCCGGCCAGTCCGCCGAGGTCGTCCACCGGGAACTGGCGGCGGCCTCTCGCCTCTGGCAGCAGGCGCAGCACCAGGTGGTGATCCGGTTCGCGGAGATGCAGCGGCGGCGGCTGTACCGCGAGCTCGGGTATCCGACCATGCGTCAGTACGCCATCGAGGCGCTGGATTTCTCCGCCACGCGGGCCACGGATTTCGTGCGCTTGGCCGACCGGCTCGAGGCGCTGCCCCGCATCCGGGCCGCGGTGGCCAGCGGCGAGCTCGGGTACACCAAGGCGCGCGAGCTGATCCGCGTGGCGAGCGCCCGCACGGAGGAGCGCTGGCTCCGCGTCGCGCGCGGGTCGTCGCGCCGTGAGCTGGAGGAGAAGGTGTCGCGGGCGCGGCGGAAGGCCGCGGCACGGCAGGCCCGGGGCGGCGCGGGGGTGGATGGTCAGCCGGAGTTGCTGCCGGCGGGGGGAGAGCGGGCTGGTGGGCCGGGGTCGGGTGGTTTGGCGTCGGGTGGTCCGGGGTCGGCGGGTCCGGCGTCGGGTGGTCCGGGTCCGGGCGACTCGCCTTCCACGAGCCCGGCAGAAGAACCGGGGCCTGCCTATCGCGATAGCTCTCGGGGATCGGAGGCTGCGCCGGAGGGCGGTCGCGCCGGCGCCGGGGCGGCGGCTCCGGTGGGCCGGGCGGGTCCGGCGGCTCCGGCGGGTTCGGTCGATCCGGCGGCCGAGGCGGCGCAGGGGACCGACGCGCTCGCAGACGAGGCGCTCGCTGACGAGGCGCTCGCAGACGACACGCTCACCGACGACCTCCTGGCCGACATCCCCACCCAGGTCTCCATGCGCCTGACCTCCGAGCAGCGTGCTCGTTACCAGGCGCTCTGGCAGAAGCTGGGGTCCGCGCCCAATGCGGAGGATCTTCTCGAGGCCCTCGCCGCGCTGGTGGCCGTCCGGCAGGATGCCCGTCCTGGGCGCGCGGCTCCCGCACCGCAGGGCGGCGCCGCGCGGCCGGGTCGTCCGGGAACATCGGGCGCTGCAAGTGATTCTGAGGCAGCGACTTGCGGGAATGTCATCCCCCGGGGGACGGCGCCGCCGGTCCAGATCCACGCGCATCGGTGTCCCGATTGCGGGCGGATGGAGGCGGCGGGTCGTCGGCTGCCGGCAGCGGACGCGGAGATGCTCGCCTGCGATGCGGCGATCGCGGCTCCGGGCAAGCGCAATCACGCGGCCATCCGGCCGCAGGTGCGTCGGGAGGTCCTCGCGCGCGACCGGCATGCCTGCCGGACGCCGGGCTGCCTGCA
>CAZWYF010000067.1:8511-15313 GCA_964637835.1 uncultured Fibrobacteraceae bacterium
CCGACCCTCTCCTGGGGGGTGGAGAGGGTCGGCTCGGCCATGGGACCGTGGTGGTGCACCAGGGGTCGGTGGGGTCTGCGGAGGCACCGACCACTGCCGAACGCTCCGAGGAGCGCGACCACCGGAGCAGGAGGGCCGGGTCGCCAGCCGGACCCTCCCCTCTGTCTGATCAACGTGCGGGGGAGCGGGACCGAACACCGGCGTCGTGATTTTCCTGACAACCTTCCGGGCGGTTCGTTCGTCTGAACAGATGCGCACCCGTCAGGGGCCGCCGGCGAGAACGCCGCGGATGGCCCCCGCGGACCAGGCAGTCACCGCGCCGCTGGTGCCCGACCCCGGAAGGTCAGACCATGAACCCCGAGACCCCCGCCTCCTCGCCGCACGCCGTCGCCACGTCGCACGCCGCCGCCTCGCTGCACGTCGCCACGTCGCGCTCCGTCGCCTCGCCGCACGCCGCCGCCTCGCCGCACGCCGCCGCCTCGCCGCACGCCTCCTCGCCGCACGCCGTCGCCTCGCCGCATGCCGCCACGTCGCGCTCCGTCGCCCCGGACCGCCTCTCGCCGGCCGCCGCCACCGTGGCCGTCCTCGCCGGGGCGGTCATCGGTGCGGTCCTGCTCGTGCTGCTCATCCTCGCCACCACCGTGCCGGGCCCGGCCCACGCCGCCGAGACCGCCGCCACCGAGAGCGCCGCGACCACCGAGAGCGCCACCGCCACCGCCGCCGGCAACCCCGCCACCATGGGTGCGCTCATCGCGCCCACCGTGATCCGCGCCTTCCGGCTCGCGCAGCCGGTCACCCTCGACGGCAACCTCGACGACCCCGCCTGGCAGCGGCCCGGCGAGACGCGCCTGATCCAGAACGATCCCGTCAATGGCGCCCGCCCCAACCAGCGCACCGAGTTCTGGGTGGCCTACGACGACGAGGCCGTCATCCTCGCCGCCCGCCTCGAGGACTCCGCGCCCGATTCCATCAGCGCGCGGCTCGGTCGTCGCGATAGCTGGCCGTCGTCGGACTGGCTGTTCGTCAACCTCGACACCTTCAACGACGACCGCACCGGCTTCTCCTTCTCCGTCAACCCCCTCGGCGTGATCGGCGACTCCGCCCTCTACAACGACGGCTGGAGCGACTCCTCCTGGGATGGCGTCTGGCAGGCGGCGACGGCCATCGACGACAGCGGCTGGACCGTGGAGATGCGCATCCCCTTCTCCCAGCTCAAGTTCCCCGCCGGCGAGGAGCAGGTCTGGGGCATCAACGTCTCGCGCCGCATCCTGCGCAACCACGAACGGTACGACCTCTTCCACAACCCCCGCGACGAGGCGGGCTACGGCAAGCGCTTCCCCGACCTGGTGGGCATCCGCGGCATCGAGCCGGGCGGCCGGGCCGAGGTGCGCGCCTACGGCCTCTTGAAGAACGAGATGCTCGACCCCGATCCCCGGGACCCGTTCCGCTCCCAGGGCCAGTGGAGCGGCAACGCGGGCCTCGATCTGAAGGCCGCCCTCTCCAACAACCTGACCATGAACGCCACGGTGAACCCGGACTTCGGGCAGGTGGAGGTGGATCCCGCGGTGGTCAACCTCTCGGCCTACGAGACCTTCTTCCAGGAGCGCCGGCCGTTCTTCGTGGAGGACGCCAGCATCTTCCAGTTCGGGACCGACGGCACCAACAGCAACTGGAACTTCAACTGGATGAGCACCATGCCGTTCTACAGCCGGCGCATCGGCCGCTCGCCGCAGATCGGCATCGAGGGCAGCTATGACTGGAGCGACCGCCCGCAGAACACCACCATCCTGGGCGCGGCCAAGATCAGCGGCAAGATCGGCAACACCCAGGTGGGCGCGCTGTCGGCGGTGACCGCCCGCGAGAAGGCGCACCTGCGCACCGACGGCCGCGACCACAGCCAGGTGGTCGAGCCGCTCACCAGCTACTCCCTGGCCCGCGCCCGCTGGGCCCGCCCCGACGGCAGCCGCGGCCTGGGCGCCATGCTCACCGGCACCGTCCGCGACCTGGACGACCCCGTCGCCCAGGCCACCCTGGACCGCCGGGCGCTCACCGCCGGCCTCGATGGCTGGACCGAGCTGGACCAGGACGGCGTCTGGGCCCTCAAGGGCAACCTGGCGCTCAGCCGCGTCACCGGCAGCGAGGAGGCCATCGGCGACCTGCAGACCGCGCCCGGGCACTACTTCGATCGTCCCGGGGCCGACCACCTCGATTACGACCCCACGCGCACGTCGCTCACCGGCTGGCGGGGTCGTCTGGCGCTGAACAAGCAGTCGGGCAACTGGCGCTTCAACGCGGCGGCGGGCTACTCCTCGCCGGGTTTCGAGATCAACGACCTCGGCTTCCTCTCGGTCACCGACGTGATCAACTCCTCGGTGGTGGGCGGCTACAGCTGGCGCGAGCCGAACCGGATCATGCGCAACCAGACGGTCATGCTGGCCACCTACCAGACCTGGGACACCGGCGGCACGCGGGACATCGGCGGCTACGGGGCGTGGTACTTCGCCACCCTGGCCAACTTCTGGTCCCTGGATGGCAACGTCTTCTTCAACCCCGATCACAACTCCCTGCGCGCCACCCGCGGCGGGCCCATCCTGCGCATGCCCGACCATCGCGAGGCGAACCTCAGCCTGCGCACCGACACGCGCCGCAGCTGGACCGTGAGCGCCAGCGTGGGCGCCGCCGACAGCGACGCCGGCTACCGCCACGCCCGTGGCAGCCTGACCCTGGACCTGGACCCCACGCCGTCGCTCCACCTGGCGGTGGGCCCGAGCTACCGCTGGAACCAGGAGGTGGCCCAGTGGTACGACGAGGTCGCCGACCCGGCCGCCGTCGCCACCTTCGGCGACCGCTACGTCTTCGCCGACCTGGAGTACCGGCAGTTCAGCCTCGAGACGCGCATCGACTGGACCTTCACCCCGCGCCTGACCCTGCAGACCTACGTCCAGCCGCTCTTCGCCTCCGGCCGCTACACCGATCTCAAGGAACTGGCGCGCCCGTCGAGCTTCGACTTCCACCGCTACGGCCAGGACCCCGGCTCGGACCTGGTCTACGAGGCCGGCGCGGACGACCCCTACCTGGTCACCCCCGCCGACGGCGGCGACGCGTTCCGCCTGCCGGACCGCGACTTCAACCTCAAGTCGTTGCGGGTCAACCTCGTGCTGCGCTGGGAGTACGGGCCGGGCAGCACGTTCTTCTTCGTCTGGACCCAGGATCGCCTCGACGACACCCACCCCGGCTCCTTCGACGTCGGCCGCGACGCGCAGGCGCTGGTGGACGCCCCCGGCGAGGACATCTTCATGGTCAAGGTCTCGCAGTACTTCTCGCTGTAATGGGCTACCACGCCAGCCGCCGCGCTCGCTTTTCGTGGCGGCCCGGCAAGGATCGGCGGCGGCCCGGCACGCATCGGTGGCGGCCGGGCAAGCATCGGCGGCGGCCGGGCAAGCATCGGCGGTGGCCCGGCGAGGATCGGCGGCGGCCTGGCAAGCATCAGCGGTGGCTCGGCACGCATCGGCGGTGGCTCGGCAAGCATCGGCGGCGGCTTAGTATGCTAGATCGCCTGCAGGATCGCCTCGATGTCCGGGTGATCTCCCGCGTGCACGCTGCGCTGGACCATGGCCACCATGCCGCCGGGGCGGATGACCACCACGCCGCCGAGCTGCATCGGGTCGCCCTGGACGCCGTCCTGGCGGTGGCCCTGGCGCCAGGCGCGCACCGCGCTCCTCAGGGTGCCGGTGTGCAGGATGCCGATCACGCTGCGGCGGGTGCCCAGCGCGGCGTAGGTCCGCCGGTCGGGGTCGGTGAACAGCGGGAACTCCAGGCCCAGCTCGCTGGCCAGGTCGGCCGCCTCCCGGGGACTGCCGGTGCCGATGGCCGCCGGCTCGGCGCCGCGCCCGGTGATGGCCGCCGTCTGCTCGCGCAGCTGCACCAGCTGCTCGCGGCAGAAGATTCAGCCGAAGTGCCGGACCAGCGCCAGCACCCGGGTGCGGTCTTCCCAGAGCGTGCCCACGGGGAGAGGTCGTCCCGCGGTGTCGAGCACCTCGATGGGCGCCAGGCGGGCGGCCAGGGGATCCTGCTGCGAGCGATCCGGAGTGGAGGACATGACGACCCCTTCAGGCTGGTGGCGTGCGTCCGGCCATGGCCCCTCGACGGGCCCGCGCGGCGCTCCTACACTCTCGCCCCGACCACGGCAGGCAGCCACCGGGCCGCGGCCGACATCGCCAGGGTGTCAGATCCGGCACAGATTGACAATATAATTTCATTTGTGATAGGCTTCCCGGAGCTTCCCGTCCTGCGGGGGCTCCTGCCGGCGCCCGGACCCGCATCCTGCCCCGCCTCGCTCCACCGCGCATCCGCCCCCGGTCCCGGCCGCCCCGTGCCACGCCCGGCGGCCCCAGCGGCGAAAGGGGGCCGCCATGCGCCGCTTCGATCCCCGGACCACCAGCCCCACCGGACCGCTCTGCGGCCACCTGGCCGCCGCCTGGTGCGCCGCCTGTCTCGCCGCCGCGCTGGCCACGCCCGCCACCGCTGGCCAGTGGGTGGTGTCGCCCCATCCGGAGACGCTCTCGGGCTACTACGAGGCCGGCGGCGACGTGGCCGCCCACGTCACCGCCAGCGGCGACCGGCTGCTGTTCTTCGACACGTGGTCCGCGTCCTGGACCGCCCACGATCTCGACCCGCCCCTGCAGCCCGTGCGCCTGCTCGCCGGCGGCGAGGTGGCGCTCCTGGTGAGCGAGGGGCGCGCCGTGGCCTTCGACGGCCCCGACCGCGCCGTGCACGAGCTGGTGCTGGTGGGCGATCTCCTGGACACGGAATACAGCTGGCCGAGCTACGCGGCCGGGGAGCAGCTCGCCGTGGTGGTCACCGACCAGGCCATGCACGTCTACGACGCCACCCGCGACGCCTGGCAGTCGTTCGCCAACCCCATCACCTACCTGCCGGGCCACTTCGAGACCCGCGCCGCGCCCGACCTCGCCTTCTGCGAGGTGCGCCGGTCCGACGGCGTGGCGGTGAACGTGGCCTACAGCCTGCGCACCGGGACCTTCGACCGCGCCGAGCCCGGCATCCCCGGCGTGCGCAACCAGCTCCTCGACCATGGCTTCGCCGGCGCCACCCAGGTGGCCAGCCCCGCCGTGGGCGCCCTCGGGTACAGCGCGGTGACCGGCTGCTTCACCCACCAGGACATCCAGGGCGCGGCGCTGGGCGTCCACACCGTCGACCGCAAGCGCCGCGCCCTGTCCCATCTCTGGGGGTACGTCTGGCAGGAGGTCCACGAGCAGCAGGCCACGTACCACCAGTACGCCTACGACACCCTCACCGGCACCTGGAGCCACCACCAGCGCAGCTACGAGTACGGCGAGTACGCGCCGCGGTCCTATCCCGAGATCGGCGGCCGCCTGCTGAGCACCACGCTCGGCCGCAGCGGCGCCCCGGCCCACCACGAGCTGGCCTTCTTCCACGGGCCCGACCACACCCTGCGCTGGCACGACGCCGACCTGCGCGGCAGCAACGTCTGGCCCGCCACCGGCGGCGCGGTGATCGGCTGGGGCGAGCAGCGCAGCGACCAGGATCCGCGCTGGCTCTGCGTCAGCACGCGGCACCCCGAGGGCCTGCTCTTCTCGACCCAGCACCCCGAACTCGGCGGCCGCCGCGCCGGCGAGGACTGGATCATGTTCTGCGCCCACGATCCCGACCAGCCCCTCATGGACGTCCACGTCTACCACGGCGACCGCAACACCGTGATCACCACCCAGACCTGGGCCAACGCCTACGCCGACCCGCCCGACCTCGACGGCCTCTCCGCCTACCTCTTCCGCTGCTGGGGCGACGACGAGGACGTGATCTTCTACTCCGCGATCCGCCACGAGCTGGCCCACCACCACTATCCCGAGGACACCTGGGTGGCCCAGTACCTCAGCCGCCACCTCGCCCTGACCTACACCTCGTCCGCCGGCAACGCCCTCTACGACCCCTTCACCGGCGTGATCCACTCGCGCCCCTGTGCGTACGGCAACGACAACCTGGGCGACCACTGCGCCATCGCCGAGGACGAGGCCACCGCCACCCTGCATGCCTACAGCGTCCTGACCGGCGCCTGGTCCACCCGCCAGGCCGGCGGCGACTGCCACGACACCGCCGGCGACCGCATCGCCGTGGGCCACCGCACCGACCACTCCGCCTGCTGGGCCTTCAACGCCGAGGACGGCTCCTGGACCCAGCTGACCCCCGCCAGCAACCAGTCCGGCGCTCCCCGGGTGGGCGGCCGCACCGCGGTGGTCGCCGACCAGGACCGCTTGTGGGCCTACGCGCCGGGCACCTGGACCGCCGTGCCGGATCTCCCGCCCGGCGACACGGCCGGGGACGACCTCGCCGACGGCCCCGCCGGGGACGACCCCGCCGACGGCTCCGGCGACCGCGCAACGGCCGCCGACGGCACCGCCGCCGACGGCCCCCCGGGGGACCCCGCCAGGCCCCGCACCCCGTGGGAGGCCCTGGCCGTCATGCGCTGCGGTCCCTCGCCCTTCAACGCGCGGCTGACCGCCAGCCTCACCCTGCCGCGGCCGGCCCACGTGCGCGCCGACGTCTTCGACCTGCGCGGCCGCCAGGTGGCGGCCCTGCAGCGCGGCCCGTGCCCGGCCGGCCCGCTGCGCCTGACCTGGGACACGGCCGACGCGCCCTCCGGCACGTACCTGCTCCGGGTCGCGGCGGACCAGGCGGTGGCGATCAGGAAGGTCATGCTCGTCCGGTGATCGTTTTCGCCGGCAGCCTGCGCGTCTTCCGGTGAGCAGCTGGCGAGGTCGTCCCC
>CAZWYF010000068.1:0-15008 GCA_964637835.1 uncultured Fibrobacteraceae bacterium
GAGCAGCAGCAGCAGGAGCGGGATCAGCAGCCGCAGGACCAGCAACAGCAGCCGTCGGAGCCGCCGGCCGGCGAGGAGCCGCCGGATGTCGAGGAGGAGTCGCTGGACCGGGAGCAGCTCATGCAGCTGCTCAAGGCCCTCGATCGGGACGAGCAGGAGCTCAAGCGGTCGGTGCAGCGCCGCCTGCGCGGCGGCCAGCCGGAAAGCGGGAAGAAGTGGTGAGCATGGTGCAGCCGAGGCGACCGTGGGCCGGGCGAGGGGCGCTGGCGCCGCTGACGGCGCTGGTGGTGCTGGCCACGGCGCTGCTGCTCGCCGGGGCGGCGCGGGCGGAACTGTCGTGCCAGGCCAGCGTGGACCGGACCGCCGTGGCGCGCGGGGGACAGGTGACGCTCACGGTGGTCGCCAGCGGGGATGGCGCCTCGGCGCCGCAGCACGCGCCGCCACGGATCGACGGCGTGCGCGTGGTTTCCGGCGGCACCAGCCAGAGCTTCCAGCTGGTCGACGGCGAGGCCAGCCTCGAGGTGTCCAGCACGTATTACCTGGAGGTCGAGCGGGACACGGACTTCGAGATTCCCGGCATCACCTTCCGGGCCGGCGACGAGACATGCACCACCGCGCCGGTGGCCGTCGAGGTGGTGGGCGCGCCCGGCCCGGGCACCAGCGGCAATCGCGGCGCGCCGCCGGCGGGGTCGTCCCGCCCCGGACCGTCCGACGACCGCGCGGAGGTCGCCGCGCCGGCCGGCCCGGCCGCCGGCGCCCCGGGCGATCCCATGTTCATCACCGTGACCGTGGACCGGGACCAGGTCTGGGCGGGCGAGCAGGTGGTCATGGTCTTCCGCTATTTCCGCTACCGCTCCTCCTGGGGCCGGCCCAGCTACACGGCGCCGCGCACCGAGGGCTTCTGGCGGGTGGACCTGCCGCCCGAGCGCAACTACCGGCGGAGCATCCGGGGCCACGTCTACGACGTCACCGAGATCCGCTACGCCCTGTTCCCCACCCGCGCCGGCGAGCTGCGCATCGGCCCGGCGGTGCTCGAGGTGGCGGGCGATCCGTTCGACCGCTTCTTCGGGCGACGCGGCGGGTCGGGCCGCCTGCAGACCGAGCCGATCACCATCACGGTGCGCGAGCTGCCCGCGCCGCAGCCCCGCGACTTCAGCGGCGTGGTGGCCTCGCAGCTCGAGTTCGCCGCCACGGTGGACCGCGACACCGTCCCGCGCGGCGAGCCGGTGAGCCTGACGCTGACCGTGGCGGCCGACGCCTTCCTCAAGGGCTTCGACGGCGTCGCCCTGCCCGCGTCCGACGGGTTGCAGATCCATGACGCCGCCGAGGATCTCCGCGAGCACCTGGAGAACAACCCCCGGTACCGCGCCACCTTCCGCCAGGAGAAGGCGATGGTGCCGCTGAAGACCGGCACCCTGGAGCCGCCGCAGCCCCGGCTGGTCTACTTCGACACCGGCCAGGACCGCTACGTCACCGCCCGCGCCAGCGTGCCGCCGGTGGTGGTGGTGCCCAGCGATCTGCCCGCGATCGGGGACGACCCCTCCGGCTTCCGCCGCACCGAGATCGCCCGCCTGGGCAACGACCTCGCCTTCGTCCACGCGGCCTCCGGCGACCTGCGCCGCGCCCGGCCGCCGCTCACCGCGCAGCCGCTATGGTGGGCGACCCTGCTCGCTCCCTGGCTGCTGCTGGGATTCTACCGCCTGCACCTCGGACGCGTGGCGGCCGCACGCCGCGACCCGCTGGCGCAGCGGCGCCGGCAGGCCTGGCCGCGGGCCGAACGTGCCCTCGGGCGCCTGGGCGACCGGCCCGACCCGGCGGATCTCGCCCGGGCGATCACCAGCTACGTGGCCGACGTCTCCGGCCGCGCGCCGGCGGGCCTGACGGCGTCGGACGTGCGGGCGTTCGCGGCCGACCGCGGCGCCGCGTCCGCGGGGGACCGCCTGGCCCGGGTGCTGACCACCTGTGATGGGGCGCGCTTCGGCGGGGTCTCCCCGGACGACCTCGCCGGCCTCGCCGACCAGGTGCGCGAGCTGCTGCGGGAGCTGGAGCGGGCGCGGCCGCGGACACTGCCGGCCGCGGCTGGCGGCCGCTCTGCCGGCGAGGGGCCGGCGGCGGGCGTCGGGCTGCTGCTGGCGGCCGGGCTGGCGGTGGCCCTGGCCTCGCCACTGGCCGCCCGGCCGGATCGCGCGGCGGGACCGGCGCCGGGCGTGGATCCGGCGCGATTGCTGGCCGAGGGCAACCAGGCCTACACGGAGGGCGCGCTGGACACCGCCCTGGTGCGCTACCGCCAGGCCCTGGCCGCCGGGGCGGACGACGCCGCGCTCCACTACAACCTGGGCAACGCTCACGCGCGCCGCGGTGAGCTGGGCCGGGCCATCGCCAGCTACCTGCGCGCGCAACGCCTGGCGCCGCGCGAGGCCGACATCCGCACCAACCTGCAGTGGGTGCGCTCGCATACCCAGGACCTGGAACTCGCCGGTGGGGGCTTGCCCCCGGTGGTGGCGCAACTCGATGCGGCGGCTCACCAGCTGAGCCTGGACGAATGGGCGGCCGTGCTGGTGGCGCTGGCCTGGCTCACCGCCGGCCTGCTGGCCTGGTGGTGGCGCCGCGGCTGGCTGGGCACCTGGTGGCGGCGTCTGCTCCTGGGGGCGGGCGCGTCGCTGCTGATCGTCGCCGTGGTGGTGGCCACGCGCTGGTACGAGGAGCGCGTCCGCGACGCCGCCGTGGTGGTGGTGGAGGAGGCGGAGGTGCGCAGCGGTCCGGCCACCACGTTCCCGGTGGTCTTCCGCATCCACGATGGCCTGACGCTGGTGATCCGCGGCGAGCGGGACGGCTGGGCCCGCATCGGCCTGGGCGGCGACTGGGTGGGCTGGGTGCCGGCCGGGGCCCTGGAACCGGTGCGGCGGGCCGACGCGGGGGCCGGGGCCGATCAGGGCCGGTAGATGGCCTCGCTGGTGGGACTCTCGCAGACCGTCACGTCGGTCAGCAGCGGCAGGACCGGCTTCAGCTCGCGGTAGATGTAAACCGCCAGCATCTCGGCGGTGGGATTCTCGAGGCCCGGGATCTCGTTGAGGTGATGGTGGTCGAAGCGCTCGAGCAGGGGGCGGAAGGCCGTCTTGACCTCGCCGTAGTCCTGGACCCAGCCCTGCCGGGGGTCCAGCGGACCCTCCAGGCCGAGGATCACCCGGTAGCTGTGACCGTGCAGGCGGCCGCACTTGTGCCCCGCGGGCACGTGGGGCAGGCGGTGGGCGGCGTCGAAGGCGAAGGCCTTGGTGATGCGGACGGTCATGTCGGCTCTCCGGAACGGGCGGCGGTGGGGTGGCGCGCCGGGTCGATGGCGTGGTCTGGCGCCACGGGAGCCGAAAGTTAAGTGGTCGTCCAAAAAACTGTCAAATCACCCCGCCGAGCTGCCGATCAGGGTTCCAGTGAACCGGACTCCCTGGACCGAGCCCGAAGGACCGCCGTGTCGGCTCAGCAGGACGACATCAGCCAGATTCTCGAGACCCTCGGTCGGCTCAAGGACCGCGTGCGCGAGCTCGACGGTGCCGACGGCGATGCCGACGGCGGCGGCGCGGCGGCCGCGGACGGCTCGCTGCTGCTGTTGCGGGCCGGCCTGGCGGAGCTCGATGGCCTGACGCGGGCGGCCGACTTCCCGGCGGTGTTCGCCCGTCTGGCCATGCGCACGGGGCTGGGCATGCTCGTGCTCAAGCAGTGGCGATCCGGCCTGCAGGTGGTGGCCGAGCGGAATCACGCCCTGCCGGAGGAGGCCAGGCAGCGCCGGCCCGACGGCCGGGCGCCCATTCCCACCGAGGGCGAGGACCTCTTCAGCGTGGTCGCTCGCGATCGCCAGGTCTACGCCGGCCCGGTGCCCGTGAAGGCCTTTCCCCTGGATCTGACGCTCATGCTCGGACGCGGCGCGGCCGACCGGCGCATCGTGGTGCTTCCGCTGCCCGCCCGGGATCGCTGGTCCACCTTCGTCTACCTCGACGGCGGCCCGGAACAGGAGTCGGCCCTGGCGGTGGCCGAGTTCCTGGCCCGGCACGCCGTGGACCGCCTGCGGCTGCTGCAGCGCGGCGAGGTGGTGCCCGAGGGCGAGGTGGCCGCCCTGCTGAAGCAGGAACTGCATCGTCGCCGGGACCGGCAGCGTCGCGAGGCTGCGCCGGTGCCGGGACTGGATGCCGCGGAGGGTGACCTGGAATGGGTCCACCGCGGCGCGGGCGCGTCTTCGGAGCCCAGGGAGCGGCCGGTCGCCGAGATGGCGGCGTCGTCCCTCGCCGCCCCGGACCGGGCGGCGCGTGCCACGGCCGAGGCGCCGTCCCTGGGCCCGCGGCAGGCGACGGCGGAGCCTCCGGCCGCGCCCCCTCCCGCCGGACCGCCCATGGATCCCGTCGCGGGCTCGCCGGCGCCAGCGCCCGCCCCGGGGTTGCCGGCCGCCGCCCGGCGTGCCGGCCAGGCCCAGGCCGAGGCCGATGCCATCGTCCGCGCCTGGGAGGAGGCCGTCCTCGGCGGCCCGGTGCCTCACGAGGAACCCCTGGTGCTGGCCGGGTCCGCACCCCGCGATCCGGCCGCGATCCTGCACCAGAGCGGCGACCTGCCCGCCATGCCGCGGGCGGCGCTGCACATCCTGGCCGTGATCGAGGATCCCCACACCACCGCCACGCGCCTGGAGAAGGCCGTGGCCATGGACCAGGCGCTGACGGCCAAGATCCTGCGCATCGCCAACAGCCCGTTCTACGGGGCGGTGCGCGAGATCACCACCGTCAGCGAGGCCATCGTGCGGCTGGGCTTCGTGACCATCCGCAACTGGACCCTGGTGACGGCCACCAGGTCGGTCTTCCTGGGCGCCGGCGCGGGGCTGCTGTTCCAGAAGATCTGGCGCCAGTCGGTGCTGTCGGCCATGGCCGCCCAGCTGGCGGCCCAGTCGGTGCCCCGGGCCGAGCCGGAGACGGTGTTCGTGGGCGGACTGATGCAGAACATCGGGCAGCTGGTGCTCGCGCGCAGCCAGCCCGAGCTGTTCCAGCAGGTGCTCACGGTCTCGGCCGCCGAGGCGTTGCCCTACCACGTGGTGGAGCAGGAACTGCTGGGCTTCGATCACGGCGACCTCGGCGCGCTGCTGATCAAGGAGTGGAACCTGAGCGAGGAGCTGGAGCAGGCCGTCCGCTGGCACCATCGCCTCGATCACCCCGACGCCCGGTGCCGCGACCAGGCCGCGCTGATCGCCCTGGGCGAGGAGCTGGCCGCCTGCACCGGCAGCGGCAGCATCGAGGACGACGACGACGGCGGGGATCGCTGGCGCCACAGCCGTGCGGCGGCCGCCCTGGGGCTGAGCTCGGAGGCCTGCCACCGGCTGAGCGCGCGGGCCGCCGACCTGACCCTCGATCCCGGCCTCTTCTCCTGACGCGTCCGGCGCCCGGTCGCTCCGCGCCGGGTCTTGCCTCCACGCCCCGCGCAGGCTACCGTGAACTTCCCGGCAACCAACCACCGAGGGAGTGTCCATGCACGTGGTCAGGGCGCGGTCCGGCTGGATCGAGGTGATCTGCGGGCCCATGTTCTCCGGCAAGAGCGAGGAGCTGATCCGCCGGCTGCGGCGCGCGGAGATCGCGCGGCAGCGGGTCCAGATCTTCAAGCACGCCATCGACGCGCGGTATGATGCCGCGAGCATCGTCAGCCACAGCCAGCAGAGCCTGCCGTCGGTGGCGGTCCAGGAGGTCCAGGCGATCCTCGACCAGACCCAGGACATCACCGAGGTGGTGGCCGTGGACGAGGCCCAGTTCTTCGGCGACGAGCTGATCGATGCGTGCGACCGCCTGGCCAATCAGGGCAAGCGGGTGATCGTCGCGGGGCTCGATCTGGATTACCGCGGCCTGCCCTTCGGTCCCATGCCGGGCATGCTCTGCCGCGCCGAGTACATCACCAAGCAGCTGGCCATCTGCATGGTGTGCGGCGAGCCCGCGGGCTTCACCCAGCGGCTCACCGACAGCCGCGACCGCATCCAGGTGGGGGCCTCGGGGATGTACGAGGCGCGCTGCCGCCGGCACCACGAGGCGGCCCCGGAGGCCCCGGCGCCGGAGGCGGGCGCCGGGCCGCCACGTGCAGAATGAAACATCAACGGTCGCCAGGCTTCCTCGTGGTTCCCCGGGACGTCGCGCATTCCGGCCCGCCCCTTGCAACCACGGGAACGGCCGTTCGATCCGCCCGTTTTTGACACGGACGGACGCCGGGACGTATCATCAATCGTCAAACGCGCCGGACCGGCCCGGCGCGCCGCTCAGCCCACCGTGTGAGGATGTCATCATGTCCCAGTTCGCGACGCGTCCGCTCGCCCTCTGCCGCCTGGCGCTCCTGCTGATGGTCCTGCTGCTGGCCGGCGCCGCCCTGGCCGCGCCCCATGCGGGGGACCGGTTCCTCCTGGCCCAGCCCGACGGCAGCCGCGTGGAGGTGGCGGTCTGGGGTGACGAGTTCTACCAGCGCGTGGAGAGCCCCGACGGCTACACCCTGATCCGCGACCCCGGGACCCGCGTGATCTGCTACGCCGACCTGAGCGCCGACGGCCGGAGCTTCGTCTCCACAGGCGTGCGCGTGGGCGAGCCGGTGCCGTCCGGCCTGCCGCGGGGATTGACGCTGCCGGTGGCCGAGCGGGCCGCGCGGGCGCGGGAGGCGCGAGAACGGTTCCTGGTGGAGGAGCGGGCCATGCTCGCGGCCAAGAGCGGCGACCCGCAGCCGTCGTCCCTGGGCGACGTCCGGGGCCTGACGCTGATCATCGACTTCAGCGACCAGCCGGGCACCATCCCGGCGGCGGACTTCGACGCCTATCTCAACCAGCCGGGCTACACGGGCTACGGCAACAACGGGTCGGTGCGCGACTACTTCTTCGACGTCTCCGGCGGGGCGCTCGAGTACACCAACTGGGTGCCCGCCGCCTACATCCGGGCGCCGCAGCCCAAGTCGTACTACGAGGATCCGGAGGTCCAGAACGGCCTGCGGGCCCGTGAACTGGTGGCCTGGGCGCTCAACGAGCTCGACGACGACGGCTTCGACTTCAGCCAGTACGACGCCAACGACGACGGCTACATCGACGCCGTCAACGTCTTCTACGCCGGCTATCCGGACGGTGGCTGGGCGGTGGGCCTGTGGCCGCACTCGTGGGTGGTGAACTTCGCGGCCGACGGGGTGCAGAGCTACAAGTACCAGATCACCAACATCGGCGACTCGCTGCGCCTGTCCACGTTCTGCCACGAGAACGGGCACCTGATCATGTTCTGGCCCGACCTCTACGACTACGGCTACGAGTCCAACGGGGTGGGCGGATTCTGCCTGATGTGCAACAGCGGCCCGGGGACCAATCCCGTGCAGCCGTGCGCCTACCTGCGTGCGGACGCCGGCTGGGAGCAGCCGGTGGCGTTGCAGGGGCTGCAGCCCGACCTGCCGGCCACCGCGGCGGGCATGGAGATCTACAAGGTGCCGCGGACGGGGCATCCCAACGAGTACTACCTCATCGAGAACCGCTTCCGCGGCGGCCGGGACAGCGGCCTCCCCGATTCCGGCCTGGCCGTCTGGCACGTCGACGAGTACGGCAGCAACGACAACGAGCAGCAGACGCCCGCCTCGCACTACCTGGTGACCCTGGTCCAGGCCGATGGCCGCTGGGACCTGGAGAACGACGTCAACCAGGGCGACGCCGGCGATCTCTGGAAGGCGCCCGACTACGTGGAGTTCAATCCCGCCACCGTGCCGTCGGCGCGCTGGTGGGACGGCAGCGATGCGCCCCTCTACCTCGACGGCATCAGCGCCCCCGGGGCCGAGATGTCGTTCAACTACCGCGAGGACGTGGGCACCATGGGGGTGACCATCACGCCGCTGCCGATCGAGCTGGAGGCGCCGTGGGTCCTGACCGGGCCCGAGGGCTACGAGGAGTCCGGGCAGGGCGAGCGCTCGCTGCTCCTGTGGGCCGAGGGCCAGTACACGCTGGTCTGGGGCGACGTGCCGGGCTGGAGCGAGCCCGTGCCGGGCAGCGAGGTCTTCGACATCGTGGACGGGGCGGCGCCCGTGCAGATCAGCGGGACCTACGCCGATCCGCCGTTCGCCCTGGTCGATGCGGGCGTGGCCGCCGATGCCGGCGCCGCGGCCGCGGTGGTCCTGCGGGATCTCGACGGTGACGGCGACCTGGACCTGCACCTGGTCAATCATGGCAGCGCCGACCGCGTGTTCGGCAACGAGGGCGGCCTGGTGTTCAGCGACATCACGCCCGCCGGCCTGGACGACGCCGGGCCCGGCCGCGCGGCCGCGTGGGGCGATTACGACAACGATGGCGACGCCGACTGCTACCTGGTGCGCGACGGCGCGCCCAATCTCATGCTCGAGCAGGATGGCGGCGTCTTCACCGACGTGGCTGGCCTCAGTACCGGCCTGGCCGACGCCGGGCCGGGCGCGAGCGCGTCGTGGTCCGACGTGGACGGCGACGGCCAGCTGGACCTCTACCTGGTGCAGGATGGCGACATCAACCGCCTGTTCCGCAACTACGGCGACGTCGGCTCCGGGCATCCGCTGCTGCTCAACGCCACCCATCCCGCCCTGCAGGACGCCGGCGCCGGCCGGGTGGCCGTCTGGCGCGACTACGATCGCGATGGCGACCGCGACGTCTACGTGGTCAACGACGGGACGGCCAACGCCCTGGTGCGCAGCTACCAGGGGACGATGTTCGAGCACTCCGGCGACGCGGCCGTGGCCAGCACGGCGGCCGGCCAGGATGCGGCGTGGGGCGACTTCGACAATGACGGCGACTGGGATCTCTACCTCGCCAACGCCGGCGCCGCCGACGCCTATTACCGCCGCGAGTCCACCTTCTTCCAGCCGGTGCATGCGCCCGTGCTGCAGGACGCCGGCGCGGCGGCGGCCGTGGCCGCGGCCGACCTCGACAACGATGGCGCCCTCGATCTCTACGTGGCCCGCGACGGCCAGGACGACCTCCTGCTCTTCGGCGACGGGGCCGGTGGCTTCACGCGTTCGCTGCTGGCGCTGCCCGAGACCGCGGGGCCCAGCGTGGCGCTGGCCTGCGCCGACCTCGATGGCGACGGTGGCGTGGACCTCTACGTGGCCCGTGACGGCGCGCCGAACCTGATCCTCCGCAACCAGATCCAGGGCCGTGGCCACTGGCTGGGCGTGGACCTGACCGGCGATCCGGCCAACCGCGACGCCATCGGCGCGGTGGTGCGCGTGGTCGCGGGCGGGATCACCCGGATCCGCGAGATCGACGGTGGCGGCGGCCGGGCCGACCTGTCGCTGCGGGCCCATTTCGGCCTGGGCACGGCGGCCGTGGCGGACACCGTGACGGTGACCTGGCCTGGCAGCGGCGAGCAGACGGTGCAGACCGGCGTGGCGGCCGACCAGGTGCTGACGATCCTGCAGACGCCGGCGGCCACCGCGGTGGACGACCGGCTGCCGCTGGCCACGCGCCTGCAGGCGCCCCATCCCAACCCGTTCAATCCCACCACCACCATCGCCTTCGAGCTCGCGCAGGCCGGCTCGGTGCGGCTGTCCGTGTACGGGGTGGACGGCCGGCACGTGGCCGACCTGGTGGACGAGTCCCTCGCCGCCGGGGCGCATCGTGCCGTGTGGCGTGGGCGTGACGGGGCGGGCCGGCCGGTGGCGTCGGGGACCTACCTGGTGCAGCTGCGGACGGCCGCAGGGACGTTCAGCCAGCGGCTCACCTTGATCAAGTAGGCCGGCTGCGGTCTGCGGGCCGCGGGTGGGGTGTAATGATGGGGGGGCAGGGGTCACGGATGGGGAGGGAGGGGATCAACCGGTGGCCGGAGGTGGGGTATGGACCGGGCGCGGATCGGCTGGATCGCTGGAGTGAGCATGGCGGTGGTGGCGACGACGGGGTGCGGTGGTGGTGACTCCTCGGGGGCGGACGTGACCGGGCCCGGGGAATCGACCGTGGCCGAGGCGCGGCTCGAGCCGCTGGCGGACGCGGCCACGAGCCGGCGGGTGGACCTGACCGTGTCGGTGCCGGACAGCGGCGCGGGCGTGGCCGCGGTGGAGGTGTGGGCGCGTCCCCAGGGTGAAGACTGGGCCCTCGCCGCCTCGGCGACGACGCCGACCGTGCGGGTCACCATCGAGGAGTCCGGCCCGTTCGGCCCCTGGGAGTTCGCGGCGGTGGCCGTGGGCGTCGACGGCACGCGAGAGGCGGCGCCCGACAGCGCCGAGGCCCGGACGCGCATTCCCGAGCCCATCTACCTGACCGACCGCAGCGGCGAGCGCTGGGAGATCACCCATGCCGTCCTGCGCTACGGGATGGGTGAGCACGGCTGGGGTCACGGGATCGGGCGCCACGCCATCCTGCCGCTCATCGACCCGCCCATGTCCTGCCCGGGCGACCCGGACTACCTCCTGCCCGACAACCTCTCGCTGGTGATCGGGGTCTCTCACGGCGGCGAGGATCGGGCCTACAAGATCGGCGATCTCAACGATCGCGAGGTGGTGGACGACACCTTCGGCGAGACGCACCTGGCCGTCACCTACTGACCGCTGGTGGACCGGGCCGTCGTGTACGGCCGCACGCTCGCCGACGGGACCACCCTGACCCTGGCCGCCTCCGGCTGGACCTGGCTGGAGACCTTCGTGCTCTGGGATCACGAGACCGGCAGCATCTGGTTCGGCGGCGCCGGCGAGGAGGGCTGGGGCGTGCTGAGGTGCGTGGCCGGGCCGCTGCAGGACACCCGGCTGGAGACCGTGCCCCACCAGCGCAACTTCTGGCGCTCCTGGTTCGCGGCGCACCCCGAGACCAAGCTGCTGCGGCGTCGGGATCCCTGACCGCCGCGCGCGCGGCGGTTCCGCACGGCTCCACCGCGCTCCGGACTGACCGGTGATCAGCCGCCGGTTCGCTGGCGGGCACCGCGTCGCATCGTCGATTGCGGTCCGCCCGCCGATCTGCCACTTTGAAGCCTCGACCGTGCCCGTCCGCAGGACCACGCCGCCCTGGCTCGCGCTGGGGCGGCCGTGGCGACGGGTCTCCTGGTCCCATGATCCCCAGACCCGCGGCCGCGCTGGCGGCCGCCGGAGGCGACGATGGACGAGGTGAAGGCCACCATCCGGGATTCGGCGCTCGCGCGCTGGGGCGTGCTGGTCCTGGTATCGGCCGTCCTGTTCATGAACTACTACTTCTACGACGCGCTCTCGCCGCTGAAGGACCTGATGCAGTCCGAGCTCGGATTCACCTCCGCGGACTATGGCTTCTTCACCTCGGCCTACTCCTTCCCCAACGTCTTCCTGCTCATGGCGGTGATCGGGGGGATCATCTGCGACAAGCTGGGCATCCGCATCACCGGCACCACGTTCTGCACGCTGATGCTCATCGGCTCGGCGGTGACCGCCTACGGCGCCAGCGAGACGTTCCTGGCCGGGGGGCCGGGCTACGATCTGATGAACTCGTTCCTGCCCGCCATGTCGCCGGCGCTGAAGATGACCTCGCTGGGGTTCTTCATCTTCGGCCTGGGAGCGGAGACCAGCATCGTGGTGGTCTCCAAGGTGGTGGTGAAGTGGTTCAAGGGCCGGGAGCTGGCCCTGGCGCTGGGCCTGAACCTGGCCTTCGCGCGCCTGGGCTCGGCGCTGGCGCTGGTGCTCTCGCCGCGGCTCATCGAGCCGGAGTGGACCTGGGCCATCTGGTTCGGCGTCCTGCTGCTCGGGATCGGCCTGCTGGCCTTCATCGCCTACATCATCCTCGACCTGAAGATCGACCGGCAGCTGGCCATCGGCACGCCCCACGACCCGGAGGACGAGTTCCGGCTCGCCGACCTGAAGTTCCTGGTCACCGATCGGTCGTTCCTGTTCATCACGGCGCTGTGCGTGACCTTCTACTCGGCCGTCTTCCCCTTCATCAAGTATGCGCCGGACCTGCTGATGAACAAGTTCGGCATGGACCGCCAGATGGCGGGCAACTTCTCCTCCATCCTCATGTTCGGGACCATCGCCCTGACGCCGCTGTTCGGCTGGGTCGCCGACAACAAGGGCAAGAGCGCCACGCTGATGTACCTGGGTTCGGCGCTGCTGATCGTCTCGCACCTGATGTTCGCGGTGACCTCCTTCACGCCGCTGGTGCCCATCTTCCTGCTGGGCGTGGCCTTCTCCCTGGTGCCGGCGGCCATGTGGCCGGCCGTGACCAAGATCGTGGGCGAGAACAAGATCGGCACCGCCTACGGCTTCATGTTCTCGGTGCAGAACCTGGGCCTGTGGGCGTTCCCCATGCTCATCGGCTGGGTGCTGGAGCGGTCGAACCCCGGGGTGGCCGAGGCCATCATCGCCGGCCAGGACGCCACCTACGACTACACCAACCCCATGCTCATGCTCGCCGGCCTGGGCGTCGCCGGGCTGGTGTTCGCCTTCCTGCTCAAGCGGGAGGACCGGCGGTCGGGGTACGGCCTGGAGCAGCCCAACAAGATGGACGCGCCGGTGGGCGCCTGAGCGGCTGGCGGGAGCGAGGCGCCTCGGGCGAGGGCCCGGCCACGGCCCGCGTGACCGCCGCCGACGACGGATGACGGCCGGGAAGACCTCAGCGCCAGACCAGCCGGGCGCGGGCGATCTCCCGGCCGTCGGTCTGCCGGACCAGGGCGTGCCGGAACGTGTCGGGCGTGCCGGGATCCGGTGCGCGCCGGCTCAGGACGGTGGCCGGGTAGGTACCCTCGGCCATGAAGTTGAGCTCGAGCTCGGCGATGGCGCGGTGGGCCAGCCAGTCGGCCGGGTAGCTCTCGAGCAGCAGGTCGTGGTACCGCGTGTTGGTCAGGTGGCCGTTGAGGTCCAGGTCGCTCCAGCGCAGGGGGACCGGGGTCTGCTGCACGGGCTCGCCGTCCAGGCCCGGCAGGCGGTCGGGATCGCGGTCGGTGGCGCGCTCGCCCGCCGGCCAGGTCACCGTCCGCCACCGCTCGGGGGAGACCGGCCGGCGGCTCGCCAGGTCCAGGCAGTACCAGGCCGTGGTCGCGGTGGCGAGGATCTCGCCGCCGGTGCCGCGCAGGCGGAAGTCGCGCAGGGCGCGGCGGCGGACCAGGTCCCGGGGCCAGGTCTGCAGGCTCACCGGCTCGCGCCAGCCTGGCAGGCGCTCCACGCGCACCAGCACCCCTGCCAGCACCCAGGTCTGTCCGGCGGCGCGGAGCTGGTCGAACCCGGCGCCCAGGCCGGCGGCGTTGACCTCGGCCGCCTCCTGCATGTAGCGGCCCAGCGCCGCGGTGGTCATGCGCCCGCCGGCATCCACGTCCCAGCTGGCCACGGCGAACTCGACGTCGCTGATCAGTTGCGGTTCGGTGCTCATGGGCGTCCTCCTTGCCGGCGAAGGAAGTCGGCGCCGCGGGTGGCGTCAAGCCGGTGGGCGGGCGAACGGCGCGGACGGCCGACCATTCCGGAGTTGATCGGCGGGCCGACCTCTGCTTGGCTTCCGGGATGGATCCTCGACCCCGCATCCTGGCCGGCATGCTCGGCCTCCTGATCCTGGGCGCGTGCGCATCGCCGGAGGTGCGCACGCCCGGAGCCGGCCCGCCGCCGCCGGGGCCCGATGCCGCGGTGGAGGCGCCGGCTGCGGCAGGGCGGGACACCGTGGCGGCGGCCTCGCCGGATACCCTGCGGCCCGCGGCGCCCGGCCCGGCGGCCCGGCCGCTGACGGACGTGGACCGCGTGCTCGCCTCGCTGGACCACCGCGCCCTCGTGGGCCAGCTCCTGGTGGTCTACCGCGCGGACAACGCCTTCCTCCTGGAGCACGGCTTCGGCGGTGTCCTGCTCTTCAAGAGCATGCTGGACGACCCCGCCGCGCTCCGCGCCGACCTGGACCGCCTGCAGGCGGCCGCGCCGGTGGGCTACCTGGTGGCCCTCGACCAGGAGGGCGGCACGGTGAGCCGCCTGGATGCGGTTCCGGGCCGGGAGGCCGGCACGCCGGGCGCCGCCGACATGGGCGACTGGCCACCGGCGCGGGTGGCGGCCGAGGGGGCCCGTATCGGGGCGGCATTGCGCGGACTGGGCGTGAACCTCGACCTGGCGCCGGTGCTCGACAGCGCCGTGGGCTGGGATGGCGAGCCGAGCCTCATGGGCCGGCGGGGCCGGGCCTTCGGCACCACCACGGCGGAGATCCTGCCGCCGGCGCGGGCCTTCGCCAGGGGGTGCGGCGAGGCCGGGGTCGCCTGCCTCGCCAAGCATTTCCCCGGGTACGACGTGGCGGCCAACAGCGACCTGGAGCCGGCCCGCAGCGGCGCGGCGGCCGCGGCGATCCTGGACTCCGCCGGGCGCTTCGCCGCCGTGGCCGACGTCACCGCGGGCGTGATGATGGCCAGCATCATCTACCCGGCCCTGGGCGAGGCGCCGGCCGTGCTCGAGCCCGCGGTGGTGGATCTGGCGCGGGCCGCGGTGGGCGAGGGCCTGATCATGACCGACGACCTCTGGGGCGCCGCCCTGCGCGCCTGGCAGCGTCCGGATCTGCAGATCCTGCCCACCGAGTACCCCGACGCGGACTGGCTCGCCCTGGGCGAGCAGGCGCTCCGCGCGGGCAACGATCTGCTGCTGGTCACCTATCCGGCGAAGGCCGCGCTGCTGCAGTCCCTGCTCGCGGGACGCATGGCGGAGGACCCCGCCCTGCGGGACGTGGTCCGTGCCGCGACGCGCCGCGTGCTGCTGGCCAAGCAGCGGCTGGGGTTGCTGGGGTCGTGACGGTGCCAGCGTGTGATCGGGGATCGGGACCACGCTGACCGCCGGGATGTCATTTCTTCTGGACAAAAAGTACGGTAGAGCGTACTCTCTCCGGCATGGAACTCAGGAATCACCTGAAGCAGCACCGTGCGCGCCTGGACCTCACGCAGGACGACCTGGCCCGACGCGTGGGCGTCCGGCGCCAGACCATCCTGATGATCGAGAAGGGACGCTACGCGCCCTCGGCCCTGCTGGCGTTCAGGCTGGCCCGGGCCCTGGGCATGCGCGTGGACGAGCTGTTCGAGCTGGAAGGGGACGACCATGCATGAGGCGCGGTTGCGGCCCGG
>CAZWYF010000069.1:0-14884 GCA_964637835.1 uncultured Fibrobacteraceae bacterium
GGGTGCGCGCGCGGCAGACCTCGGAGACCTCGGAATTCCTGCGGGAGGAGGCCCACCCGCCCGCAGCGCAAGGCCGTCCGGGCAGGAAGCCCGGCCGGCCGCCCCGCCAGCCCCCCACCACGCCCACCCCGGCCCCGTCACCGCCCCCGCGGCACCTCCGGCGCGATGTCGTCCCGCCACTGGAGCGAGGCCTCGAAGGCGTACCGCCGGGCGATCCGGCGGTGGCGTGGCGACCAGAAGGCGAGGGCGTGGCGCAAGGTGAGCAGGGCCTTCTCCCAGAAGATGGCGGCGCGGAAGGAGACGACGGCACCCGGGCCATGGTGCTTGGCGACGAAGCGGCGGTAGCTGTCCTGGAACTGCTGGAGGCTGAAGCGCGAGACCAGCTCGGCGGCGCGGCCCTCGAGATGGACCACCTCCACCGCATTGCAGAGGCGGATGGGCAGGCCGGCCTGCCAGGCGCGCAGGCACCAGTCGGTCTCCTCGAAGTAGAGGAAGAAGCGGTCGTCCAGCTGGCCGATGCGGTCGAGGGCGGGGCGGGGGATCAAGAGGCAGGCGCCGGCCACGTAGTCCACGTCGCGATCGGGCTCGCCGCGGCGGGGGATGTCGGTGAAGCGGGACCAGCGGTGCCAGCGGCGGCCCAGGGGCAGGGAGGCGAACGGGCGTAGCCAGTGCAGGCGCCGGGCCGGGAAGTTGCCGCAGGTGATGATGGGCTCGCGACCGTCGGTGAGCAGAGGGCCGAAGCCGCCATGGCCGGGATGCCGGCGGGCGCAGGCGACGAGGTCGCGGAGCGAGCCGGCCGGACACACGGTGTCGGGGTTCAGCAGCAGGACGAATGGTGCGCGCGTGCGGGGCAGGGCGAGGTTGTTGGCGCGGGCGAAGCCGAGATTGGCCCCGGACTCCAGCAGCTGCACGTGGGGGAATCCGCTGCGGACCAGCTCCGGGGAGCCGTCCGCCGACGCGTTGTCCACCACGATGGTCTCGGCGGTCAGCGGAGCGACCGCGGCCGGCAGGCTCGCCAGGCAGTCGCGCAGCAGATCCCGCGTGTTCCAGCTGACGATGATGATGCTCAGGTCGGGCGTGGGCATGGGCCTTTCCGGACGCCAGCGCCCCTGCCGTGGGATGACGACAGGGGCGCGGCTCAGCTCGCCACCACGGTGATCACTGGAAGAGGTTCTTGACGCTGCTGAGGGTCGCCTGGTCGACGGCCACGGTCAGCTCCTCGACCACGATGTCGTCGTACGCCACCAGCTGGTGTTCGATGACGCCACCGGAGTAGGAGACCACGGCGCACTGGCCGAACATCAGCCGGGCCGGGGCCTCGGGGTCGGCGCTGGCCAGGACCTGGGCGCCGTCGAGATAGACCTCGAAGTGGAACCCCGCGGCCACCACGGTCACCTCGTGCCAGACGCCATTGTCGAGGGCGACCGGGGCCACGCCGATCACCGCGTGCTGGGTGTTCATCACCCGGGCCAGCTGGACGTCGTTCCAGGGCGCGCTGCGCAGGTTGACCACGTAGTAGTCCTCGAAGTCCACCACCCGGAAGCGCAGCATGTGGTTGACGCTGTCGACGGAGCGGATGGCGAAGGTGATGGAGCAGTCGCTCCAGGCGGGATCGCCGAAGATGGAGCTGGAGTAGACCTCGAAGCCGAAGGTCTCGCACTGGTAGGTGCCGTCGCTGACCATCCAGCCGGGACCGAGGGGAGTGAAGCCATCGGCGATCCCGTCATCGAAATCCTCGCTGAAGAGCTGAGCCGAGGCGGCGACTGGCAGGCAGACGAGGAGGGCGAGGGCGACCAGGCCGCGTTGTCGAGGGAGCATGGGGATCCTCCTGGGTGGCGGCCTGGCACGCCGCGTGGGGTCTCACGCGACGTTCCCGGGGAAGTCCGGAGCCGCGGCGCGGCAGGAAACGCTCACCCGGGGAAGGGGCCGAAGTCCCACGAGGTTACACTGGCCGAAAGCGCGCCGTCAACTGGCAGGGGCGACCGCAGGCGCGACTGCAGGGGCCAGGGGACTCAGCCCCGGGGCGCTGCGGCCCGGGCCGCGAGGAAGATCTCCGGGGCATCGGCCGGCGCGCGGGCCTCGGCTGCGGCCAGGCGCCGGGCGATGCGGCTGGCCTGCAGCCGGCCGAAGTTGAAGCCGTGGTGGATCCCCTGGACGAACAGCTCCCGCGCCAGCGGGCTGCGGAACAGCGGCTGGATCTCGATGTCCACGAAGCCGGTGTCGGCCAGCAGCTCGTGCAGTCCGTCGCGGCTGTAGTAATGGACCACGTGGTGTTGCCGCTGGTGGTCGGCCTTGAGCCGGGGGTCGTCGATGGCGGCGAGGGTGTCCACGGAGAAGACCATCTCGCCGCCGGGCTTCAGCAGGCGCCGGCACTCGGCCAGGATCTCGCGGTGCCCCGGAATGTGCTCGAGCACGCAGATGGAGAAGATGCGGTCGAAGGTGCGGTCGGGCCAGCCCACCTCGGGCAGGGGGCGCACCTCGAAGTCCACGCGGCCGGCGCCGCGGACGTACCGGGCGTACCACTCGGCCTGGGCGATGAAGTCGGGGTCGATGTCCAGGCCCGTGGTGTGGCCGGCGCGCTGGCCGATGAGGAAGGTCTGCAGGCCGGCCCCGCAGCCGATGTCCAGGACCCGCTCGTCGCCTCGCCAGGGCAGGGCGTCCACCAGCTGGCGGAATTCCAGGATCTTGAACGGGCTGTAGGTGAAGTGGGGGTGCGGCCACACGCCCAGGGCCATGAGCGCCCGCAGGCCGGCCTTCTGGACGCCGCCGAGATTCTCCGACACCTCAGTCCTTCCTGCTGGCGCGGCGCAGGATGTCCTGCTCATCCGGGGTCAGGCTCTGCAGTCCCTCGCGGGAGATCTTCTCGAGGATCTGGTCCACCTGCTCGCGGTCGCCACGGCTCAGGGGACGACCGTTGCCGGGGCGGCCGCCGCGCTGGCCATCCTTGCCGCCGCTCTTGCCACCGCTGACCGCCTTCAGGCGCATGCGCGTACGCCAGCGCAGGAACGCCTGGCGCAGCCTCTCCAGGCCCGTGGGCTGGTAGCTGCCGCCGGCGGTGCGGTGACCCCCGGAGCGGTAGCCGCCCGGGCCCTGGCCGCCCCGGGTCCCGGAGCCGCCCCCGCTGACGGAGCGGTAACCGCCCCGCGCCCCGCCTCGCCGCGGCACGCGCGGCGGCTGGCTGATGTGCCCCCCGGTGAAGACCCAGAGGAAGATGAAGCCCGTGATCATGCCGCCGAGGTGGGCCATGTGGGCCACGTTGGCGCCGCCGAAGCCCAGCAGGGCCATCACCCCGAAGATGATCACCGCGAAGCGGGCCGGCATGGGGATGAAGAACACGAAGATGGTGGCGTTGGGGAAGGCCAGGCCGAAGGCCAGCAGGATGCCGTAGACCGCGGCCGAGGCGCCCACCATGGGGACCAGGGCATCCATCCCGGCGAGGGAGAAGATCCCGTAGAGCAGGCCGCCGCCGATCCCGGCGGCGAAGTAGTACCAGGTGAACGCGCGCGTGCCCCAGTGGTGCTCGATGCGGGAGCCGAAGAGCCACAGGCCGAGCATGTTGAAGAACAGGTGCCAGAGGTCGCCATGCAGGAACATGTAGGTGACCAGGCGCCAGATCTGCAGCCGCTCGAAGGCGAAATAGGGCACGAACGCGCCCCACGGCCCGATGGCGTCGCGGCCGGTGAGGATCAGCAGCAGGAACTGCAGCAGGAAGATGCCCACGTTGGCCACCAGCAGCAGGAAGACTGCCGGTCCCATGCCCAGGGGGGCGCCGTACTGTGCGAACCGCTGCCAGCTGGATCCGTTCACGTCAGGTCTCTCCTCGGGTCGCAGGCTCGGGCCCGCACCGCACGGACCGGCTCACAGAGTAAGTCTCCCACCGGGCCGAAGGCAAGGCGGGGAGCCTTGCGGCTCCCCGCCTCGCTGCGGCCGGGACCGCGGGTCAGGGCGCCAGGGCGGTGACCGCGCCCGGCATGTCCGGCGCGGGGTAGGTGGGGTCCCACACCGCGTCGGGCACCGGCACCAGCGCCGCCTCGCCAGCGAGCTGCAGCTCGGTGTTGATGGCCGCGATGAACACGTTGGCCAGGCGGCTCTGCCCCTTGTTGTTGGGGTGGATGCCGTCCAGCGAGAAGACCGTGGTGGCGGCGGCCTGCTCCACGGTCAGGCCCTGGCCGAGCAGCAAGACGAAGTGGGTCTTCTCGGCCTCGGTCAGGTCCGCGAACGCCTGATCCACCCGGGCCACGGTGAAGCCGTAGGTGTCGGCCAGCTGGTCGATGGCGGTGTTGTAGGCCACCACGGTATCGAGCACCAGCTGCGACTCCGCCGGGGTCAGGGTCAGATTCGCCGGCAATGGGTCGGTGAAGCCGCCCTGCACCAGCCCCAGGGCCGGGAACAGCACGTGGCTGACCTCGCCCTCGGCGGCGGGATAGGGGGCGCCCACGACCTGGTCGAAGACCGCCTTGGGCACGAAGAACGGCACGCTGGCGATGGACGGGATGTCGCCCACCACCAGGTGCGGCTCGTAGCCGAAGCGGTCCTGCACGCCCTCGATGAGCCCGGCGATCACGCCCTCGAGCATGGTGGCGAACACGTCCGCGGGGACCACGTTGACGCCCAGCTCGGGATTGCCGCTGGTGGCTCCGCCCAGGATGTCGTTGTTGCCGATCCAGAGCGACACCAGGGTGGGACCCTGGGAGACGGCCTGGATCAGCATGTTCTCGTTGCCGAAGGTGGGGTTGCGCAGGATGAAGTCGAAGTACCGGTTGCCGGGCGACTGGCTGGTGGAACTGTCCAGCGCCTCGGTCACGTCCAGGGTGGTGGCGCCCGGCACGCCCAGGTTGTGGTACGGCGTGGGGTAGCTCGCCGCCAGCAGCAGCTGGCCCTGGACCTGGGCCAGCTCGGTGGAGTCCACCACCGCGATGCCGGAGCCGGTCCAGTGCAGCACGCCGGCCGCGTACGCGGGGTCGCTCAGCTGGGTCGAGCCCACGCCCGGCCAGGCGATGAGCGGCTGGGCGAACCACTCTTCGCTGGTGGGGTCGGCCAGCTCGTAGCCCAGCTGGGCGGCGATCTGCAGCGGGTAGCTCGCGGTCTGGCCCGACATGATCAGCCCGCCGTCCATGAAGCCGGCGGTCAGGCTGTTGCCGATGGCCACGTAACGCTGGAGCGCCGCTTCGCCGGTGGGCTGGGTGATGTCCAGCGCCAGCTGCTCGGGGTCGTCGGGCGAACATCCCACGACCGAGAAGGCCAGCAGGGCGGCGCCGATCAGGATCATTGTGCGCTTGGTCATGGCGGCACCTCCCATCAGAAGTGATAACCGACGCCGAAGGCGAAGATGTTGGCGACGCTGGTGTACGATCCCGCCTCGAGGGTACGCAGTTGCACCCGCTCGGCGTCGTCCAGCTCCTCCTCGAACACCGTGGGCTGGCCGTCGCGCAGGTTGCTGCGCTCCTCGTTGAGGACGGCCATCCAGGCGGCGGTGAAGCGCCAGGGGCCGGTGGCGTACTGGGCGCCCAGGGACCAGTCGTTGCGGCTGGCGTCGGGCAGGATGGGGCCCATGCTCTCCACCGGCTGCGGGGTCTCGTCCCGGGCGTAGCCGGCCAGCAGCTTCACCTGCGGGGTCAGGTCGAAGTCCGCGCCGACGCGGAACTGCCACTTGTCCTCGTAATGGAAGGGGATGGTGGACGACAGCGCCCCGGCGGGGTCCGGCGAGAAGGTCAGGTCGAGCTTCTCGAAGTTGGACCAGCCGAAGTGCACCGCGTCGAACTCCACCAGCAGGCGCTCGTGGAAGCGGTAGGCGACGCCCAGGCTCAGGATGTGCGGCAGGCCGAGCTCGGTGGCCAGGCCGAACTCGCGCCGGCCCGCCTCGCCGGCGGCCGCATCGAGGCTGGCGTCCACGGCGGCGCGCAGGTCGTCCGGGGCGACGTTCTCCAGGGTGCCGTCGCCATCCTCGTAGTTCATGGTCTTCTCGTGGTGGTACATCAGCCCGAGCGAGAGCTTCCCGGTGGGCCGGTACATCACGCCGAAGCAGGGGGTGACGTTCAGGTCGCTGTGGCCCGCGAGTTCGGTGTCGATGACGTTCGTCAGCTCGTTGGCGCCCCCGAAGGGCAGGCCGCTGTAACGGTTCAGCTCGATGGACTGGAAGGCCACGTCCAGGCCGGCGGCCACCGACAGCCGCGGCGTCAGCTTCACGCTCACCGCCGGGGTGATGTAGACGGTGGCGAGGTCGACGTCGTAGCTGCTGTAGCGGCCGATCCAGGTCCCGGGATCCTGCCACTCGACGCCCAGGCCGAAGGGCGCGGAGACGCCCAGGCCGAAGGCGAAACGCCCGCCGGGGTTGTGGGTCACGCCGAGGCCCGGGATCAGGAAGCTCTGGTCCACCGACTCGCGAGCCGGGGCGTCGCCCGGCGGGCTGGCGGCCTGATGCTTCATCTTGGGCGCCACGGGCATGAGGTTCAGGTCCACCACGGTGCCGGGCATGAAGCTGAGCGCGGCGATGTTGTAGAACAGCGCCGAGCCGTCATCCACCGAGGCGGTGACGGCGCAGCCCATGCCCGTGGCCTTGGCGCCCGCCTCGTAGATGCTGAACCCGCCGGCATGGGCCAGGCCCGCCGACAGGCACAGGACGGCCGCCACCAGGCGGCCACGCAGTGACAAGGATTCCATGAATGCCTCCTCGGGTGCCTCGGCCGGCAGGGGCGCCGGCGGCACGCTGGGTTCGTCGCGCGGGATGCGCGGTCTTCCCGGTCGGGCCCCGCCGTCCGCCCACGATCGGCATCCGGACGACGGAACCTTGGCAGCGGCCGTCGGCCGGTGCATGATCCCGGTCGACCACCGCTTCCCCTGGCAAGGAGCCCGGCCATGCTGCTGCTGACCGACCTCACCGACCGGGAACTCGACCCGCTAGAGTTGCCGCCGGGCGGGCCGAACGTCAAGCTTCGATTAAAGGAATCCGGATCCGTCCTCATGGATTGGCTCGACGCGGCCCTGCCGCTGCCGGCGGGGACGGTCTCGCGGCCGCTCGCCGCTCCGCGCACGGAAGGCTGGGGCGCCCTGGTGGTGGTCGACGGGGCCGCTGGCTCCCAGTACGACGCGCTGCTCGCGGCCACGCGCCGCGAGCGACCGCCGCAGCCGGTGGCCGCCGTCGCGCTCACCGGCCGCGGGTTCCACGGCAACCGGGGTCGTCCCTGGCAAGCGGTGCGCGGGAACCTGCACCTGAGCTGCGCCCTGCCGCTGGCCGGCGGGGTCGCGGCCGCGGACGCCCGGGGCCTTCCCGCCCTGGCCGCCGTGGCGGTCTGCGACGCCCTGGCCGCCTGCGCGCCGGCGCTCCGGCCGCGGATCAAGTGGATCAACGACGTCCTGCTGGGCGCGGCCAAGGTGGCGGGCGTCCTGGCCGCCGTCCACAGCCAGGGGACGCGCCTGACCGCTGCCGTGCTGGGTATCGGGATCAACGTGGCGGTGTCGCCGCCGGTGTCGCCCACGGTGTTCGTCCCCCGCGTCACCTGCCTGCAGGAACAGGTCCACGGTCGCGGGGTCTCCCTGGGGCAGGTCCTGAAATGCCTGCTCGAGGCGCTGGCCGCGCGTGTGGTGGAACTGGAGAACCGCGGCGCTGGACCCCTCGTGGCCGCCTACCGGGCGCACTGCGACACCGTGGGCCGGTCGGTGGCGGTCTGGCCGGAGGGGGTTCCGGACGCGAGCCGGCGCGGCGACCTGCCGCCGCCCGTGGCCGCCGGCGAGGCGCTGCGCCTGGACGATGATCTCGCCCTCCACGTGGCCGGCGCTCCGCATCCCCTGTACGGCGGCCGGCTCGCGTACCGTGATCCCTCCTCGGCGCCGGGAGCGGGTCCGCCCGGGGCGGGAACTCCCGGCTGATCGGGGGCTTTCAACCAGGCCATGGAACCCCTCATCCTCCGCACCGAGCCGCGCTGGCGCTGGGTCGCCGCCTGGGGCGTCGCACTGGCCGGGTTGCTCGTCCTGGTCCTGCTGCCAGGATCCTGGTGGGAGGCCATCTGGCCCCGCGGGCGCCTGCGGCCGGTGGCCGCCACCGAGGCTGCCGCGACGTTCACCCTGGTGGAACCGGCGAGGGTGCGTCCGCCGCGAGGAGTGGTCGCCCGCCCGGATTCCTCCGCGACCGCCGTGGCCGACCCCGTCGCCGACGCCGCCTGGTGGGATCGCGCCTGGCAGGCGAAGTCCCGCGAGGCCGACATCTTCGACGAGTTCCTGCCGGCCACCGTTCCGGTGACGCGCTGACGGCGGCGCGGCGCGCCCGGCCCATCCCCGGGAGCCGGGGACGCCTTGCGTCCTCGCCACGTGCGCTTAGCCTGTGGCGACAAAAGTTGACCGAAGAGGTCATGAACCTCCGGCTCCGCGGCCCGACGCCGCTCACCCACGAGGATGCAAGCGATGGCCTACTCCCAGCTGATGGTCCAGCCCATGCGTGACGAGGTGGTCCGCCTCGGCGTGGAGGAACTCCGCACGGCCGCGGCCGTGGACGCCTTCCTCGCCGGCCAGACCGGCAACGCGCTCGTCTTCGTCAACTCCGTCTGCGGTTGCGCCGCCGGCAACGCCCGCCCGGCGCTGCTGCTGGCCACCGAGGACCCGGCCTGTCCCGGGCGGCGGGTGACCGTGTTCGCCGGCCAGGACCCCGAGCCCACCGCTCGGCTGCGGGAGCACTTCCCGGACATCCCGCCGAGCAGCCCGTGCTTCCTCGTGCTGAAGGACGGCGAGGTGGTGGGGCACGTGCCCCGCGCCGGCATCGAGGGCCACACGGCCGAGCAGGTGGCCGAGCAGCTGCGCGCCGGCTTCCGCGCGGCGGCGGCTGGCGCCGCCTGACCGCCGGTCCCATCCCGTCCGGGACGTCGCCCCGCGCCGGGGTCGTCCCGGACTCGCCGGATCCCCTGGACCCCATCCGGAAGGAACCCGACCATGTCCGGACTCGCCGACAGGAAATGCATCCCCTGCAGCGGGGGCGTGCCGAAGATGACCGCCGAGCAGATCGCGGAGATCCATCCGCAGGTCCCCGACTGGGAGGTGATCCTCCAGCACCACCTGCGCCGGGTGTTCAGCTTCCCGGACTTCGCCTCCGCCCTGCGGTTCGTCAACCGCATCGGCGAGGTGGCCGAGGAGGCGGGCCACCACCCCGACATCAGCTTCACCTGGGGCCGCGTGGAGGTGGAGATCCACACCCACAAGATCGACGGCCTGGCGGAGGCGGACTTCATCCTCGCGGCGAAGATCGACCAGTTGCCGCGGTAGCGCCCCGCGGTTGACCCGGGCGCCGCGGCGGCCGACACTCCGGACGGGGACGCGCCCCGGCCCATGGGGCGGGACGCGAGCGACGGTGGACCCGGGGCCCGGAGGTCGACGTGAAATCCCTGTCCGCGCACATCCGGCGCAAGGTGGGTGCGGCGCCCGGCACCATGGTCTACGTGGGCCGCCGGGAGGCCGCCCCCCTGCAGCTCTCGGCCATCACCTACGACGCCGACCAGCTCCAGGAGCACGGCGCACTGACCCTCGAGGCCTGCCTCGCGCTGCGCGACCGCCCCGGCGTCACCTGGATCGACGCCACCGGACTCGGCGACCCCGACGGGCTGCACCGCCTCTGCGAGCACTTCGGCGTGCATCCGCTGGTCCAGGAGGACCTGGTCAACACCACCCAGCGCCCCAAGTCCGAGGCCTATGGCGATCACCTGCTGCTGATCTGCCGCATGCTGCGCCACGACGCCAGCGGCGCCCTGGCACCCGAGCAGATCAGCCTGGTCCTGGGCGACGGCTGGCTGCTGTCGTTCCAGGAGCGCCCCGGCGACGTCTTCGACCCGGTCCGCCAGCGCCTGCGCCAGAACCGGCCCCGCCTGCGCGGCGGCGGCTCCGACTACCTGGCCTACGCCCTGCTCGACGCGGTGGTGGACGGGTACTTCGTGGTGGTCGAGGCCCTCGCCGAGCGGGTGGAGGATCTCGAGGACGACCTCATCGAGCGCCCCGCCTCCGTGGACCTGGCCACCCTGCACCGGCTGAAGCGTCAACTCATCGCCGTGCGACGCGCGGTCTGGCCGCTGCGGGAGGTGGTGGCGGACCTGGTGCGGGACGAGACGCCGCTGCTGCATGCGGACATGCCGCTGTTCCTGCGGGACGTGGCCGACCACGCCCTGCAGGTGGCCGACGCGGTGGATTCCCTGCGCGACATCCTCGGCGGCCTGCAGGACCTGCACCTGGCCACCGTGAGCAACCGCATGAACGAGGTCATGAAGGTGCTGACCATCATGGGCTCGCTCTTCATCCCGCTGACCTTCCTGGCCGGGATCTACGGCATGAACTTCGAGCACATGCCGGAGCTGGGCTGGCGCTGGAGCTACCCGGCCTTCTGGCTGGTGCTGCTCGGGCTGGGCACGGGCCTGCTGGCCTGGTTCCGGCGGCGCGGCTGGTTCTGAGGGGTCGTCTCCGGGTCAGGGGCTCGCGGGCGGGGCGGGACGGCGACGCCGGCGGCCATGGCGCAGCGTGTCGGCGCTGAACACCGCCAGGGTGGCCGGCAGCGGCGAAGACCGCAGCGCGCCGAACGTGGGGGCCGAGCAGGACGCCGACCAGGCGCGAGCGATCCGTGACCATGGGTTGTGCCCCGAAGAATGTTGATGGGTCCGGGTCTTGCCCTGACCCATCCCATGAACGATCTCGAACCCCCGAATCCATGCCCTGCGACCCCTCCCGTCTGCCCCAGAACCCGGGGCGCCGCCACCGACATCGAGCGTCACGCCGCCTCCCGGCTGCGCCGATACTGGCGCCGGGTGAAGACGCGGAGGCTGAAGGTGGACCTCAAGCACGAGCTGAAGCATGCGCCCCAGGGGCGTAAGTAAAAGGGAGACATTCCGTTCCGGATTCCGGGGGACGTCAACATTCTTCGGGGCACAACCGTGACCATGGGACTCCTGGCGCGGGCGAGGGGTCGGCCCAGGTTGGTCGGGCGGCGATGACCGCGCAACAGCAAGGGGAAACGATAATTGTTGCGACAGAGATAAATCGTGACGACCCTGTCCAGGATTCGAGGACCGTTCACCGGGCGAGAGGAATCCGGCCATGATCACCCGCCGACCCGCCGCCGAGCGCGGCCACGCCGACCACGGCTGGCTGCAGACCCGGCACAGCTTCTCCTTCGGCCAGTACCACGACCCGCGCCACATGGGCTTCCGCAGCCTGCGCGTGATCAACGACGACATCGTCGCCCCGGGCCAGGGCTTCGGCATGCATGGTCACCGCGACATGGAGATCGTCACCTGGGTGCTGGAGGGGGCCCTGGAGCACCGCGATAGCCTGGGCTCGGGCTCGGTGCTGCGGCCCGGCGACATCCAGCGCATGAGCGCCGGCCGCGGCATCCGGCACAGCGAGTTCAACCCGTCGGAAACCGAGCCGCTGCGCCTGCTGCAGATCTGGCTCTTCCCCCGGCGCGAGGGCCTGGATCCGAGCTACGAGGAGGCCCACGTGCCCCTCGTCGAGCGGCAGGGCCGGCTGCGCCTGATCGTCGATCCGCAGGGGCGCCACGGCAGCGTGCGGATAAACCAGGACGCCCGGCTCTTCGCCGCCGTGCTCGCGGCCGGCGAGGAGGTGGTGCAGCCCCTGGCGCCCGGACGCCACGCCTGGGTGCAGGTGGCCTCCGGCCGGTTGAGCTGCGGAGATCTGGAACTCGCCCGGGGCGACGGTGCGGCCGTGAGCGAGGAGCCGGAGGTGCGGTTGCGGGCCGCCGAGCCGTCGGAGATCCTGGTCTTCGACCTGGCCTGACGGCCATCCTGGCGAGATCCCGGCAGTGAGCTAGGATATCGGGCGAGGCCGGCCCCTGCCGGCCGGAGCCTGCTCACGCTGACCCCCGGCCCCGGCGGCCGGTCCGGAGCCGACGCCATCGTGTCCTGTCTGCGGATCCCACCAGCCCTGCTCGTCCTGCTGATCCCGGCGCTCGCCCTGGGAGCGGCCCGTCCCTGCCTGGCGGGCCCGGCGGAGGAGGACCAGTCCCCGGTGGCGCCGTCCGTCGCGCCGGCCATCCGCGTGGGCGCCGCGCCCACCTGATCGGGCTGACCCGGCGAGGGGGCGCTGCTTCGGGGAAGCGGCCTGGATCATCAGTGGACCTTCTCCCAGCGCTGGGTGGACACCGCGGTGGACCGCGCCCGCTGGCGCAGCACGCTCAACTACCGCGTCCTGCCGCAGCTCAAGGTGGGGGTGGAATTCAACCCCGGGGAGGCCGAGGTGGGACCCCTGGCCACCTGGTTCCTGGTCACCGAGCGCGGCCAGCGCCCCGGCATCTTCCTCGGGACCAGCAGCGACCGCATCGGCACCCCCGCCGGCGAGCAGTCCTACTACCTCACCGCCACCCGCCGCCTGCCGGGCCTGCCGGCGTCGGCCTACGTCACGCTCAACTACTCCGAGCACGACGACGGCCTCAACGTCCCCTTCGGCGCCGAGGTCGCCCTCCCCGAGGCCCTGCCCCTGAGCCTCTCCCTGCGCGGCATGTACGACGGCGAGCGCACCCACGCCATGCTCACCCACGCCCGCAGCCGCTGGTCCGCCTCCCTGCTGCTGATCTGGCTCGAGCAGCCCGGCTTCTCCATCGCCGTCGGCTTCTAGCTGCTCGCCCGCCGCGCCCCCTCCCTCGCCACGCGCGCGAGCGAAGCGACGCGCCCCGCCGCGCCCCCTCCCTCGCCGCGTGCGCGAGCGAAGCGACGCGCCCCATTCGCCCCGAAAGAAAAGCAGCCCCGGAGGGCTGCGGAGGTCGGTTGGCGTCCCCTACGGGACTCGAACCCGTGCTGCCGCCGTGAAAGGGCGGTGTCCTAACCACTAGACGAAGGGGACGCCTCGCGGAGGCCGAAAACTATCGCGAACCCTCCAACCTGTCAAACCCGTCATCACTTCCGCGCGAGCGAAGCGACGCGCGGACAGCCCCGACGGAGGGCGGGGTGTGTCGCGTCTTCTCGCCGCGTCTCCGCAGCCGTGGGGCCCGTCCAGGGCCCCACAGGCGAGGACCAGCGGCGAGAAGACGCGACACACCCCGCCCCGCCCGCCGCCGACTACCCGCGCGCCACCTCCTCGAGCAGCACCGCGGTGGTCCGGCACCCCGAGACGAAGTTCCGCACGTCGAACTTCTCGTTGGGGCTGTGGATGTTGTCGGTGGACAGCCCGTACCCCAGCAGCATCACGGGCGAGCGGAGACAGTCCTGGAAGGTGCCCACGATGGGGATCGACCCGCCCTCGCGCACGAACACGGGGTCGGCCCCGAAGCCGGCCTTCAGGGCCCGCATGCCGGCCTGCATGACCTCGGCGTCGCGGGGGATGAGCACGGGGTCGGCGTTGTGCAGGTTCTCCACCTCGCAGACCACGCCCTCGGGGCAGATCTCCTGGACGAAGGCCTGGAAGGCGCCGGCGATCTTCTCGGGATTCTGGTTGGGGACCAGGCGCATGGAGACCTTGGCCAGGGCCCTGGCCGGGATCACGGTCTTGGCGCCCTCGCCGCCGTAGCCGGTGGCGATGCCATTGACGTCGCAGGTGGGGCGGCCCCACATGCGTTCCAGGGTGGTGTAGCCCGCCTCGCCGAACGGCCCCGGCGCGCCGGTCTCCTCGCGCAGGACCGCGTCGGTGTAGTCCAGCCGTGCGAAGGCGTCGCGCTCCTCCTGGTCCAGTTCCAGGACGTCGTCGTAGAAGCCGGGGACCTGGCAGCGGCCCTGGTCGTCCTCGAGCTGGGCGATGATGCTGGCGATGGCGTTGCCCGGATTCTGGACCACGCCGCCGAAGGTGCCCGAGTGCAGGTCCATGCCCGGGCCGACGAGGCGGATCTCCATGTAGCAGAGACCCTTCAGCGAGTAGCAGATGGCCGGGGTCTCGGCGTTGTAGAGGGTGGTGTCGCTGATGATCACCGCGTCGCAGGCCAGCTTGTCCGGGTTCTCCTCGGTGTACTCGTAGATGGAGTGACCGCCGCACTCCTCCTCGCCCTCGATGATGAACTTGACGTTCACCGGCAGGTCGATCCCCTGCTGCACGTACGCCTCGAGAGCCTTCAGGTGGCAGAAGACCTGGCCCTTGTCGTCGCTGGCGCCGCGGGCGAAGATCCTGCCGTCCTCGATCACCGGCTCGAACGGCGGGCTCTTCCAGAGCTCCAGCGGGTCCACCGGTTGCACGTCGTAGTGGCCGTAGAAGAGCAGGGTCTTGCGATCGGGGCGTTGCTCGCTCCGGGCGAAGACCAGGGGGTGGCCGCCGCGGTCGATGACCTCGACGTCCAGGCCGAGGGCCTGCAACTGGTCGACGGTGAACTCGCTGGCGCGGATCACGTCCTGCTCGTGCGCGGACTCCGAGCTGACCGACGGGATGCGGAGCCAGTCGCACAGCTGCTCGAGGTGGCGGTCCCGGTGCTCGTCCAGATAAGAGAGGACGCGATCGGTGCTCATGAAGCGACTCCTTGCATACGGGCTCCATTGGCCCATTGGGTGCGATTTGTGGCGTCTGGTGGTCCAAACTAATGCTTGACACTGTTTCCTGTCGAGACGATTGTGTGGCGGCACGCCCGCGGCGGCCAGAGACGTCGCTGGCGCCCGAATCGAGGCGATGGAGCCCCATCGAGACGGCCGCCGGCTGCAGCCGTCCAATCATGACCCGAGCGCGAGGGAGGACCCCGCCATGGCCGATCTGATCATCAGCAAGAGCAAGACGAAGGAAGTCGTGACCGAGTGCAACGTCAGCGGCGAGTTCTATGACGCCCTGGACGCCAAGGTGCGCGAGCTGATCGCCGACGCCGAGAAGCGTGCCCTGGCCAACGGCCGCAAGACGGTGCGTCCGCACGATCTGTAGGATCGCGGACTCTGGCGGGCCGACCCGCCCAGTCGAGATCCAGGACCTCCGCTCCGGCGGGGGTCCTCTTCTTGTG
>CAZWYF010000070.1:0-1575 GCA_964637835.1 uncultured Fibrobacteraceae bacterium
ATTTCACCATCACCACCTTCACCATCCCGTGTCCGCTGCTCGCCTGCAGGCGGGCGAAGTAGACGCCGCTGGCCAGGCGGCGGCCGGTGTCGTCGCAGCCCTGCCAGACGGCGGTGTGGTGGCCGGCGGGCAGGTCGGCGTCCACCAGGCGGCGGACGGCGCGGCCGTGGAGGTCGTAGATGGTGAGGCGGGCGTGGTCGTCCCGGGCCAGGGTGAAGGCCACCGTGGTGCGGGGGTTGAAGGGGTTGGGCCAGGCGCCGGTCACGGCGGTGAGCACGGGCGGGGTCCGGTCGCCCACCGGGGTGACGTCGTCCACGATGTGCAGCGTGTAGGGCGCGGGGGCGGTGCCGTGGTCGGCGCGGTGGACCACCAGGCAGTGGTAGGCGGTCTCGGCCACCTCGAAGGTGACCGTCTCCTGCTCGCCCGGTCCGCCGTGGTCGCTGCTGACCAGGGCGGACCCGCGGGGCTGGTAGGGATCGCCCTCCACGTGGACGGCGAGGGCGAGGTCCGCCGCGGAGAGGGGCTCGAGGGTGATGGTGTAGGTCTCCGGGGAGAACTGGAACTCGGTCAGGCGCGCGAGGCCGCCGTCGGCGATCTCCAGGGGACCCCAGACGCCCACCGGCTCGTTGCCCAGGTAGTCCGAGGCGACGGCCTGGGCGCGGTACGCGTCCTCGCCGTTCCAGCGCAGGACGCCCACGTCGTGGTCGCCGAAGGCGACGCTGTTGTGATCCACCGCGATGTAGTCCACCACCGAGCCGGCCTGGAACGACCCCGCCAGCGACACGCCGAAGCCGTCCTTGGCGCCCAGGCCGCAGGGGTGCAGGCGCAGGTCGAAGTCCGAGCCGTCATCCGGCCGCAGGACCATGGCCTTCCAGTAGCCCGGGCCGGTGCCCACCAGGCGCAGGCCGTCGCAGTTGTACCACAGCGGCTCGCCCGTGGTGACGTCCTGCCAGCCGGCGGTGCCGGGCGGCGGGGCCGGGCGCTGCGTGGCCGCCGGCGGGATCAGCGGCAGCGGGCTCCAGATCCACGGCTCGCCGTGGATGTTGTTGTGCTCGTCGGTCTCCTCGATCTCCTGCAGCGCGTCCACGCGCAGGGCCAGGACGTGCCGGCCGCTGCTCAGGCCGAAGGGGTGGTCCCAGTTGAAGGTCAGGTGCGCGCCGGATGGCGCGGTGCCCCAGTTCACCCAGCCGAGGTAGACGTCGTCGCGGAACAGGCGGGTGGGGATGGGCGACGCCACCGGGCCCAGGTTGGCCGCGGCCACGTTCATGTACGTGGGATCCGGCGCGCAGAGCAGCGTGTCGGGGCAGGGGCACCAGGTGTTCGTGCCGTCCAGCGCGGGGCGCGGGGTCAGGGCGCACCACCAGTCGTCCGGCGTCCATGGCGCCAGGTCCGGCGGCGTGGTGGAGATCTCCAGGGTCACGTCCAGCGGCGGCAGGCCCTCGTGCGGCTGGCGGAAGACCATGATGCCGTACCAGCCGCTGGTCTCCAGGGTGGCCGAGACGCGCGCGAGGCCGTCCGCGCCGGTCCAGGCCAGGCCCACCGCATCGCCGGTGGTGAGGGTGCCGGCGGTGAAGG
>CAZWYF010000070.1:1675-14873 GCA_964637835.1 uncultured Fibrobacteraceae bacterium
CCGGTCCAGGCCAGGCCCACCGCATCGCCGGTGGTGAGGGTGCCGGCGGTGAAGGTGCGGTCCAGGACCCGCAGGATCAGCGGGCCCTGATCGGGATCGCACCGCGCGGTGACGCTCACCGGGCCGAAGTGGTCGCTGGGCAGGTGGAACTCCCGCAGCAGCAGCGGCACCTGAGCGCCCATGGCCACGGTGACCGAGTCGCCGAAGGCCAGGATGTCGCTCTGGGCATGGTAGCTGTGCGAGGGGCTGCCGCCGACCCAGCGCAGCAGGCCCACGTCGAAGCTGGGGTCGCCGAGCTGGTTGCGATTGGCGATGACGGCGTCCAGCGCCGACCCGCCGTTGGCGCTGTAGGCGAGGGTGCTGCCGAACCCGTTCTCCGCACCGGTGGACGTGTGGTGCAGCCGGCAGTCGTAGTCGTGGTCGGGGTCCTCCGCCCACACCGCCAGGGCGTGCCACCAGCCGCCGCCGGTGGGCAGGCGCAGGCCGTCGCAGTTGTAGTAGGTGGCGCCGGAGGTGATCTGCTCCCAGCCGCCGGTGGACGGCGGGGGCGGCACGCTGCGGGTGAAGAGCATCCCCGGATCGATCACCGGCGGCGTCCAGACGAACTGCCGACCGCAGACGTTGTTGGTCTCGTCGGTCTCGGCCACCACGTCGGTGGCGTCATGGCGGCAGGTGAAGCTGTGGCGGCCGGCCTGCACCCAGACGGGGCCGCGGTTGGGACCCCAGTAGCCGGTGCCCGGCCCGATGGCGTTCCAGTAGACGGTGCCGGTGGGGTCGCCATCGAGGTTGAGCCAGGCGTAGAAGCCCACGCCGGTGCTGGCCTCGCCCTCGTTGCGACCGGCGAGGTTCCACCAGGTGCCCTGGGCGTCGCCCGGCAGCTCGGGGCAGACGGTGCAGTCGTCGATCACCGTGTCGTCGGTGCTGCGCGGCACCAGCGGGTAGTCCCAGCCGGTGATCAGCCAGGGGGCGAGGTCGGCGGGATCGGGCTCGCGGATCTGGAAGGGACCGTACGAGGCGTACGATCCGCTCCAGTGCCCGGCATGATCGACGGCGCGGATGTTGAAGTAGTAGCTGCCCGGCGGCAGCGGGTCGGTGACGTAGGTGGTGACATCGCCGATGTCCTGCGTGGTGCTGGGCATGGCCGGGGCGACGGTGGTGATGTAGAGGCCGTAGCCGGCGATGCCGGACATGTCGTCCGGCGCCGGGGTCCAGGTCAGGGTCGCGCGGGGGTTGGCCGACGCCGCGCCGATGGGATGGGTGGGCGAGACCAGGCTGCCGACCACCCCGGGGGGCGCGTCGTCGAGCATGAACCCGCAGTTGGCCGCGGTCTCCCAGAACTGCTCGCGCAGGCCGGGATAGCGGGCGGCGAACTTGTCGAGGAAGTCCTGCGATCCGGTGGGGTTGTCCACGGCGTTGAGGGTGAAGACGGTGCCCGCGCCGGCGGCCAGGCGGTCGGTGTAGCTGCCGTAGACGCCGTGGCTGTCCTGGGCGCCGTCGGCGATGTCCTGGGTCACCGCGGCGATGAAGCCCTCGGTGAGCAGGGGGTCGTCGTAGTAGGTGGCCAGCTCGTAGCACTGGCCCAGGGTCTCGGCCGACACCGGGTCGAGGGGATCCTGGCCGTAGTGGCCGGGGTACCAGGCGCCCACGGCCCAGGAGTGGAACTGGGCCCAGCCCTCGAGCCAGGCGATGGTCTGGCTCTCCTGGCACCAGAAGCAGTGGCCGCAGTCGGTGGGGTAGCTGGGATCGCAGATGCCGTTGCAGTAGTCGAAGGGCTCCCAGCTGGCGATCTCGTGGTCGAACCAGTGGCCGTACTCGTGCCAGAGGCAGCCGTCGTTCCAGCTGAAGTCCTGGCGCAGCTGGATGCGGCCGCTGCTGTTGCAGTTGGGCCAGGCGGCCGAGGGCCACTCGATGCGGCAGGCGGGCACGTCGTAGCCCTGGGAGCTGTCGTGCACCCAGGCGCGCGAGCCGTTGGTGTGCAGGAAGACCGAGGGATGCACGGCGGGATCGGCGGGCTGCAGGGAGCCCACGGCGAAGTCGGTGCCGCCGTAGTTCTCGGTCACCCCGGTCTGGAAGCTGTAGTTGTCGCCGCTGGTGGGCTCGTAGACCCGGACGCGGCTGTTGATCAGGGTGAAGCGGACGAAGAGGTCGGGCTCGTCGGCGAAGCCGGCGTCCTCGCTGTCGACCACGATGGTGAAGTAGCCGTCGAAGTTGGTGGCCGTGGTGCCGAGGAGGTCGTCGATGAAGACGTCGTCGTCGAAGACCTCGACGCGGACGGAATGGGCGGGGACGTACTGGCCGTCGCCGCGGACGCAGCCGAAGCGGCCGCTGACGGTGATGGCCCGGCGCGCGTCCCGCGGCGGCTCGGGACGCGGGCCGCCGAGCTGGAGGTCCTCGGGGGTATAGGTGGGGTCGCCGGGGACGTCGAGGAAGGGCGGGATCGGCTGGACCGCGCCGCCCTCGGTCATCAGGCGCACGTTGCGGGCGGAGAGGTCCAGGGCGTGGCGGACGCGGTAGCCCTCGAACGTGGCCTCGAACACGAGCCTCGCGTCCGGATCGGTGGGCGTGGCGGTGAACGGGACGGTGATGGACTGGCCGGACTGCAGGTCGGCCGCGCGCGGCGCGGCGCCGAGGCTGGCGGTCCAGCCCTCGCCGGCGATGGCGAGGTCGGACAGCGTGCCGGGCTCGCCGGCGGTGATCTCCAGGCGGCCCTGGTAGGTCTGGCCCGCGGGCACCGCCTCGAAGGGCGAGACCAGCGTGACCGTGATGGCGGGGGAGACGTCTGCCCGGGCGTGGTCGGCGGGGCCGAGGGCGATGAGCCCGCAGCCGGCGGCCAGCAGGAGCAGACACCGGGCGAGGGTGCGCATGGCGGCTCCTCTCAGCGCTGGCCGGCCGGTGCCGGACGGGGGGTGGCCGGCGGCGTGGGCGCGGGCGGCGCGAGCAGGGCCTCGATGGCGGCCTCGAGCTCGGCGGCCAGGGCCTGGTCGTCGCGGGCGCGGGCCTCGCGGGCCTGGATCCCCAGGATGTCCAGCTCCGCCTGCTGCTTGCGCGCGGCGATGCGCTGCTGCAGGTCGTGGCGGGCCTGGGGGTCGGCGGTGCCGGGCAGGCGGGCCTGCAGCTCGGCCACCGCGGCGCGGGCGGCATCCAGGGTGGCGCGGATCTCCGCGATCATGGGCGGGACGACGGTGGCCCGGGGATCGGCAGCCATCTTCGCGGCCTGGTCGGCCCGGGCCTGGCGGGCCGCGTCCGGATCATCGGGCACGCCCTGCGTGATCTCCGCCTGGTTGATGGCCACGGGGGGCGGAGCGTCCGCGTGAGCGGGGGGCTGGGCGGGCGATGCGGGCTCGCGGGGGGTCCGCCCGGGATCGGGATCGGCCAGGGCCACGGCCGCGGCCAGGGCCACGAGCGCGATCAGGGCCAGCCCCAGGGCGGCGTTCATGGTCAGGGGACGGGTACGCATGACACACCTCCGGCGGGTCGAGAGGAAGCCGAGGGGAGCACGTACCAGAAGTCCGGCGAGCGGCGGAAATCACAGCGGCGGCAAGGAATTGTGACGGCCGGTCCGCGGCGGGCGGGGATCGCGTGCGGCCAGTCGTCGCGGAACCCGCCGCGCCGTCGTATCGTTAGGTCTTCTCGCCCACCCAATCATCCAGCATCCCGGACGACCCCAGCCAGCCCAGGAGCGACGCGACATGACCGACAGCCGATCCCGACTGCCGCGCCGGCCGCGCCGGAACGCCTCGACCGCGACCTCGACCGCGACCAGGACCGCGACCAGGAACTCGACCAGGAGCCCGTCCCTCGCCGGGGTCGTCCTGGCCCTGGGGGTGGCCGTGCTGCTGGGTGGCCTGCCGGCCGCCATGGCCTGCACCAACTTCCTGATCACCGCCGGCGCCTCGGCCGACGGCTCGACCATGATCACCTACTCGGCCGACGCGCACACCTTCTATGGCGAGCTGTACTACCGGCCGCCCGGCAAGCATGCGCCCGGCACCATGATCGAGGTCTACGAGTGGGACACGGGCAAGTACCTCGGGGAGATCCCGCAGGCCGCAGAGACCTACTCGGTGGTCGGCAACATGAACGAGCACCAGGTGACCATCGCGGAGTCCACCTGGGGCGGCCGGCCGGAGCTGCGCGACTTCGAGGGGATCATCGACTACGGCAGCCTGATGTACCTCACGCTGCAGCGCGCGCGCACCGCCCGCGAGGCCATCGAGGTCATGACCACCCTGCTCGACCGGTACGGGTACTACAGCAAGGGCGAGTCCTTCTCCATCGGCGACCCCGAGGAGGTCTGGATCATGGACCTCATCGGCAAGGGCCCGGGCAACACGGGCGCGGTGTGGGTGGCCCGCCGCGTGCCCGACGGCATGGTCAGCGGCCACGCCAACGCCGCGCGCATCCGCACCTTCCCCCTGGACGACCCCCAGAACACCCTCTACGCCCCCGACGTCATCGACCTCGCCCGCGAGAAGGGCTGGTACGAGGGGCCGGACGAGGACTTCGACTTCACCGCCGTCTACGACCCCGATGCCTTCGGCACCCGCCGCTTCTGCGAGGCCCGCGTCTGGTGCATGTTCGAGCGCGCGGCGCCCGGCGGCGAGCACGGCACCGACTGGGTCATGGGCGACCCCGACGCCGAGCCGGTGCCCCTGTGGATCGAGCCGCAGGAGAAGGTGACCGTGGCCGACGTCATGGGCTACATGCGCGACCACTTCCAGGGCACGCCCCTGGACATGACCGCCGACATCGGCGCCGGCCCCTACGCCAAGCCCTACCGCTGGCGGCCGCTGACCTGGGAGGTGGACGGCCAGGAGTACTTCAACGAGCGCGCCGTCTCCACCCAGCAGACCGGCTTCTCCTTCGTGGCCCAGATGCGCCAGTGGCTGCCCGACCCGGTGGGCGGCATCCTCTGGTTCGGCGTGGACGACACCTACTCCACGGTCTACTTCCCCGCCTACTGCGGCATCACCGAGGCGCCCTACGCCTTCCGCGAGGGCACCGGCGGCTACCATGACGTGGACTACGACGCGGCGTTCTGGTCGTTCAACCGCGTGGCCAACTTCGCGTACCTGCGCTACTCGGACATGATCGCCGACGTCCAGCGCGTGCAACAGCAGCTCGAGGGCCAGTTCCTGGGCGAGGTGCCGGAGGTGGACGCCGCGGCGGTGGCGCTGTACGAGCAGTCGCCGCGCCTGGCCAGGGACTACCTCACGGACTACGCCGCGCAGGCCGGCAACGGCGTGGTGGACCGCTGGAACCGGCTCTTCGACGAGCTGCTCTACAAGTACCTCGACGGCAACATCAAGGACGAGTTCGGCAAGCCCCGGTTCGAGGGCTATCCGGAGGAGTGGTACCGCATGGTGGCCGAGGCCACCGGCGAGAAGCTGCAGATGAAGACCATGCCCATGGAGCTGACCCTGGAGCTGGAGGCCAGGGAGGAGGCCCGCCAGGTGGCCGAGAGCGTGGTCGCCCTGCTGCGCGCCCGCGGCCTGGACGTGAGCGAGGCGCACGCCGAGCACATCCTGGCCGAGGACGACCGCGGCCAGCTCGAGGACTGGCTGGTGGCCGCGGCCACGGCCGGGTCGGTGAGCGACGTGGTGGGCGAGCTGGACGCGACCGCCGCGGGCGGGGTGGACTGAGGTCCGCGGGCTGCGGGCCGGGGGCTGTGGACCGGGGTGCCGGTCGGATCCTGGGCGACGCGCAGCTTCGCAGTGAAACGTCGCATATGGATAAAGTCATCCCGTCGGCCGGATGATTCTTGGCGTGAAGGCCCGTTCAGGTACACCGCGGTGTCCCTGAGCGGGACATTCCATCAAGTCTCGCGGGTCGGATCACCTGGATCGGATTCTGGCGTCTACCAGGACACAAGTTGATGTTATATTTATACTTAAGCCATTAGTGCGAAAACAGAAATTGGATCTTGAATTCTACACCAGCCGCTGTCATCACCGCCAAGTCGGTATTGACGAAAACGGTGGACTTGACAACAAATCCAGTGATTCCGTATAACTGTCGCACCATGACGACGCACCTCGAAAATCTCCTGCGCATGGCCGAAGCCAGGGGGCTGATCCGCGCCCGCGACCTGGCCGACCACGGCATCCCGCGGCAGTATCTATCCATCGCTTGCGAGCGGGGACTGCTCGAACGTCTGGACCGCGGTCTCTACGCGTTTCCCGGCGCTGTCCAGTCGGAGCACCGCAGCCTGGTGGAAGTCTGCAAGCTCGTTCCCCATGGAGTGATCTGTCTGCTTTCGGCGCTCCAGTTTCACGGCATGACCACCCAGAGTCCTTTCGAGGTCTGGCTGGCCATCGGCGAGTCGAAGGAGATTCCCCGGATCAGCCTCGTCCAGCTTCGCATCGCTCGGTTCTCCGTCGAGTCACTGAAGGCCGGCGTCGAATCCCATGATGTGGATGGCGCAGATCTGCGGGTGTTCTCTGCGGCCAAGACCGTCGCGGACTGCTTCAAGTACCGCTACAAGATCGGGGTAGACGTCGCCGCCGAAGCGCTCCGGGATTATCTGCGCCGGCGCAAAGGGCCAATCGACGACCTGACGAGATATGCTCGGGTCTGCCGCGTCGAGCGTGTCATGGAACCTTACCTGGAGGCGCTTCTGTGAGCACGCCCCGATCCCACTCGATTCAGGCGCGGCTGCTGAACTAGTCGCGTGAGCATCAGGTGAACCACAATCACACGCTGACGCGTGATGGAATCGAACGCCTGATGTACCGCCTCTCCCGGTCGCCTCATGCGAACCAGTTCGTCCTGAAAGGGGCGATGCTGTTCGTTCTCTGGCTGGAGGACTTGCATCGTCCGACGCAAGACCTGGATTTGCTCGGCTTCGGCGATCTGTTGTCCCCCAGCTTGAGAAGCATCTTCGAAGATGTTTGCGCGTTGTCTGTCGAAGACGATGGCCTCGAGTTCTCCAGGGATGGAATCGAGATCGAGGAGATCAGAGAGGCGGAGGTCTATCAGGGCCTGCGGGTCAAGATTCCGGGACGGCTGGGAAACACGAGACTCAACGTCTCGGTGGATGTTGGCTTCGGTGACGCCATTGTTCCCGATCCGGAGAAGTCAGATTTCCCCGTCCTGCTCGATCTTCCACATCCCGAGATGAAGGCGTATCCCAGAGAAACGGTCGTGGCAGAGAAGGTCGACGCCTTGATCGTGCTCGGGCTCCGCAACAGTCGCATGAAGGACTACTACGATCTCTGGACGCTCGCGCAGCGATTTCCCTTCGATGCCTCTCTGCTGGCCAAGGCGATTGATGCCACGCTCGAACGGCGCGGACGGAAACTGCCATCGCACACACCGCCCGGCCTTCAGGATGAATTCGCGGCGAATCCAACCAAGCAGACGCAGTGGAAGGCCTTCCTGCGCCGCACGATTCCCCGCCAGGCGGACCTCGAACTCGGCGTGGTCGTTCCGGCGATTCGCGAGTTCCTCGCGCCGGTCCTGGAATCCATCCTCCTTGGCAAGGCGCTCCGTCTTCACTGGACTCCGGGGAGCGGCTGGTCGGCGAACACGGAGCAATGATGCGCAAGCGACGGTGCGCCATCGACACCCGCCAATCTTCCGTTGACGCCGTTGAAGACCTTCGGTGACCGCGGCGTGGGGGTGCGCACCGTTACCTACGCGACATCGAGGCCGCCATTGCCGACGACGTGCCTTGCCGGCGCCGGCTGCGATGACGACCTGCGCTCGCGCGTGTCGCCTCACGTCGAGCGGACCTTCCGCCTGCGGGTGTTCCTGCGCGCGGTGGAGGCGGCGGTGCGACGGTCATGCCCGGCCCCCCTCGGGTGCACAGGCACCGGTACTGCGGGGTGCTGGCTCCCAACGCGAAGCTTCGCAAGGCGGTGACCGCGTCGACGGGACCGGCCGGGACGACGTTGCAGGTGCTGCAGGAGGCGCGGCGCAAGATGGGGCTCGACGAGGCCGGGGTCGAGGGTGCCGGTACCTGGCACTTGTCGAGCGATGAGGGCGAGTGCCGGAGCGTGCGGGGGAAGATCGCCGCGCGCTGCAGGGCGCTGCTGCTGGCGCGGATCGAGCGCAGGGGGGCGGTTGGGTGTGTCCGGAAGCTGCAGAGGTCGCGGCATGAATCGCGCGATCAGTGGGTTCGGCGGGCTTGCGGTTCCGTCGGGGGGCGGGTTGTGGTACAGGTGTCGGGAGCGGCGGCCTCGGAGACTGGTTCGAGGGGCACGGTGTGACCCGGGTGCGGGCCGATTCTGGTCCCCGTGACGATCCACCCCTCTCACGAGACTGCCCGGAGGCAGGCAAGTGAACTGGCTCACTCCATCCATCATCGCAACCCTATGCGGCACGGCTCTGCTGAGCGGCATGTTCCTGTACCTCTACGCGACGTACGGGCACGAGTACTTGAAGCTGTGGTCGCTCTCGTGGGGCTGCTACGCCCTGCGACTCGTCGCCATGCTCGCCATGGTCACCGTCGAACGGCAGCCGGTGTTCCTCTTTGCGAACCAGTCCCTCAGTCTGGTCAGCGGGACGTTCCTGCTGGCAGGGGTCCTGTCCTTCGTGGGAAGGGAATTCTCGAGGGGTTGGTGGGTGGCAACGGCCCTGGGGGTCGGCTACATCGCAGCGGCCATCTCCCTGGGGGTCTCTTTCAGACTGTTGACGTTCCCCACGTTCACCTTCCTCACGGTGGTCACGGTCTGGGCGGGCGTTGCGTTTCTCCTGCAATCACGAGTCAGGGGGCTGGGGTCCATTGCCACCGGGTGGGCACTCATCCTGTGGGGCGTCCACAAGGCCGACTACCCATGGCTGGGCAACGTCGAGTGGTTCGCCCCCTGGGGATACCTGATCGGAGCAGTTCTGGCCTTCGTCGTGGCCCTCGGGATCCTCCTCACCTACTTCGAGTCTCTCAAGGATGAGTATGAGGCGATCGCCAACAACTACCGCGCCCTCTTCCATTCCGCTCCATACGGAATCGCCGTGGCGGAACCTTCAACAGGCGTTCTCCTGGACGTGAACCAGGCGCTCGCCGAGATGTCGGGACGGTCCCGGGAAGAGCTCGTCGGCCAGCCTCAGGGTATCCTCCACCCGGCGGAGGAATCGGGTGAAGGGGGGCTGACGAGCACCTTCCGCAGGCATGTCGGCCGGGACCTTGGAAACACTCTGCTTTCACGACTGGTCACTGCCGACGGAACCGTCAAGGAGGTCGAGATCAAGTCGGACCGGGCTGTCCTCGACGGCAAAGAGGGCTATCAGGGTTTCTTCAGCGACGTTACCGAGAAGCTGGCCGCCGAGCAGGAAGTGGCGGCCAGAGACGCCAAGCTGCGAGCGGTCTTCGAGGCCGCTACCGATGTGTCGTTCATCATTACCGACGGTAGGGACCCGGAGCCCACGGTGCTCGAGTATAGCCCGGGAGCCGAGCGCCTCTTCGGTCACACACGGGAAGAGATGATGGGCCGACCGGTCTCGGTGCTTCACCTGCCCGAAGACGTGGCCCGGTTCCCGGACATTCACCGACAGCTACGCGAGGGTGAGCGGACGGTGGGGGGGGAGACGACGCTCGTGAGAAAGAACGGGGAGCGCTTTCCCGCTCTGTTCACCGCCTACCCCATCCTTGGCGCGAAGGGGGAGATGACCGGTGTCCTCGGCGTCAGCATCGACATCACCCTTCGCAAACAGGCCGAAGAGACACTCTCCAGGCAGAAGCACCTCCTGGAAAAATCCCAGGAGATGGGACACATCGGGACCTGGGAGCTCGACCTCGAGGACGGCCGCATGGTGTGGACCGATGAGACCTGCAGGATCTTCGGCGTGCCCGAAGGGACCGTCGTGACCTATGAACTCTTCCTGGACAAGGTCCACCCGGAAGACCGGGATCAGGTCCAGCGGGAATGGACAGCCGCTTTCGACGGCAGACCCTATGACGTCGAGCACCGGATCGAGGTAGACGGAGAGGTTCGCTGGGTCCGCGAGAAGGCCGAGATCCGGCTGGGAGAGGATGGTCGACCGGTTGGTGCCATCGGGTTCGCCCAGGACATCACGGAACTCAAGCGGTTCGAGGCGGAACGGGAGCGCTGGGATGCCCAGCTCCGGGAAACGCAGAAGCTGGAGGCCATCGGCACCCTGGCCGGTGGTGTGGCCCACGATTTCAACAACATCCTGGGCGCCATGCTGGGCTATTCGGAACTGGCTCTGCAAGGCCTCTCACCGGACTCGGAGCCGGCTCGGGACGTTCGCGAGGTCGTCCGGGCAGGGGAGCGTGCAAAGGAGCTCGTCAAGCAGATCCTGGCCTTCAGCCGCAGGAGCGAGCAGGCGCGACGCCCGATCCAGGCTCATGTGGTTGTCAGAGAAGCCATGGGCCTGCTCCGTCAGACCATCCCTTCGAGCATTCCCATCCACCTGACGATTTCCGAGAGGGACGACCTGGTGCTGGCCGACCCCACACAGCTCCACCAGGTGGTGATGAATCTGTGCACCAACGCTCACCACGCTTTGCGTGATCGAGACGGCTCGATCACCGTGCGACTGGAGGCGCTGGATGTGGATCCGGCCAGGGCAGCTGTCGTGCCGGATCTGAAGCCTGGCCCCTACGTGCAGTTGACGGTAGCAGACACCGGGAAAGGCATGGATCCGGTGACGCTTTCCCGGGCCTATGAGCCCTTTTTTTACGACCAAGCCGCAAGGAGAGGGAACCGGGATGGGGCTGGCTGTCGTGCACGGCATCGTCCGCAGCCACAAGGGAGCCATACGGATCGATTCACATCCCGGCCAGGGCACGCAGGTCCAGGTCTACTTACCCCGGTATTCGGGAGCAGGGGCATCGGATGAGGTCGCCGAGCCGACACCTGCCCAGGGAGAAGAACACATCCTGGTAGTCGACGACGAGCCGGTCCTGGCGCGAATGATCCAGCAGATGCTCACCGGGTTGGGTTACCGCGTGCACGCTGAATCGAGCAGCGGACACGCGCTGGACACGTTCCGGCAGGACCCTGAATCCTTCGACCTGGTCCTCACCGATCAGACCATGCCGGGCATGACCGGGGCCACGCTGGCGAAGGAACTGCTGAGATTGCGGCCGGATCTTCCCATCGTGCTCTGCACGGGGTACAGCGAGGCCATCGACGAGGGAACGGCTCGGGCCATGGGTATCAGGGCGTTCTTGTACAAGCCTCTGACCCGAGCGACACTGGCGCAGTCGGTCCGGACGGCGTTGGACCATGCAGAGGATGGATCCTGATCTGCCGAGAGGATGTTCCCGGTGGCCTGCGTCCTGGACGGCGAGCACCGCGCCGGCGTCCACCTGGTGCCCTGGCAGACGATGGATGACGGCCGGTAGCGGCAGGCCCGTCTGGCGCACGTTGAGCGACAGCGCGAGCGTGCCTCGACGTCGCCGAGTCGGGCGCGGAGATGGACCCGCCCGCCCTGCGTGATGGTGATGTGGCCGCCGACCACGGTGAACGGCGCCTCGTCCTCCGACGACCAGGCGACGCGGTCGGTGACGTCCTCCACGGGACGGCCGCCGGCGTGCAGAGCGAAGGCGCGGTACGACGCTTCGCCCTGGGCGACGGTGACCATGCGTCGTCCGCGACGAACTGCACCAGGTAGACGCGGCTGCCGGCCTCCTGAGGGGCTTCGTCGCGGTCGTCCCAGGCGAAGGCGTGAAATCCGGCGGCCAGGAGCGCGACGGAGTTGATCGCCGGGCGGCGTGTCTTCTATCGAAAAAAATATGAACATCGCAAGACAGGTCCCGCGGGGCGGAAGAAATTTGGCGTGAAGATACGTTCAGGTACACCGCGGTGTCCCTGAGCGGGACATTCCATCAAGTCTCGGGGGTCGGATCACCTGTCTCGCCCATCTCACCCATCTCCTGATCGGCTGCCGGGCGCCATCCCGTAGCGCGTCGCGGTCCGGCTGGACCCGCCTCAGGTCTAGCGGATCCTGGAACATGTCGGCGAACCGACGGACGCGCCGGCGGTGTTGCCGGCTCGGTTGGGACATGAATCGCCCGATCAGTGGGTTCGGCGGGCTTTCGGTTCCGGCCGGGGGGCTGGTTGTCGTAGAATCGTCGAGAGCGGCGGTGAACCTTGACGGCGATCGTATACATGGATGTCGTGGTCTTTACCGCTGCACAAGGGAACTCCTGCTCCCCCTGGTTGCCAGCAATGCGCAGCAGAGTTTCTACCATCAATCAAGAGGTAGACGATGGTCAGATACACTGTACTTACATACGCGGCCTGTCTGTTGCTGGGACTGGCATGGCACGATGCCCGCGCAGGGCAGCCAACTAGCTTGGCCGAGGCCTTGGAGCGCGCACGTGACGACAACTGGGTAGACCTTGAGCGCGACATCATGTTTATCGGCGAAGTCGTTGATGTTGATTCACACTTCTTGAGCTACGTGCCAGAGGTAGCCGGAATCGGCAAGCAATCAGCTAATCGTCATGCAGGACTGAAGTTCGAGGTGTGCCGATGGATCGTCGGGTCACCGAGAGATTCAGTCACTGTCCATTATCCGGGGTTGGTGTATCGAGACGCTAGCGGAGAGGTCCTAACTCAGTTGGTCGGCGGAGAGTCCTTTCCCGCTATAGGCACACTCATCGTGGCTATTGCGACGGAGAGCAAATACCAGTTCGGGGGAAGCAGTGAGGCTGAGTATATCTATTCGCTTCGCAGCGTGCGTTACTTGTTCGGCGATTGCATGGATGACGACCAGCTTCTATATGAGATGACCAGTATCCATGTTGATCGGGACCGCGCATCAGGTAAGCACAGTGCTTATGAACTCGCAGCTTGCGTCCGCATTGCATCCGCGCCATCCAGCACATCATTGCGGGATTTGATCGCCAGCGTTCTTAACAATTCTCAGGAATAGGGGGTGATCAACGACATTTCATCTGCCGTCGACGACAGTTGGAATTGCCGGTTGGCGCCGGCCCGCCGCGACCACGGCCATCGCCGCCATCCACCCGGCTTCCAGCGACACCGCCGCCGCAGGGAGAACTGGATCTCGTGGTGATCGACCAGACCGGCGGCCGCGATGGCAGGGTGGAGATCGATCAGAGTGGACGCCAATCACCCATCGTGCTGCAACGCCTCCCGCCACGCGCTCTGCAGCCCATATGACGCGATCAGTTGGTCGAGCTGCCGGCGATCCCACTGCGGGCCGAGCCCATTGACCATGGCCAGGATGTCGCGCAGATGCTTGGCGGAACCGCCCTCGCGGTAGA
>CAZWYF010000071.1:0-10264 GCA_964637835.1 uncultured Fibrobacteraceae bacterium
AGCAGCCGGGCGGTGACGCTGGTGCGCTAGGCCGGACCGGCAGCAATCCCGTCGACGACCGGGGCCCGGCTCATCGCGAGCCGGGCCCTTTTCGCGAACGTCGGGCCCCTGGTCGGCCCGGTGGTCGGCGGCGCGGCGCCGCGATCGGCCCCTGGCGACCCGCCGCTCAGAAACCCGGCTGCTCGAGCACGATCCTCAGCCCCACCAGCACCAGCACCGCGCCGCCGGCGGCCTCCATGCGCTTGCCCACCCGGCGTCCGAGCCGGCCGCCGGCCAGGCAGCCGATCAGCGAGAAGATGGCCGCCACCACGCCGATCACCAGGGCTGGCCGCCAGACCGACAGGCCCAGGCAGGCGAAGCTGAAGCCCACGGCCAGCGCATCCAGGCTGGTGGCCACGGCCAGGCCCATGAGCAGGCGCCCGCGGGTGGGGTCGTCCGTGGGAACGCCCTCCGGTTGCTCGCGCAGCGCGCCGTGGATCATGCGGCCGCCGATCCAGACCAGGAGCGCGAAGGCCACCCAGTGGTCCCAGGCGGCGATGCGCGTGGCGATGGGCGCGCCGAGCAGCCAGCCCAGCACGGGCATCAGGGCCTGGAAGAGGCCGAAGTGGAACCACAGCCGGAAGCGCGCCGATGGGCGGTCGGCCCAGCCGGCGGCGGCGACGGCCAGCGAGACCGCGAACGCGTCCATGGCCAGGCCCACGGCCACGGCGAGCAACTCGAACCAGGGCATCGGGCGCGCGTCCTCAGCCGGCCGGGGTGATCACGATGTCGATGCGCCGGTTGCGCGCACGGCCCTCGGCGGTGCTGTTGGGCGCCACCGGCCGGTCGGGCCCGTGGCCCACGGTGGCCAGCGAGCCCTCGGGCAGTTCCAGGCGTCGCTCCAGGCCGCCGGCCACCGTGGCGGCCCGGCGCTCGGAGAGGCGCAGGTTCGCGGCGCGGCTGCCGGTGTCGTCGGTGTGACCCTCCACGCTCACCTGGCCGCCAGGGAAGCGGGCCACCGCCGCGGCGAGCTGGTCCATGAGCTCCGCCTGCCCTGGCGCGAGGTTGGCGCTGCCCACGCCGAAGTCCAGGCCGTGCACCTGCAGGACCATGGTCCCATCCGGCCGGATCACCCCCTCGGCCTCGCCCGCGAGGTCGGCCAGGATCTCCTGGACCGTCTGCTCGCGGGCCTGCCGGCGAGCGATCACCGACTCGGCGGCCGAGCGATCGGCCTCGGCCACCCCCGCCCGCAGCTCGGTCTCCCAGAGCCGCTTGCGCAGGGCGCTCAGCTCCACCTGCAGGGCGGTGATCACCGAATCCTGCGCCGCCACCTGCCCGCCCACCGTCTCGGCGAGTTGCCGGTTGGCCACGCGCAGGCTGTCCAGCTGGACCTGCTGCCGGAGCCGCTGCTGCGCCAGCTCATCGACGAGGTGCGCGGCGGCGCCGTCGCCGGTCTGGCCGGGCGGCAGCGCCAGGTCGGTGATCGCAGCGATCTCACGCAGGGTGCGGTCGTACCGGCCGAGCAGGTTCTCCAGCGGCGACCGGGCCTCCCGCACCTCGCGCAGGAAGGCCGCGCGATTGACCAGGCGCAGGCCCTCGCGCTCGAGGGCGGCGATCCCGGCGGCGTCGAGGGTGTCGTCCTCGGCAGCGTCGAGCTGCCTGTCGTAGGTGTGCCAGGCCCCGGGCAGGTTGCCCTTCGCGCCCAGCTTGCGCGCGCGCTCGGCGTAGGTGCGGGCGGTCTGCAGGGGATCGAGGGGCTCCCCGGCCTCCTGGGCCCGGGCCGGCAGCACCGTCAGCAGGCTCGCGCTCGCCAGCATCAGACCGGCGAGCAGCCAGGGCCACCGCCACGGCCGGCGCCGCCCGCGTCGCCCGTGCGCACCACCAGGCATGGGAAAACCAACCATCACGACCTCTCCTCGTTCGGCGTGGCGGCGGCCGCCAGCGCGGCCTGTCGGCGAGCGACCAGTTCCACGGCCACCGCGGCCACGCGATGGGGCAACAAGCCTTCCAGGCAGTTGTACAGCAGGCAGTGCTGCTGCAGACAGTGTTTTCGCGACGGGCAGTCCACCGGCGGCGTCAGCGCCTCTGCCCAGGGCCCGCGCGGCCCCCAGCGCCGCGGACTCATGATGGGCGCGGGCGGGTAGATGCCCACCGCGGCCGAGCCCAGGGCGGCGGCCAGGTGCAGCGGGCCGGTGCTCGGGGCGACCATCAGGTCGGCCGCCCCGATCACGCCCAGGAACTCGCGCAGCGGGTAGCGCTCGGCCAGCACCGTGACCTCCGGCGACAGCGCCGGCGCCAGCGCTTCCACCGCCAGGCGATCCTGGTGGCTGCCGGTGACGAACACCCGCCAGCGGGGCCGCCGCGCCAGCACGTTGGCCACGTCGGCGAAATGCCGGGGCTCCCAGTCCAGGGCAGAGCCTCCCGACCCGGGGTGGATGAGCGCCACGGTCTCCGCTCCCGGCGCCTCGCGGACCCGGAAGCGCGCCCCGAACTCGCGCTGTCCGGCCGCCAGGTGGATCCGGGGCCCGGGCACCGGGAGGCCGCGGCCCGCCCGGCCGGCCAGCGGCCGGACCAGCTCCAGGTTGTAGTCGGCCTCGTGCCGCCGCGCCCGCGAGCGGCCCTGCCAGCGCCCACGATTGAGATGGAGCAGGCTGCCGAGCCGGGACAGCGGCCCGTACCGGCGAGGGATCCGCGCCGCCCGCAGCATGCGCGCCAGCGGGGTCTGGTACTGCAGGAGCACGGCGGCGTCGTAGCGTTCCTCGCGCAGGCGGGCGACCAGCCCGGGATCCTCCACGCCGCTCCAGGTGTAGAAGGCATCGAGGGCCGGGTCGTGTTCCACCAGGGGTGCGGCCGACCGGCTCACCAGGGCATGCAGCTCCCAGTCCGGACGGGCGGCGCGTAGCCAGGCGAACGCCGGCAGCGAGAGGACCAGATCGCCGAGGCGATCGGCGCGGACCAGGAGCACCTTCACGACCGCCCCAGCCGCCAGAGCTTCAGGTACTTGCTCAGCACGTAGAACGCCGAGCAGTGGCAGAGGACGGTGCCGGCCCAGCCGTCGCGCACGCCGCCCTGCAGCAGCCACATGCGCCAGAATGCGGCGTGGGCGCGCAGCAGGGCGGACGGCGGGTCGCTGCGTCGTCCCGCGCCGTGCAGATCCGCCGCCGCGGCGGTGGTGTAGCGATCCAGCTTGGCCAGGTACTGCTCCATGGTGGTGTAGGCGTGGTGATGGAGCAGGCCGTCGAGGCGCCCCACCTCGCCCCGGGGATGGATGGCCTCGTGGACCCGTTTCTCATCGAAGCCCGCCCGCTCGCGGTCGAACAGCCGCACCACCCAGTCCGGATGCCAGCCACCGTGATGGATCCACTGGCCGAGGAAGCGGCTGAGCCGATTGACGGCGTAGGCGGCCGGCGCGGGCGCGTCGGGCAGGGCGAGGATGGCCGCGCGCAGATCCGGGGTCACCACCTCGTCGCTGTCGATGCTCAGCACCCAGCGGCCGGTGCACAGGTCGGCGGCCTTCTGCTTGGTGCGCCCGAAGCCCAGCCACGCGGTCTGCTCCAGCCGCGCGCCGTGGCGGGCGCACACCTCGGCGGTCTCATCGGTGCTATGCTGGTCGAGCACCACCACCTCGGCACAGAAGTCGAGGCTGGCCAGGCAACCGTCGAGCTGCGGGCCGGAATTCCGGGTGATGATGGCGGCCGACGGCTTCACGCGGGGTTCTCCGGGTTCTCCGGGTTCGCGGGGTTCGCCGGGTTCTCCGGGTTCGCCGGGTTCGCCGGGCGGAAGTCCAGGAGCACCTTGCCGACGTTCTGGCGCTGCTGCAGGCGCAGGTGCGCGGCGCCAGCCTCGTCGGCGGGGTAGATGCGATCGACCTGCGGCTGGTAGGTCCCGGCGGCCAGCCCGCGCAACAGCTCGTCCATCCAGGCGGCCAGCCGGTCGGTCCGGCTCCACAGCCGGCCCAGGTTCACGCCGGCGATGGCCTTGTTGTCGTTCATCAGGCGCACCGGATTGAGCTGCAGCCACGGCACGCGCGCCAGGGTCTTCAGGGCGCCCAGGGTGCCGCCCCCGCGCTCGGCCGCGCTGGCGAAACCATGCAGCACCAGCCGGCCGGTCTCACCCAGCGCCCGGTAGCTCTCCATGATCCAGCGGCCATGCCGGGGCTCGAGCGCCACATCGCAGCCGTGGCCGCCGGTGGCGGCGCGGACGCGGTCGGCGAAGCGGCCGGCGCGGCTGTCGAGGACCAGGGAGCAGCCGGCCGCGCGCAGGAGGTCGTGCTTGGTGGGCGAGGCGGTGGCCAGGATCTCGCCGCCCGCCTCGGCCACCAGTTGACGGGCCGCGTGGCCCACGCCGCCGGCCGCCGAGTGGATCAGCACCGTCTGACCTGGCGACACCGGCGCCAGCACCCGCAGCATGATCCAGGCGGTGAGATAGTTCACCGGCAGGGCGGCGGCGGCCTCCAGGGAGACGTGGTCGGGCAGGCCGAAGGCCTGATCGGCCGGGACGCAGAGCACCTCGCTGTAGCCACCGAAGCGGCAGATGGCCGCCACGCGCTCGCCCGCGCGCGCCGGGTCCACACCCTCGCCCACCGCGTCGATGGTCCCGGCGACCTCGTAGCCCAGGACCGCTGGCAGGGTGGGCGCGTCCGGATACAGGCCCAGGCGCACCATGACGTCGGCGAAGTTCACGCCCGCCAGGGCGGTGCGGATGCGGACGGTCCCGGCCGGCGGCTCGGGAACGGGCGCCTCGCGGACCTCGAGCACCTCGGGTCCACCACGCCGCGTGGTGACGATCTGTCGCATGCAGCCTCCTTCGCCGCCCAACATACCGGGTGGCGCCCGCCGATGCCAAGAACGACGGTCGCCGGGGGCCCACCTCAGCGGTACGGCAGCACGTCCGGCCGGGCGCCCGGCAGGCGCCGGTCCAGGAACGTGATCTCCCCCATGCGCACGGTCAGGACCGCATCGGGGCCGCCCTCGCCGGCGACCAGGCCGGCCCGCAGCTCGATGGTGGGCAGCACCAGGCCGGGGTTGTTCAGGCGCAGGCCCAGGCCCGCATCGGTCCACAGGCGCTGGCCGAGCAGCGGATCCTTGCGCTCGGCGATCACCCCCGCCGAGAGGTAGCCGAAGATCGCGGTCTTGAAGCCGAAGAACGCGTAGGGAGTGAAATGCACCGACTCCAGGCCCGCCACGAGTCGCTGGTTGCCGGCCACCTCCTCGCGGTCGAGGTCGCGCAGGCCGGCGCGATCGAGGCGTAGCGGGTCGCCGGACTGGTTCACGCCCAGGGTGTAGCGCAGCCGGAAGAAGTGGCGCCAGTAGCCGGGCCCGGCCCGGTGCAGGTCGCCGAAGCCGGAGGCCTGCAGGTCGAGCACACCGTCCTCGAAGCGTCCGGCGCGCCGGAACCCGCCGTACGCCGCGGACAGGGCCAGGACGCGGCCGCCGCCGGTCACCCGGGGCCAGACGAACCGGCCGCCGTGGTACCAGCGGTCCTCCCGCTCGCCGTCCTCGTACCCGCCGGTGAGGCTGGCCCAGAGGCCGGCGGGGATGTCCTCGGTCTCGCCGTAGCCGTAGACCAGGCTGGCGGTGTAGTAGTCCACGCTGGACAGATTCAGCTGCGCGAGGTAGCGGGTGCGGTCGCGCCAGCGGCGGGGGTCGGGGGCGTGGCGCCGGGGCGGGTCGCGGTAGTCCACCCGGTCGGCGCCCACCGCGGGAACCAGGCGGACGCGGCGGCGATCCTCTCGATCGCTCGTGCCCACGACGATGCCCCAGCCCACCCAGAAGCCGGCCGACCGCGTGCGCAGGGACTCGCCGGCGGGGAGGTCGTCATGGTCGTACTCGGTGCGCGATTCCGCGGACACGCCACCCACCAGACGCAGGTCGGGATGCACGAAGCGGCGAGCCGCGGCCAGCCGGGTGTGGTCGCGATCCCAGGCGCGGCGCGCCTCGGCGGTGAGGTCGACGAAGCTGCCGGCCAGGTTGCGGTAGCCGCCGCGCGCCAGCCAGCCCACGGCGGGATCCTGGTCGCGCGCCACCAGGAGCTGGCTCTCGAGGTCCAGGCCCAGCCCACCCGCGTTGCGGTGGAAGACGGCGGCGTCCCAGCGCTGCGCGGTCTTGATGTCGGCCCGGGCGCCCCAGGGCCAGCGGTCGCGCACCATGACCACCACCGCCACCGCGTCGTCGTCGCGTTCGAGCAGCGGGAACACCTCGATCCGCACGTCCTGGATGAAGGGCAGGTCGCGCAGGAGGCGCTCGCTGTCGGCCAGGGCGAAGGGATCGAGGCGATCACCGGCCGCGAAGAGCAGGTGGTTGCGGATCACCGTCTCGCGGGTGCGCGGGGCCAGGGAATCGAGGAGCCGTCCCGCCGCGGCGACGCCGGCCTCGGCGCGGCCGCGTAGGCCGCCGCTGGATGCGTCGGCGGTGTCGTCGGCGGCGGCGGCGGGGTCCAGCTCGCCGAAGGCCTTGCGCCCGAAGACGATGACGCTGTGGATGGGCCGGCTCTCGTGACGGAGGAACGGCTCGCGGGCGAGGCGGGTGCGCTCGCCGGCGGCGGCGTCGGCGGTGGGGTCGCGGCGGGCGACCAGCGCGCGCAGGCCACGGAAGAACCAGCCGTCGCGGTCGGCGAGGTCGCCGGTACCGAGGTCGTCGGTGGGCTGGTCAGGGCCCCGGGGCGCGACGACGGCGGAATCGGGCGGGGCGGCGGCGGGTTCCGCGCGGGCGGACAGCGGCGCGGCGACGGCGACCAGGACCACGGCGGCGGGCAGCATGCGCTCGCGCCGGAGCGCTCGCCCGCAGGCGGCGACCACGGGTGTCAGGCCGCCCCGCAGCACTTCTTGAACTTCTTGCCGCTCCCGCAGGGGCAGGGGTCGTTCCGGCCCACCTTGGGCTCCTCGCGGCGGAAGGGCTGCGGGCGCACCGCGTCGCCCTCCACGAAGTACCACCGGCCCTGATGCCGGGCGAAGTGGCCCACCTCGTGGTGGACGTGGTCCTCGTCCTGGAACGTGTACTCGCAGGCGAACTCCACGCGGCCGGTGTCGTCCTCGGGGCCGCCGGCCTCGGTGTCGAGGATCTGCAGGCCGTGCCAGTCGCTCTCCGCCGCCCAGGTGCGCACGGCCTCGGCGTCGTGCTCCTGGCGATGGTCCGGGTGCAGCGACTCGAGGAGGAAGTCGATCTCCTCGGTGACGTAGGCGCTGTAGCGGGCGCGCATGAGCGCCTCGGCGGTGGCGGCGGCAGCCTCGCCGGCGATCACGGGCTGGCAGCATTCCTCGTATGTCTGGCCGGAGCCGCAGGGACAGTCCATGGTCGACCTCGGGAAGAAGCGGGGCGGGGGCGCAGGGAACTGCCGGTAGAATAGGTCGTGGGCGCGGCGGGATCAACCGGAGGTGGGGGGTGCGGATGCCGATCGGCTGGCCGGGCCAGGCGCCAGGAAAAAATCCGACCCTGAAGGCTCGACATTTCCACCCGCCGGGTCCAGATTGTCCTGCCAGGCGGCCGCCCCCGGTGGCCGTCGCGTCCGGTCTCGCCCCGACCCGTGACGCGGGCCTGCCCGCCCGCACCAGGAGTCTCTCACGTGTCTCTCGACCCCGCTTCCGATCCAGGCCGCCGTCCGGTGCACGGTGCGCCGCGGACCTCCGCCATCGCGCGCCCGGCCGTGGGCCGTCGTCCCGACTCGCCGCGCCGCTGGCTGCTGGCGCTGCTGGGGCTGTTCTGCGTGGGCCTGGCCGCCATCGGCGTGGTGATTCCCGGCATGCCCACCACCGTCTTCCTCATCGCCGCGACCTGGCTCTTCACCCGCAGCTGCCCGTGGCTCGAGGAGAAGCTGGTCCGGCACCGCTTCTTCGCCCCGTTCCACGCCTACCTCGATCCCGAGACGCCCATGCCCCGGCGTGCGCGCATCGCCGCGCTCGTGGCCATGTGGACGGCGATCACCGTGAGCGCGGTGCTGCTCGGCCACGGGGCGCCGGATGGCGGCGCGCTGGCTGGCGGCACGTCGAGTGGCGGCACGTTGCTGGCGGTGCGAGCGGCGATGGTCGCGGCCGGGCTGGTGGGGACGGTGGTGATCCTGCGGGCGAGGCGCGGCTGACCCCGGCGCCGTCGGCGCCACCGCGCCCGCTCACTTCATCAGCGTCAACCGCGCCATGTCGGTGCCGCCAGCGGCCTGCAGCCGCGCCAGGTAGACGCCCGTCGGCATGGCCCGGCCCGCGGCATCCCGGCCATCCCAGCGCGTGGCGTGTCGTCCGGCCGCGAACGGCCGGCCGGCCAGGAGCGTGCGGACGTGACGGCCGGCCGCGTCGTGGATCGCCAGGGACACCGGCCCGCGCGCCGCGAGCTCGAAGGTGATCTCGGTGGCGGGATTGAACGGGTTGGGCTGGTTGCCGAGCAGGCGCGGCGCGGCCGCGGCACGCGCCACGTCGGACGGCCCGGGCGGGTCGGTGGTTTCGGGCGCCGCGGTGGCCGGCGGCGTGGCCAGGAACACCTTCACGGAGGGCTCGCCGGAGTTGCCCACCACCAGGTCGGGCCACTGGTCGCCGTTCAGGTCGCCGAAGGCGATGGCGGTGCCCACGGTGGGCGAGTCGTAGGTCCAGCTCGGCGCCGCGTCCAGCACGCCGTCCTGGTTGAGGTAGATGTGCACGCGGCCATCGGAGAAGTGGCACTCGGCAAGGTCGGGATCGCCGTCGCGGTCCACGTCGCAGAAGCGCAGGTCGCTGTGGCCGTGGTACGGGGCCTCCGACTGCCAGACCAGGGTCATGGTGCCGGCGTCGTTGCGCCAGAGCTGGGTGGGGTCGTGCCCGAGGGCCAGATCCACCCAGCCGTCGCCATCGACGTCGGCGAAGGCCACCCCCTTGTCCGCGCCGGTGTCGCCGGTGGTCCAGGCCGGGGTGGTCTGCAGGCCGCCCTCGTGGTTGTCGTGGACGCCCGAGGCGAAGGCGCTCCACTTGCTCACCGCCACCTCCGGCCAGCCGTCCTGATCCCAGTCCGCGGCGGCCAGGAAGTTCTGCAGCGACTCCTCCTGGGACTGCCAGGTGGGCCAGGGCGTCAACTCGCCGGCGATGTTCTCGAAGCCGAACATGGGACGGTACGGATCGAACTGGCTGGCGCCCTGGTTGGCGGTCACCAGGTCGAGGTCGCCGTCCAGGTCCCAGTCCACCAGCAGGCCGGCGTTGTTCCAGGCGCCGTCGGGCTCGGCGCTGGACCAGCCAGGCACGGGGTCGGGGCCATCCGGGCCGCCGAAGTAGATCACCGACGGCGAGGAGAGGCCGCCGCCGTTGGCGGCGAAGACGTCCAGATGGCCGTCGCCGTCGATGTCGCCCACCTGGACGTCGCCGGTGGAGACCTCGTCGGCGCTCACCCAGGAGGGCTGGTCCTCGAGCATGCCGCCGGTATTGAAGTAGATGAGGTTCTCCCAGTCCTCGTAGGGCGGATACGAGCTGGAGATGTAGCAGCCCACCACCACGTCGTTCCAGCCGTCGCCGTCGAGGTCGGCCACCTGCAGGCCGCCCACCTGCCGGCGCAGCGTGTTCTGCCAGTCGGGAGCGGTGCCGTAGGGGACGTCCTGGTCGTTCCCGAGCACCTGGCCGTCGGTGACGGCCGGCTGCAGGATGACGGTCCGATGCCCGTCGGCGGAGACCTCCACCGCCGGTGGTGCGGCGGCGGCCGCCGCGGTGACGATCATCAGCATCGCCGCGAGAGCTGTGGTTCGGATCATGGTCGTGCTCCGGGTTCGAGGCGGGGTCCGTCCCGGTCATGGGCCACGGCGAGTGTACCGCGTCCGCGGCGCCTTTTCCAGGCCCCCGGCCGCCGGCTTGCCCCCCCAGGGTACGCTTCCTATCATGGGCCGGTTCGAACCACCATTCGCCGCGCGGCCCCCGGCGCGCCGCGTCCATCCCGGATCCCACGGAGGCCCGTCATGCTCGAGCGCAGTGCCGACTCCAAGTTCCCCAGCCTGGTCGATCGCTTCGTCAAGTACGCCAAGGTCAACACCCAGAGCAGCGACGAGAGCGACACCTACCCCTCCACCGAGCGCCAGTTCGACCTCGCCCGCATCCTCGTCGATGAGCTGAAGGAGCTGGGCCTGACCGATGCCGCCGTGGACGAGCACTGCTACGTGACGGCCACCCTGCCAGCCACCCCGGGCTGCGAGAACGTGCCGGCCATCGCCTTCGTCGCCCACGTGGACACCTACCCCGAGGTCTCCGGCGAGAACGTCGAGCCCGTCTTCCACGAGAACTACCAGGGCGGCGACATCGCGCTGCCGAAGAACGGGATCGTGATCAAGGAGAGCGAGAACCCGTACC
>CAZWYF010000071.1:10364-14869 GCA_964637835.1 uncultured Fibrobacteraceae bacterium
GACATCGCGCTGCCGAAGAACGGGATCGTGATCAAGGAGAGCGAGAACCCGTACCTGAAGACGTGCATCGGTGAGACCATCATCACCGCCGACGGCACCACCCTGCTGGGCGCCGACGACAAGGCCGGCATCGCCGAGATCATGGAAGCGCTCACGCGCATCGTGGAGAACCCTGATTTCGCCCACGGCCCCATCAAGATCGGTTTCACGCCGGACGAGGAGGTGGGCCAGGGCGTCAAGCACTTCGACATCGAGAAGTTCGGCGCGCTGGTGGCCTACACCATGGATGGCGGCAAGCGCGGCGAGGTGGAGCACGAGACCTTCTGCGCCGACACCGCCATCGTCACCTTCACCGGCCGCGACATCCACCCCGGCTTCGCCAAGGACAAGCTGGTCTCCTCGATCAAGGTCGCCGGCAGCTTCCTGGCCGGCCTGCCCCGCGAGGGCGCCCCGGAGACCACCGAGGGCAAGCAGGGCTACATCCATCCCGTGAGCGTCAAGGGCAACACCAGCACCACCGAGGTGGCGCTGCTGATCCGCGACTTCGACGTGGACCAGCTGCCGGTCAAGGCCGACAGGATCCGCGAGTACGCCGCGAAGGCCTGCGAGCAGTGGCCGGGCTCGAGCTTCGAGGTGCAGATCAAGCAGTACTACCGCAACATGAAGTACGATTTGGAGAAGGAGCCCCGGGCGGTGGAGTACGCCCTGGAGGCGGTCAAGCGCACCGGCCTGGAGCCGCAGCTCGGCTCGATCCGTGGCGGCACCGATGGCGCCGTGCTCTCGGCCCGCGGCCTGCCCACGCCCAACATCTTCACCGGCGAGCAGAGCTTCCACGGCTACACCGAGTGGTGCTGCCTGAAGGACATGGAGCTGGCCACCCAGACCATCCTGCAGCTGATCACGGTGTGGCGGGAGAAGGAGGCGTAGGCCGCCCTCTCCGCTGGCCGGCGCACCGCCGCGGCCAGACCGCACGTGACGCTGACGCGCGAGGCCGTCCCCCCGGGGGCGGCCTCGTCGTCGTCTTGCCGGGACCGAGGGGCCGCGGCCCAGGCGCGCGGCCTGGGGTTCAGTCCTCCGGTTCGAGCCCGTGCAGCTTGAGCTTGCGCCACAGCGTGGTGCGGTCGATGCGCAGCCGCCGCGCGGCGCGGCGGCGATTCCAGCCCGCGCCGGCCAGGACGCGCCGCAGCAGGTCCCGCTCCTCGGGGCTGCCATGCGCCAGGTGCTGCAGCGCGTCGGCGGGATCGGCGCTGGCGGCCGACGCGGCCTCGTCGCCCGGTGTGCGCCCGGCTGGCCGCTCGTCGGGCCGGCCGGGGCCATCGCGCCCCGCCGGCCCGATCTCCGGCGGCAGGTGCGGCGGCTCGATCACCGGTCCGCCGCAGAGCACCAGCGCATGCTGCAGGGCGTTCTCCAGCTCGCGCACGTTGCCCGGCCAGGAGTGCTGCATCAGGCGGGCGAGGGCGGCCGGCGCCAGGGCGACGCCGCGGCCGCCGTGGCGGGCGAGCAGGTCGGCCGCCAGCAGGGGGATGTCCTCGCGGCGCTCGCGCAGCGGCGGGATGTCCAGGCGCACCACCTTGATCCGGTAGTAGAAGTCCTCGCGCAGCCGGCCGCTGGCCAGCAGCGTCTCGAGGTCCTGGTTGGTGGCCGAGACCACCCGCGCGTCCACCGCCACGGGGCGATTGTCGCCCACGCGCTCGATCATCCGCTCCTGCAGCACGCGCAGCAGCTTGACCTGCACGGCGGGGCTCACGTCGCCGATCTCGTCCAGGAAGAGCGTGCCCCCGCGAGCCTCCTCGAAGCGGCCGCGGCGGTCGGTGGTGGCGCCGGTGAAGGCCCCGCGCACGTGGCCGAACAGCTCGCTCTCCAGGAGCGTCTCGGCCAGCGCCGAGCAGTTCACCGACACGAAGGGGCCGTCGGCGCGCGGGCTGCCATCATGCAGCGCGCGGGCCACCAGCTCCTTGCCGGTGCCGCTCTCGCCGCGGATCAGGACCGTGGCGTCGCTGGGCGCCACCTGGGCGATGAGGTCGTAGAGCTGGCGCATGCGGCGGTCGCCGCCCACCAGGCCGCCCAGGCGCGAGCGGGCGGTGGTCTCCTGGCGCAGGCGCGTCTCCTCGGTCACGTCGCCGATGATCACCGCCACGCCGTCGGCTGCCGCGTGCGGCCGCATGAGCGGGGCGGTGCGCAGGACCACGTGGCCCACCCGGTCGCCCGGCAGCTGCACGGTGGTCTGGAAGTCGAGGATGGGCCGGTTGCCGCGCAGGCTCTCGGCCAGGGTGTCGCGCGGGCACTGCCCCACCCCGAACAGGCTGCAGATCTCCAGGCCCAGGAGCTGGCTGGCCGGCCGGCCGAGGATGCGCTCGGCCGCCACGTTGAGGTCACGGATGCGCAGGTCGCGGTCGAGCAGGATCACGCCCTCGCGCAGCACCGCGGCGATGGCGCGGAAGCCGGCGAGGTCGAGGTCGGCCAGCAGGCTGGCATAGCGCGGGGCGCGTTCGGTCATGGCGGTTCCTCCGGAGAACATGATCGGCCAGGAACCCGTTGCATGCAACATTTTCGCTGCAACACATCCGTTGCACGCAACACTCCGTCGCGCCAGGTCCCGGGGACGACCCCGTCGGCGAAGCTCCGCGACGAGAGCGTAAGCCGTTGTCTCGTGGTCGTTGGGATGGACGGTCGGCACGACGCGCCTCCGGACGGACCGGTGGCACGGTCCCTGCGATGACCGGCCCGAACGCAAGGAGAGCAGGCCCCCGCCTGCAACACCCCCCGCCGCCCCGAGGCGGCGACCGAGGAAGGACACGACCCATGAGCCAGGTGATGCAGTTCGACAGCAAGAACTTCGAGACCGAGGTCCTCGCCAGCGACCAGCCCGTGCTGGTGGACTTCTGGGCCCCCTGGTGCGGCCCCTGCAAGATGATCGGCCCGGTGATCGAGGAGCTGGCCGGCGACTACGACGGCAAGGTCAAGGTGGGCAAGGTCAACGTGGACGACAACCAGCAGATCGCGGCCCAGTATGGCATCCGCGGCATCCCCACGGTGATGCTGTTCAAGGGTGGTCAGCAGGTGGAGAGCTTCGTGGGCCTGCAGCAGAAGGCCGACCTGGCCGCCGCCCTGGACAAGAACCTCTAGCCCGGCACCCCGTCGCTCGCCAGCGGCGAGCGACGGGCGAGATCAGCGGCCGCCGGCGTCACGGGGACACCGGCGGCCGCTGCGCGCGCGCCGCCGGCCAATCGGCCCGTCGCCTCGCTTGCGCTTTCCGCGCCCCCCGCGCAACTTGATTCCTGGATTCTCCGGTCTCATGACCCTCGCACGGGAGCGGCCCCATGCCCGGTTTCCTCGACGGTGTGCGCAAGGTGTTCGGCGGCGGCGACGACGACCGGCCCAACAACGTGGTGTTCATCGTGTTCGACAGCTGCCGCTGGGACGCCTACCAGGCCGCCCGCACCCCCAGCCTCGACCGCATCGGCGTGGCCGAGAAACGCTACAGCTACGCCAGCTGGACCAGCCCCAGCCACTACACGTTCCTCATGGGCATGGTCCCGCACCGCAGCCCCAGGGGCGTCTTCGCCTCCAACGTCTACCGCGAGGAGTTCGCCACCTGGTCCGAGCGCCTCAACATCCCGGACGTGGAGTTCCAGGCGTTCGTCCCCCAGCTCAACCTGCCGCACTTCCTGAAGCAGCAGGGCTACTGGTGCGAGGGCTGGGTCTCGCTGCCCGTGCTCAACCCCATGACCAGCATGGCGGCCCACTTCGACCGCTACGAGCTGGCGCCCGCCCACAACGACCTCGGCCAGATCCTCGACCGGCTCGCCTTCCGGGACGACCGCCCCAGCTTCTTCTTCATCAACACCGGCGAGACCCACTACCCGTACCTGTTGCCAGGCGAGAGCGCCGACGACCTGCCCCACATCTCCGGCGTCCACGGCGTGTTCAAGTCCCTGGACCAGTTCCTCCAGAACCCCGGCGAGTACCTCGAGGAGCGCCGCGAGGACCGCTTCTTCTCCCCGGAGCAGTTCCGCGCCTTCCACGACAAGCAGATCGCCTGCGTGGAGTACCTCGACGGCGTGGTGGGCCGCTTCCTCGAGCGCTGCCCGGCCAGCACCCACCTGATGATCATGAGCGACCACGGCGAGCTGTTCGGCGAGGACGGCTACTTCGGCCACGGCCCCATCTTCCACGAGAAGGTCTTCGAGGTCTTCTACCTGGAGGGCCGGCGGCCCTAGCGAGCGTCCGGCGGCGCGCCGGACACGGTCGCGCCCCCGGGCCAGGCCGCCACGGATCTCAGCGGCCGCCAGCCAGCAGGTCGACGATGGCCGGGGTCACCTGATCCAGCCGTGTCAATCCCGTGACGAATTCCCGCGCCCCCGGGCCCCACGCCGCCAGGGGCACGGGCTGCCGGGTGTGCGTCTTGACCGAGGCATCCTCCACGTTGCCGTGGTCCGAGCACAGCAGGACCAGGGCGTCGGCCGGCCGGCAGGAGAGGACCGCGCGCAGGAAGCCGTCGAATC
>CAZWYF010000072.1:0-14832 GCA_964637835.1 uncultured Fibrobacteraceae bacterium
GCGCCCGGCCGCGAGGTGGGGCTCGAGCCAGCGGACGACCTCGTCGGCGGGGGTCCCGGCAGCAGCAGGCGTCTCCGCGGCAGTGGCCGCGAGCGGCGAGGTCGTCCCCGCGAGGAGCAGGATCAGGCAGCAGAACGACAGCGGGGCGAGACGGGGCACGGCGATGGACCTCCGGCGCGTGGCCGGCGTGCCGGCCGCGGGGTGGCGGATGACGGGGCTCAGATGGGTGGCTGGAAGTCCTCGCGGCCCGAGCGGTAGATCACCACGTCGGTGTCCTCGAGGGTGACCAGGCCCTCGAGGATGGTGTCGTCGAGCCAGGGCAGGAAACCCTCGATCTTGCGCGGGGTGTCCACGATCTCCACCACCAGCGGCAGGTCCTCGCTCAGGCGCAGGATGCGTGCGGTGTGCACGCGGCTGTTGGTGCCGAACCCGGTCACGCCCTTGAAGACGGTGGCGCCGGCCAGGCCGCGACGATGGGCCTCGCTGACGATGCTCTCGTGCAGCAGGTGGCCGTGGGCGTCCTTGTCGCGTTCGCCGAGGTAGATGCGCAGGCGGCGGGCGTTCATGATAGGATCCTCGGGGTGTGAGATGCGGGAACCCGGTGGGCATTGTCTCCCACCGCCGGGCCTCCGTCAACCGGACTGGACCGATCCTGTCGCCACCGGAGGTCGACCGCCATGCCATTGATGCCGCGCCCGCTGGGACTCATCGCGCTCGTGGCGTGATCCTGCGTGTCCCGAGCCGCGCCCGGGCGTTCAGAGTGCGCCGTCCGCCAGCAAGGTCGCGAAGGTGGTCAACGGCATGACCTCGATGCCGTCCTCCGTCTCCAGGCGGGGGCCATCTGGATAGACGATGATCCGGCGGGTGAGGTTCGGCAGGGCCGCGAGGGCACGGAGCCCGTGGCACCAGCGTTCATGGAACGTGCGCCCCGACTTGACCTCGATGGCCACGTGCTCGTCGCCCCGGGTGAGCACGAAATCGACCTCCGTACCGCGGCGCTCGGGCGACCAGTAGGCGATCTCGTCGCAGATCCCGTCGTAGTCGCGATGCGCACGAAGCAGCTGGGCGACCAGCCCCTCGAACAGGGCGCCGCGTTCCTCGGGTGCGAGCGTTCCGCGGGTGCGCCGCATGGCGCGTACGAGGCCCGGATCGCACCAGTACCACTTGGGGTGCTTCCGCTCCCGCACGCGCAGCTTCGGTTCGAAGCCCGGGACCCGGAAGCAGAGCAGCGTCTCCTCCAGGATCTCGAGGTAGCCGCTGACCGTCGTGCGCGCCACGCCGGCCTCGCGCGCGATGTTGGCCACGTTGACGGTCTGGCCGTGATAGAGCGCGGCGATGGGCAAGAAGCGGGCGAAGCCGGGGAGATTGCGGACCACGGCCTCGGCCTGGATCTCCTCGCGCAGGTACATGCGGGCATAGGCGGCGAGCGCCTCCTCGCGGTCGGGTGCATCCCAGATCAGGGGCATCAGCCCGTGCGTGAGGGCGGACTCGAGGTCGAACGCGTCGCCGAGCTCGGCGGGGACGAACGGGTGCATGGCCCGACGGAGCGCGCGGCCGGCCAGCAGATTGACGCCGCCGCGCCGCAGCTTGCGTGCGCTGGAGCCACAGAGAATGAAGCGCAGCCGACGCTCCTCGCGGAACCGGTGGACCTCGTTGAGCAGCGAGGGCAGGCGCTGCACCTCGTCGAGGACCACCCAGCGGTCGGCCTGGACGGCGCGCAGTTCGTCGGCGAGGCGTCCCGGGTCGGCCAGGAGCCGCTGGTATCGTTCCTCGGATAGCAGGTCGATGACGTGGGCGTCGGGCAGATTGGCCCGGATCCAGGTGGTCTTGCCGGTACCCCGGGGGCCGAACAGGAAGAAGCTCTGTGGCGGGATCTCGAGCCGACGGCCAAACAAGATGACACCCTCCATGTCACTTTACGGCGAAATATGACGACAATATATCCAATCAGCGCATCGGTAGCAACCTCGACCGGGTGGCCGTCTGCAAAGATCCGCCTCAGGGCGCCGCGCGTCGGTGGGCGTGGTGTCCGGCCACCGCCTGCTACTGCACCAGCGCCCGCTGCCAGTCCGTCACCAGGTGCAGGAACGACACCTCCTGCCGGAACGCCGGATCCACGCCGGTCTGCAGGATCCGCGCGCCGTCGGGGTGCAGGTCGTAGTAGTTCCCCGAGCCGTCGGGCGGGCTGACGGTGACCGACTGGCGGTAGCTGCCCACGCGCAGGGTCTCCTCGCGGCCGTCGATGTCGTAGACGCGCAGGGTGCCGTTGAACTTGCTCACCCACAGCTCGGTACCCGCCGCATTCCAGCGCGGGTACACCGCCCCGTCGGTGGTGACCTGCCACTTGCGCGAGCCACCGGCCGCGGGGATCACGAACACGTCCCAGCCGGCGGCCGACCGGGTGTTGTAGGCGATCCAGCGGCCGTCGGGCGAGTAGCTCCCGATGCCGAGGTTCGCGTCCTCGCGCGAGCGGATCACCTCCATCTCGGCGTTCGGATCGGTCAGATCCAGCCGGCGCAACTCGACGTTGGAGTCCTCGCGCTCGGCGCTGATCAACAGGAACTGATCGTCCGGGCTGGTGCTCGAGGGCGCCAGGGGACGGCTGGCCTCGGCGAGGATGGCCTCGCCGCCCTGCCCCTCGACCGGCTGCTGGACGATCCGGAAGGTGCCGTCCTGGACGGACATGTAGATCACCGTCTGGCCGTCCCGCGTCCAGCAGGCGCTGGTCTCGTCGCCGTCGGCGAAGGTGAAGCGCGTCCGCAGCCCGGTCTCCAGGTCCACGAGCCACAGATCGACGCCCTCGTCCGAGGCGCCGCGGACCTCGACCACCGCCCGCGATCCGTCGGGACTGATCACCGGATGGAAGAGCTGGCCGGGGGTGCCGAACGGGCGCAGACCCCCGTCACCGAGGTCGGTCCAGTAGAGCATGCGGGTCGCCTGCATCGAGGCGCCCGTCTGGTAGGTCATCATGCCCGTGCGCGAGGGGGAGAAGACCGCGTAGGCCGCGCCTGGCAACAGCAGCACGTTCTCGACCAGGGGTTTGCCCCCCTCGGTGACCCGCTCCTGGTCGCGCGAGAACGGCGTCCCCATCAGCACCCCCTCGCGGACGGTCATCAGGTGACCGTCGGCGTACTCGGCATGGGCCTCCGAGCTGGCGATCACGCGCGGGGCGACGGCGGTGTCGAGCGAGGCGAGCATGATGTCGTTGGTCAGGTCGCTGGCGCCGGTGCGCGCGGTGAAGAGGAAGTGGCGGCCGTCGGGCAGGAACCGTGGATGGCGATGGGAGTCGTGCTCGGGGCCGATGGCGGTCAGCGGCCGGGGCTCGCCACCGATGGCCGGCACGCGGTAGATGGGCTCGGTGGCGTCCGGGGTGAAGACGATGTCGCCGTGCTCGTTCCAGGCGCCGCCCTTGCCGTTGGGGGCGGGGCAGAGGGTCACCGGCGGGCCGCCGGAGACGGCCACCTTGCGCAGCTTGCCGCCGGACATCTCGAAGAACCCGATGAACTCGCTGTCCGGCGACCAGAACGGATAGGCCGCACTGGCGGTGCCGGAGATGCCGACCGACTCGCCCTGATCCAGATGGCGCACGTACAGCTGCGACCGGCCGGCGGTGTCGATGGCGGTGAAGGCCAGCATGGTGCCGTCGGGCGAGAGCGCGGTGGGCCCGGGTGCGGTGCCGGTCAGGTCGTAGTCCGTGTCGCGTGGCGGCGGGACCATGGTGTGCAGCAGGGGCGGCGGCGTGGATCCCGCCAGCAGCTGCCAGCCGACCACCGCCCCGAGGGCCAGGCTGGCCACCGCGACGGCGGCCATGAGCGCCAGCGGCCGGCGCGCCGGCGCCTGGCTGGCCGGCGCGGGCCCGAGGTCGAGCTGCGAGAAGCTCGGGTGCGAACCGCTCGCCGCGCCGTCCTGCAGGAAGATCCGCGCCTCGCCGATGTCGCGCAGCCGCTGCCGGGGGTCGCGCTCGAGGCAGCGCTCGATGAGCCGCCGGACCGCCGGGATCCCGTCCGGCAGGTCGGTCCACTCCGGCTCCGCCCGCAGGACCGCGGCCAGCGAGTCGCTGATGGTCTCGCCGTGGAAGAGCTGCTGGCCGGTGAGCATCTCGTAGAGGATCACCCCGAAGGCCCAGATGTCGGTGCGCCGGTCCACCGCCACGCCGCGCGCCTGCTCGGGGCTCATGTAGGCGGCGGTGCCGAGGATGGTGCCCTCCTGGGTCATCCCCGCGGTGATGGTGGGCATCGCCGAGCTGGCGCTGCCGGAGCCCTGGTCCCCGAACCACGCCTGCGCCAGACCGAAGTCGAGCACCTTGACGTCGCCGGCGGGGGTCAGCATGACGTTGGCCGGCTTGAGGTCGCGGTGGACGATGCCGCTCTCGTGCGCGGCCTCCAGCCCCGCCGCGATCCCCCGGGCGATCTCCAGCGCCTCCGCCACCGGGATGGGGCCGGCGGCGATCCGCTCGGTGAGCTCGGCGCCGGCGACGTACTCCATCACCATGAACCGCAAGCCGCCGGACTCCTCGAAGCCGTAGACCGACGCCACGTTGGGATGCTGCAGGCTCGCCAGCGCCCGCGCCTCGCGCTGGAACCGCGCCTCGCGCTCGGCGTCGCCGGCCAGCTCGGCCGGCAGGATCTTGATGGCGACGTCGCGGCCGAGCTTGGTGTCGCGCGCGAGGAAGACCTCGCCCATGCCACCCTTGCCGAGCTGCTGCTTGATCTCGTAGTGGAGCAGGGACTGACCGATCATGGGTCTTCCTGAGCGCTGGAGGGTGGGTGAATCCAGAATCGGGATCAGTTCAGGATAGGATTGATCGGCGATATCCGCCGCCGGCGGTTGCGGACGCGAGCCGGAGCGCCTTCACCGGGGAGTGCCCGGGGCGGTGTCGTCCAGGCCGCCGTGGGTGCTGTCCTGCCGACGATTCGCCCTGGCCCGCCGCCGCGGCCGTGGTACAATCCCGACATGATCGAGAAGACCATCACCACCCACCGTCTGGGCGATCCGGCCAGTGAACGGCGTGACCGGGATTACTGGCGTCGCCGTCCTGCCGCCGAACGCATCGCGGCCGTGGACTTCCTCCGCAGGCAGGCCCATGGATCTGCAGTCCGACTTCAGAGATCTGCTCGCGTCGTTCAACGCCAGCGGGGTTGAGTACCTCGTGGTCGGAGGCTACGCGCTGGCGTTCCACGGTGCGCCGCGCTACACCGGCGACCTGGACCTCCTCGTGCGGCCGACGCCGGCGAACGCGCGGCGGGTCCTCGACGCCCTCGCGGCGTTCGGATTCGGGGGGCTGGGGCTCACCGCGACCGATTTCACGGCTCCCGACAACGTGATCCAGCTCGGGGTGCCGCCGGTCCGCGTGGACCTCCTCACCTCGTTGACCGGCGTGACCTGGGAGGAGGCCTGGCAGGGCCGGCAGCCTGGCGCCTACGGGGATGTCGCGGTCTCCTTCATCGGGCGGTCGGCCTTCGTGGCCAACAAGCGTGCGACCGGCCGCATGCGGGATCTCGCGGACATCGAGGACCTCGGCGAGTCGACGGATTGACCGACCCCCGACGGCCTCACGACACCGCCTGCGCCACCGCCATCCCCGCGATGACCAGCAGCACGCCCAGCACCGTCTGCCCGGCGACGTTCAGCAGCGCGGCGGCGATCTGGCCGCCCTGCAGGAGCGTGGCGGTCTCGAAGGCGTAGGTGGAGAAGGTGGTGAAGGCGCCCATGAAGCCGGTGAGCACCACCAGCCGGGTCTGCGGCGAGAACCCGGCGCGGCTCTCCAGCCAGCCCCAGACCAGGCCGAAGAGCAGGCAGCCCAGCAGGTTGACCGCCAGGGTGCCCGCCGGAAACCGCTCGCCCGCCAGGCGCTGCACCACGCCGGCGAGGCCGTGGCGGCAGAGCGCGCCCGCGGCGCCGGCGGCCGCCATCAGCATGAGGCTCTGGAAGGTCATGCGCTCATCCGGTCCGGGTGCGTAGACATTTCGGCCCAACGGTGGCATATTCTCGCGGGCGAGCCCGAAATCCGAGAATCCGAGAATCCGAGAATCCGAGCCAATCGCGAGGAGCTGCCATCATGCGTCGTATCATGGTCGCGGGCAACTGGAAGCTGAACCTGGGCCCGAGCGCGGGCACCGATCTGGCCGCCGAGATCCAGTCCCACCTGGCCGGCCGCGAGCTGGGCTGCGAGGTGCTGGTCTGTCCGCCGTACGTGACCATCCCCTCGGTGAGCGAGTTCGCCACCGGCGAGCCGCTGCTGCTGGGCGCCCAGGACTGCTCCGACCAGGACCAGGGCGCGTACACCGGGCAGGTGTCGGCCGGCATGCTGAAGGAGGCCGGCTGCAGCCACGTGATCGTCGCCCACAGCGAGCGCCGCCAGTACCAGCGCGAGACGGACGACCTCTTCGTCGCCAAGATCGAGCGCGTCCACGCCGCCGGCATGACGGCCATCTTCTGCTTCGGCGAGCAGCTCGACGAGCGCAAGGACGGCCGCGCCGAGGCCGTGGTCGCCGAGCAGATCCAGGGCGTGCTGCCGCGCCTGGCCGGCGCCACGCCGCAGAACCTGATCCTGGCCTACGAGCCGGTCTGGGCCATCGGCACCGGCGAGACCGCCACGCCGGAGATCGCCCAGCAGATGCATGCGCACGGCCGGGAGATCGCCGCGGGGATCCTGGGGCCGGAGGCCGTCGGCTCGCTGCGCATCCTCTATGGCGGCAGCGTCAAGCCGGGCAACGCGAAGGAACTCTTCGGCCAGCCGGACGTGGACGGCGGCCTGATCGGCGGCGCCAGCCTGAAGGCCGCCGACTTCACCGGCATCATCGAGGCGGCGGAACAGCTCCGCTAGCCGCGTCATCGTCCTCGTGCCCCGGGCCAAGGCCGCGGGGCGCCTCGCTCCAGAGAGGGAGACGGTCCCACCCATGCGCACGTCCACCACCCTGCTCGCCGCGGTGCTCCTGCTGGGCGCCGCCGCCACCGCCTCCGCCCAGGGCGACCCCTGGCTCACCCAGCAACTGGAGCCCGTCTACCACGCCCCGCCGGCGGACGTGGAGGTGCTGCAGCTGGAGAACGGCCTGCAGGTGGTGCTGCTGCCCGACCCGGCCCAGCCCATGGTGGGCATCTACACCCAGGTGAAGGTGGGCTCGGCCTGGGAGGACTTCGCCACCAGCGGCATGACCCACATGCTCGAGCATCTGCTCTTCAACGGCACCGAGAAGTACACGCAGGAGGAGCTGTACGCGAAGGCCGACCTCGCCGGCGCCTACAACAACGCCCACACCACCGACTTCTACACCGACTTCATGATGGTCCTGCCCGCCGGAGAGCTGGAGACGGGGCTGGACCTGCAGTCGCAGATGCTCTTCCACTCGCTCATCCCGGAGGAGAAGTTCCCCAAGGAGCAGGGCATCGTCCTGGGCGAGCTGGCCCAGGCCCGCGACCGCGGCGGCAGGTTCGCCCGGCGCACCGTGCGCGAGGTGCTCTTCGGCGGCACCAGCCTCGAGCTGCCCACCCTGGGCACCGCGGCCACCATCGCCAGCCTGGACCGCGACGCGGTGGCCGCCTTCTACGAGCGCTGGTACGTGCCGAACAACATGATCCTGACCCTGGCCGGCCGCTTCGATCGCGACCAGGCCGTGGCCCTGCTCGAGGACTACCACGGCGCGGTGCCGCCGCGCCCCCTGCCGGCCGTGGACCTGCAGACCGCCCCGCACCTGGAGGCCACCCGCACCGTGGTGCGCCGCGGCGGCGGGCGCCGCGTGCTGAACCTGGCCTTCGAGGCGCCCACCTACGGCATGCAGGACCGCGTGGCCTTCGGCGTGGCGCTGCAGCTGCTCACCGCCGAGGGCACCGGGATCCTCACGCGCGCCCTGGCCGACCTGCCCGTGGACGAGCGCCCGGAGGTGTCGTCCTGGTGGCAGGCCGCGCCGGGATTCGGCCGCCTGGTGCTGGAGCTGGACCTGCCCGCCGACGCCGACCCCGCCATCTTCTATCGCCTGATCCAGGACGCGGTGATCGGCGCCCTGGAGCTGGGCGTCCAGCAGGAGGACCTGCAGGAGGTGGTGGCCATGGCGCGCACCGCGACGCTCAAGGAGCGCGAGCAGCTGCGCATGACCGGCATCTACATCTCCGAGCCCCTGGTCCTGGGCGGGCCGGACGCCCTGCTGGGCTACCTGGAGGAGCTGGCCGCCGTGGAGCCGGCGGACGTCGAACGCGTGCTGCGCACCTGGCTGGTGGACCGCCCCTGCGTGGCGCTGCTCATCGAGCCGGCGGCCACGCCGGAGGTGGATCCGCAGGACCCGGCCGCCTCCCCCGGCGCGGTGCAGCGCTCGGTGCTGGAGGATGGCGCGGTGCTCGTGAGCGAGACCAGCCGCGGCAGCGAGCTGATGGCCGTCCACGTGACGGTGGAGCACCGCGCGCTGCTGGATCAGCGGTACGCCCGGCCCGGCGCCCTCAACCTGGTGCACCGCCTGCTCGACTACGGCATCAGCGGCTGCGACGATACCTGCCTCGCGCGCCGTCTGCGCAGCCTGGGCGCGCAGGTCAAGTGGACCGACGACCCGCGCTTCCCCATGGACGACTACTACACCAACGGCCGTTTCAGCTTCGTGAGGGTGGAGTGCCCGGCGGAGAATGGCCCCGAGCTGCTCGCCCTGCTGGCGGAGGTGGCCCGGTTCTCCACCTTCACCGGGGACGACCTCGCCCGCGAGCGCGAGGAACAGCTCACGCTCCTGCAGCGGCGCGAGGGCACGGCGAGCTGGCAGGCCGGTCGCCTGCTGGCCGAGGGCCTGTACGGCGACCACCCGCTCGCGCTGCCGCCGGAGGGCACGGTGGAGACCGTCTCGGCGGTCACCTACGACGAGCTCCGCAGCCTCTACCGCCGGGCCTTCCAGCCCCAGAACCTGATCCTGGGCGTGGTCTCGCCCTACGCCCACGAGGAGCTGGTGGGCATGATGCCCGACCTCGCTCCTGGCGGCGAGCCGCTGCCGGAGATGCCGCCGCTGGCGCCGACGGTGGCGCCGGTGCGCCGGACCGCCAGCGTGGGCGGTCCCATGGGCGCGGTACGCCTGGGCGCCATCCGGGAGGTGGACCCGGCGGACGAGGCGGCCCTCGAGCTGCTCATCGCCGTGCTCTCCGATCGCCTGGTCATGGACCTGCGCGAGGGCCGCGGCCTGAGCTACAGCGTGGGCGCCAGCATCCGCCTGCAGGGCGACCACGCCGTCTTCGGCGCCTGGCTCAATCCGCCGGCGCCGCGGCTGCAGGAGGGCGAGCAGGCCCTGGCCGCGGCCCTGCGCGGCTTCGACGCCACGACCATCACCGAGCAGGAGCTGGCCACCGCCCGCGCCGCGCGGCAGGGCCGCCTGATGATGCGGCGCCTGGATTCCATCAGCCGGGCCTATTACCTGAGCCTGGCCGAGCTGGAGGGCGACGTGGCGGACTACCTGCAGGAGATCCCCGCCTACGACCAGGTCACGCTGGCCGACGTCCAGCGCGTGGCGGCGTTCTTCAGCGAGCTGCCGCTGGTGACGGTGGTGGTCGACTAGGCGATGTTCTTCAACTCGTTCGTCTTCCTGCTCTTCCTCGCCGTGGTGCTGCCGGTGTACTACGGCCTGCGGGGGCAGCGGGGCCGGGCGGTGTGGCTGCTGGCGGCCAGCTACGTCTTCTACGGCTACTGGGACTGGCGCTTCTGCTCGCTGCTGCTGCTCTCCACCGTGGTGGACTTCATGGTGGGCCAGGCCCTGCACGCCAGCGGCGACCCGCGCCGCCGCAAGCAGCTGCTGCTGATCAGCGTGGCGGTGAACCTGGGCGTCCTGGGCTTCTTCAAGTACTTCAACTTCTTCGCCGACAGCGTCGCCGCCACGGCCGCCTCGCTGGGGCTGCCGGTCAGCGAGCTGCACCTCGGCATCGTCCTGCCGGTGGGCATCTCCTTCTACACCTTCCAGACCATGTCCTACACCATCGACATCTACCGCGGCCGGCTGGCGCCCACGCGGTCGTTCATCGATTTCGCGCTCTTCGTGGCCTTCTTCCCCCAGCTGGTGGCCGGCCCCATCGAGCGCGCGCGCAACCTGCTGCCGCAGATCGCCCAACTGGGCCGGCCCCGCGCGGAGCACGTGCGCGAGGGCCTGGTGCTGCTGGTGCTGGGCTACCTGAAGAAGGTGCTCATCGGCGACAACGCCGGCCGCATCGTCGACCAGATCTTCGGCCAGCCGGAGCTGTACCGCTCGCCCGAGCTGCTGGCCGCGCTGGTGCTCTTCTCCATCCAGATCTACGCCGATTTCTCCGGCTACTCCAGCATCGCCCGCGGCCTGGCCAAGCTCCTGGGCCTGCAGCTGATGAAGAACTTCGAGCAGCCCTACCTGTCGGCGAACATCACCGAGTTCTGGCGCCGCTGGCACATCTCGCTCTCGAGCTGGCTGCGCGACTACCTCTACATCTCCCTGGGCGGCAACCGCCGCGGCCGCGGCCGCACCTACGTCAATCTCATGCTCACCATGCTGCTGGGCGGCCTGTGGCACGGCGCGGCCTGGACCTTCGTGGTCTGGGGCGGCCTGCACGGCCTCTACCTGGCGGTACACAAGCGCATGCTGGGCGACCGCAAGCCGGCCGACCGTTTCGTCTGGCGCGGCCCGGCGAGCCTGGCGCGCTGGGGACTCTCGGTGCTGGCCACCAACCTGCTGGTGCTCTTGACCTGGCTGTTCTTCCGGGCGGCGGACTTCGACCAGGCCTGGCACTTCCTGGACAGCTTCGTGCACTGGGAGTCGAGCGAGCTGGCCGGCCGCTTCCTGTCGCTGACGGCGGCCTTCGTGGCGCTGACCATGCTGCTTGACGCCCTGGAGTACGCCACCGGCAGCCACGTCTGGCCGCTGCGCCTGCGGCCCGCCGTGGCGGCCGGCCTGTGCACCGCCATCATGATCGTGGTGCTGGTCTCCATGGCCACCACCGAACCGTTGCCCTTCGTGTACTTCCAGTTCTGACGGAGCGACCGGAGAACCATCCATGCGACGTGCGCTGACCATCCTGATCTTCCTGCTGACCGCCGGGTCCACCCTGCTGGGGCTGGACCTGTGGCTGCAGTGGGCGGAGGTGGCCACGCCGCTGGAGAACCGCGCCGACCCGCGGCTGGGGCCGGTCTACCGGCCGGGCGTGGAGTTCAGCCGCTTCAGCGAGGGCTTCTTCCTCGGCGGCGCCAACCGCTGGGGCTTCCTGGGGCCGGGCGCGCCGCCGGAGCGCCAGGGCGACGAGCTGCGGGTCCTGCTGCTGGGCGACTCCTTCGTCCTCGGCCACACCGTCTTCGCGCGCCACCACTTCCAGACCCGCCTGGCCGGGGAGCTCACCCGCCGCCTGGGTCGTCCGGTGCGCGTCCTGAACTTCGCCCGCGCCGACTACTCGCTCTGGAACATGCACCAGCATTACGTGGACCACGCCGCGCGCTGGGACCACGACCTCGCCCTCTTCTTCACCGCCGATGGCGACCTGCTCTCCGGCTGGCCCGCCGATCCCGCCATGTACCCCTACACCGAGGCCGCCGGCGACACCCTGCGCATCAACCGCGACTTCCAGCACAGCGGCAAGCGCCGCCTCTACCTGCAGCTCGAGCCGGTGCTCACCCGCCTGGCCATGCCGCGCCTGGGCTTCAACCTGCTGAAGATCATCGACAGCGGGCAGTGGCGCGGTATGCTGCTGGGCGAGTTCGCCCCCCTGGTCACGGACGCTGGCGATGGCGCGGACGCTGGCGATGGCGCGGACGCTGGCGACGGTGCGGACGCCGCCGACGGTGCGGGCGCCGGCGATGGTGCGCGCCAGCGCGGCGAGGTCCCCGGCCCCCTGCCCGCCGCGGTCCTGGCGGAACCGGCGCCGCCGCTGCCAGAGACCACGCTCCGCATCCTGGACGACCTCGCCGCCCGCCCCCGCTGCGCCGTGGTGCTGCCCTGGCGCATCCGGCCCGCGTACCGCGAGCAGGTGCTGGCGTCGGGCGTCGAGACGCTGGACGCCACGCCGGTGTGGGCCCGGCTGCGCGCGGAGGGCGTGGATCCCTGGTGGTGGCCGGTCACCGGCAAGCACGGGCACTGGAACCACGTGGCGCACGCGGCGCTGGGGGAGTGGCTGGCGGGGGAGATCCTGGCGCGGGGGTTGCTGCCGCCTGACGCGGCGCCGGGGGCGGCGGGGTCGTCCGGCCGGTAGGTCCTCTGGCCGGACGGGGCCAGGCCGAGGGGCGGGCGGGCTACTCCAGCGACGGCTCCGGCAGCAGTCCCTGATCGGCGGTCATCTGCAGCTTCATGGTCTCCATCTGGTCCAGGGGCAGCGGGCCGGAGACCGAGCCGTCCTCGTAGACGTAGAACTTGGTGCCCTCCTGCAGCTCGTAGGTCTCCGGGGCGAGGAGGCTGTGCAGGGTGATGTCGCCCTCCCAGAGGCAGACGCAGGTGCCCAGGGAATCCTCGAACACGGCGAAGGTGGTGCCCAGGATGCGGGCCTCGGCCTGCTGGCCGCGCACGTGCAGCGGGGCGGTGAGCGCACCCTCGCCGGTGGTGCCGTAGATCTCGCCGCGGCGGACCACCAGCTGCATGGGGCCGGGGTGCCAGCGCCGCGGCGGGGCGGGCAGCTCGATCTCCGTGCCGGGGATCATGCGGAAGCGCAGCTCATCGCCGAGCTGCAGCTCCAGCTCGCTCTGCGGTCCGGTGGCCAGGACGCGGCCGTCCACCATGTCGCCCTGCGCGGGCAGGCCGGTGACGCCGCCGGCGGCCACCACGTCGGTCACCCGCCAGATCATGCTCGGGCCGGTGGCGGTCTGCCAGATGCCGAACACGGCCATGGCGATCACCGCGGCCGCGGCCACCGGCACCCACCAGTTGCCGCCGCGCCGGGCGGGCCGGCCGCGGAGGTCGGGATGCTCGCCGCCGTGCTCGCCACCATGACCGCCGCCGTGCTCGGGCGACGCCTGCACCGGCGCCGCCGCCGTCAGGAACGCCTCCCGCGCACGCGCCCGGGCCGCGTCCCGACCAGCGGGGCGCGGCAGCGAGCGCAGGGCGTCCAGCGCCTGCTGCTCGTCCGGGGTGTGGTCCATGCGGTCGCGGGGGCTCATCCCTCGGCTCGCTCCTGATCGAGGATCTCACGGTAGGCCGTCCCCAGGCGGGAGACGGCGCGTCGGTAACGCTGGCGCACGGCGTCGGCCTTCAGGCCCAGGACCTCGGCGATCACCGTGTGCTCCAGTCCCTGGTCATCGTGCAGCAGGATCACCTCGCGGTCGTCCTCGGCCAGGTTGGCCAGGGCCGCGCGGACGGCCTGCTGCTGCTGCCGGCGCGCGAGGTCGGCCTCGGCGTCGGGGTCGGGGTCGGCGATCACCTCGAGGTGGACGCCGGTCAGCTCGGTGCTGCGCTTCGCCTCCTGGTGGCGGCGGCTGCGCCAGTGGTCACGGACGCAGTTGCTGGCCACGGTATAGACCCAGGCGCTGGGGTCGCGGTCGGGGTCCAGCCGCTCGATGGCGCGGCCCAGGCGCAGGAAGGCCTCGTGGGCCAGGTCCTCCGCCAGGTGCGCGTCGCCCACCATCCGGGCCACGTGGCCCAGGATGCGATCATAGTAGAGGTCGAAGAACCGCTCCAGGGCCGCGGGCTCGCGCCGGCGCACACGGCCGAGCAGCTCCCGGTCGGGGGCTGGCGCGGTCCGATCCCTGTCAGGCGGTGGCGTCATCGGGCGAGCGAACTCCTCGTGACCTCCGTCACGATCTACGCAGCGGGGCGGCGGCGCGTGACCGGCGAAGAAAATCCGACCAGACCTGTCACGCTTGCTGGGGCCTCTTCGTACTGCAGGGTGAACGGGATCAAGAGTCCCCGATCGAGCGGCCGGGGGATCTCGCCGCCGGCCGTCGCCACTCGACAGCAACGAAAGGCTCCGACAATGACGCATGGAATCACGAAAACCGCACGCCTGCTGGCCGGCGCCGCCCTGGCGCTGGTCATGGCCGCCGCCCCCGGCGCCCTGGCGCAGGACGGCCCCACGCTCAGCCTGCACTTCGCCAACCTCGCCCCGCTGGACGAGGCCACCGAGGGCCTCTACGAGGGCTGGGCCATCGTCGACGGCATGCCCGTCAGCACCGGCGTGTTCAACGTCAACGCCGCGGGCGATCCCATCGAGCCGGGCGGCGGCCCGGTGATCGAGGAGTTCATGCCCGCGGAGGACATCACCGGCGCCACGGACATCAAGATCTCCATCGAGCCGGCCGGCGACAGCGATCCCGCGCCCTCGGGCCTGATCATCCTGGGCGGCGCCGTGTCCACCGACATGGCCGAGCTGACCACCGGCCTGGAGGACGTCGCCGCGGCCGGCGGCTGCTACATCCTGGCCACGCCCAGCGACAACCACGTCGACGACATGAACGACGACCAGGGCATCTGGTGGCTGACCATGCCCGGGCCCATGGCCGGCCTGACCGACCTGCCCGACCTGGGCAGCGCCTGGACCTACGAGGGCTGGGTGGTGGACATGTCCGGCGGCATGCCCATGCCCTACACCACGGGCACCTTCGCCGCCGGCGACATGGCCGACAGCGATCTGGCCGGCCCCATGGGCGGTGGCCCGCCCTTCCCCGGCCAGGACTTCGTGGATTACCAGGGCGGCCCGGTGCTGGACCTGGACACCGGCCACTTCGCCGCGGTGATCTCCATCGAGCCGGTGCCCGACAACAGCCCGGCGCCGTTCCAGCTCAAGCCGCTGGCCGGCATGATCGCCGCGGACGCCAGCGACGGCTGCGTGGAGAACCAGACCATGCAGACCTTCCCCTCCGGCCAGGCCATGCTCAACGGCTCGGTGCCGGTGCAGTCCACCGACCTCAGCGGCGTCAAGAACCTGTTCCGCTAG
>CAZWYF010000073.1:0-3773 GCA_964637835.1 uncultured Fibrobacteraceae bacterium
CCCACCGCCCCCGCCGACCCCGCCGACCCCGCCGGCCCCGCCGGCCCGGCCGCCACCCGCCTGCGCGCCGAGCTGGATGTCCTGGCCGGCGACCTCGAGCTGCAGATGGACATGGCCCACGACACCTTCCAGGGCGTCTTCCCCCTCGCCCGCTTCCTGGGCCGCACGCTCTTCCTCGACGCCGGGGCGGCGGGCGCCTACGAGTTCGTGGACGAGCCCGACGTGGTGGCCGTCTCGCGCGCCGCCGAGGAGATGGTCCAGGACATCCTGCTGCAGTACCGCAACCTGCCCCAGTACCCGGCGGTCTTCACCAGCCGGCCGCCCGACGACGCCCTGGAGAACGAGGTCCGCTACATCTTCCAGCGCCAGACCCGCGTCTCGGTGCGTCCGCAGGCCGAGGTGGCCGCCGCGCTGGACCCCGGGTCGTGGGACCGCTTCCAGGCCGGCGCCGTGGACTCCGCCATCGCCACCACGCTGATGGAAGCGTTCGGCGTCGACCGCCTGCTCGCCGTCACGGTCAACCAGCTCGGTCCCATCGGGGACGACCACTTCGTGCGCCTCGACGCCGCCCTCCACGCCGCCGGCCACGCCCACCCCGAGCTGTACCTCTCCCGCCGCGCGGTGAGCCACGACCGCCGCGGCGCCTTCCCGGCCATCCTGGTGGCCAACGCCGCGCTGCTGGTGCTGGCCGTGGTGCTCTTCGCCGCCCTGGTGCGCCTGCGCACCTTCCGCTGGCCGGCGTGGTCGGTGCTGCTCGCCGCGCCGGTGGTGGGGTTCGTGATCGGGCGGGTGGCCCCGTGGTTCGTGTTCTCGGCCACCAGCACCCTGCGGCCGGAGCCGGAGACGCTGGCCAAGCTGTCGTTCTGGTGGCCGGTGCTGGCGGGGATGGCCCTGGTCTGCGGGCCCACGCTGCTGTACCGGATCGTCAGCCACCGGCTCGGCGCCCTGGTACCGGCGCTGGCCATGCGGCAGCGGGGCGCGGCCATGGCCGTGGCCATCGGCCTGGGCGCCTGCGCCTACCTCGCCGCCCCGCTGCTCATCTACCCCGAGCGCCAGGGCGCCCTGCTGCTGCTGGTCACGGTGCTCTGCGCCGGGCTGCTCAACGTGCTGCTCGGCCGCGCCCTCGACGCCGACGACAGCTCCGACGCCCGCCTGATCGGCATCCCCCTGCTGGTCTCCGCGCTGCTGGGTCCGGCGCTGATGACCGCGCGCCTGGACCTGGTCACCGCCTGCCTGGGCCTGACGGCCATCCCCACCGCCGCGCTCTGGCTGCGCGAGCAGCGGGGCCGGCGCGCGAGCCGCGGCCGAGCCGCCGGCGGGGCACGGCCGGCCGCCGACGCCGCCGGCGCCACCGCCATCCCCGCCACGGCCGCCGAGCTGGCCGCCCGCTGCGACCACCCGCCGTTCCTGCGCACCGCCGCCCACGACCGCGCCGCCGCCGCCGCCCACGAGGCGGTGCGCACCGGCGGCGGCCAGCTCGCCCTGACCGGCGACCGCGGCGTGGGCAAGACCGCGGCGCTGGACGCCCTGGAGCGGGAGCTGGCGAACCCGGACGCCCACGCCGCGACGCCACCCGCGACCGGCGAGGCCGCCGACGCCACGGTCGTCCCCGCCCTGGCGCCCGCCCCCCGCATCCTCCGCGGCGCCTGCCCCAACCCCGGCGACGAGGGCATCGCGCCGGCCTACGCCCCCTTCCAGCAGGCCATCAGCGCGGAGTTCGGCATCAACCTCATGGGCGACGCCGACACCCAGCTCGAGCTGCTCGACGCCGGCCTCGAGGAGCTGCTGGGCACGGTGGTCCCCCTGGCGGGCGTCCTCTTCCCGGCGGCCGAGTCGCGCCCGGCCGGCGGCTCGCGCGAGGAGATCCACCGCTGCGTGGCCGACGCCCTGGCCGCCCTCGCGCGCAAGACCCCCGTGGTGGTGATCCTGGACGACATCCAGTGGCTGGACCCCAGCAGCGGCGAGCTGCTCGCCCACCTCCTGGACCGCCGGCCGGCGGGCGTGACCTGGATCCTGGCCGGCCATGCGCCCACGTCCGCCCCCATCACCGCCGGCCCGGTGCACGACGCCGCCGAGGTGCTCGCCGACGCGGGCTTCGCCGGCACCGCGATCACCCTCGACAGCCTGGACGAGGCCGAGAAGCAGCACCTGCTCACTGCCGCCCTCGGCCTGGCGCCCGACACCGCCGGCCGCATCTGCGCGCAGCTCGCCCGCATGGGCAGCTTCGCCGCGCATGGCGAGCTGCACTGGCTGCTGGAGGTGGTCCGCGGCCTCGCCGAGCAGGACGCCCTGGTGCGCACGCCGCGCGGCTGGGCCCTCGCCGACGCCCACGCCGACGGCCTGCCCGTCCCCGACGGCATGCGCCTGGCCGTGCGCGAGAAGCTGGCCGGCCTGCGGGCCGACCGCATCCTCATCGAGTGCGCCGCCTGCGTGGGCCTGCGCTTCCGGGCGAGCACCCTGGCGCAGATCGTCGAGCGGCCGCGCCTGCCCCTGCTCGAGCGGCTGCACGCCATGGAACAGGAGACCGGCCTGATCGAGGACGTCCGCGAGGAGGACGACATCTTCCGCTTCCGCTCCTCGTTCCTGCTGGACGTCGTGCGCACGGAGCTGCGCATCGGCGACCAGGGCCCCGGCGACCGCGACACGCCGCAGATCGTGCGCGAGTACCACGCCCAGGTGGCCCGGGCGCTGGAGCGGACCATGGGCGAGGGGTCGTCCCTGATCTTCGAGGTGGCCAGCCACTACTACGCCGCCGGCCGCGGGCACCTCGACCAGGCGGTGGACGCCTCGCTGGCCGCGGCCCGGGCGGCCACCCGGGTCTTCGCCCACGCCGACGCCGAGCGCTACCTCGCGCGCGCCCGCGAGTGCGCCGCGCTCCAGGGCACCCTGGCACGGCGCGCGGCGGACTTCCTGGCCGTCGAGATGCACGCCGCCCACGTGCGCAACGAGGGCCCCCGCACCCTGGCGGTGGCCACGGCGACGGCCGCGCACCTGGACCGGCGCGGGGTCGCGCCCTCCGACGCCGCCACCCCGCCGTTCCTGCTCGCCGCCGCGCGCACCTTCTACGACGCCATCCGCCACGCCCACGACGGCGACCGCGACCGCGACCGCTGGCGCCTGCTCTGCCAGCGCACCGCCGAGCAGGTCCTCACCCGGGACGACCTCGACCACCGCACCCGCGCCGAGGCCCTGCAGTTCAGCGGCCTGGCGCGGCCCTTCGCCGACCGCGCCGCGCGCGTCGCCCCGCAGCTCGCCGCCCTGGCCGCGCTCGGCGATCCCGACCCCGATCCCCACGACCCCGCCGGCCTCGCCCTCTACGCCCGCGTCCTCAATTCCCTGGCCGAGGACTACGCCCAGATGCCGGAGGTCTCCTGGCAGGAGGCCGAGGCTGCCTATTGCGATAGCCTGACCATCAAGATGCGTCCGGACACGCTGGACCTGCCGGGCCAGGCCCGCTGCTGGGGCGGGCTGGGCCGCCTGCACCTCTTCCGGCGCGGCGACCACGCCCGGGCGCGCCCCTGCTTCCAGCGCGACCTCGCCCTCGCCGAGACCACCGGCGACGTGGACGGCCAGGTGATGATGCACAGCCTGATCGGCCAGTGCGACCTGGCCCTCGGCGACCTCGACCGCGCGGCCGCGGCCTACCGCCGCTCCCTGGCGCTGGCCACCGGGCCGGTGCCGCGGGTGTTCGCGCTCACGGGGCTGCTCGCGGTCGCGGCGAAGGCGGGCGACGCCCATGCCACCGACCGCGCCGGCCGCGACCTGCACGCCGG
>CAZWYF010000073.1:3873-10254 GCA_964637835.1 uncultured Fibrobacteraceae bacterium
CGGCGTGGCGGGCGGCGTGGCGGGCGGCCTGGACGGCGGCACGTTGCCGGATGCCTGCCGCGCGGCCGTGGCCGCGGTGCTCGCCGAGGTGGCGGCCGGACGCCCGTCGCCGGAGGCCTGGCCCTGGCTGGATGCGCTCGCGGCGCTCGCCGGCGGTGGCGATGGCGGTGGCCGTGGCGGTGGCGATACCGGCGGCCGTGACGAGGCTGAAGGTGACGGTGAAGATGCCGACCGCCGCGACGACACCGACGACGGGGCCCCCCGGGGGGCCCCCCGGGGGACCCCATGACCGACCACCGCCCGCACGACGAGGACCCGCGCTCCGGGGACCGCTCCGGGGACCGCCCCGAGGACAGCCCTGCCGGGAGCCGCCCCAGGGCGGACCGCCCCGCGGCGGACCGCCCTGCCACCCGCCGCCCGCTCCGCCTGCCACGCCCGCTCCGCCTGCCACGCCCGCTCCGCCTGCCACGCCGCCTCCGCCCGCTGGCGGCCTGGCTGCTGGTGGTGCTGCTGGCCAGCTGGTACGTCACCTGGTGGAACCGGCCGGCCACCACCGGCCTGGGCGTGCGCGAACCGGGCGCGGGTGAACCGGCCACCACCGCGCCGGGACGCGCCGCACGGCCGGCCGCGGCGGACCCCGGCCCCTGGGTGATCGCCCACCGCGGCGGCGCCCTGCAGGCCCCCGAGAACACCCTCGCCGCCATCCGCATGGCCCTCGCGCAGGACGTCCACGGCATCGAGATCGACGTCCACCTCGCCGCCGACGGCGTGGTGGTCCTCATGCACGACGCCACCGTGGACCGCACCACCGACGGCACCGGCCCGGTCAGCGACCACACCGCCGCGGAGTTGGCCGCCCTCGACGCCGGCGGCTGGTTCGGGGCGGAGTTCGCCGGCGAGCCCGTGCCCACGCTGGCGCAGGTGCTCGGCCTGGTGGCCGGGCAGGTGGAGCTGTGCATCGAGGTCAAGGGCGGCGAGGAGCAGCAGCCGGGGATCACGGCGGCGGTGGTGGCCGAGGTGGTGGCGCGGCGGGCGGCGTCATGGTGCTGGATCGGCAGCTTCCACGAGTCGGTGCTGGAAGAGGCCGTCGCGCTGAGCACCGATCAGGCCCCCGACCTGCGCCTGGTCAAGATCGCCGTGGGCCAGGTGACGGGCCTGCCCCTGGCGGTGGACCATGGCCCGCGCCCGGGCTGGCTGCCCTTCGGCCAGCCGGTCACCGCGGTGTCGGTGAACCACCGCCTGCTCACCGGCCCGGAGGCCGACCGCCTCCACCGCCAGGACCTGCAGGTCTGGGCCTGGACCGTGAACCAGGCCGACGACATCGCCCGCGCCCTCGAGCGCGGCGCCGACGCCGTGGTCACCGACACGCCGCCGCTGGCGCACGAGGTGATCGCCACGCGACGGGCGCGGCAGGCCCCGGAGGAGCGCCAGGCCCCGTAAGCGTGGCAGCCCTCGCCCGCGTGGCAGCCCTCGCCCGCGCGTCAGCCCTCGCCCGCATGGCAGCCCTCGCCCGCGCGTCAGCCCTCGCCCGCGTGGCAGCCCTCCTCCGCACGCCAGACCGTGCGAGAATGCCCCGAAGCATGCCTCGATGCTTGACCATTCACGCCGTGAATGATTATCATTCAAGCCATGAAAGAACGCCCCGTACCCCGCCACGTCACCCGGAGCCTCGGTGAGCGCCTGCGCGCCATGCCCGCCGTGGTGGTGACCGGCGCTCGCCAGACCGGCAAGAGCACCCTGGTGCGGGATCTCACCGCTGGCGAGCGGCGCTACCACTCGCTCGACGACCTGGATGTCATCGACGCGGCACGCCGTGACCCCGACGTCCTGGTGGGCGGGACCCAGCCGGTCACCCTCGACGAGGTCCAGCGTGAACCGGACCTGCTGCACTCGGTGAAGCTGGCCATCGACCAGCAGCGCGAACCGGGCCGGTTCCTGCTCACCGGATCGGCCAACCTGCTGCTGATGGGCCGGGTCTCGGAGTCGCTGGCCGGCCGGGCCAGCTACCTGACGCTCTGGCCGATGACCCGCCGCGAGCAGGCGGGACTCGGTCGTTGCGGTGTCTGGGAAGAACTGTGGACGACCGCCGAGGAGGACTGGCCCGCCCTGATCGCCGCCCAGTCCGACGAATCCCAAGACTGGCGCGCACTGGCCCTCCGTGGCGGATTCCCCACGCCGGCGGTCCACATGCACGACCCACGCGACCGGCAGATCTGGTTCGACGGCTACGTGCGCACCTACCTCGAGCGTGATCTGCAGGAACTCTCGGCGATCGCGGCGCTGCCCGACTTCCGCCGTCTGATGCGCGCGGTCTGCCTGCGGCTCGGGCAACTGGTCAACCAGACCGAGCTGGGCCGCGACATCTCCCTGCCGCAACCGACGGTCCACCGCTACCTGAACCTGCTGGAGACCTCGTACCTGCTGGTCCGGCTACCCGCGTATGCGGTCAATCGCACCAAGCGGCTGATCAAGTCGCCCAGGCTGTACTGGGGAGACACGGGCGTCGCCCTGCACCTGGCCGGCACCGACCAGCCCGCCGGTTCCCACCTGGAGAACCTGGTCCTGCTCGACCTGCTGGTCTGGCGCGACGCGCGCCTGGACCGCGCGGACGTCTACCACTGGCGCACGACCACCGGTGAGGAGGTGGACCTCGTGATCGAGGCGGACGACCGCCTGCTGCCCATCGAGATCAAGGCGTCCTCGCGGCCGCGCCTCGCCGATGCCGCTCACCTGCGCAGGTTCCGCGAGGAGTATGGCGACCGGGCCCGCGCCGGATTGCTCCTGCACACCGGCGACCAGACCGCGTGGCTCGCGCCCGGCGTGCTGGCGGCGCCATGGTGGCGGGTGCTGTGAGCTAGCCGCCCCCACTCGCCAGCTTCCGCAGGTCGCCGTCCACCACGTGTTGCAGCAGCCGCGTGAACGACGCGCGCACCCAGCTCTCGGCGCTGTCGTGGGTGAACATGCTCAGCAGGTGCTGGCGCAGGCCCTCGCGCAGGTTGCCGTACTGGTTCAGGAGCTGGATGCTGCCGTCGGCGAAGGACCACCGCGCCACCAGCCGGTGGTACTCCGCGGCCAGGGTCACGCCCTCGCCGCCGCCGAGGATCTCGCTCGGTCGCGAGCGCGCGTTGGCCACGGCGTTCATGGTGGAGCTGTCCAGGGCCTCGGACTCCTGCACCCACGCCTCCACCGCCGACGGGTAGCCCATGGAGAGGATGGCCAGCGACTCCAGCAGCCACTGGCGGACCTGCGCCGCGTCCAGGCCCAGGCGGTCGGCCGTGGCGGCGGGATGGTCCAGGCCCTCGTCGGCCAGCGACTTGAGGAAGTGCTTGTAGAGCAGGAAGTCGCGGGAGAAGGAGTTCAGGGCCACCGGCGCGACCTTGTACCAGGCGCGGATCAGCTCGGGCATGCCGTGCCGCTCGGCCGCGCGCAGCAGGGGGCGGAGCATGGTGTCGGTGAGGTCGTCCCCCATCAGGACGCAGGACTCGGCGATGATGCCGCAGAGGACGTTGGGCGCGCCCTTGAAGACCTCGCCGATCAGGAGCATGCCGGGGTCCTCGTCCAGCAGCGTCTGCCAGTGGCGCAGGACCGACCCGTAGATGGGGCGCAGGCGCTCGCGGCCCAGGGCGCGGATGTGCACCATGGTGCCGAAGTTCTTGCCGCTGATCACCGAGTAGCGGGTGCCGCGGCCGCGCGCGTGGAACTCGCCGGCCATGGTGAACAGCTCGCTGTAGATGGGCTCGACCACCTCCGGCTCGGTGCCGATGCGGATGCTGCAGGCCAGGATGCCCAGCCAGGAGAGCACGCTGGCGGCGCCGGATTCGCGGGCGGCGGGGTCGGGCGACTCCGGGCCCATGTCGCGCTGGTAGGCGGGGATCTGCGCCAGGGCCGGGTTCTGCGGCAGCCAGGCGTCCAGCACGTTGCGGATGGCCTCCTCCTCGCGCGCGGAGAAGGCGCGGCCGCCGCCGGCGGTGAAGAGCACGCCGTCGCGCTCGAGCATGCCCGCCAGCGAGCGCGTGCCCTGGCTGATGATCAGCTTCCTGAGGCCCGCCGACATGCCGCGCTGCAGCGGGTTCTTGCGACCGAGCCAGAGCTGGTCGGCGAGCAGGCGCTGCCACAGGTCGGTGATCCAGGCGATGGTGGCGGGGTCGTTGTTGCGCACGCCCAGCAGTCGCAACGACACCTCCGCCAGCGTCACCATGGCGTCGGTCTGCTTGCGCGCCAGGTTCACCGGGGTGACGCGGTCCACCAGCGTGGCCATGAGGCGCTGCGCGCGATCCTGCATCGCATCGCGGCGGCCGATGGCGTGGAGGGCGTGGCCGCGGGCCTCGAGGATGGCCGGCGACTCGGCGGGCACCACCGCGAGGATGGCGAGGTCGCCCAGGTCTCCCAGGTCGGGAGCGACGCGCAGGGCCAGGGCGTGGGCGGCGGGGTCGGCGCCGGCGGCGACCATGCGCTCGATGAGCGCGCGGGCCCGCGCGTCCTCGCCGCGGCGCACGAGGATGAGCAGGCAGGAGGCGGCCGCGTCCTGGTCCTGCGCGCGGGGAGAGGCGGCGAGGTCGAGCACCAGCTGGTCGCGCTTCTGTTGCTCGGCCTGCGGCTGGCGCGGCGTGATCTCGTGGTCGTCCTCGTCCAGGGGGCGGTAGGAGCCGAGGATGGTCTGGCAGAGGGCGGACTGGAAGATGGCGCGGCCGGAGCGGGCGGCGTGGTCGATGAGCGGCTGGACCACGTCCAGGCGCGTGAGGTCCGCCGAGGTGCGCACCAGCCACAGGCCCAGGCGGTACTCGAGGTAGCGGTCGTAGACGAAGCGGATGACGCGGTCGTCGTCGTCGGCCGCCTCCACCAGGAAGCCCTCGTCGCGGACGCGGTCGTAGGTGATGCGCCAGTCCTGCTGCGCGACGTCGAGGTCGAGGCAGCCGCACTCCGGGCAGCTCATGGGCCTGGGGCCCAGGATCACGTGGCCACTGGTGCGGCAGACGTGCCGCGCGTCGCCCGAGGAGACCACCGGGTCCTCGTAGACCAGGGCCTCGAGGGCGGGGCTGTCGGCGGTGTAGGCCTTGGGCAGCTGGTCCACCCCGCGGCGCCACATCACCGCCACCAGCTCCTCGAGCAGCGCCACGTCGCGCTGCGGGTGGAGCTTGCGCTCGCGCTCGTAGTTGTGGAAGAGCGCCTGGATGTCCGGATCGCGCGGGATGGCGGCGTCGTGGTACGCCTGGGCGGCCAGGCGCAGCAGCAGCGGGTCGCGCAGCAGGCGGCGGGCCTCCGGAGAGAGGTCGTCATGCGCGGTGGTGAGGTGGAAGGCCTCCTGGTACCGCGGGTAGGCGGCCGCGAGCTCGGCGGGGTCGAACTGGCCGAGCACGGGCTCCTTGCCGCCGGGCCGGCAGAGCAGCTCCTCGTCGAAGACCAGGTTCTGGGTGGTGGTCTGCCAGGCCACGGTGCGGCAGGTGGTGACCACGCGCAGGCCGGGCGCGCGGGTGACCAGCTGCAGGATCTCCTGCAGCAGCGCGCGGGGCCGGGCGTACTCGTTGAGCCCGTCGAGGAAGAGGATCACCCGGCGGTCGGGGTGCTCGCGCAGGTGCGCCACCAGGGCGGCGAGGGCGCCGGTCTGGTGGAAGCGGTCGTCGAACTGGGCCTCCAGGCCGCCGCTGCCGATGGTGCTGCACTCGAGGAAGAGGGCGCCCTGGCTCTCGGCGTCGGGCCGCGCCTCGGGGCTGCCGCGCAGGGCGCACAGCAGGTTGGTCTTGCCGTGGCCGGAGTCGCCGATCACCGCGAGCAACGGGGCGTCGCCGGCCAGGAACCGCGCGAAGACGCCGTCGGGTCCCTGGAAGGACTGGCGCTCGACGTAGAGGCGGTGGTCGTGCTTGAGCCCCTGCTCGGCGCCGCCGCTGACCAGGCGCACGTTCTCGGACGACCACTGGTTCAGCCGCGTGACCACGTCGGTGAAGTCCAGCTCGCCGCCGGCGGCGGCGGTGGCGGGGCCGGCGTCGGTGGCGTCGTCCTCGGGCGCGAGCGCGTCGCGCAGGGCGGTGGCGCTGTCGACGTAGACGGCCTCGTCGGTGCCGCGGGTGTTGCCCAGCAGGTACTTCAGCCGCTTGACGATCTTCTTCTTGTTGATGTCCGCGGTCTCGAAGAGCAGCCAGTCGGCGTGGCCGTCCTCGCCGGTGGCGACGTTGCCGATGAGGAAGAGGATGCGGACGAGGGCGGGGTCGGTGGGGTCCGCGGCGGCGGGGGTGGCGGCGCCGTCCTCGCCGGCGGCGTCGCGCGGCCGGTCGAGGATCACCGGCTGGTCGGGGACCGGGCCGGGGCGATCCCAGGGGGCGGTGGGGCAGGCGGCGAGGTCGGGGCCGCGGAGGGTGAGGACCTGGGCGGGGGCGGCGCCGTCGG
>CAZWYF010000073.1:10354-12390 GCA_964637835.1 uncultured Fibrobacteraceae bacterium
AGTATTCGGGTGGGAGGACGCCGGCGAGCCCGTGGCGCTCGTGTCGCGTGGGTGTGGCAGCCATGGAAGTTTCTGGCGAAAAAAGCACGTATCGGTCAAAAGTCATCCCGCCGCGGGACTATTTTTGACACGAAAGGCCGCTCAGGTACACCGCTGGTGTACCTGAGCGGAACATTCCATCAAGTCGCCGCCAGACCAGTCCACGACCCAGCCCATGGCACGCGCTGCGAGGAGACGACACGGGATGCCGGAAGCCGAGGCGAGCCACCGGGCAAGATGACGACCTAACCGGGCCTTGCCGCCGATTGTCCCGATCGGGAATCCGCAACACCCCGGGATCGCCCACGAACTCGCCAAATAAGTTCATTTTTTCGCGACTCAAGTATTGACATTGGCCACTGTCTATTCTATTCTCGCCCCGAGGTGACCAATCATGACGACCGAGCGCGGCTACACCCTGGACGACCTGATCCACCTGACCGGCTTCACCCGGCGGCAGATCCGCTTCTACATCAACAAGAAGCTGGTGCCGGGCACCGAGGATCGTGGACCGCATGCTGTATACAGTCACGAGACACTGACGAGACTCCGTCTCATCGCCAGGCTCAAGACCATGCAGGTCCCGCCCCTGGACCGGACCATGACCCTGGAGGAGATCCGGAGCGCGCTGGATTCGCTCCCGCCCGAGGGCATCGAGGCGCTCCTGGCCGGCACGGCGGAGTTGCGGGTCTTCGACACCGAGAGCGGACGCTCCATGCCGGCGGCGCCGTCGGGGGACGCCACCGGCGAGAAGGCGGCGCGGTCGCGGCCAGCCGCCGGGGATGAGGGGGATGAGGAGGATGAGGAGAACCAGGACGGGACCGGCGCCTTCTTCGCCCTTCGCGAGGTGGAGCCCGCCGGGGAGGAGCCGCCCGAGGGGAGGCCACCCGGGGAGGCCTCCGGCGTCCTCTCCGGGGACACCCCCGGGAGCAAACCCGGGGGGCCCCCCGGGGGGCCCCCCGGCGATCCCCCCGGCGATCCGCTCGCCCCTCGGCTGACCACCCGGCCGACGGACGAATCCCCCGACGACGATCCCTCCCGCTACATCGCCTCCATCCGGCGCGACTTCGGCCTCGAGCCCGGCCGCCGGCAGCGGGAGAACCACGAGGAGCGTCACCGCGACCGCCGTCGCCAGGAGCACGAACGCCGCGAGGGCGACCGCGAGCGCTACCGGCAGGAGACCCGGCGCCGTGACGAGCGCGACCGCCGGCGAGCCTCCCGGCACCGCCAGCCCGACCTCTTCGCCCCCCAGGCGGACCCGCAGGAGGACGACCCCGTCGGCGCCCCCGCTGCCGCCGCCCTGGAAGACGTCCTCGAGCGCCTCGAGGAACTCCTCGCGCTGCTGGCCGAGGATCCGCAGGAGCGCCGGCACCGCACCGGTCCGCGCCCCGCCCCCGGCGAGCCCGCCCCGTGGCGGCGGCTGAGCACGCCGGACCTGGAGATCAACGTCCGCCAGCCGGACGACCACCGCGCACGCCGCCGGCTGCGCGCCATGAGCCGGGTCCTGTCCCGGCTGCTTCACCCGGAGGAGGGGGAGACATGAACACCACCGAACTCGGCAGACGACTGCAATGGCAACGCGAACTGGACGGCGACCGCATCGGCCCCGAGGGCGGCATGCGCCACCTGGTGGTGACCGTCCGCGCCCCGCGGCCAGAGGACCTGGCGCCGGCCGGCGCCCGAGCTGGCGACCGCGACACCCACACCGCCAGCGACCGCCCGCCCCTGGACCTCGCCCTGGTCATCGACGCCTCGGGCAGCATGCGCGGCGCCAAGCTCGCCGCCGCCCGCACCGCCGCCCGCGGCGTGGTCGAACGCCTGGGCCCGCAGGACCGCGTCAGCCTGGTGTCCTTCGCCACCGCGGTGCGCACCCACGCCACCGCCATCTCCTGCGACGACCCCGGCCGCGGCCAGCTCATCGCCGCCATCGACAACCTCCGCTCCCGCGACATGACCGACCTCGGCGCCGGCTGGCTCGAGGGCTGCGACCGCGTGGC
>CAZWYF010000073.1:12490-14076 GCA_964637835.1 uncultured Fibrobacteraceae bacterium
ATCACGGGCAATACCACCCCCCGCCAGCGCCGCGTCCTGGTCCTCTCCGACGGCATGGCCAACCGCGGCATCATCGACCCGGACGTCCTCGGCCAGCACGCCGCCGCCCTGCGCGACCGCGGGATCTACACGTCGGCCGTGGGCATCGGCGACGACTACTCCCCCGTCCAGCTCGAGGCCCTCGCCGAACACGGCGGCGGCCGGCTCCACGACGCTCCGCTGGGCGAGGACATCGTCGCCGTGGTCCTCGGCGAACTGGGCGAGATCACCGCCACGGTGGCCGACGGCATGACCCTGGTGATCGACCAGGACGACGGCGTCGCGGTCTCGGCACTGGGCCCGTACGCCACGGAGGTGGCCCACCGCCGCCTCACCGTCCACCTGGGCACCCTCGCCGCCGGCGCCACCCGCCAGGTGGTGCTGCAGGCGGCCATCGCGCCCAGGTCCGGCGCCGACGTGCGCCGTGTCCAGGCCGGCGCGGACCACGACGGCACAGACCACGACGGCACAGACCACGACGGCGCGGACCGGGACGGCGGCAACCGGCCCGTCGCCGCGGTCGTCACCCTGATTCCGTCATGGCGCCTGACCAGCGGCGAACGGAGGCACGGCGAGCTCGCCCCCGCCCGGATCCGGTACGCCGACCCCGCCCTGGACGACCCCATCACCGTCGACCCGCTCATCGGCCGCCGGGTGGCCGAGCTGTGGGCCGAGCAGCTCAAGCTCGGCTCCATGCGCCGCAACACCACCGGCGACCTCGACCAGGCCCGCCAGGCCGTGCTCGAGGCCCTCCCCGGCTTCCGCGCCTACTGCGCCGGCGTCCCCGGAACCGGCCGCCTGGTCCGTGACCTCGAGCGCCACGCCGACCGCGTGAAGACGCGGCTGTCCGCTCGCGAGTCCCGCGACGACATGGCCACCTACCGGATGAGCCTGAAGATGGAGCGGGATTACCGGATGCGGGGGTAGGGCGGAGTGGGCGCGGGGATCGGAACCAGAGATTCCTGCGCCGGGACCGGAGAGCTTCATCCGGATGGTTCTTTCTCCGGAGTGCCGGGGACCACCACCGCGGTGGCGGTCCCCGGCATCATCCATCAACGGGCGAGGGTCATCTTCCGGACCTGGACCTCGCCGCCGAACATCAGCCGGCAGAAGTAGGTCCCCGAGGCCACGGCCCGGCCGTGAGCGTCGGTCCCGCGCCAGACCACCGCGTGCGAGCCGGCCGGCTGGATACCGTCCACCAGCGTCGCGACCCGGCGGCCATTCACCGAATAGACCTCCAGACGCACCGCTCCCGCGGCGGGCAACGCGTACCGGATGGTGGTGACCGGGTTGAACGGGTTGGGATGGTTGCCGGCCAGGGTCACCATCTCCGGCACGGCTCCCGGTGCGGCCGTGACCTGGCCGTCGAGGGAGACCGTGATGGCCTGGTTGTCCGCGTCGCGGACATCGAGGACGAGGTCGTCCGCCGCGAGACCGGCCACGCCGTCGACCACGAGGAGGTCGCCCGCCCCGGCGAGCACTTCCCCGGCTCCCAGGACCACACAGGCCGCATCGAGACCGGGTCCGGCGTTGCGCACCATGACCGG
>CAZWYF010000074.1:0-3889 GCA_964637835.1 uncultured Fibrobacteraceae bacterium
CGGCGCGGAGGCCTGACGCCCGCCGGCGCGCCCGCCGCCACCCGCCGCCACCGCCCGCCACCGCCCGTCCGGCTCCGCTTTACACCCGCCCCCCCGCGGCGGTAACATTCTCTCGACACGAGGGATGCTCCCCCGCGACCGGTTCCCGCAGCCACCGGAGGCGCGCCGTGTCCGGCATCGGCACCTGCCTGCTGAACCACCACCTGGTGGACCTGACCACCGCCGACGACGGCGTGGTCCTCGGCTGGCTGCGTCGGGTGCGCGGGCTGACCGGCACCAAGGAGGGCTGCGGCGAGGGCGAGTGCGGCGCCTGCACCGTCCTGCTCGGCGAGGCCGGCGCCGACGGCGCGGTCAGCTACCGGGCGGTGGCGTCGTGCCTGCTGCCGGTGGCCGAGCTGCCCGGCCGGCACCTGGTCACCGTCGAGGGGCTCAGTCCGCCCGCGGGCCTGACCCCGGTGCAGCAGGCCCTGGTGGACGCCGGCGCGCCGCAGTGCGGGTTCTGCTTCCCGGGCATCGTCATGGCGCTCACCGGCTTCCTGCTGGCCAGCCGGGACCTCTCTGCCCAGGCCGCGGCGGTGGCCCTGGACGGGAACATCTGCCGCTGCACCGGCTATGCCGCCATCCGCCGGGCGGTGGACGACCTCTGCGCCGAGGCCGCCCGGCGCCTGGACCAGGGCGACGGCATCATGGCGCCCGGGTCCGACCGCGTGTCCTGCCTGACGGCCTGGGGCGTGCTGCCCGCCCACTTCGCCGACGCCGCCGGCCGCCTGCGCACCGCCCGGCGGCAGGGGCCGCCCCCGGCGCGTCGGTCCCCGCTGCCCGGCCCCTCGGAGGCCGGCGACCCCGACGGCCTGGACCCCGCGCCGCGCCTGGTGGCCGGCGGCACCGACCTGCTGGTCCAGCAGCCCGATCTCCTGGACGGCGACCAGCCGGGCGGCCTGGTCTACCTCTCCCGCCGCCAGGACCTGCGCACCATCGCGCGTACCGACGAGCACCTGCGCCTCGGCGGCGGCGTCACCGTGGAGGAGCTGCGCACCGATCCCGACCTCGCCGCCCTGGTCCCCGGCGCGCCGCGGATCATGGCCCGCTTCGCGTCCACCATCGTGCGCAACCGCGCCACCGTGGCCGGCAACCTGGTCAACGCCTCGCCCATCGGCGACCTCGCCATCCTGCTGCTGGCGCTGGGCGCGGAGCTGGAGCTGGTCCGCGCGGGCGCGGTGCGGACCCTGCCGCTGGCCCACCTCTACCGCGGCTACAAGGACCTGGACCTCGCGCCCGGCGAGGTGCTCGAGGCCGTGCGCATCCCCCTGGCGGTGGCGCGCGGGGCCACCTCCTTCGAGAAGGTCTCCCAGCGCCACATCCTGGACATCGCCAGCGTCAACAGCGCGCTGTGGCTGCGCTGCGAGGATGGCGTGGTGACGGGCGCGACCCTGGCCGTGGGCGGCGTGGCCCCGGTGCCCCTGCTGGCCCGGGGCGCCGCGCGCGCCCTCTGCGGCGGGCCCCTGGACGAGGCCGCCCTCGCCCGCGCCGCCGCCGCCCTGGACGCCGAGATCCACCCCATCGACGACGTCCGCGGCACCGCCGCCTACAAGCGCGTCCTGGCCGGCCGCCTGCTCCGCGCCCACGCCCTGGCCCTGGCGCCCGACCCCGCCGCCCTGCAGCCGGAGGACCGCCCATGAAGCACGGCGACCCCCACCTGCACGTGCGCGGCGAGTCGGTGTTCGTGGACGACCTCGCCGCCGCCGCCGGCACCCTCCACGCCGCGGTGCTCGGCTCGCCGGTGGCCCACGGCGAGATCACGCGCCTCGATCCGGCCGGCGCGCTGCGCGAGCCCGGCGTGGTGGCCGTGCTCACCGCCGACGACATCCCCGGCGAGAACCAGATCGGCGCCATCATCGCCGACGAGCCGCTGCTCGCCCGGGGCACGGTCCACCACGTGGGCCAGCCCGTGGCCGTGGTCCTGGCCACCAGCCCGCGCGCGGCGCGGCGGGCGCGGCGGGCCATCGCGCTGCAGGTCGACCCCTGGCCCGCGGTCACCGACGCGCGCGAGGCCGCCCGCCGCGGCCACCTCCTGGTGCCCGCGCGCACCTTCGCCTGCGGCGACGTGGACGCCGCGCTGGCCCGCTGCGCCCACGTGGTGCGCGGCCGCGTGCGCACCGGCGCCCAGGAGCACTGGTACCTCGAGACCCAGGGCGCGCTGGCCGAGCCCGGCGAGCACGGCGCGGTGGTGGTCCACTCCTCCACCCAGTCGCCCACCGGCGTGCAGAAGCAGGTGGCGCGGGTGCTGGGCGTGCCCATGCACCTGGTGCAGGTGGACGTGCGGCGCCTGGGCGGCGCCTTCGGCGGCAAGGAGGACCAGGCCACGCCCTGGGCGGTGATCTGCGCCCTGGGCGCGCGGGCCACCGGCCGGCCGGTGCGCCTGATCCTCGACCGCCAGGACGATCTGGCGATGACCGGCAAGCGCCACCCCTACGACGCCGACTACGCCCTGGGACTCGATGCCGGGGGAAATTTCCTCGCCTGGCAGGTCACCTACCACCAGAACGCCGGCTCGGCCGCCGACCTCTCCCCGGCCATCCTCGAGCGCACGCTCTTCCACAGCACCGGCAGCTACCACGTCCCCAGCGTGCGCGCCACCGGCCTGAGCTGCCGCACCAACCTGCCGCCCTTCACCGCCTTCCGCGGCTTCGGCGGCCCGCAGGCCATGCTGGTGATGGAGGCGGCCATCGCCCACGCGGCGCGGGAGCTGGGCGTCCCCGCGCATGAACTGCAGCACCGCAACCTGCTGCGGGAGGGGTCGTCCTTCCCCTACGGGATGACGGCCGAGCGCTGCCAGGCCCGCCGCTGCTGGGAGGCGGCCGACCGCGCGTACGGCATCGCCGCGCGGGTGCGCGCCGCCGCCGAGCACAACCGCACCGCCCGCGGCACCCGCCGTGGCGTGGCGGTGATGCCCGTCTGCTTCGGCATCTCCTTCACCAACACCATGCTCAACCAGGCCGGCGCCCTGGTGCACGTCTACACCGACGGCAGCGTGGGCGTCTCCACCGGCGCGGTGGAGATGGGCCAGGGGGTCAACCGCAAGCTCCAGCGCATCGTCGCGCGCAGCCTGGACATCGAGCCCGAGCGCGTGCGCCTGGAGACCACCAACACCACCCGCGTGGCCAACACCTCGCCCACCGCCGCCAGCACCGGGGCCGACCTCAACGGCCGCGCCGCCCAGCTGGCCTGCGAGCAGATCGTGCAGCGGCTGCAGCCGGTGGCGGCGCGGCTCGAGGCGGAGGGCGGGTCCCCGCCCAGCTGGGAGGAGCTGATCGCCGCCGCCTACCAGGCCCGCGTCGACCTGGCCGCCCACGCCCACTACGCCACGCCGCGCCTGCACTTCGACCGGGCCACCGAGAGGGGTCGTCCCTTCGCCTATCACGTGTACGGCACTGCGGTGGTGGAGGTGACCCTGGACGTCCTGCGCGGCACCAGCACCGTGGACGCCGTGCGCCTGGTGCACGACGTGGGCCGCAGCCTGGACCCGCAGATCGACCGCGGCCAGATCGAGGGCGCGCTGGCCCAGGGCCTGGGCTGGGTGCTGCTGGAGGACGTGCGCTGGGACCAGGACGGGCGGCTGCTGCACGACACCGCCGGCAAGTGCAAGGTGCCGGACCTGGCCTTCATGCCCGGCGAGCTCGAGGTGGCCCTGCTCGAGGAGGCGGACAATCCGGAGGCCGTCCTCGGGTCCAAGGCCGTGGGCGAGCCGCCGTTCATGTACGGCATCGGCGCCTGGCTCGCCCTGCAGCAGGCGATCCTGGCGGCCAGCCCCGACGCGGCGCTCGATCCCGCCGAGGCGCCGCTCACCCCCGAGCGCACGCTGGGGCTGCTGACCGGCGGCTTCGGCGTC
>CAZWYF010000074.1:3989-9984 GCA_964637835.1 uncultured Fibrobacteraceae bacterium
CGTCACCGCCGATGGCGTCGCCACCGACCGGGTCGCCACCGATCAGGTCACCACCGACCCCGAGGAGACCTCCCCATGAGCCTGGCGCACCGGGTCCGACAGCTCGCCGAGCAGCACCGCGACCAGACCGCCGAGAACCTCGCGCGCATGGTGCGCATCCCCTCGCTCAGCGGCCAGGAGCAGGGCGTGGCCCAGGAGCTGGCCAGCCAGCTCGAGGCCGCCGGCTTCGACTCCGTGACCATCGACCCGCTGGGCAACGTCGTCGGCCGCCTCGGCACCGGCCCGCGCCTGCTGGCCATCGACGCCCACCTGGACACCGTGGACGTGGGCGAGCCGACCAACTGGAGCTTCGACCCGCTGGGCGGCGAGATCCGCGACGGCTGGGTCCACGGCCGCGGCTCGGTGGACCAGGAGGGCGGCGCGGCGGCCTTCGTCACCGCCGGGCGGATCATCAGGGAGCTGGGCCTGGGCGACCAGCTCTCCGTGGTGGTCACCGGCACGGTGATGGAGGAGGACTGCGACGGCCTCTGCTGGAAGCACCTCATCGAGGAGCAGGGCCTGCGCCCCGACCTGGTGATCTGCACCGAGCCCACCGACCTGAACGTCTACCGCGGCCAGCGCGGCCGCATGGAGATGGGGGTGCGCCTGCGCGGCGTCTCCGCCCACGGCTCGGCCCCCGAGCGCGGCGAGAACGCCGTCTACAAGGCCGCCCGCGCCTGCCTCGCCCTGGAGGCCCTGCACCCGCGCCTGCGGGACGACCCCTTCCTCGGCAAGGGCAGCCTGGCGGTGACCGCCATGACCTCCAGCGGCCCCTCCCTCTGCGCCGTCCCCGACCAGGCGCGCCTGCACCTGGACCGCCGCCTGACCGCCGGCGAGACGCAGCAGAGCGCGGTGGCCGAGGTCGAGGAGGCCCTGGCCGGCCTGGATGCCACGGTGGAGGTCCTGCACTACGACGGCGTGGCCTACACCGGCCTGGAGTACGGCATGCCCAGGTACTACCCCACCTGGGTGCTGCCGGAGGACCACCCCGCGGTGCAGGAGGGCGCGGCGGTGGCCGCGGCGCTCTTCGGCGCGCGGCCGCGCATCGGCCGCTGGACCTTCTCCACCAACGGCGTGGCCATCAACGGCCTGCACCGGATCCCGGTGATCGGCTACGGCCCCGGCGACGAGGTCCTCGCCCACGCGCCGGACGAGAAGGTGCCCGTGGAGCACCTGGTGCGCGCCAGCGCCTTCTACGCCCTGTTCGCCCTGCGCATGGCGCAGGCCGGCTGATCCCGACCCGTCGCCCCGCCCCGCGCGGCGACCCGATCCAGCGACCCGATCCACTGCCCCGGAGGACCCCCGTGACCGACCACCGCCAGCCCGCCATCGCCGACCTGCTCGACCTGATCGCCGGCCGCCCCTCGCAGCTCCATGGCCGCGACGTCCTGCTCACCTGGCAGAAGTCCCTGGACGAGCTGCGCACCATCCTCGACGTGGCCCAGGTCCTGCGCCGCCTGCGCGCCGGCGGCCTGGCCACCCGCTGCTTCGACTCCGGCCTGGCGGTCTCCCTCTTCCGCGACAAGAGCACCCGCACGCGCTTCTCCTACGCCTCGGCCGCCAACCTCCTGGGCCTGGCGGTGCAGGACCTGGACGAGGGCCAGTCCCAGATCGGCCACGGCGAGACCGTGCGCGAGACCGCGGTGATGGTCTCCTTCCTCGCCGAGGTGATCGGCATCCGCGACGACATGTACCTGGGCGCCGGCCACGCCTACATGCAGGAGGTGGGCGCGGCCCTGGACCAGGCCCACGCCGAGGGCGTCCTGCCCCAGCGCCCGCCCGTGATCAACCTGCAGTGCGACCAGGACCATCCCACCCAGTCGCTGGCCGACCTGCAGCACCTGGTGCGGCACTTCGGCTCGCTGGAGGCCTTGCGCGGCAAGAAGCTGGTGATGAGCTGGGCCCACTCCCCGAGCTACGGCAAGCCGCTGTCGGTGCCCCAGGGCATCGTGGGCCTGATGACGCGCCTGGGCATGGACGTGGTCCTGGCCCACCCGCCGGGGTACGACCTCGTGCCCGGCACCACCGAGCGCGCCGCCCGCCAGGCGCAGGACAGCGGCGGGAGCTTCACCGTGACCGACGCCATGGCCGACGCCTTCGCCGACGCGGACGTGGTCTACCCCAAGAGCTGGGCGCCCTTCGCGGTGATGGAGCGCCGCACCGATCTGCTAAGAGCTGGCGACCGGTCCGGCCTCGCGGCTCTGGAGCGCGAGTGCCTGGCCACCAACGCCGAGCACGCCGGCTGGACCTGCGACCGCGCCCTGATGGACCGCACCCGTGGCGGCCAGGCGCTCTACCTGCACTGCCTGCCCGCCGACATCACCGGCGTCTCCTGCGACCACGGCGAGGTGACCGCCGAGGTCTTCGAGCAGTACCGCGAGCCGCTCTACCGCCAGGCCGCCGAGAAGCCGTACGTCATCGCCGCCATGATCCTCTGCGCCCGCTTCGCCGACCCGGCCGCGATCCTGCGGGCGCTGGTCGCCCGCCGCATGGCGCGCGTGGCCGATGCGCCGGACGCCGCGGCCATCGACGGGTCGCCGGCGGCCGCCGGCGCCGGTGACGCGCCGCCGCCGCCCCCACCGCCGGAGCCGGGGGCGTGAGCGCCGCCCTGCACCCGCTCTCCCTGGAGCGCCTGCTCGCCTGGATCCGCCAGGAGCGCGCCGCGCGCGGCACCGTGTTCGGCCTGCACGAGGACCTCTTCCGCGACGACCTGCGGGGTCGGCCCTTCGGCCTGGTCCGCCGCGGCCAGCGCCTGGAGTCGCCGGTGGGCGTGGCCGCCGGCCCGCACACCCAGCTGGCGCCGAACCTGGTGGCCGCCTGGCTCGGCGGCGCCCGCTACCTGGAACTGAAGACCGTGCAGGTCCTCGACCGGCTCGAGCTCCCGCGGCCGTGCATCGACATGGCCGACGTGGGCTACAACTGCGAGTGGTCCCAGGAGCTGCCCATCGCGGCCAGCGCCGACCAGTACCTGGACGCCTGGGTGGCCATCCGCCTGCTGCAGCGCGCGGCCGGCGCGCTCGACCCCGACACGCCGGGGTTCGTCATGGACCTCAGCGTGGGGTACGACCTCGACGGCGTCCGCAGCGCCGCGGTGCAGGGCTTCCTCGACCGCATGACCGTCGGCTCGCGCGACGAGCTGGCCGCGCGCTGCGCCCGCGCCGCGGCGGTGTGGCCGGGCGCCGACGAGATCCCGCTGCCCGGCCAGCTCGCCGACAGCGTCACCCTCTCCACCATGCACGGCTGCCCGCCCGGGGAGATCGAGCGCATCGCGCGCTTCCTGCTCGCCGAGCGCGGCCTGCACACCACGGTGAAGCTGAACCCCACGCTGCTGGGCCCCGAGGCGGTGCGCGGCCTGCTGAACCAGACCCTCGGCTTCGACGTCGACGTGCCCGACGACGCCTTCGCCGGCGACCCGGACTGGGACACGGCGGTGGACCTGGTGCGGTCGCTGCAGTCGGCGGCGGCGGCCTGCGGCCGCGCGTTCGCGGTGAAGCTCACCAACACGCTGGCCTGCGGGAACCGCCGGGGCGTCCTGCCGCTCGCCGACGCGCCCATGCACTACCTGAGCGGCCGCGCCCTGCATCCCCTGGCCGTGCACACCGCGGCGCGCCTGCAGGAGGCGTTCGGCGGCACGCTGGACATCTCCTTCGCCGGCGGCGCCGACGCGCGCAACACCGCGCCCCTGGTGGCCGCGGGCCTGGCGCCGGTGACCGTGTGCTCGGACCTGCTGCGGCCCGGAGGGTACCAGCGACTGCACCAGTACCTGGAGAACCTCGAGGGGGCGATGGCGGCGGTGGGGGCCGGCGATCTCGAGGGGTTCGTGGTGGCGATGGCGCCGCGCGGTGGCGAGGTCGTTCCCGATGGGGTCGTCCCCGACGCGGACGCTCCTGACGCCGCCGCCCCTGGCGCCGGCCTCCGCGGCGCCGCCCTCCGCGCCGCCGCCCTGGCCAACCTCCGCGCCCACGCCGCGCGCGTGCTCGAGGATCCCGCCTACCGGCAGGCCACCTATCCCGATCGCACCATCAAGACCGACCGCGCGCTCGCGGCGTTCGACTGCATCGCCGCGCCCTGCGCCCACACCTGCCCCACCGGCCAGGACGTGCCCGGGTACCTGCACCGCACCGCGCGGGGCGACCTGGACGGCGCGCTGGCGGTGGTCCTGCGGGACAACCCGCTGCCCACGGTCACGGGCATGGTCTGCGACCACCCGTGCCAGACGCGCTGCACCCGCGTGAACCTGGACCAGCCGCTGCGCATCCGCGACGTCAAGCGCACCCTCGCCCACCAGGCGGCCGAGCCGCCGGCGGTGCGGCCGTGGGCGGACACCGGCCGGCGCGTGGCGATCGTCGGCGCCGGGCCCGCGGGCCTGGCCGGCGCCTGGCACCTGGCGCTGGCGGGCGTGAAGGTCACCGTCTTCGAGGCCCGGCCCCGCGCGGGCGGCATGGCCACCGGCGCCATCCCCGCCTTCCGCCTCGCCGAGGAGGACCTCGCCCGCGACCAGCGCCGCCTCGAGGCGCTGGGCGTCACCGTGCGGTACGGCGAGCGCGTGGACCGCCCCCGGCTCGCCGCGCTGCGCGCCAGCTACGACGCCGTCCTGCTCGCGGTGGGCCAGCCCGCCGACCGCCCGCTGCGCGTGCCCGGCGAGGACCGGCCGGGGGTCTGGCCGGCGCTGCGCCTGCTGACCGCCGCCCGCGGCGGCGAGGCGCCGGACCTGGGCCGCGACGTGGTGGTGATCGGCGGCGGCAACACCGCCATGGACGCCGCCCGCACCGCCGTCCGCCTGGTCGTGCCCGGCGGCCAGGTCCACCTGGTCTACCGCCGCACCGTGGCCCAGATGCCCGCCGCCCGCGAGGAGCTGCAGGCCATCGGCGAGGAGGGCGTGGCGATCCACGAGCTGCGCGCGCCGGTGGAGATCGGCCGCGCCGACCCGGACGACCACGCCGCCGCCGGCCGCCTCGCCGTCCGCTGCCAGGTCATGCGGCTGGGCGCACCCGATGCGTCGGGCCGGCCCCGCCCCGAGCCCGACGGCGACCGCACCGAGACCCTGGTCTGCGACGCGGTGATCACCGCCGTGGGCCAGATGGCGGCGGGGGACCTGGTGCCGGAGGGCCCCCCGGGGGGCACCCGCCGGGCCACGGCGGGCCCGGCCCAGCCTGGGGTACCGGGCGCCGCCGCGGATGGCCCCCCGGGGGGCACCTCGCCGATCACCGCCGGGGCCCCCCGGGGGGCCCCCGCTCCGGCGTCGCGGGCCGTCGGACCCGACGCGGCCCTTCCCCTGCCGGGCCGGCCGGACGTCTTCCTCGCCGGCGACGCCCTGCGCGGCGCCGACACGCTGGTCCAGGCCATGGGCGACGGCCGGCAGGCGGCGCGGGGGATCCTGCGCAAGCTGGGCCTGCCCGACCGGCCCGCCGCCGCGCGGGACGGGCGCGACCTCGACGACGCCGCCTGGCAGGACCGCGCCGCCCGCCTGGCCGACCCGGTGCTGCCGCCGGTCCGCGCCGCCCGCGGCCCGGGCGACTTCGACCTGGTGATCGGCGAGCTCACCGCCGCGCAGGCGCAGCAGGAGGCCGCCCGCTGCCTGGACTGCTCCGTGCGCTGCGACGTGTGCGTGGCCGTGTGCCCCGACCGCGCCAACCTGGCCTTCGCGTCGGTGCCGCGGCGCTGGCCCCTGGTACGCGTGCGGCCCCAGGGCGCGGGATACGCGCTGGAGGCCGACGGCGAGTTCGTCCTCGCCCAGGACCGCCAGACCGCCCACCTCACCGACCTCTGCAACCACTGCGGCAACTGCGCCACCTTCTGCCCCACCGCAGGGGCGCCCTATCGGGATAAGCCGAGGATCGCGCTGAGCCGGGAGGCGTACGAGGGCGAGGACCTGGGCGACCCGGCGGCCGCGGCCGGGGTCACCGCCGGACCCACCGCCGGACCCACCGCCGGGGGCCCCCCGGGGGGCACCCCC
>CAZWYF010000074.1:10084-13986 GCA_964637835.1 uncultured Fibrobacteraceae bacterium
GCCGGACCCACCGCCGGGGGCCCCCCGGGGGGCACCCCCCGCGCGCCCGCCATCCACCTGCTGGTCCGCCACGACGGCGCCGTCTCCATCCGGCGCCGCACCGCCCGCGAGGAGGTGGTCCTCACCCGCGCCAATGGCACCTACACCTACCGCACGCCCACCGCGGAGGTGACCCTGGACGCGGCCACCTTCACCGTCACCGGCGCCGCGTTCCGCGCGGCCCCTGGCGGCCCGACGCCGGCGGCCCCCGGCGACCCGGCGTCGCGGTCCCCCGGCGCCCCGGCGCCGCGGTCCCCCGGCGGCCCCTCGCCGCGGTCCCCCGGCGGCCCCTCGCCGCGGTCCGCCGCCGACCCGGTGTCCCTGCGGCCGGCCGCCGAGCTGGCCGTGCTCCTGGATGGCCTGGCCGACCACCCGCTGGTGGGCGAGGAGGACCGCTGACATGGGGCGCCACGCCATCAATCCGCACCGCCAGGACGCGCCCCGCTGGGACGCGCCGGAGCTGGCCTGGGTCGAGGCCGTCGCCCGCGGCGACCAGCTCCCCCTGCACCGCAGCCTACCGGGCTACGCCGCCACGCCGGTGCGGGAGCTGCCGGAGCTGGCGCGTCGCCTGGGGATCGGTCGCCTGCTGCTCAAGGACGAGGCCGGCCGCTTCGGCCTGGGCGCCTTCAAGGGCCTGGGCGCGAGCTTCGCCATGGACACGGTGCTGCGTCGGCGGTGGCGGGTGCAGACCGGCGAGGACCTGCCGCCCGGCGCATCGGCCGACCCCGGCGTGCAGGCCCGCCTCGGCCCGGTCACCTTCTGCGCCGCCACCGACGGCAACCACGGCCGCGCCGTGGCCTGGACCGCCCGCCGCCTGGGCCAGCGCGCGGTGATCTTCATGCCGGACGACACCGCCGCCGCGCGCATCGCCGCCATCGAGGGCGAGGGCGCCGAGGTGCGCCTGGTCGGCGGCACCTTCGACCACTGCGTCACCGACTGCGCGGAGGCCGCCGCCGCGCAAGGGTGGCAGGTGATCGCCGACACCGCGTACCCCGGCTACCTCGAGATCCCCGGCCACATCATGACCGGCTACAGCACCATCTTCGCCGAGCTGGCCGGGCAGCTCCCGGCGCTCGGGGTCGCGCGGCCGGACGCGGTCTTCCTGCCCGCCGGCGTGGGCGGCCTGGCCGCCGCCGGCACCGCCAGCCTGGTGCTCCAGGACGGCGCCCGGCGGCCGGCGGTCGTGTGCGTGGAGCCGGAGTCGTCGGCGTGCTTCCTGGAGTCCATCCTCCATGGCGACGGCGAGCCGCACCCCGCCGCCGGCGACCAGCGCTCCATCATGGTGGGCCTGTGCTGCGGCCTGCCCTCGCTGCTGGCCTGGCCGGTGATCCGCGACGCGGCCGACCTCTTCCTCGCCATCGACGACCACCCCGCCCGCCAGGCCATGCGCGCCTGCCACCGCGAGGGCGTGACCGCCGGCGAGTCGGGCGCCGCGGCGCTGGCCGGCCTGCTCGCCCTGCAGGACGACCCCGCCCTCGCGCCGGCCCGCGCCCACCTGGGCCTGGACGCCGGCAGTACCGTCCTGGCCATCAACACCGAGGGCGCCACCGATCCGGAGCACTTCCAGCGGATCATCGCGGGCGAGGAGGCGACGTGATGGCTCGCGCCGTCATCATCGCCGGAAAGGCCACGCCGTGACGGGCATCGCGTTCACCCTGGACGGCGAGGTCGTCCACTACACCGGCGACCCGCGGCAGACCCTGCTGGTGTGGCTGCGCGAGGAGCGCGGCGTCACCACGCCCAAGGATGGCTGCTCGGGCCAGGGCTTCTGCCGCGCCTGCACCGTGGAGATCGACGGGCGCGCGCGGCTGGCCTGCTCGACGGCCATGAAGACCCTCGCGGGCAAGACGGTGACCACGCTGGCGGGCCTGCCGGACGACGTGCGCGCGGTGCTCGCCGAGGCGTTCGTCCGCCACGGCGCGGTGCAGTGCGGCTTCTGCACGCCGGGCTACCTGGCGCGCACCCGGGTGCTGCTGCGCGAGAACCCCGCGCCCACGCGCGAGGAGGTGGTCGCGGCGCTGCGGCTGCACGTGTGCCGGTGCACGGGGTACCACGCGGTGGTCGAGGCGGTGCTCACCGCGGCGGCCAGGCTGCGCGGGGAGGCGCCGGCGGCGGGGTCGCCCTGGCCGGGCGAACCGCCGGGGCACGGGGTGGGCCGCAGCCAGCCCAAGTACCACGCCCACGCCCGCGCGCTGGGCGAGGACCCCTTCGTGGACGACCTCCGGTTCGACGGCCTCCTGCACGGCGCGCTGCGCTTCAGCGACCACCCGCGGGCGCGCATCCTGGCCATCGACACCGCGGCGGCGGCCGCCATGCCCGGCGTGGTGCGCATCCTCACCGCCGACGACGTTCCGGGCGAGCGGCACACCGGCCTCATCGTCGCGGACTGGCCGCTGTACGTGGCCGTGGGCGAGGTGACCCGCTACGTGGGCGACGCCCTGGCCCTGGTGGTGGCCGGGACCGAGGCGCAGGCGCGGGCGGCGGCCGCGGCGATCACCGTGGAGCAGGAGGTGCTCGAGCCCATCACCTCGGCCGAGGCGGCCCTCGCCAGCGACGTGGCCATCCATCCCGGCGGCAACCTCCTGGAGACCAGCGTGGTGCGCCGCGGGGGCGACGTGGAGGCCGCGCTGGCCGCGTCGGCGTTCACCGCGGGCGGGACGTTCACCACGCAGCGCATCGAGCACGCCTTCCTCGAGCCGGAGGCGGCGGTGGCGCGGCCGCTGGCGTCTGGCGACGGGGACGGCGCGGCGTCCGGCGGCATCGAGCTCTTCTCCCCCGGCCAGGGTGTCTACGTGGACCGCGCGCAGGTGGCCCGGCTGCTCGGCCTGCCGCCCGGGCGCGTGGTGGTCCACCAGGTGGCCTGCGGCGGCGCGTTCGGCGGCAAGGAGGACCTCTCGGTGCAGGGCCACGCGGCGCTGGCGGCCTACCGGATCGGTCGTCCCGTGAAGGTCAAGCTGTCGCGGCCGGAGTCCATCCGCATGCATCCCAAGCGGCACCCGCTGACCATGGACCTGCGGGTGGGCTGCGACGCGCGCGGCCGGCTCACCGCGCTGCGCGCGCGCCTGCTGGGCGACACCGGCGCCTACGCCTCGGTGGGCGGCAAGGTGCTCGAGCGCGCCGCCGGCCACGCCACCGGCGCCTACCACGTGCCGGTGGTGGACGTCGAGGCCCGCGCGGTCTACACCAACAACCTGCCCTGCGGGGCCATGCGCGGCTTCGGGGTCAACCAGGTGACCTTCGCCCTGGAGAGCTGCCTGGACGACCTCTGCCACCAGGGCGGCTTCGACCGCTGGCAGCTGCGCTGGGACAACGCCCTGACCGAGGGGCGCATGACCGCCACCGGCCAGGTCCTGGGCCAGGGGGTGGGCGTGCGCGAGACCCTGCGCGCGGTCCGCGACCGTTACGAGGAGGCGGTTCGCGAGGGCACGGCCTGCGGCCTGGCCTGCGGCATCAAGAACTGCGGCATCGGCAACGGGATGGCCGACTGGTGCGCCGTGGAGATCGCCGTGGAGGCGGCCGACCGCGTGGTGGTCCGCCACGGCTGGACCGAGATGGGCCAGGGCGTGCACACGGTGGCCCGGCAGGTGCTGGCCGAGGCGGCGGGCATCGACCCGGCGGTGGTGGAGGTGACCGTCTGCACCGCCGACGGCGCCGAGGCGGGGATGACCACCTCGAGCCGCGGCTCCTCGCTGGTGGGCAACGCGCTGCTGGTGGCGGCGGAGGACCTGCGGCGCGACCTCGCCGCGCAGCCGGAGCGCGACCGCGCCGGCCAGGCCGGCCGGGCCGAGCTGGCCGGGCTGGCCGGCCTGGTGGGTCGCCGCTATCGCGGCCGCTGGAGCTTCGACCGCTCCACGGCCCCGGGA
>CAZWYF010000075.1:0-13866 GCA_964637835.1 uncultured Fibrobacteraceae bacterium
ACTTCCCGAGCACCAGCTTCCAGCTCGCCTGGCCCTGCGCGGTGCGCAGCACCGCCAGGTAGACGCCCGAGGGCGCTGCGCGACCCGTGCGGTCGGTGCCGTGCCAGCGCACGCGATGCCGCCCGGCGACGTGGTCGCCGGCGGCCAGCTCGGCCACCAGCCGTCCCCGCGGATCGTGCACCGTCAGCCGGGCGGGGCCGGCCTGGGGCAGCGCGTAGCTCACCGTCACGCTGGGGTTGAAGGGGTTGGGCCAGGCGCCGGTGACGGCGGCCATGGCCGGCAGGTCGGCCGGCGCGTCTCCCGGCACCGCCGTGGGGCCACCGGTGTGGTAGCACAGCGAGAGCAGGTCGTTGCCGGTGTCGTAGCTGAAGCCGTAGCCGGTCACCACCACCGTGCCGTCCGGCCCCACGGCCACGTCCCGGGCCTCGTCGCTCTGGCCATGGCCGTCGAAGCGCCGGGCCCACTGCTGGTCGCCGGTGGCGCCGTCCAGCGCCACGGTGGCCACGTCCCAGCCGGTGCCGTTGCCGTCGCTGAAGCCGCTGGCCACCACGGTTCCGTCGAGGCCCACGGCGACGCAGGTGGCCACGTCGTACCAGTCGGGCGGGCCGGCGTAGCCCGCCTGCCAGAGCGGCGCGCCGTCCGTGGCGGCGAAACGGGCGACGAGATAGTCCCCGCCCGAGACGCCGGCCATGATCAGGTCGCCGGTGGCCGGGTCCATGGCCATGGCGCGGGGATCGTCGGCAGAGGTGCCGCCGCCGTTCCAGCGCTGGTGCCAGACCTCGCTGCCGTCGACGGCGGCGAAGCGGTGCAGGACCAGGTCGAAGCCCGTGGCGGGCTCCCAGGTGCGGGTGCCGAGGATCACGTCGTCGCCCTCGGCGATGGCCAGCCAGCCGCCCAGCTGCTCGATGTTGTAGACCGCGCCGGGCAGGGTCTGGCGCCAGACCTCCTCCCCGAGCACCGGGTCGAGCACCGCGACCACGGCCTCGCCCTCGCCGGGCGAAACGCCCAGCAGGCCGGCCACCACCACGCGATCCTGGCCGTCGACGGCCACGTCCCAGCCCACGTCGTCCAGCATCGCGGCGCTGCCGATCTCCCGCGACCAGGCGTTGAGGCCGCTGTCTCCGTAGTACTTCTGGACCACCAGATCGTAGAAGCCCTCGCCGAAGGCGCGGCCCACCACGTAGAGGTCGCCCACCGAGTCGCAGGCCAGGCCCACCAGGCGTTCGTTGTTCAGCGTCGAGTAGGTTTCGGACCAGACCAACTGCCCGGTCTCACCGTCCACTCGCAGGACGATGATGTCGTCGCCGCCGGTGCCTCAGCTGTCGCAGGCGCTGAGGTAGCCGGCCACCAGGACGTCGCCCCGGTGATCGAGGCAGATCTCGGCCAGCGCCATGTCGTTGCCGTCGGGGTCGGTGTAGACGTGGGTCCACAGCGGCTGGCCGGTGTCCCGGTCCAGCTTGCGGATCAGGAGGTCGCCGAACTCGCTGGCGGTGCGGACGCCACCGATCACCGGGTGGCCGTCGGGGTCGATGACCACCGAGTAGCCGTCGTCGGCGAGGGCGGCGCCGCCGTCGTGCAGCTCGGACCAGGCCAGGGTGGGTTCCTGGGCCGGGGCCGCCGCCGCCAGGGCGAGGGCCGCCAGGACCAGGAGCGCGGGCCGCAGATGTCGCATGCAGGCTCCATTGGACGTGGTGCGTGGAGGCCCGGTGGGGGCCGGGCGCCATGGGATCGACGATCACGGATGATGATAGCACGGACCGCGAGGAGATAAAAGCGACCGACGTGGTGGGAGAAATCTCGCGGGGTCCTCCCCTCGCTCGAGATCCGCGCTCAACCGCCCGCCACGATCCCCGATAAGGGGTTCCGTAGTCTCAGGTCATGGAATCCCGATCCGGAGGTCGCCAATGCCTCGCCGCAGCATCCCCGCCCTGATGGTCCTTCTCGCCGCCGCCGCGACGACCCCCGGCCTTGTCGGTCCGGCGGCCGCCGGGCCCGTCTCCAGCGAAATCGACCTGGCCCTCTGGGGCCGCACCGTCTTCAACACCCACTACGACACCGCCCTGCAGGCCCAGGAGTTCATATCCTACCTGGTGGACGACACCGAGGAGGAGCTGAACTTCAATCCCCGCGAGGCCCTTCTCGGCCTCGCCGCCAGCCATGCCGATGGCGACTGGACCTACCGCGCGGTGGTGGAGCTGGACTTCTATGGCGCCAACGCCAGCAACAACCTGCTGCCGCGGCTGCGGCTGGGTTACGCCGAGGCCCGGAGCGCCGACGGCTGGACCATCCGCGGCGGCCAGGACTGGGTGCCCGTGGCCCAGCGGCATCCGGGCACGCTGGACTTCGGCTGCCTCTCCTGGGCCGGCAACCTGTGGCACCGCACGCCCCAGCTCACCGTGCGGCGGCGCACCGGCGACTGGGAGGCCCTGGTGGGCGCGATGAAGCACCGCATCTCCAGCGCGCAGGAGCAGCAGGAGATCATGCCCTGGGTGATGGGGCGCGTGGCCGGCCACGACCTCCTGGGCGCCGGCAGCCTGGTCGCCCTGGGCGGCGGCTATCGCTCGGTGACCGTCAACGACAGCGACTACTCGCCGTACCTCGTGGCCGGCGAGCTGGTCCTGCCGCTGGGCCCCGTCTTCACGCTCACCGCCGAGGCGTACCTGGGCGAGGGCGTGGGCCGCGAGTTCGTGCACCATGGTTTCGACTACAATCCGGAGCATCCCGAGGGGGCCCTGGCCATCGCCAGCCTGGGCGGCTTCGCCAGCCTCCGGGCCCGCGTCTCCGCGCCGGTGGAGCTGAATGCCGGCCTGGGTATGGACGACCCCGATGACGATGACCTGCGCACCGCCAGCCGGGGCGAGCCATCCGCGCCGGCGACGTTCCCGGCGTACCTGAAGAACACCGTGCTCTTCGGCAACCTCAAGTACCACGTCAACGCGTTCTTCGGCTGGGGCGTCGAGGTGGCCCACCTCGCCACCGACGTCGGGGCCGAGGACGACCTCAGCGGTCAGCGATACACCACGTCGGTCTGGTTCCGGTTCTGAGATCTGGAGCGGGCCGCGCCCTTCACCGTCGCTCGAGCGCCGGGAAGTCGCCCGGCTCGGGGGGAGGCACCGCCCGTCCCGGCAGCGCGTCGCCGGCGGAGGTGTCGGAGCGGGCCCGACCGGTCTGCGTGTACCCCGGCGGCGGCGCGAAGTGCGCGGGCGTCACGGTCTGCCGGTCCACCGCCAGCAGCTCCGTCTGCGTCCGTCCCCGACGCCCGAGGGCGCGGATCAGGCTGGTGCTGCGCACCGGCACCCCGCGCAGGCGTGACAGCTCCGCCAGGGCCTGTGCGCCGCCGGGCAGGACGGCCATGGCCGGCCGGGTCACCTGGTGCAGCAGCGCGTAGTCCACGCCCAGCTCCTCGGTGAGCCACAGCTCGGTGGTGATCTCCTGGGCGCCCAGTCGCTGTTCCACGATCCATCGCCGGCAGCGATGGCCGTCGATGGTCTGCGTCTCTCCGGTGTCGGTCACTCGCGCGGCCACCCGCAGGAGGCTGCGCAGTCGCTCGAGCTGGTCGCGCGAGCCGGGGTGGGGCTCACCGCCGAGGGTGTCCGCGGCCAGGGCGGCGAGCTGGCGCTGCACCTGCGCCGCGGTCTGCACCGTCCACGTGCGGTCGTCATGATCGACGAAGGCCAGGAGATCCCGGGTGGCGTCCACCAGGAAGGTGCCCTCGGCGTTGTCGCGGCGGGCGATGCCCGGCCCCAGCCACAGCGTCACCGTGTCCGTGCGGGCGGGCAGGCTCTGCCCGGGCAGGGACATGGGCTCGCTACGGGTCACCGACACCACGCGGGTCACGGGGACGGCCGCCGGACCGTCGTCGGCGTCGTTCCCCTCGCCGCAGCCGGCCAGCGGCAGGAACGCGGTGAACAGCAGGACCGCCGGCAGACCGAGCACGAGGGACCGGAGCGCGGGACGGGGCATGGGATCTCCTGACGACGGGGTCGTCAACCGACGATAGGCCCCGGGCCGGCGGCTGACAAGCCGCCCGGCCGCCAGGCCGCCCTCACGGCCGGGGTTGTGCCGCGGCCCGCCATGGGTTTTGATTGGGCGGTGCCGTGATCGCCGACCCCTTCCGGAGGACCGTCATGCTCCGTCGTCTGCCTGCCCTGATCCTGGTCCTGACGCTGGCCGCGGCCGCGGCCGCCCAGCATGCCCCGGGCTCCTTCACGCTGGAGGACTTCCTCCAGGTGCCCACCATCGGCTCGGTGGTGGTCTCGCCCGATGGCGAGCAGGTGGCGTGGACCCGCAGCCACCGCGACCTCGCCGAGGACACCCGCCGGACGGAGCTCTGGGTCGCTGGCCCCGGTGATGCGCCCGCCCGGCGGCTCACCTGGCAGGACGAGGGCACCGCCGGCCTGGCCTGGCGGCCCGGCGGCGACCTGAGCTTCCGCCGCAGCGTCGACGGCGAGGCGCAGGTCTGGATCAATCCCCTGGACGGCAGCGAGCCCCGACCGGTCACGGACTTCGCCGAGGGCGTGGGGGCCTCCTGGTGGTCGCCCGACGGCGCCTGGCTGGCCGTGCTCGCCCCCGTGGGCGAGGATCCCGCCGTCGATGCCGCCGGGGACCAGGACGACCGCGCCGACTGGATCGTCCGTGACCGCCTCGAGGACCCCGCCGACTATCCGCAGCTCTGGCTGGTCCCCGCCGGCGGCCAGACCACCCCGGACGACGGTCGCGAGGCTCGTCGCCTCAGCGATCCGCCCTACCACCTGCACCACGTGGCCTGGTCTCCCGATGGCGCCACGCTCGCGGTGACCTACAACCCGCGCTTCTCCAGCCTGGTGGACGAGGAGCAGCGGGTCGCCCTGGTGGACGTGGCCAGCGGCCAGTGGACGGACATCTCCGATCCCGATCGCCACGCTTCCCTGGCTGCCTTCTCGCCGTCGGGTCGCCACGTGGCCTTCTTCACCGACCGCGAGGACGCCTACCGCGCGTACCTGAACCTCAAGGACCTGGTGGTCCACGACCGGCGCGACGGCCGGATCGTGGTCCTCACGCCGGACACGCGGCACACGCTGGGCGGCACCGGCTCCACGCCCGCCCACGCCCCGGTCTGGAGCGCCGATGGCAAGTCGCTGTACCTGGACGCCTCCCGCGGCACCACCCATGATCTCTACCGCGTCGGCGTCAACGAGCGGACCCTCGAGCCCGTGACGGAGCTGGAGGGAAACCTCGGCAGCTGGTCGCTCGGCGGCGGGACCCTGGCCTACGTGGAGTCGGCCCTGCACCTGCCGGGCACGCTCTTCACCCGCCCCGTCGCCCGGGATCGGCCGCGTCCCCTGGACACGGTCGACGACGCCGTCGAGGCCTTCGGCCTGCAGCCGGCACGCAAGCTCCAGCTCCCGGGCCAGGAGGGCGTGGTGGTCGAGGGCTTCCTCTTCCTGCCGCCGGGCGCCGGCGACCGCGACCGGTCGCCCGGCATCATCGAGATGCACGGCGGCCCCTACTACCGGTACGGCAACGCCTGGACCACGCGTTACCCCTGGCAGGTGCTGGCCCACCAGGGTTTCGCGGTCTTCATCGCCAACCCCCGCGGCGGCACGGCCTACGGCGAGGAGTTCCTGCGCGGCGTCCACCGCAACTTCGGTACCGACGACTTCCAGGACCTCATGCACGCCACCGACGCCCTGATCGAGCGCGGCACCATGGACCCCGACCGCCTCGGCTTCACCGGCTACAGCTACGGCGGCCTGATGACCAACGTGGTGGTCAGCCGCACCGACCGTTTCGCCTGCGCGGTCTCCATCGCCGGGATCTGGAACTACACCTCGGCCATGGGCCAGAACAACCCGCAGCTCTTCATCGATAGTTACGATCAGCCCTGGGCCGGCGATCTGCAGCTCATGTGGGAGCACAGCCCCGCCTCCCGTGCCGCGCAGATCACCACGCCCACGCTCATCATGCACGGCCTGGAGGACGAGCCGGTGGACCCGCGCCAGTCCATCGAGATGTTCAGCTACCTGCAGCTCAACGGCGTCCCCAGCCGCCTGGTCCTCTACCCCGACGAGGGCCACGGCATCAACCGGCCCAGCCACATGCTGGACTACCAGGGCCGCGAACTGGAGTGGTTCCGCCATTACCTGCTGGACGACCCCGACGCCAGCGGCGCCGAGCCGCCGGTGCCGGTGGAGCCCGCGTCGCGGTGAGATGAGCGGCGGCGCCGGCCCCACCGTCCTGATCACCCGGGCGGCCGCCCAGGCCGAGCCGCTGGCGGCCGCCCTGGCCGCCAGAGGCCTGCGCGGCCTGGCCTGTCCGGTGCTGCGCATCGAGGCCGCGGCCACGCCCGCGGACCTGCCGGATCTCGGCCGCTACCGCTGGCTGGTCTTCACCAGCCCCAATGCCGTCACGCACCTCGCCGCCCTGGCCGGTGCCCGGGACGTGGATCCGTTGCCGGCGGGGAGCCGCCTGGCCGCGGTCGGTCCAGGCACCGCGGCCGCCCTCGCCGAACTCGGCCGCGGGCCCGACCTGATCCCTGCCGCCAGCACCGGCGAGGCCCTCGCGGCAGCCTTCGCCACCGTGGATCTGCCCCGCGGCGAGGCCGTCCTGCGCCTGCGCGGCGACCGCGCGCCCGGCGTGGTGGAAGAGGCGCTCGCCGGACTGGGCGCCGCGGTGGACGCCTTCACGGTCTACCGGACCCTGGTGGTCCCGCCGCCGGCGGCGGCCGTGGACGCCGTCCGCTCGGGCGCGGTCGCGGCGGTCACCTTCGCCTCGCCTTCCGCCGTGCACGGCCTCGACGGCGGCCTGCCCGGCCACGGCCTGCACGGGGCGATCCCGGCGGTCTGCATCGGCCCGGTCACCGCCCGCGCCGCCGCGACCGCCGGCTGGCGCCACGTGACCATCGCGGCCGAGGCCACGCCGGAGGATCTGGCGGCCGCCGTGGCGGCGGCCCTGGACGCCTGAGGGCCCGCGTTCCGATCCGCGCCGCCAGTCGCCGGAAGCCCGGCCGCACCCCCTCGCCCGTCGACCGTGGCGGGCCGTCATCTAGCGCTCAATCCCCCCGCGACCCGGCCGATACCCCACGTGAAGGTCGCGCCGACCCACTCCGCGGGTCGCGCTGCACCGTCACCCCGTGACGAAGAGGGATCTGCGAGCATGGCCAAGCTCCTGACCGATCACCTGCACGCCATCTGTCGCTCCGTCCTGGAGGCCGCCATCGAGGCGGTCCCCGGCGAGATCCTGGCGTGCGACCTGGTCCAGGTGGACCGCCGGGAGTTCCGGTTCCAGTCGGTGGCCGCGGCCCACTTCCCCGGCGGCCCCGTGCGCCGTCTGCTGCTGGGCTGCGAGGAACGCCTGGCCAGCCACTTCGCCGCGGCGCTCACCGATCCGCAGGATCCCGCGAATGCCGTCGGCCAGGGCCTGGATGCCTTCTGCCGGCGCGTGCAGTTCGCCCTCGCCGACAGCGGGCTGCCCTGGGTGGGGGATCAGGACTTCCTGGTCCACGACAACAACCAGTTCCGCGTGGTCTGCGACGGGGCGCGCAATTTCCTCTTCCGGGTGGCCGTGGCGGAGGGCCGGCTCGATCTGGTGATCGACCTGGCGCCGCGGCTGCTGGGTTGCGACTGGCTGACCCAGGCCCTCGAGGGCGGCCACGTCAAGGTGGGTCGTGGCGAGGAATCCATCACCGAGGATCAGGTGGTCCGGCGCATCATGCAGCACCTGGCCGAGAGCGGCGCCGACGTGGAGGTGAAGATCCCCACCGAGGGAGACCGTCTCGAACTGCTGCAGGCCACCTTCCTGGCGCGCAACTACCAGCCCGATGGCGAGCGCCTCTCGCTGACCTGCGCGCGACGCACGTCCCTCGAGGACGTGGCCGACGTGCCGGAGAAGGTGGAGCTGGTGTTCATCCTGCAGGACAAGCTGCTGCAGTGCCATTGCCCGGTGGTGGCCCACGACCACGTCTGGCTGGATGACGACATCGCCCTGCCCACGCTCGAACTGGCCTACCCGGCCGCGGTGACCTACGGGCAGCGCCGGGGCGCCTTCCGCCTCGAACCCCCGGAGCGGGTGCAGGGCACGGTCCAGCGGATCATGGACGCCCAGACCCGGTCCTCCCTGGTCGCGCGTCCCATCGCCATGCGGGTGCTGGATCTCAGCTACACCGGCATCAAGGTGTTGCTGGGCAACAACGCCATCATCTCCGGCTTCAAGGGCGGCTCGCCGGTGGCCGTGACCATCGAACTGCCGGCGGGTTTCGAGCGTGTCACGCTGCCGGCCGTGGTCCGCCGCGTGCACGTCAATCCCGAGGAGCCCGGCAGCCGGGGAACCACCCTGGGGCTGGAGTTCTCGGCACCGGAGGAAGACAACGCGCTGGCCACCGTCCGGCGATACATCCAGGACCGTCATCACGCGCGCCTCGCCACCGGCGGCGCGGAACTCGAGATCGGCTGATTCCCCAGGCCGGCCGATCGGAGCGGCGCCGCGAGCCTCAGGCTCGCGGCGCCGTCGTCCGTGGGCCGTCATCCGCCGCGTCGGCCGCTCCGGCCGCGCGCGTGCCGTTCCGCTGGCGAGCGGCGGCGACCGTCGCCACCACGGAGCGGGCGGAGCGCAGCAGGTGGGCATTGGCGGCCAGCCGCCCGGCCAGGAAGGCGAGCGCCGCCGCCGTGGCGCCCACCATGCCCAGCGGCCCCACGCAAAGGGTGAGGACGGCGGCGATCATGCCCACCTCCAGCGCGCTGGCGGTGGTCACCGGCGCCGTCCGCCGTCCGTGCACCAGCAGGGCCCGCTCGAGATTCAGCGCCACCGAGAGGAGCGGCATGAGGGCCAGGATCCTGGCGGGGCCGCGCGCGAAGGCCGCCAGATCGGGAGTCAGGCCCGACACGCCCTCGAACCACCAGCGCGCCAGCGGGGTCCAGGCCACCAGCGCCAGGCCGACGCTGGCGGCGATCCCCAGGATCCCGGCGAAGCGCAGCACCGGGCGCAGATTCTGCGGACCGTGGCCGAGCATGGCGATGGCCGTCTCCTGGTAGCTGAGGCCCGGCGTCCGGAAGAGGAAGACCAGGGCGTTGATCACCGGCAACACGGCCAGGGATTCCAGCGGCGCCGCCGCGCGGCCCATGAAGAACGTCACCAGCGGGTGGACGGCCAGCGAGATGGTGCTGGTCAGCGCCAGCGGCCAGTAGAACGTCGTCAGACCGCGCCAGGAGAGGTCGGCCGCGGCAGACGCATTCCCGGCGGCGCCTGACGCGTCGGACGCGCCGGCCTGCTCGGCGCCGGCTGCGGGCGGCGCGTGGGCGGGCAACTCGCGCACGGTGCGCCAGGCCATCAGACGGCTGGCCACGGCCTCGGCGCAGACGCCGGCGCTCAGGGCCACCGCGCCGGTCAGGGCGCCGGGCAGATCGGCGGCCCTGGCGACGAGCGCGGCGGCAGCCATGGTCGCCAGGCGCAGCACCGTGCCCCAGGCCACCCGCTGGGTCAGGCCGGCGCGGATGAGGATGCCCTGATAGAAGCGGCGGTAACCGATGGCGGCCGGCCAGGGCAGCAGGATCCAGAGGGCGCGCTCGGTGAGGTCGGCCACGGTGAGGTCCAGGTGCAGCGGGCCGCGCAGGATCCAGCCCATGGCCCCGGTGGCGAGCAGGACCACCATGATCAGGGTGATGGCCGCGTTCAGGGCGTGCGCGTAGCGGCGCAGGGCCCGGTAGCCGGGGCGGGCGTCCACCAGCGCGGTGGCCGCCGAGAGCATCATGATCACCGGCGCCTCCACGATGATCGCGAAGGCGAAGGCCACGCCGTAGGCCGCCAGGTTGAACTTGGGGTCGGGCAGTCGGGCGATGATCGCCGCGAGGAAGGGCCCCTCGATGGCCATCATCAGCCAGGTGGCCTGCAGCGGGAGCCAGAAGCGCGTCAGGCGCGGCAAGGTCACGGGGAGTGCGGCGGTGGTGGGCATCCCCGGAAGATAGGCGCCGGCCGCGGGTTGTCCACCCGCGGCCGGCTGGCCGTCTCGCGGCCGGCGTCTTCCGGGCTAGTTCAGCCGCCGCAACTCCACGCGGCGGTTCTGGGCCCGGCCCTCGCTGGTCTCGTTGCTGGCCACGGGGTCCTGCTCGCCGTAGCCATTGGCGACGACGCGATCGGGGTCGATCCCCCGGGCCACCAGGTAGTTGCGCACCGAGTCGGCGCGCTCCTGGGACAGGCGACGATTCAGCTCGTCCGGGCCGCTGCTGTCGGTGTAACCGGCCACCTCGACCCGCACCTCGGGCCAGGCGCGCAGGCTCTCGGCCACCTCGTCGAGCTGGTCGGCGGACTCGGGGGTGAGCTCCGCGCTGCCCAGCTTGAAGTTCACGCCCTCGAGCACCAGGTCCTCGCGGATCTCCGCGGCCACCGGGCAGCCGTCGGCATCCACCTCCACACCCGCCGGGGTGCCCGGGCAGCGGTCGTCCTCGTCGGGGACACCGTCGCCGTCGTTGTCCAGATCGGGACAGCCGTCCTGGTCCTGGAAGCCATCGAAGTCCTCGGGCTGGTCCGGACACTCGTCGAGGTGGTCGGGGATGCCGTCGCCGTCGTTGTCGGGATCGGGACAGCCGTCGTCATCCTGGAAGCCGTCGAAGTCCTCGGGCTGGTCCGGGCACTCGTCGAGGTGGTCGGGGATGCCGTCGCCGTCGTTGTCGGGATCGGGACAGCCGTCGTCATCCTGGAAGCCGTCGAAGTCCTCGGGCTGGTCCGGGCACTGATCCTGATCGTCGGGGATGCCGTCACCGTCACGGTCGCCGCTGCCGAACCAGAAGGTCACGCCCACGACCCCCTGCAGGATCCCCTTGTTGGCGTCCACCTGCTCGGGGCCCCAGAAGCTGCTCAGGCCCACGGAGTCCTTGTCCTGGCCCAGCAACAGGTGGTATTTCACGCCCAGGTCGAAGGACCAGTTGTCGCTGGCCACGATCTCGGTGCCCAGGCCGAGGATGCCGGTGACGTTGACACCGTGGCCGTCGGTGCGCTCGCCATCCTCGTCATACACGCGCACCGCCTCGCCATCGGGCCACAGGCCCACGCTGTCCTCGCCGCGCAGGTCGCGCACGTCCCAGCGGGTCATGCCCGCGCCGAGGGAGACCCAGGGGCGCCAGGTACCCTCGCCGATGAAGCGGTAGGTGCCCGTCAGGCTCGGCTGCCAGATCCGCGTGTAGAGGCCGGCGCCGGTGTCGAAGCTGAAGCCTGCGTCCTCGCCGGGAGTGCCCACGCCGGGACGGGTCCAGCCGTAGGTCATGCCCAGGTCCAGGCTCCAGCGCGGGTCCAGGCCGTAGCGCAGCTTCAGGCCGGTGACCTGATCCAGGTTGCTGTAATCGTGGTCGCCGCCCATCTGCTTCCAGACGCCGCCCTCGAGGTTCAGACCCCAGCGGCCGTCGCGGTCCTGGGATGCGGCCGGCAGGGCCAGCAGCGCGACGAAGGCGATCATCGTCACGGTCGTGATCCATCGATTCATGGCGAGAATCTCCTTGCGGGGTTTCGGCGGCGCCGGGCCACCCGGGGCCGCATTCGTGTCGTGCTCCAGACAGCGGGGCGAGGCACGGAGTCCACATCCATTGTCCCGTCTCTGGCTCATAATGAAATCGTAACCACTGTTTCGCGTTTTCCGCCACTTCATGGCGGTGAATCATGACGATCGGCTCTTCCTCGACCACCAGGCGGGGGTCTGACTCCGGCACGCCGGGGGGGGGATGGCCGATTTCGGTAGCGGACCGCGGTTTTCGGCCTAGAATGGTCGCGGCCAGGCGGCTTTCGCATCCTCTGGTCCGTCTGCGGCCCTGTGAGCGTCGCCCCGGCCCCCGCCAGGGTGAGATCATCCACCCCCGACCATCGAGGACAGTTTCATGAACGCAACTGCCAACGCGGCCCAGGCCGCGGCCGAGAAGGCCGCCGCTGCGCCCGAGTACGTCGAGCGCATGCTCGTCTCGCTCGCCCAGTTCGCATCCGTCTACGGCCTGAAGGTCGTCGGCGCCATCCTCATCCTGATCATCGGCCGCATCATCGCCGGGCAGATCCGCAAGGCCTTCGTCCGGCTGGGCCAGGCGCGCAAGTGGGATCCCAGCCTCACCGGCTTCATCTCCAGCCTGGTCTACTTCTTCGCGATGACCTTCGTGATCGTGGCGGTCCTCGGCAGCTTCGGCGTGCAGACGGCCTCCATCGTCGCCGTCCTCGGTGCTTCCGCGTTCGCCGTGGGCCTGGCGTTGCAGGGCAGCCTGGCCAACTTCGCCGCGGGCGTGATGATCCTCATGTTCCGTCCCTTCAAGGTGGGCGATTACGTGGAGGCGGCCGGGGTTGCGGGCTCCGTCAAGGAGATCGGCATCTTCTCCACCATCATGGCCACCCCGGACAACGTGAGGATCGAGGTGCCCAACGGGAAGATCTATGGCGACATCATCAAGAACTACGCCGGCTATGATACTCGCCGCATGGACCTGGTGATCGGCATCGGCTACGGCGACGACATGACGAAGGCCATCGAGGTGATCAACGGCGTGATCGCGGCCGAGCCCCGCGTGTTGCCGGATCCAGTGCCCACCGTCGCGGTGGCCGAGCTGGGCGACTCCAGCGTCAACCTGGTGGTGCGACCCTGGGTGAAGGGGTCGGACTACTGGGCCTGCCGCTTCGACATGATCCAGGCCATCAAGGCCGCGCTGGACGCCAACGGCATCGAGATCCCGTTCCCCCAGCGGGTGGTCACCATGGTCCCGGCCGACAAGGCCTAGCCGCTGGCGCGTTGCAACCTGCCGGACGGTGGTCCGGCGTTTCACCTGGCGGCTCCCCGGGATCCGGGGAGCCGGCCCGATCCCCGGAGGAGAATCTCATGGATTTCCGGCGTCCCGCCCGCACCGGCCTCTCGGCCGCCTCGCTGCTCGCCGTGTTCGCCCTGCTGATCCCGGCCCTCGCCCTGGCCGAGGCCAACCCCGACGAGGAGTTCAAGGCCGGCAACTGGGGCACCAGGATGACGGTTGGCCTGAACCTGCTGCAGAGCTATTACACCGACAACTGGAACGGTGGCGACAAGGGATCGGTGGTCTGGACCTCCAACCTCGACGCCGAGGCCAAGAAGCAGCTGAGCGACACCTGGCACTGGTACAACACGCTGAACCTGGCCTTCGGCCAGACCCACCAGCAGGAGCGCGGCGCCGATGGCGAGCTCTTCTGGCCCCGGCCCGACAAGACCGAGGACCTGATCAAGGCGGAGTCGCTCCTGCGATACACGCGCAGTGTCCTGGACCCGTACTTCGCCGTGGGCTTCGAGAGCCAGTTCATCGACCAGACCGACCCCCATGGTCGCGAGCTCTCGCTCAACCCCATGACGTTCTCGCAGAGCCTCGGCATCAGTCGCATGCTCGTGGACAACGAGGAGCGCACCCTGCTCGCACGTCTGGGCTTCACCCTGCACGAGAGCTTCCGCGAGATGTATCTGAACCAGCCCCCGGACGATGAGACCACCAGCGAATCCAGCACCGACGGCGGCCTCGAACTGGTGCTCGATTACGACGCGCTGCTGCTCGGCGGGCGGGTGGAATACGAGAGCGAGATCCGCGTCTACAAGCCGTTCTTCTACTCCGGCAAGTCGGACGTGGATGACCTGGCGGCCCAGGCCCTGGCCGACGCCGGTCTGGACGCGGACCTGGCGGACTACTTCCTGACCACCGACATCGACTTCAACAACACCTTCAAGGCCAACATCACCGAGGTGATCAACGTCCAGCTGCACCTGCGCTGGGTGTACGACAAGTACGACAACTCGGTCCTGCCGGTGATCGAGGAGGGCGCCATCGCCAACGCCGGCGCCGTGGCGGCCGCGGTGCGCAAGGTGGGGCAGTTCAAGCAGACCATGTCGCTGGGGCTGGGTTACACGTTCTAGAC
>CAZWYF010000076.1:0-13638 GCA_964637835.1 uncultured Fibrobacteraceae bacterium
GGGAGGGGTGCGGGTGGGGGGGGATTGGGTATATTGGAGCTCGTTCGTCAAGATTGGGGCGTCATGGGGGGGGCGCCTCGTGTCACCGATGGTTTCGAGAGGGGAACACCATGGCGGATCCGAAGATCGCCGACACCAAGCCGGTCGTCCTGGAGATGGCGGCGGGGTCTTACTGGTGGTGCACCTGCGGGGAGTCGCAGAAGCAGCCGTTCTGCGACGGCTCGCACAAGGGGACGGAGTTCCGGCCCCTGAAGGTGGACCTGGATGACGGGAAGGTGGCCTTCTGCCAGTGCAAGCGCAGTGGCAAGGGCTACCAGTGCGACGGAAGCCATCGCGATCTGTAGGGGGCCTGCACCCCCTGGACAACGAGTCTGGACGCCAGGTCCAGTGAGAGGAAGAGATGACCATGCACAAGCTGATCCTGCTGACCGCCGGCCTGCTGGCGATCCTGGCGGTGGGCGCCGGAGCGAAGACGTTCCAGATCGATCCCGCCCACAGCGCCATCGACTTCGAGGTGCGGTACATGATGCTGAGCAACGTGAGCGGGTCGTTCACCGACTTCGGCGGGACCTTCGACTACGATCCCGGGGATCCCGGCAAGTGGCAGACCAGCGCCGAGATCCAGGCCGCGTCCATCAACACCGGCAACGGCGACCGGGACGATCACCTGCGATCCGCCGACTTCTTCGACGCCGAGCAGCACCCCACGCTGAGCTTCCGGTCCACGGGCCTGAAGAAGGTGGGCGACGACCATGAACTGCACGGTGAGCTGACCATCCTGGGCACCACGCGGCCCGTGGTGCTGGACCTCGAGCTGGTGGGCGAGATGCCCGACCCGCGCACCGGCGGCACGCGCATGGCCTGGGAGGCCACCGGCACCATCGACCGCAAGGACTTCGGCATGACCTGGTCCCGCGCCCTCGACGGCGGCGGCCTGGTGGTGGGCGACGAGGTCGACATCGAGCTGGCCATCCAGGGCGTGGCGGAGTAGCCTGCCCGCCAGCGGACCCATCGGGACGGCCCCGCGGCCTGCGCGGGGCCGTCCCCGCGCCGGCCCGGATGGTTCCTGGCCGCGCGAACACACGAGAGGAGCGTCCATGGAATACCGTCATCTCGGCCGCAGCGGCCTGCGCGTGTCGGCCCTCGGCTTCGGCAGCTGGGTCACCTTCGGCGATCAGTACGGCGAGGACACGGCGTACGAGTGCATGCAGGCCGCATACGACGCGGGCGTGAACTTCTTCGACAACGCCGAGGCCTACAGCATGGGCCAGTCCGAGACCATCATGGGCAAGGTGCTCCAGCGCGCCGGGTGGAAGCGCAGCGACCTGGTGATCGCCACCAAGGTCTTCTGGGGCGGCGAGGGACCCAACGATCGCGGCCTGTCGCGCAAGCACATCTTCGAGGCGGTGTACGCCTCGCTGGACCGCCTGCAGCTGGACTACGTGGACCTGGTGTTCTGCCACCGGCCGGACCTGCACACCCCCATCGAGGAGACCGTGCGCGCCATGAGCGACGTGGTCTCCAGCGGCATGGCCTTCTACTGGGGCACCAGCGAGTGGTCCGCGGAGCAGATCCGGCACGCGCACCTGTTCGCCACCGCCAACGGCCTGGTGCCGCCCACCATGGAGCAGCCGCAGTACAACCTGCTGACGCGCGACCGCGTGGAGGCGGAGTACGCGCCGCTCTACCGCGACCTGGGCCTGGGCACCACCATCTGGTCGCCCCTGGGCAGCGGCATCCTCACCGGCAAGTACAACGACGGCATTCCCGCCGACAGCCGCCTGGGCCACGAGAAGTATGGCTGGCTCAAGCGGATCCTCGAGGGCGAGGCCGGCCAGCGGAAGCTGGAGGTGGCGCGGGGATTGAGCGAGATCGCCGCCGAGCTCGGTTGCACGCCGGCGCAGCTGGCCATCGCCTGGTGCCTGAAGAATCCGCACGTCTCCACGGTGATCACCGGCGCCTCGCGGCCCGAGCAGGTGACCGAGAACATGCAGGCGCTGCCGGTGGCGGAGAAGCTGGACCAGGCCCTGCTCGACCGCATCGACGCGCTGGCGGGCAACCGGCCCGCGCCGCCGGCGGACTGGCGGGCGATGTAGCGCCGGCCCGGATCGGCCGCGGCGGGATGCCGGCCACGCCGCCTGGACCATGAGCAGAGGCCCCGTCCGGAATGTCCGGGCGGGGCCTCGTTCCGTCGCCGCTCCGGGCGGCGGCCGTCACCTCGGCGACGGCGCTACCGCACCATCACCACCCGGCCGGTGAGGGCCTCGCTGCCGGTCTCCGCACGCACGAAGTACACGCCCGAGGCCGCCTGACGGCCGGCGGTGTCGCGGCCGTCCCAGACCAGGACCCGCTCGCCGGCGCTCACGCGGCCGGAGAACAGGTCGCGCACCAGCTGGCCGCGAGCGTTGTAGATCTTCACCGCCACGTCCGCGCCCTGGGGCAGGGACAGGCGCAGCTCCGCACGGTCGCCGCCCTGGCCGAGGACCGACAGGCGCGGGTCGCCGAGGACCACGCCCTCCACCGGCGTCGCGGAGCCGACGGTGAAGCTGCGGGTCTCGCCGAGGGCGCCCCACTCCTCGCCGTCGGCCGCGTAGGCCCGCCAGTAGTAGGTGCCCTGGTCCAGGGCCGGCGCTGTCCAGCTGGTCTGCTCGGCGTCGCCTGCCGGCACGCCGTCGACGCTGGCGGCCAGGTCGGTGAGCAGCGGGTCGGCGTAGACGCGGAAGCCGTAGGTCACCGCCTCGCCCTCGGGATCGGCCACGTTGCCCACCGTGAGCTGCGCGGCGCCGTCGAGGACCGCGCCGTCGGCCGGGGCCAGCAGCGGCGGCGACGGGGGCGTCTGGTTGGGGCTGCCGGCGCCGAGGACCATGACGTCGTCGATGATCCAGCCGTCCTCGGTGACGGAGAAGTCGGTGTCCAGCAGGAAGCGGAAGCGCAGGTCCTGGCCGGCGTAGTCGCTCAGGTCCAGGTCCACCTCCTGCCAGGCGTTCTGGGTGCCGGAGTAGCTCTCGAGGGTCTGCCAGGCGCCGCCGTCGGCCGAGACCTGGACGCGGCCGTAGTCCCAGCCGCTCTCGATGTCGTACCGGTGCCAGAACACCAGGCGGCTGGCGGGGAAGCTGCCGTTGATGGTGGCGGTGGCGTCCCAGTTGTTGCCGTACTCGCCGCCCGGGCTGTCGGTGAGTGCCGACGGGGCGGAGTAGGCCGTGGACGTCAGGCCCCAGGCGCCTCCGGAGAAGCTCCAGCTGCCGGTGCCCTCGGCGAAGCTGTCGAAGAAGAGGGCGTTGGGTTCGCCCACCAGGAAGCCCAGCGGGTAGCTGATCTCGCCGCCGTTGAAGGTCACCGTCACGGTGAACTCCACCAGGTGGCCGTCGGGGCAGGCCGCGCTGACGCTGAACGGCAGGGCGGGGTCGATGGTCGCGGTGGCGGTGGGGGCCACCGTCCCGAGGCTGCGGACGGCCTCGTCGAGCTGGACGTAGGGGTCGTCCGTGGTGACGGTCAGCTCGGCGCCGTCGAGGCTCTCGGTGGCGCCGTGGTTGACCAGGTCGAAGGCCAGCAGGCCGCTGTCGCCGGGCTCGAGCAGGCCGCCCTCGGCGTCGGTGGCCACGGCGTCCTGCACGTGGGGGTAGGCGCCGGCGGCCATCATCAGGTAGAGCATGGGCCAGACGTTGTCCTGGAAGAGGGCCTCGCGCTCGCTGAAGTCGGGCCAGAAGCCGGTGGTGCCGATCTCGTTGGAGAAGGAGAGGATGGGGTCGTGGCCCTGGCCGGCGGCGTACGCCCAGTCGGAGGTCACGCCGTTGACCGCGTAGAGCAGGTCCGGCGCGGTGCCGATCTCGTAGCCGTTGTACTGGGCCATGATGGTGGCCATGTGCACGAAGAGGTCGTCATCGGGGCTGGGCTGCATGGTGTAGCCCCAGGGATACAGCGTCAGGTTGCTGTAGGTGTGCAGCGTCTGGTGGGTGACGAACTCGCGGCTGTTGACGAAGTCCATCAGCGCCTGGGTCTCCGGCTCGCTGCCGGGGGAGGGGCCGCGGTACGTGTCGCTGCTGGGGTCGGGGCTGCTGCCGCCGCCGAGCCACTCGAAGGGGTAGTTGCGGTTGAGGTCCACGCCGTAGCTGCCGCCGTTGTCGCGGCGATTCTTGCGCCACATGCCGCCGCCCTGGGGCGCGATGGTCTCGTTGTAGACCATGCCGTCGGGATTGACGATGGACACGAGGTAGAGCTCGCGGTTGTCCATGAGCCAGGTGACCACCGGGTCGCTGCCATAATTGGCGCAGAGGTAGTCGGCGAAGAGGATGCCGAACTCGCTGGACATGATCTCCCGCGCGTGGTGCATGGTGTCCAGGAGGATCTCCGGCTCGTCGGGCTCGTCGGTGCCGGCGTTGTCGGACAGGCGCACGGCCCAGATGTTGCGGCCCTCGTGGCTCCAGCCGATGGACCACTTCTCGCTGATCAGGTCCGGGTACTCGGCGTGCAGGCTGTCCAGGTAGGCGATGTTCTCGGAGTAGGTGTGCCAGCCGCCGAAGTTGGTGTCCTTGCGCTCGATGCGCGAGGAGTAGAAGGCCTCCAGGTCCTTGTGGACCACCTCCACGCGCATCCCGCTGGCCTCGAGGGTCGGCATGGTGGCCGGCGTGGCCACGATCTCCGCGACGCCCGGCTTGACGTGGGCCACGTCCAGCTCGGGGTGGGCCTTCAGGAAGGCGACGCCGTCGGCGCCGTCGAACCACAGGCGGACCAGGGAGTAATCGCCGGCCGCGGCGGGGGCGGCGAGGCAGATGGCCAGCAGCAGGCCGATCAGGAGGCGGGAAACCGGACGCATGGGACCCTCCAGGGATCGAGACGGCGGGATGGCGCGGGCGCGCCACCGGAAGCGATGAGCACCCGTGATTGTAACAGTTCTGGGCTGATGACTCAAATCCGCAAGAATCCCGGGATCGGGACAACTGCATCCCGCGCCGCGGCCTGCGCAGAGGCCGCGGCGCGCGGATGATCCGCGGCGAGAGGCGCCGGGTGTTGGGGGCGTCCTAGAGCTCGGCCGCGTCCACGGCGGCGCAGGTGCTGCGCACCGCCTCCACGGAACCGGCCAGCGCCTCCTTCTCGGCATCGGTGAGCTTGATCTCGATGATGCGCTCGATGCCGCCGCGGCCCAGGACCACGGGCACGCCCACGAACAGGCCGTCCACGCCGTACTGTCCCGACAGCTGGGCGCAGACCGGCGTGATCTTCTTCTTGTCGAACGCGATGCTGGTGATCATCTCCAGGGCCGACCAGGCTGGCGAGACGAAGGCCGAGCCGCTGCCCAGCAGGCTGACCACCTCGCCGCCGGCCTTGCGCACGCGGGTCTCGATGGCCTCGAGCTCCTCCTCGGCGATGAACTCGGTCACCGGCAGGCCGTAGATGCGGCAGGCGCTGCGGATGGGCACCATGGTGTCGCCATGGCCGCCGAGCACCACCGCCTCGACGTTCTCCACCGACACGCCCGCGGCCTCGGCCACGAAGTACTTGTAGCGCGCGGAGTCCAGCACGCCGGCCATGCCCATGAGCTTGCGGGCGGGCACCTGTTCCTTCAGCTGCAGGTGCAGGCGGTAGACGATGGCGTCCAGGGGGTTGGCCACCGAGACGATGAACGCGTCGGGGCAGTACTCGCGGATGCCGCCGGCCACCGCGTCGGTGATGCGCAGGTTCGTGGCCAGCAGCTCCTCGCGCGAGGGGAAGGTGCCATCGGGGCGCATGGTGCGCGGCACGCCCGCGGTGTTGATCACGAACTCCGCGTCTGCGAGCACCTCGTAGCCCTTGCTGCCCTCGAGGTGGACGTCGGCGCCGATCACGGGGCTGCCCTCGGCGATGTCCAGGCACTTGCCCTTGGCGAACTCCGGCGGCTTGACGTCCACCAGCGCCACCTGGCGCGCCAGCCGACGGGAGACGATCTCGGAGACGCAGACGCCGCCGATGTTGCCACCACCGATGATGGCGATCTTCTCGATCATGGAGACTCCTTCGGGTCACGACGCGGAAAGGGGCGATCCGCGTTCCGGGGCCGGAAACGGTCCGATCCCGATCAATCTAAGGTCGTTTGCGTCGCCAGCAACCGCGGGCGGCCGGTCCCACAGCGGGGCGGCGAGAGCGGTCAGGCTTCCGTGCCGGCGCCCAGCGCGCCGCCCTCCACCACGATCCGCGACCAGTCCTCGAAGGTGCCGCCCTGCGGGCCGTTGCCCTCGCCGAGCAGCCCACCCAGGGCGCTCGCCGGCAGCCAGCGCGCCTGGTGCGGTTCCGCCTGGGACGACACCCGGGCCAGCAGCTCCTCGTCGGGGTCGTCCAGCCCGTCGAGGGCCACCTCGTAGACCACGCCGAGGTGGACGCTCGAGACGTCCTCGCGATCGCTGTTGATGAAGCCGCGTGGCAGCAGGTGGGCCTGGTCGGCGTCCAGCCCGGTCTCCTCGGTCAGCTCCCGCCGCGCCGACGCCTCCACCAGCCCGTGCACCGCCACGCTCCGGTCCGTGCGGTCCAGGGGCTCGATGTGCCCCCCGAAGCCCAGGGACCACAGCCCCCCCAGTCGCTGCTCGGTGTGCTTGCTGCGGCGCTGGTAGGCGAGGACGCGCCGCTGGTCGCGCTGCCCGCGGGTGAGGATCAGGTAGGGGATGATCTGCTTGAAATGGGAGCACTGCTCCATGTACTCGCGCTCGGCGAAGAAGAGGTGGGGCGACAGGCTGGCGAGGTCCACGGCGCCGGCATCGAGGAAGCCCTGGGGACTGAGGCCGGGGAACAGGTGGCGGCGGTCGACGACCAGGATGCTGCGCATGGACGATCTCCTCGCGAGACGGTGGGCGATGGCTGGCGGCCGGGGCCGCAGCAAGGTAACATGCGGCGGGCGTCGCGCCCAGCCGCGGTTGGCGCCTGGACCTCTCGCGGACACCATCGGCGGTCTGGACCTGGACGCCGAGGAAAAACCTTGACAAATCCTGGACACATTCTATCATGCCAGGCATGGGACATCACATGGACAGAACAGCTCAGGAAGGGCATCCGATCAGCGTGGTCGTGCGGCGCACGGGGCTGACCCAGGACGTCCTGCGGGCCTGGGAGAAACGCTACCAGGCCGTGGTGCCGCAACGCACGGCGACCGGCCGCCGGCTCTACACCGAGGAGCAGGTGGCCAAGCTGCGTCTGCTCAAGCAGCTGGTCGACGGCGGGCGGCGGATCAGCGACGTGGCCGACCTCTCCCTCGACGCGCTGCGATCCCTGGCCGATCAGGACGCCAGCGAGTCCGTGGTGGGGCTGCCCCAGCCCGCCGCGCCGCGAGCCTCCGGCGGCTTCCTGTCGAGCTGCCTGGAGGCGGTCGATCGGCTCGATCGGCACGCTCTCGAACAGGCCCTGGACACGGCGCTGGTGGCGCTGAGCCGACCGCGACTGCGCACGGAGGTCCTGATCCCGCTGATCCATACCCTGGGCCAGCGGTGGCAGGACGGGACCTGGCGGGTGGTGCACGAGCACCTCGCCTCGGCGGTCCTGCGGTCGTTCCTGTGGTCCCTGTGGCGGCGTTCGGAGCCCGGACCTGGCGCCCCCTCGCTGGTGGTGGCCACGCCCTCGGGCCAGCGGCACGAGCTGGGCGCCCTGCTGGCCGCCGGCATCGCCGCCGATCTGGGCTGGCGGGTGGTCTACCTGGGCGTGGACCTGCCGGCGGAGGAGATCGCCGCCGCGGTGCAGGCCTCCGGCGCGCGCGCGGTGCTCATGAGCCTGGTCTATCCCATGTCCGACCCGCGCCTGCACGAGGAGATCCGGCGCCTGCGCACCCTGGTGGGGCCCGACCTCACCCTGGTGGCGGGAGGCCGTGCCGCGTCCGCGTGCCAGGAAGAGCTGGCCGCCTCGGGCATCCAGATGGCGGACGACCTCGACAGCCTCGGCCGCATCCTCGAGCTCGAGAACGTCTGATCACCGCCCGCCACGGGATCCACGGCAGGAACCACGGCAGGAACTACGGCAGGAACGCGCCCACGTTCGCGAGCTTGCGCGGCAGGTACTCGTCGATCACGTAGTTCAGCCCGTGCTTGGCCAGCGCCTGCTGCTCCGCGCGCACCCCCATCTTGATCATCTGCTCGAGCGCCTTCTGCCAGGATCGGTAGTGCAGGATGAAGGGGTCGTTCTTCAGGGCGTCCCGGGCGCGCTTGATGTCCACCTCCTTCAGCGGATGGGTGGGCAGCTCGTACTCCACGATGTCCTGGGGCGTGATGCCCAGCAGGTGGGCCTGCGGCACGCAGAAGAACTCGTTGAGGTGGGCGGCGTTGCCCGAGCCCACCTTCAGGGTGCGGTAGATGTTGGAGTAGCCGTAGGGGTCGCCATCGACGAAGACGTAGACCGGCAGGCCCTTGGCGTCGGCCAGGCGCCGCACGAAGCGGCGGCAGGCCCGCGTGGGCACCCCGCCCATGCTGATCAGGATGCAGTTGGCGGTCTGCCAGTACTTGTGCTTGACCAGGCGCTGGAACATGCCGGCGGTCTCGATGCAGAGGATGAACTGCGCGTCGGTCTCGAACTGCAGCTCCTCCACCGAGATGGGCACCGAGTAGGCGCCGCTGCCGAACTTGGTGCAGTCGATGCGCAGCGGGTCGCCGGTCTCCTGGTCCTTGTCGATGACCACCAGGCGGCCCGCCACGTCGCCGCCCTTCTCCTCGGGCACGAAGCCGAGCTGCTCGCGGTTGACGGCGAAGAAGGCCTCCACGTCCTCCATCACGGCATCGGACTCGGGCTGCTCCTTGAAGCGCGCGTCCGACCAGTTCTTGGAGACGTAGTAGGCCTCTCGCTTGGTGGCGATGTCGTCGGTCTCCACCAGCTCCTTGGCCAGGGCCATCATCTTCAGCGTCTGGGCGAAGGTCTTGACCGTGGCCACGGTCAGCGTGCGTTCCTTGCGCTTGCCCTTGAGCTTGAAGTAGCCGGTGCGCGGGTCGTAGGTCACGTTGTTGAGCGAGCGCAGCGGGAAGCGCATGGACGGCTTCTTGCCCAGCAGGATGTTCTGCTGGATGAGGCCGGCCTCGCTGCGGATCTTGCGGGCCACCGCGCGGAAGGAGGGGGGACGCCCGGGATCGTCCTGGCCGCCTGCCGTGCCGCCGGTGGCGGCCTCGGCGGCTTCGCGCGGCGGCGTGGGAGGTGGGGCGCTCGCTGGCGACGCGGCGGTCGGCTCGCTGCTCGAACCGGCGTCTTCATCGCCGGAGCGGGGGGCGCCGAAGCTGAGCTCGCCCTGGGTGGGCTCGTGCTCGCGCGCGGGGCCGGCGCCCGGCTTGCGGGCGGGCGACTTGCGGCCGGTGGTCTTCTTGCCACCGGCGGGGGGCTTGCGTCTGGCCACGTCGTGTTCCTCGGGCAGCGGCCGGGGCGGCCGCCGCGGGTCAGGTGTTCTCGCGGTTTCCGTACCGCTGGTGGAGGTAGCCGACGAAGTCCTCGGCGCCCAGCGGCCGGCCGGTCACCTCGCGGCAGAGCGCGGCGGCGGTGACGAGGTTGCCGCGCTCGTGGATCCGGCTCCGCAGCCACTGCAGCAGCGGGCCGCACTCGCCGGCGGCCAGCTGCGTGTCCAGGTCGGGCAGGGCCTCGCGCGCCGCGTTCCAGAACATGGCCGCGTAGAGGTTGCCCAGGGTGTAGGTGGGGAAGTACCCGAAGGCGCCCATGCACCAGTGGATGTCCTGGAGCGGGCCGGTGCGCTGGTCGGCCACCTCGATGCCGAGCAGCTCGCGGGCCTTCTCGCGCCAGACGGCCGGCACGTCGGCGGTCTCGATCTCGCCGCCGATGAGGGCCCGCTCGATCTCCAGCCGCAGGATGATGTGGAGGTTGTAGGTGACCTCGTCGGCCTCGATGCGGATGGGCGAGGGGCGGACCACGCTCAGGGCGCGCTGGAGCGTCGCGGCGTCCAGGCCGGGTAGCTGCTGGGGGAACGCGCGCGTCAGCCGCGGCGCCAGCCAGCGGCAGAACGAGAGGCTCCGGCCCACGTGGTTCTCCCAGAGGCGCGACTGCGACTCGTGGATCCCCAGGCTCAGGGCCTGGCCGGCGGGCAGGTCGGCCTGTTCGGCGGGCAGGCCCTGCTCGTAGAGGGCATGGCCGCCCTCGTGCAGGGTGGAGGTCAAGCCCGTGAGCGGGTCGGTGCTGCTGAAGCGGGAGGTGACGCGCACGTCGCCACGGCCCGGCGACTCGGTGAACGGGTGCGCCGAGACGTCCAGCCGCCCGCAGGAGAAGTCGTAGCCGATGGTCTCGAGGACCTCGTGGCTCAGCGCGGCCTGCGCGGCCTCGGCATACGGTCCCGCGCCCAGGGTGAACTCCGTGCTCACCGCCGGATCCAGGCGGCCGAGCAGGTCGGTGAGCGACGCGCGCAGCGCGTCGAAGACGGGCACGATCTCGGCGGTCCGGGCGTCGGGCTCGTACTCGTCCAGCAGGGCGTCGTAGGGCTCCTCGCCGATCCCCAGGGCGGCGGCCTCGCGTCGCTTGAGGTCCACCAGGCGCGCCAGGTGGGGGGCGAAGCGATCCCAGTCGTCGTCCTGCCGGCCGCGCACCCATTCGGGATGGGCCAGGGCCGTGGCCTCGGCCAGCTCGCTCACCAGCGCCGCCGGCAGGCGCAGGGCGCGATCGCGGCGGCGACGGGCGGCGTGGACGTTGGCCTCGAGTCCCGCCGTGGCGTCCGGATCGGCCGCCGCGGCGTCCAGCAGTTCGCCCAGCTCGGGGGCCGTGAGCTTCTCGTGGATCACGCCCGCGAGGGCGGCGCGGTGGTTGCCCCGCGTGCGGGCGCCGCCCGGCGGCATGACCACTTCCTGATCCCAGCCGAGCACGCCCATGACGCCATCCAGGCGCTGCAGGGTCTGCAGGCGGTCGCGAAGCTCCTCGTGGCGATCGAACATGGCGTCTCCCGGGGCTCGGGTCAGACCTTGCGGCTGCGCTCGAGGGTGTCGGTCAAGGTGGTGATCACGTCCTCGCGCGCGTCGGCGTCCAGGGCCAGGATCTCCTGCAGCGCGTCCCCGATGTGGGGGATGTACTTCTGGATGTAGCTGGCCTTCTGGTGGGCGTCCTTCTCGCGCTGGCGGCGGCGGATGAAGCGGTGCAGCTGCCGCCCGGCCTCCTGCAGGGCGAGCTTGATCTCCTTGATGATCTCCGGGTAGTGGGCGACCGCCTCCTTGCTCTCGCTGGTGAACGGCACCCACACCGAGGCGATGTGCACCAGGATCACCAGCGGGCCGGTGGGCAGCGCGCCCCGGCTCTGCTGCAGGCCGTAGCTGCGCCAGTTGCTGGTGAGCACCGACTTGGTGACGGCGCAGGCGGAGTTCTGGTAGAGCAGCGGCACGCGGTTGGCGAAGCGCATCACCCGCGCCAGCTCGTCGCCGGGCAGCTCGCCGCCGTAGGCCAGGCCCACCTCCACCTGGAACGGGTTGCCGCGGTAGACGGCGGCCGGCCGCGTGACCGAGGTGTAGAAGTCCGCCGCCACGCCGCTCTTCAGGCCGGCCATCACCAGGTCCTCGCCGATGGGCGAGAGGCAGTCGGTGGGCGGCGCGGGGATGCGCGTGGCGTTGATGGCGTCCAGGAGGTGGCGGATGTCGTCCTGCACCATCCGCCTGGGGTTCTTGCGCGGGGGCAGGCCGGCGGCTGCGAGGATCTGGTCGCAGGTCTTGGGCCCCACCCGGCAGAATTCCTCCTTCAGGAAGCTGCTCACGTTGCGGCAGGCCGTGTCCTTGGCCATGCGGGCGAGCAGCCCCAGCTCCACGCCGTACGGGTGCGGCTTGATCTCCCGCGCCTCCTCCGGCACCTCCTCGGTGGCGTTGGGGTAGACCCGCTTCTCGCCCCTGGGGTTGACGTAGGTCAGGTGCAGGTGGGGATTGGCGATGGCGGTCTGCTCGAGGTAGGTGTCCACCGAGTGCTGCCCGCGCTTGTAGCTGCCGGTCAGGACGATCTCCACCCGCGTGCCGTGGTCCTTCTCCCAGATGGTCTCCTCGTCCGCGGTGACCACCGGCTCGTTCTTCTTCATGTCCAGGTGCAGGGTCACCCGGCGGGCCGGCTTGTTGCCGCCGGTGCGGGTGTAGATGGTCACCGGCTTGCCGGTGGTCAGCTGCCCGTACATGCCCGCCGCCGAGATGCCGATGCCCTGCTGGCCGCGGCTCTGCTTCAGGGAGTGGAACTTCGAACCGTAGAGGAGCTTGCCGAAGATCCGCGGCACCTGGGCCGACACGATGCCCGGCCCGTTGTCCTCGACGATGATCCGGTACGGCTCCTCGCGCTGCACCGGCCCGCGGGCCTTGCCGTTCTTCCCGTTCTTGCCGGAGCTCTCGAGGCTGGGCAGGTCCAGCCCCTTGAACCGGTCCTCCTCCGGACGGATCTCCACCAGCAGGCGGGGGGTGAAGCCGGCCTCCTCGCACGCGTCCAGGCTGTTGTCCACGGCTTCCTTGATGGTCGTCAGCAGGGCCTTGGCCGGCGAGTCGAAGCCGAGCAGGTGGCGGTTCTTGGTGAAGAACTCGCTGATGGAGATCTCGCGCTGCTTGGTGGCGAGCGACTCGGCCGTGCCTGGGGTGCGGGTACGCGCAGCCATGCCGGGATCCTTCCGGGGGAAGATGCGTCCATGCTGGGGGACCCGACGATTATAGGGGCGCGCCGGCCGGAATCAAGGGGCGGCACGCATCATGGCGAAAAAAGGGAGAAAGCGACGCCTTCCTGGTGGGTCGGCGGATCCGGAACGCAGGTTCGGCAGGTTCCAGCGGGCAACGGGAGACCCGGGAAGGCGTCGCACTTCGCAGGTTGCAGGTTGCGGGCCGGGTCGTGGTGGCGTGGCGTCGGAGCGCACGTGATGCCCCGTGATGGTGGACGACCCCTCGAGGCGGTCCGTCGCCGGCCGCACTCCGCGCGGTCCGGCGTGCAGCGCGCCCGGTGGGCGCCGGGATGGCCGGGCAGGAAACCCGGTGCTTCCGGGGCCGCCGTCCGGGCGCGGTCGGGCGCGCGGCGAGGTCGTCAGCGGGAGTCCGGACCCTGGAAGAACCGGCGTAGCTGCTCGAACGACATCCGCTGCACCGGCACGGCGGCATCCACCAGCAGGTCGAACCCGCCGGTCAGCTCCTGCTCCGGCGCCACGAAGCAGTCCACGGCCAGGTAGACGGTCTGCGTCGTGGCCTCCGTGTTCGCCCATTCGAGGGTCTCGGCGCCGCCGGCGTTGGCCGCGTCGGCGAAGGCCAGGCACACGGCGTCCGGCCCGCAGCCGTCGAAGAGCCACAGCGCCAGGTCCAGGCTCGTCGCCGCCGGGGTGGCCGCGAGGGTCAGGGCCAGGTGTTCCTGGTAGCCGACGCCCACGGTGTCGGTGTCCGCGGGGGCGACGGTCAGGGCGAACCACGCCTCGCCACCCTGCACCGCCAGCTCGCTGCAGTCATAGATGGAGACCAGGTTGGCGGCCTCGAAGAGGTTGCCCGCCAGCGGCTCGGAGAGGGCGGCCGGCACGTCCACGGCCTCGGCGCCACCCGGGGCGCAGACCTGCTCGGGGATGCCGACGGCGCGGGTCTGGATCTGCAGGTCGTAGGGGCCGGCGGCGCCGCCGATGACGTTGCCGTCGTCGTCGAGCACCTCGTAGCCGTCCACCACCAGGTAGATGGTCTGGCCGGCGTCGAGCTGGGCGCTGATCTCGGTGTTGGCCTGGGCGAGACA
>CAZWYF010000077.1:0-13572 GCA_964637835.1 uncultured Fibrobacteraceae bacterium
GGCGCGCCTCCGCAGCCGTGGGCCGCGTCCAGCGGCCCACAGGCGAGGACCCAGCGCCGCAAGAGCCCGCACACCCCGCGACCCCCGCCCCGCCCAGGATCACCCCAGCGTGCGAACCAGTCCGCCGCGCTGCCGATCGACGGCGAACCCCAGCCGCGCGAAGAACCCCTGCAGCGAGAAGTGGGTGCGCAGGACCGTGTGGCCGTCGTCGGTGAGCCGGCGGGCGAGGTCGGCGAGGATGACGCGGGCGAGGCCGCGGCCACGCAGGGAATCGGTGACCACCACGCCATCGAGGTGCGGCTCGCCGGCCAGGTCGGTGCGCCAGACCACGCCGCCGGCGAGCTGGCCGTCGGTGTCCACGGTGACCAGGTGGCGGTCGGCCTCGCTGATGGCCAGCGGGAAGCCCGACTGCAGGAACAGGCGGTACAGGCGGCCCATCTCGCTGGCGTCGCGGGGCTCGCGCACCAGGTAGCGGGCGCCGTGGTCGTCGGTGATCTCGGTCTGCAGGACCACGTGGCCGCGGGCGCGGTCGCCCACCGCCTGGACGGCGGGATGGTGGCCGTGGGCGGACTGGGGGAAGGCGAGGCGGCCGAGGGCGGCGCGGTCCTCGGCGTCCGGCAGGGCGGCCTGCAGGTCGCTCAGCTCGATGGTCCGGGCCGCGCGCAGGCCTCGATGGCGGAAGAGGCGATCGATGAGGGCGTCGCAGGCGTCGCGGGCGGCGTCGGGGGCCTCCCGGAGGTACGTCTCGCGGAAGAGCGCGAAGCAGGCGATCTCGCCCTCGCCGTCCAGGTGGTAGAGGCGGATGAGGGACTCGAGCTGGTCGCTCCGCGCCCGCGGCGAGGCCCCGGGATTCAGGCGCCGCCACCGGGCGAAGCGCGCGGCGGCGCCCTCCACGGCCAGGGTGGGACGGTAGCTCTCGGCCAGGCGACGGGCGAAGCGGCGCAGGCCCGCGGCGAGGTCCGCGCCCACGCCGTCGATGGGCTCGCGGTCCAGGGCGGCGGCGGTCTCCTCGAGGAGGAGGCCGCCGTCCCGTGGGCCGAGGGCCTCGGCGTAGGCCTCGGGCAGCCACGCGTCCTGCACCACGCCGCGCAGGGCGGGGTAGTGGCTCACCGGCAGGCGCAGGAAGTTCAGCAGCAAAGGGCGGACCAGCTGCAACGGATCGCGGTAGGGCTCCATGGCGGCCAGGCTCAGCACCTGCCGGTCGCGCTGCCAGTCGCGGTCGGGGATCACCACGTTGGTCGGCGCCACCATGCCGGGCAGCACCTCGCGGCCGGAGTTGCGCCAGGCCACCAGGACGGTGGCCATGGCCGCCACCAGCAGACGGCGCCAGGCCGGCGCGCCGTAGGCCTCGGCGTCGGCGCCGGTGGCGGCGTCGTGGCGGATCCGTTCCCAGACCGTCAGCGTGCTGTTGAAGACCAGGGAGGCGGCGCCCAGGTCCGGACGGATGGCGCCCAGCCGCGGCAGCACGGGGTTGCCGTCGGGCCAGGCGCGGATCATGGCCACACGCATGAAGGTCTCGGCCACGGCGGGCTCGGCGAGGTCGTCCCGCAGGACCATCAGCAGGTCGAAGTGGCGGCCGCCGCTGGTGTTGATGCTCACGCGGTAGCGGGCGGGGAAGGCGTGGGACATGGTGCGGCTGATCCAGACGCCGCCGGCGGGCAGGTCGGCCGGCACCAGGCGCATGCCGAAGGCCAGGGCGGAGGACTCCGCCAGGAAGGTGGTGCCCTCGATCACCCGCCGGATGCGGGCCACCTCCTCGGCGGCCAGACCCTCCTGGAAGGCCAGCTTGGTGCGCCAGGCGGCGGGCTCGGCGCGCAGGGGCTCGAGCACCTGGTGGTGGTGGGCGGTGAGTTCCTGGACCAGATCCCAGGCCTGGGCGGCCAGGTCCGGGTCCTTGCGGAAGAGCACCCAGCAGAACAGCTCGCGCCGGACGGTGGCCACGGCGTCGGGCTGGTGGCGGGCGAAGTCCACCAGCAGCCGCAGCAGGTCGCCGAAGATGGCGCGCCCGGCCGCGCTGGCCGGCCAGGCGAGTTGCTGCCGGTAGGCGTGCAGCCGGCGGCGGAAGCTCAGCAGGCGGCGCGGCTCGCCGGCGCTGCGGGCGATGGCGGCGATGCTGTCGGGGCAGAGGAAGGGCTGCTCCGAGGCCACGAACGCCGCCAGGTAGCGGCCGTAGTCGGGCTCGGGCTGGTCGAGGACCAGGATCCGGTAGGCCTCGCAGCGCACCTCCAGCAGGGGGTGGCAGGCCAGCGCCTCCAGGCGCCGGCGGATGAGCACGGCCTCGCGGGCGGTGGCGTGGGGCAGGCGTTCCTCGAGGGCGGCGACGGCGTCCAGGGCCACCTGGCGGTCGCCGAACAGGGCGGCGCGGCAGACCTCGTCGAGCTGCCCGAGGCGGTCCTCCCGGCGCGGCGGGCAGAGGGCCTCGGCGGCCTCGGTCTCGCGCCGGGGCAGCAGCACCTGCTCGTCCAGGCCGCGCAGCCGCGTGTCCCAGCCGGCGCGGCAGGGCAGGAACGCCTGGAGCGACGGGTTGCCCACCCACAGCAGCGGGTGACGCGCCAGCACGCCCAGGTCCAGGTCGCGGTCCGGATGGGTGGGCCGGTACTCGAGGTCGCCGATGCGCAGCCAGCCCTCGCGGCGGCCGGCCGCCAGGGGCAGCTGCGCGCCGGTGCGCGTGTTGCGCAGGGCGCCCGCCTCCTGGGCGATCTCGTCCTCCAGCAGGCCCAGCTCGCGCAGCACCCAGTCGGGGATCACGACGCGGCGCTCGCCGACGCGCAGGGTGCGGCGGCGGTAGAGGTCGTCCAGGGTGGGCTGGAAGTTCGCCGCGATGGCCTTGCGGCGGTACGACCCCTTGGGCGTCAGTTCCCCGTGGTCGGCGGAGAAGTCGCGATCGAGCACCGTGAAGTTCACCACGCGCTCGTAGGGGGCCAGGTCGAGGTTGGCCTGGCGCACGACGCGCCGCAGGTACTCGTGGAACTCGGCCTCGCCCAGCTCGCGGACCACGGGGTCGTCGCGGTCCGGCACGATGAGCAGCACGTTGTAGGGCCGGCCGTCGCCCGCCAGGAAGGTGCGCGCGATGCCGGGCACGCCGCCGAAGCGCGATTCCACCTTGCGCGGCGCCACGGTCTGGCCACGGTTGTTCTTGTAGATGTCCTTGATGCGATCGACGATCTGCAGGTGGCCGCCCGGCAGCTCCTGGAAGAGGTCGCCGGTGCCCAGCCACCAGTCGTCGCGGCCCGGATCCTCCACCGACCAGTCGCCCGCCGGACCCGCCTCGGGCAGGTAGCGCGCCACGTAGGGGCCGGCGACCAGGAGCTCGTCGTGCTCGCCGAGCCGCGTGCGCACGCCGGGCAGGGGACGCCCCACCGATTCCTCCACGTACTCGCCGGGCGGGGTCATGGTCAACCCGCCGGTGCCCTCGGTCATGCCGAAGCCGCTGCACAGCTCCACGTCGCGGCCATGGAACCAGCGGAAGGTCTCCGGCGCCAGCCAGCCCGCCGCCGACAGGCCCCAGCGCAGGCGGCCGCCGGTGACCGCGGCCAGGGCCGCCGGGTCGCCGCCCCGCTCCTCGCTCCGCTCGCGGATCTGCTGCCAGCGCAGCGGCACGGAGATCAACCCGGTGGGCCGGACCTTGGTCATGCCGGCCAGCAGGCTGTCCAGCGACGGGTTGCCGGCGAAGACGTAGGTGCCGCCCCAGAAGAGCATGCCCATCAGCTCGAGGAAGCGGCCGAAGGTGTGATACAGCGGCAGGAAGGCGAGCAGCACCTCGCCGGTGCCCACGGCCGGCAGCGCCGCGGCCCGGGCGAAGCGCTTGCTCACCAGGTTCATGGGCGTAAAGACGATGCCCTTGGGCCGGCCCGTCGAGCCGCTGGTGAACAGCACGGTGCAGGGGTCGTCCAGGCCCAGGCGCGGCCGCGCCTCCAGACGCCGGTCCACCTCCGCGGGGTCCAGCCCCGCCATGTCGGCGTCCAGATGCCGCACGCCGGCCTCGGGGCGGCCACCGCCGGCCTGCAGCAGGTGGATGGTGAACGACCGCTGCGCCCGCTCGCGCACCTCCAGGGCGCGCGGCAGCCGGTCGGGACCGTCGACGATCACGTCGGTGGCGCCGAGGCGGTCGAGGATCCAGGCCAGGGTGGCGGTGTCCTCCTGGACGTTGAGCGGGGCGACGGGGATGTCGTGGGCGAGGCAGGCCAGGTCGCAGAGGGCGCCGTCCAGGGTGTTGGCCGCCAGGATGGCCACCCGCGGCGCCGGCGCGCGGCCGGCCTCCGGGCCGAGCAGGTGGGCGGCGAGACGGCGCGTGCGCCGATGGGCCTGGGCGAAGGTCAGCGTGGGCTCGTCACCGCGCCCGAGGTCGTGCAGGTAGACGGTCTGCGCGCGGGTGCGGGCACGCCACTCCAGCAGCGCCGCGAGGCCGAAGTCCGCCGCGCGCAGGGCGCCGAACATGACGTCGGCCCACCGGTGGCGGGCGGTGTGGTCGTCCAGGGCGGCGAGGTAGGGCTGCTCGCCGGTGAGCTCGAGCCAGCGGCGCCAGAGGTCGCGGTCGCCGGCGCCGGCGGCCTGGGCCGCGGCCGCGGCGTCGAGCAGCCCGGCGGCGGCGCCGGCGTCGGGGGCGGCCTGCCAGCGGTCGAGGGCCGCGGCGAGCCGCGCGGCCGCGGCCGCGCCGCCGGTCACGCCGCCGCCTCGCGCTCGCCTCGCAGGATCCCGCGGACGCGGGCGGCGACCGGCTCGCTGGTCTTCATGCAGGCGTTCACGGCGATGCCATGGTAGCTGCTGCCGGTGATCAGCAGGCCGGGAGTGCGGGCGAGGGCCCGCTCCACCGCGGCGAGGCGGGCGAGGTGGCCCACCTCGTACTCGGCGATGGCCTGCGGCCAGCGGACCACCCAGTGGCGCAGGGGCTGGCCGCGCAGGCCATAGAGATGGTCGAGCTCCGCGCAGGTCCGGCGCACCACCTCGTCCTCGGACAGGTCGAGCCACTGCGGATCGCCGGCCATGCAGCGCAGCAGCACCGTGCCCGCGGGGGCACGCTGCCGCCAGATGCTGCTGGTCCACAGCACGCCCATGAGATCGCGCTGCTCGGTGCTCGGGGTGAGCATGCCGAAGCCGTCTAGGGGATGGACCACGTCCTCGCGGCGCAGCGCCACGGCGATCACGGTGATGGGGTTGAAGCGGATGCCGCCGAGCAGACGGCGCACCTCCGCATCGGGGTGGTAGCCCGCCGCGGCGTAGGCCGGGCCGGCGTCCACCACCGCGGCGAAGGGACCGTGGCGCTCGCCGCCGGCGATCACGAACCAGCCCTGGTCCGTGGGCTCGAGGGCGGTCACGGGAGCGTCGGTGCGCACCTCGCCGCGCAGGCCGCGGGCCAGGGCGTCCGGCAGCATCTGGATGCCGCCGGTGAAGCTGGTGAGCACGCCGCTGGGGCCGCCGGTGCCGCCCTCGCGCTGCCGGCCCTCCCGCTTGCGCTGCCAGGCCAGGGTGAACAGGGCCCGGAAGAGGCCGCCATGATCCTTCTCCAGCTCCACCATCCGCGGGAACGCCGCCGCCAGGGAGACGCGCCGACAGTCGCCGCCGGTGATGCCGCGGACCATGGGATCGAGCATGGTGTCGGCGAATTCCTGGCCCAGGCGGCGGGCGCCGAAGCGCCAGACGGTCTCGTCGGCCTCGGGGTGGGCCGCCTCCTCGCCCAGGTGGGGCCGGCGAGGGACCAGGAGCTCGCCGGCGATGCGCAGCTTGGCGGCGGGGGAGAAGAGGGTGCTGGTCGCGAAGGCGCCGGGGCTGCCGGGGATCTCCCGCACCTTGCCACGGACGTAGAGGTAACGACGTCGAGCGGCGTCGTTGCTGCGCAGGAGCTGATCCCCGAGACCGGCCTCGCGGGCCAGGTCCAGGGTGGCGGGCTCGCTGCTGAGGAACCCGTTGGGACCCCATTCCACGCGGAACTCCCCGTCCTGCTCGGTGCGCAGATTGCCGCCCACGCGAGGGGCGGCCTCGAAGACGGTGACCGCGGGCACCGGTCCGGCGTCCGCCGGAGGATGCTCCAGCCGCCAGGCCACGGCCAGGCCAGTGATGCCGCCGCCGATGATGGCCACGCGGGGGGTCTCTGCTGCAGCGCGGTTGGTGGAATCAGGCATCGGCGCCCTCCGTGGTCGTGGCCGCACCCACGCCGAAGGCGCGGGCGGCCAGGTGATCGCCCAGCGAGCGGAGCCAGCCGGGATCGAGGTTCAGGGCCGCCGTGCGGGCGAAGGTCTCCGCGCCGGCGGCGCGGACGGCCTCGCCCAGCTCCCGGTCCAGCTCGTCGATGGTCTCGATGTGCTCGCAGTTGAAGCTCACCGGCACCACCAGCAGGTGCCGGACGCCCTGCTGGACCAGCGCCACGCACGTCTCCTCCGTGGGCGGTCCCAGCCAGGTGACCGGCCCGACCTTGCTCTGGTAGACCAGTCGCGGCTCGCGGCCGCCGGTGTGCAGGCGCGGCAGGTGGTGGTGGTCGTGGAGCAGGCCGGCGAGCTGCGCCGCCAGTCCGGCGTGGACCGCGCGCACGGTGGCCCGCGTCTGGCGCGCGTACGCGTCGCCGCCGCGGTCGAAGCGCACGGGCAGCGAGTGGGCGGTGTAGACCAGCGCCGTCCGGGCCGGATCCAGCCCGGCCTGGCTCCAGGTGGCCAGCTGCTCGGCGGCCTGACGGGCCAGCAGGTCCACGTAGCCCGGCAACAACGGCCACTGGCGCAGCACGTGCTGCGCCGGCTGCCAGCCCATCCGCGCCAGGACCCGCGCCAGCTCCACGAGGCTGGAGCCGGTGGTGGCCACGCTGTACTGCGGATAGGTGGGGACCACCAGGAGCTGCTCGGCGTCCTGCCGCCGCAGTTCGGCCAGGGCCTCGGCGGTGAAGGGGTGCCAGTACCGCATGGCCACCGCCGGGCGCACGTCCAGGCCATACTCGCCCAGACGGTCGGCCAGGGCCCGGGCCTGCTGCTCGGACCAGTCCAGCTGCGGGGAACCGCCGCCGAAGCCGAGGTCGAGGTACTTCTGGCGCACGGCCGCGACCCGCCGCGCCACGATGATCCGGCCCAGCGGCCGCGACAGCCAGGCCGGCAGGGGCAGCACCATGGGGTCGGCGAAGAGGTTGGTCAGGAACGGCGCCACCGCGTCGGGACCGTCGGGGCCGCCGAGGCCGAGGTAGAGCAGGCCCGTCCGGCGGGCGGGATCGAGGCGGCGAGCGGAGCAGGGGGGCGGGGCGTAGCGCACGCGGTCTCCTCGGGCTAGACGGTGCGGGAGTAGAGCGGCCGTTCGCCGCCGGTCTCCAGGTACGCGTCGAAGACCATGGCCACGTTGCGCAGGAAGAACCGGCCGAGATCGGTGGCGCGCAGGCCGTCCTGGTCCACGGTGATCAGCCCCTCGTCGGCCAGGGGCGACAGCTGGGGCATGGCCCCGGGGATCAGCTCGGGAACGGTGGCGCCGAAGTCGGCCACGGTCAGGTCCCAGGGCAGCTCCAGGTTGCACATCAGGTGCAGGATCACGCGCCGGCGCAGGCGGTCGTCCTCGCTCAGGGCGTGGCCGCGGATGATGGGCAACTCGCCGGCGGCCACCTTCTCCTGGTACGCCTGCACGAGCGGGGCGGTCTGGCCGAAACGATCGCGGACGTCGGCGATGGCGCTGTTGCCCGCGGCGAGCATGTCGAGGGCCGGGCGCGTGGTGTAGCCCATGAAGTTGCGATGCAGGCGCCGCTCGGCGAGGGCCACGGCGAGCTCGTCCTGCGGGCGCGCGAAGTGGTCCAGGCCGATCCAGACGTAGCCGGCCTCGGTGAGCGTCTCGACGGCCAGCTGGTAGAGGGCGAAGCGCTCGGGACCTGGCGGCAGTGCGCTGGTGTCGATGACCTCCTGATGCGGCTTGGACCAGGGCACGTGGGCGTAGCCGAACACGGCGAGCCGGTCGGGCTCGAGCTCGAGCACGCGGCGCAGGGAGTCGGCGAAGCCCGCGCGGGTCTGGTGGGGCAGGCCGTAGACCAGGTCCAGGTTGAGGCTCTCGAAGCCGGCGGCGCGCGAGGCTTCCACCCAGCGACGGGTCACCTTCTCGGGCTGCTTGCGGCCGATGGCCTCCTGGACCTGTGGGTCGAAGTCCTGCACGCCCATGCTGATGCGGTTGAAGCCCAGCTCGCGCAGCAGGGCCGGCTGGTCCGATCGGGCCGCCCGCGGGTCGCACTCCAGGGAGAGCTCGCCGTCGAGGTCGAAGCGGTCGGCCATGAGCTGCCAGGTGCGGCGCATCTGCGCCTCGGTCTGGTAGTTGGGGGTGCCGCCGCCCCAGTGCATCTGCACCACCTTGCGCCGCCCCACCCGGGAGACGAGGAGGTCGAGTTCCTGCTCGAGATGGTCGAGGTAGCGATCGACGTCCTCGCGGCTGTCGGGGACCGCGGCGTTGCAGCCGCAGTAGTGGCAGCGTTTGACGCAGTAGGGCAGGTGGACGTAGAGGCTCACCTCGCGATGGGGCTCGGCGGCGAGGTCGGCCAGGGCGGCCTGCCAGTCGGCGGCGCCGAAGCTGTCGCTCCAGGCCGGCACGGTGGGATAGCTCGTGTAACGCGGTCCGGGCCGGTCCAGACGCGTGAGCAGGTCGGCGGGGACGTGGACGCGCAATCTAGGCCTCCGGCTGGTGATCGTGAACGGTGTCGACCAGGCGCGCCACCATCTCCGGCGGCGTCGGCGGCAGGATGCCGTGGCCCAGGTTGAAGACGTGACCGCGGGCGTGGTCGCCGGCGCGGCAGACGGCGCGGGCGCGGCGGACCAGCTCCTCCTCGGTGCCGAACAGCACCACCGGATCGAGGTTCCCCTGCAGCACCAGCTCCGGCGCCGCGGCGGCCACCTGGGCCAGGTCGCAGGTCCAGTCCAGGGACAGGGCGTCGGCGCCCACCTCGCGCAGCACCGGCAGGTTGCCCGCGCCGCCCTTGCTGAAGAGGATGCGCGGGACGCCCAGGTCCGCCAGGCCGCGCATGATGGTCCGCAGCGGGGGCAGGGCGAAGCGGCGGTAGTCGTCCGGGTGGAGGATGGAGGCCCAGCTGTCGAAGACCTGCACGGCGGCGCAGCCGGCCTCGACCTGCATGGTCAGGTGGCGCACCACCTGGTCGGCCAGGCGGCCGAGCAGCTGCTCGGCCAGCTCGGGCCGGGAGTAGAGCAGGGTCTTGAAGTGACGGAAGTCAGAGCTGCCGCCGCCCTCCACCAGGTAGGCGGCCAGGGTGAGCGGCGCCCCGGCGAAGCCGATGAGCGGCGTCTGCGGACGTTCGCTGCGCACCAGGCGGATGGCGTCGGCCACGAAGCCGAGCTGCTCGGTGGGGTCGACCACCTCGAGCCGGGCGAAGTCGCGCTCGTCGCGCAGCGGGGCGGCCAGCTTCGGGGCGCCCTGGCTGAAGTCGAACTCCGCGCCCATGGGGCCCAGGGGCGTCAGGATGTCGCTGAAGATGATCATGGCGTCGAGGTCGAAGCGCCGCAGCGGCTGCAGGGTGACCTCGCAGGCCAGCGCGGGCGTGGTGCACAGCTCGTGGAAGCTGGCCTTCTCGCGCACCGCCCGGTACTCGGGCAGGTAGCGGCCGGCCTGGCGCATGATCCACAGCGGCCGGCGCTCGGGGCGCTCGCCGCGCAGGGCCACGAGGAAGGGAGCGTTCGGATCGATGGGGGGCATGACGTCACCTCGCTGGGGTGTGGTTCGATCTCTGACCAGAATAATCAGCTAGGGGCGCCAAGTCACGGACGGGTCCTCCGGACGTGCATGGCGAGCAGGACCATCTGCAGCAGCACCGCGCCGACGAGCAGGGCGGCGGCCAGGGCGTAGGGGGCGGCCAGGCCCAGGCCGGCGCTGACCAGCAGGCCCGCCAGCAGGGGCGGCAGGAAGCCGCCGGCGCCGATCAGGCCCTCGTGGATGCCGGCGTTGCGGCCGCGGGCGTCCGGCGCGGCCAGGCTGTAGAAGATGCTCGCGTGGTACGCCACGCCGCAGCCGAGGCCGATGAGCGGCGCGGTGAGCAGCAGCCCGCCGAAGCCCGGCAGCCAGGGCACGGCCAGCACCGCGACGGCGGCCAGCAGCTGGGGGATCCACAGCCGCCAGGCCGACCAGGCGACGCGCAGCGGCCCGGCCAGCAGCAGGAACACCAGCGTCTGGCTGCCGAGGATGGCGCCCTGGTACCAGCCGTAGCGGTCGGGATCCCAGCCCTGGCTGGTGAACCACTGGGGCAGGTGGTGGGTGAGGATGCCGAAGGCGCCATAGGCGGCGGTGTTGGCCAGCCAGGCCATGGCCCGGAAGGTGATCAGGCGGCCTGGCGTGGTGGCGGGGTCCGGCGCGACCGCCTGCGGACCGCCGGCCGCGGCCTCCGCGGCGGCCCCGGTGGCCACCAGTTCCCGCGCGCGCCGGACCCGCGCGCCCCGTGGCAGGAGCAGGAACGCCAGGACCACGCAGGCCGCGCCGGTGGCGTAGGCCGCCAGGTAGCCGCAGCAGCCCACCAGGACGCCGCCGGCCACGAACCCCGCGGTCTTGCCCGTGGACCAGCTCAGGTTGAACCCGCCGAGCACCGGCCCGCGCCGCGCGCCGGGACTCAGGTCGCCGAGGGTGGCCTGGACGGCGGGCCAGTAGAAGGCCTTGCCCACGCCCATGAGCGCCTGCAGGGCCAGCAGCAGGTCCAGCCGCTGCACCAGCCAGGCCAGCCCGGCGCAGACCACCAGCGTCACGGCGCCGCCGAAGCAGAGCCAGCTGCGGCTGGTGCGGTCGCTGAGATGGCCGGCCAGCGGGGCGCAGAGGATGTAGCTCACCGCGCCGATGGCCGGCACCAGCCCCAGGGCCACCGCGCCGCCGCCCAGGTCCAGCACCTTGAAGGGCATGGCCACCATGATCAGGAAGAACCCGCCGTCCATGCCCGCGGCCGAGAGGAAGAAGCCCCGCAGCGTGCGCTGCAGGGCCCGGGGAGCGGTCGTTCCGGACGAGGCGGTCAAGGCTACTGGTACTCCGCGCCGAGGAAGATGATCGAGAAGATGATCGCGCCCACGGCCAGCGGGGCCACGAACCGCAGTGCGAAGTGCAGGAAGCCGAACCGGCGGCCCAGCGGGCCATGGCCGGTCTCCAGCTCCTCGCGGACCTCGCGCGGATTCAGCACCCAGCCCACGAACAGCGCGATGAGCAGGCCGCCCACCGGCAGCAGCCAGTTGGCCGCCAGGTAGTCCAGGGAGCTGAACACGCCGGCGGTGCTGTCCTTGCCGAAGAGGTTCAGGCCCGCCAGGGTCTCGCTGCTGCCCAGGCTGAGGGCGCTGAGGATCCCGAACAGGCCGATGGCCACGCCCATGGTCAGGGTGGCGCGCCTGCGGTGCCAGCCGAGCTCGTCGATGGCGTAGCTGGAGACCACCTCCATGAGGCTCACCGTGGAGGTGAGCGCGGCGAAGCCCACGAGCACGAAGAACGTGCCCAGCACGAACTCGCCCAGCGGCAGCTGCACGAGCACCGTGGGCAGGGTGGTGAAGAGGATGGTGGCGCTCTGGGTGATCTCCAGGTCGAAGGTGAAGATGATGGAGAACATGATCACGCAGGCCAGGATGCCCATCATGGAGTCCAGGATGCTGATCTCGAGCACCGAACGCGGCACGCTGCTCTCGCGCCGCATGTAGCTGCCGTAGGTGAGCATGGCGCCCATGCCCAGGCTCAGCGAGAAGAAGGCCTGGCCCACGGCCTCGAGGATGGCGCTGGGCTCGAGGTCGCCGAAGTTGGGCCGGAAGAGGAAGCCCATGGCCTCGCCGAAGCCGCTGGTGGTGGTGGAGTAGATCACCAGGAACAGGATGATGGCGAACAGCAGCGGCATGAGCACCCTGGCCACCCGCTCGATGCCGCTCTTGACCCCGAAGAACACCGCCGAGACGGTGGCCGTCATGAAGACCAGGTGGTAGGTCACCTGCTGGCTGCCGTCGGCCAGGAACCCGCCCACGAAGTGTTCCTGCAGTGCGGCCGCATCCCTGGCCAGGGCGCCCAGCTCGCCCTGCAGCGACATGATGATGTAGTGGAGCGTCCAGCCGGCCACCACGCTGTAGTAGGAGAGGATGATGAAGCCGGCGCTCACGCCCAGGAAGCCCACGGCGGTCCAGGCCTTGCCGCCCGGCCGGCCCTCGGCCAGGCGCGCGAACGTGCCCACGGGGCTGCGCTGCGCTCGCCGGCCCATGAGAACCTCGGCCGCCATGATGGGGAAGCCCACCAGGACCACGGCCGCCAGGTAGACCAGCACGAAGGCCCCGCCCTCGTTCTGGTGGGTCACGTAGGGGAACTTCCACAGGTTGCCGAGGCCGATGGCGCTCCCGGCCGCGGCCAGGATGAAGCCGAGACGACCGCTCCACTGTCCACGCTGCTGCATCGGTGGTCCTTCCGGCGAGAAGGGGGAGGCTCCGGGCGCGGGCGGCCCGCCGAACATTCCGCGGAGCTTAGGCCAACGCGCAGGGCCTGACAAGCCGCGGTCCTGGGATCTCAGGCGGCGCCGAAACGATGGACCAGCAGGCCGCGGCGCAGACCGTGCGCGCTGACCACCAGCGGATCGGCGCCCGCGTGGGCCACCACCGCCGCGCAGAGCACGGCGCCGGCCAGGATCACCGCCGCGCGGCCGGGATGCAGACCGGCCAGGGTGCGGCGGTCGGCGGCCGCGAGGGACCGCAGGCGGCGGACCTGGGCGGCGATGTCGTCCAGCGTCAGGCGCGCGCCATGCACCTGCTCGCCGTCGGCCACGGCCTCGCCCCGGCGCAGCGCCTCCAGGCTGGCCGGGGTGGCGCCGATGCCCACGAGCACCGCCCCGGCCGGCAGCGCGGGCAGCTGACGGAGCACCGCCGCCGCATGGGCCGTGGCCGCGTCCACCACCGCCGGGCCCACCGCGCCGTCGAGGCCGAACCGCGTGGTCAGGGTGATGGTCCCGAGCTCGAGGCTGCGGCGATCGTGCGGCCGGGGACCGCGACCCCAGGCGAGCTCGGTGCTGCGGCCGCCGATGTCGCAGGCGACCAGGGCCGGGCGAGGCTCGCGAGGCTCGCGGCCGGCCGGGTCCATGATGGCGTCGTGGGCGCCCAGGTAGGTCAGGCGCGCCTCCTCCTCGCCGGCGATCACCTCCAGCGGCAGACCCGTCTCGCGACGGACCCGGGCGACGAAGCGGTCCACGTCCGCGGCCTCGCGCAGGACGGCGGTGCCCACGGCGGCCACGCCGGCCACCGGGACGGTCTGCAGCTGGCGGGCGAACCGGGCGAGGGCCGCGAGCGTGGCGTCCTGGGCGGTGGGGTCGAGGCCGTCACGGCGGGGTTCGCCGCGGCCGAGGCCGGTGATCTGCACGGCGTCGGCCACCGTACGCCAGCGACGGACGGGATCGCGCGCGGCCACGCGCAACTTCACCGAGTGGCTGCCCACGTCGATGGCGGCGAAGAGGGGGGTGTCGGGGGAGGTGTCGTCCGCGCGCACGGTCCTGGGCGAGCTGGCATCCACGGCCACTCCTGGCGGCGACCTGGCCGCAGACGACGGAGGCCCGGCGCTGTGGCCGGGCCTCTCATCCTTGGTAGCGGGGGCAGGATTTGAACCTGCGACCTTTGGGTTATGAGCCCAACGAGC
>CAZWYF010000078.1:0-8319 GCA_964637835.1 uncultured Fibrobacteraceae bacterium
CCCCGCGCAGCCTCTGGACATCCCCCCCGTTTTGTCGGACACTCCGCCTCGAAATCCAGGCACGCGACCACCCTCCGCGAAAGGACCCCTCTCATGGCCATCCGGGATCAGGACGCGCTCGATTATCACCGCAAGGGTCGCCCCGGCAAGACCGAGGTGGTGCCCACCAAGCCGTGCCTGACCCAGCGGCAGCTGTCGCTGGCCTACACGCCCGGCGTGGCCGTCCCCTGCAAGCACATCGCCCAGAACGCCGCCCTCGGCTACGAGTACACCAACCGCGGCAACCTGGTCGCCGTGGTGAGCAACGGCACCGCCGTCCTCGGCCTCGGGGACATCGGCCCGCTGGCCGGCAAGCCGGTGATGGAGGGCAAGGGCGTCCTCTTCAAGCGCTTCGGCTACATCGACGTCTTCGACATCGAGCTGGACACCCACGACCCCGACGAGATCGTCCGCACCTGCGAGCTCCTGGAGCCCACCTTCGGCGGCATCAACCTCGAGGACATCAAGGCGCCGGAGTGCTTCTACATCGAGGAGCAGCTCAAGCAGAAGCTGAAGATCCCGGTGTTCCATGACGACCAGCACGGCACCGCCATCATCGCCGCCGCCGGGCTGATCAACGCCGCCATGCTGCAGGAGAAGGAGCTGGGCTCGCTCCAGGTGGTGATCTCCGGCGCCGGCGCCGCGGCCATCGCCTGCGCCAAGCTGGTGGTCTCCCTCGGCATCCCCACCGAGAACATCATGATGTGCGACAGCAAGGGCGTGATCTACGAGGGCCGCACCGAGGGCATGAACCCCTACAAGGAGATCTTCGCCCGCGACACCGACCGGCGCACCCTGGCCGAGGCCCTCGAGGGCGCCGACGTCTTCCTGGGCGTCTCGGTGGCCGGCCTGGTGAGCCAGGACATGGTCAAGAAGATGGCCGACAAGCCCATCATCTTCGCCATGGCCAACCCCGATCCGGAGATCACCTACGACGACGCGCGCACCGCGCGGCCGGACGCCATCATCGCCACCGGCCGCAGCGACTTCCCCAACCAGGTGAACAACGTCCTGGGCTTCCCCTTCATCTTCCGCGGCGCCCTGGACGTGCGCGCCACCACCATCAACGAGGAGATGAAGGTGGCCGCGGCCCACTCCCTGGCCGAGCTGGCCCGCCGGCCCGCCACCGAGGAGGTGGCGTCGGCCTATGGCGGCGAGCACTTCGAGTTCGGGCCGGAGTACATCATCCCCAAGCCCTTCGACTCCCGTGTCCTGGCCACCGAGGCCCTGGCCGTGGCCCGCGCCGCGGTGGAGAGCGGCGTGGCCCAGCAGCCCATCACCGACTGGGACGAGTACCACACCCGCCTCGAGGGCATGGCCAACCGCAGCATCACGGTGATGACCCGCATCCGCAGCCAGGCCCGCCACAGCCCGCGGCGCATCGTCTTCGCCGAGGGCGAGGACGACCGCGTGCTCGAGGCCTGCCGCATCCTCAGCGAGGAGGGCATGGCGCGCCCCATCCTGCTGGGCGATCCCGAGCGCATCGCCCAGGGCGCCGAGGTGGTGGGCCTGGATCTCGACCGGGTCATCCTGAAGAACCCGCGCCGCGCCACCAACATCGAGGACATGGCGCGCATGCTCCACCTCGACCGGGCGCGCAAGGGCTACGACTACGCCAAGGCCCGGCGCATGGTGGAGCGTCCCATCCACCACGGCGTGATGATGCTGCGCACCGGCGAGGCCGACGGCATGGTCTGCGGCGCGGTGCGCAGCTACGTCGACACCATCCGCGTGATCATGCCGCTGTCCGAGCGCGAGCCGGGCGTCCGCCGCGTGGTGGGCGTGCACGTGATGCTGGTGGGCGAGCGGGTGTTCGTCTTCGCCGACACCACCCTGAACATCGACCCCGACGCTCGCGAGCTGGCCGACATCGCCGTGATCGCCGCCCGCGTCGCGCGGCACTTCGGGCTGGATCCCGTGGTGGCCATGCTGTCGTTCTCCAACTTCGGCGACAACCCCCATCCCGGCACGCAGAAGGTCCGCGAGGCGGTGAAGATCCTCAATGCCGAGCACCCCGAGCTGCGCGCCGACGGCGAGATGCACGCCGACGTGGCCCTGGCCGCCGACATGTGCGGCAAGTCGGTGCCCGATTGCCAGGTGGACGGCGATGCCAACGTGCTGATCTTCCCCGACCTGCAGAGCGCCAACATCGCCTTCAAGCTGGTGGGCCAGCTCGCCGACTGCGTCACCATCGGCCCGTTGCTCTACGGCCTGAAGCAGCCCATCAACATCGTGTCGGTGCGCTCGTCGGTGTCGGAGATCGTGAACATGGGCGCGCTATCGGGCTACGAGGTGGGGCGAGCGTAGGCCGGCCTCCACCCTTGCCAGACGACCCGATTTCTGGGACCATGCGCGGGCGCGAGAGAGGGGATCTCTCGCGCCCGCGTCGCGAGGCGCCGGAGGGAGATCTGCCGGGGGGAGCGTCCATGGCCCGAGGGGTCGTCACCAGGCGCCTTTGCGCCGTCGTGCTGGTTGCCGGCAGTCTGGCCGCCGGCCTGTTCGCCTACCCGGCGGCCGGCCCGGCGGCCGGTCAGGAGCCCGCCCCCGCCCCCGGCCCTGTTCCCGGCTCCGCGCAGACCACCGTCCCCATCTCCGACCGCTCCCTGCCGGGACTGCGGTATCAGGCCCACGATCAGCAAGCGCCGGAGCTGCCCTGGCGGGAGGGTGGACACCGCGGCGTGCCCTTCACCCTGGCCGACACCGATGGCGACGGCCGCCAGGAACTGGTGACCCAGCTCCGCGAGGCGATCCTGCTCCGCCGCCACGACGGCGTGGGCACGGTCCTGGTCGATCAGTACAACCTGCCCCCCGGCTACGTCACCGACCTGTCCAATGCCGACCTCATCGCCCACGACGCCCAGGCCGACGGCCGCGACGAGGTGGCCGTGCTCGCCCCGCACATCGACGGCAGCCACTGGCGCCTGTGGATCCTGGACCTCGAGGCCCAGCGCCCCCTCGGCACCATGATCCTGCCCACGCTGCCGGGCCGGCGGCGAGACGGCGTCTGGGACGGGGCGTACGTCGCCCTGGGCAGCGTCACGCCGCCGGGCGCTCCCCGTCCCCTGCTGGTCCTCCTGCGCGACGTGGCGCACGACCTCCATGGCCGCGGCCTCCTCGGGGTCGACCCCATCGCCGGCGAGGTGGTCTGGCAGCTGGATCTCGATGGCCGGCCGCATGGCTACGCCTCGGCCATCGCCGATCTCGACGGCGACGGCCGGGCGGAGATCCTGGTGGGGACCTCGGCGGTGAACAACCTCGAGGGCCGGCGCCTCTATGGCGCCAGTGACGACAGCAGCCGCGTCTTCGTCCTCGAGGCCGACGGGCGCCTCCGCTGGCAGCGCGCCTTCGGCGGCCCTGGCTCGGCAGCCGTCGCCATGGCCGCCGACCTCGATGGCCGACCCGGCCTCGAGGCGATCGTCGCCAGCGGCAACCTCGATCCCGCCCTCCCCACGGTGGTGGTGCTCGATGCGCAGGGACGGGTGCTCGCCTCTCACGGTCATCGGCGTCGCAAGGCCACGAAGCCGGCGGTGCTCACGGCGGACGGCCAGCCCGCGCTGCTGGCGGTCCGCTACTCCGAGCAGTACCTCGAGCTCCTGGCCTGGAAGGACGGGTCGCTTCGCCCGGAGGCCCACCGGACCGTCCGCCGGAGCCAGAACGGCCTCGTCGCCCTGGACGTGCTGCCCGACGAGCCCGGCCAGGAGCTGGTGATCGTCGGCGATGGCGAGATCCTGGTCTGCGACCGGAAACTCGAGACCCTCGCCGGCCTGCGTGGCGCCGCGAAGGCCGCCCACCCCTCCGCGCTGGCCTGGCGCGTGGCCCCCGACCACGTCATCCTCTTCCCCCACGAGCCCGACGGCCGCCCCGTGGCGTTCGCCCCCGCCCCCGAGCGCCTGCACCCCGCCTGGTTCGCCGGCGGCGGTGCGCTGGCCCTCGGCACGGTCGTCCTCTGGCGGCGCCGCCGTCCACGCCCCGACGCCGCCGGCGTGGAGACCGACCCGGTGGTCCTCCGCGAACTCCGCCTGCAGCTCCTCGCGCGCCTCGCCAAGGGCGGCCACGAGAAGATTGGCGCCCTGCAGGCCCTGCGTCGCCTGGTCTGGCGCCTGGACGCGGAGGTGGCCCAGGCCGCGGCCGCCGGCTCCTCGCGCGCCCCCGGACGAGCCGTGGCGACCACCGGCACCCGCGGTCCCGGCCAGGCCATGGCGGCCGGCAGCTCACGCGGTCCCGGCCACGCCGCCACGCTACCCCGCTCCACCGACCGTCTCGCCGCCGCCCTCGCCACCCTCGCCGACGACACCATCCCCCGCCTCCGCGAGATCCTGGTCCTCGGCCGCCGCACCGGCGCGCCCACCCACCTGCTCAACACCGGCGCCGACATCCTGGACGACCTCGCCACCCTCCCCGCCGACGCCCACCGCGGCCTGCCCCACCTCCACGAGCGCGCCACCACCCTCGCCCGCGAGGCCGAGGCCAATCTCCAGCGCCTGCGCCGCGCCGTGGAGGGCAACTTCCGCAGCGACCTGGCCACCTGCTTCGCCCGCGTCCTCGCCGCCCAGCAGGAGACCCTCGAGGCGGTGGGCATCACGGTGATCTTGCCCGCGTCGCCGCGCGGCGGGCCAGCGCGCGGCGGGCCGCCGGAGGCCGGCCCCTGGGTGGCCATCGATCCCCAGGACCTGGAGTTCGTCCTCGACAACCTGGTGGGCAACGCCGCCCGGGCCATGGAGGACTCCGCCGAGCGCCGCCTGACCGTGGACTGGGATCAGGTCGGCCACCAGGTCCTCTGCACCGTCACCGACACCGGCCTGGGCATCGCCCCGGAGGATCACGAGATGATCTTCGAGGACGGCTGGAGCGACCGCCCTGGCGGCGGCTACGGCCTGGCCCGCTCCCGCCGCGACCTGCACCTCTACGGCGGCAGCCTCCGCGTCCTGGAGAGCCGCGCCGGCCACGGCACCACCTTCGAGCTGGTCCTCCCGGCCGCCGGGCCACCTGCCGGGTCGCCCGCTTGACCGGTATGCGGGTGCGTCCCGGCAGGCGCCCCCCGGCGCGCCCCCCGGCGCACGCCCCCGGCAGGCGCCCTGGCGCCGACGGCTCCGACGCCGAACCCGGGGGGGGGCGCCTCTGCCCCCCAGACCCTCGAATCTACCGTTTTCGTGGCCAGTGTTTCTTGATCATATCGCTCACATCCATCACTGGTGGGCCTGGGCGAAATGATCCATCAAACCCTCCAGCCAGGCAAAGGGCTCACGGCCAGGCCGGTGGCTCCCGGCCGCGCACCGGACCTGGCGTCCGCTGGCAGCAGTTCCCCGGCCCATCCCATTCGACCACCGGCCCCCGAAGAGAATCAACCCGGCCACCCTCCGAAGACGGGCAGCCGGGCCCTCCCTCCTCCCCCGAGCGATCAGCGCAGGCGCGAGTCATCGCGCGCCATCGCGCCATCTCGCCACCTCGCCATCTCGCCACCTCGCCATCTCGCCATCTCGCCATCTCGCCATCTCGCCACCGAGGGAGGAACGAACGAACCCGCCGGTTCGAAAAGAGAACTGTTCGCAGGAACGTGTTTTCTTGCCGACCGTCAGGACGACGATGGCCCGACCGCGAGGAACGTGACCCGCAACCAGGACGGTAGCGAAGTGGCCGTCGCGGTCCTGCTGTCGCGGACCCGCCGTGGCGGTCTTGCCGCGGTGCCGTTGCCGTGGCGACCTTGCCGTCGCGGTCTTGCCGTCGCGGTCTTGCCGTGGCGTTCTTGCCGTCGCGGTCTTGCCTCGGTCGAGGCTATTTGTCTCCACTTCACAGACATTTCACGAATCCGGCCCAGAGCCGCCTCGGGCCCGGACGCCATGGCATCATCCCGTGCGATCAACCAGAGGGTCGGAGACGCGCATGAGCACCCGGAAATCCCGAAACCGTGACCACTCTTGACCCCACATGCCGCTCAGGTACACCGCGGTGTACCTCCAGCAGTCTTCGGATCAAATCCGTGGGGGGGGAGGGGCGGCTGCCGGAACATCGCTCAGGAGCGCGGGGCAGCGGGCAGCGCGAAGGAGCGAGGCAGCGGGGGGCGGGGCGGCGCAGGCGGCGCGGCCCAGCGCGGCCTAGGGAGGGCAGCGAGGCAGCGAGGCCCGGCGCGGGACCGCCGCGGGACAGCGAGGCTCAGCGCGGCCCCCCCCCCGGCCGCCCCCCGGGGGCCCCCCGGGGGCCCCGACTCCCCGACCAATCGATGAATCCGCCTCAGTCCCGCACGCGGACCGTCCGCTGCACGGCCGGGGCGCCGTCGAGGGCGAGGGTCAGCTCGTACTCGCCGGCGGCGAGATCGGCGGTGGGGATCAGGAAGCTGAAGACGCCGAGGTCGGCGTTCCAGGCCTCGCTGGCCGGGCCGGTCCAGGCATGGGCCACCGCGCCGTCGCGGCGCAGCTGGAGTGCGGCCGTCAGCTGGGCCGGCGCGGCCAGGGGCTCGGCTGCCACCACCACCGTCACGGCGGAGGCGCCGGCGAGCGACACCACCGGAGCGTCCGCGGCGGCGCCGCGCACGGCGGACGCCACCCACAGGGTGCGCGTGGCACCGGCCTCGGGCGCCGGGGTCGGAGCCTGCCACACGGGTGACAGCAGCAACATGAGGGCCACCGCCAGGGCGGCGCCCACCAGGAAAGGGGCCCCGCCGCGGCCCCCGCGGAACTGGTCGCGCAGCCAGCGCCACGTCGCCTCGAGCGGCCCGGCGGCCACGGCAGAGGCGCGGCCGGCGTGGCCCGCGCGGCCGGTGCGACCCGTGCCACCGACGAGGTCGGCGAGGTCGTCCCGGATGCCGCGGGTGGCGGTGACGGTGTCGCGGCAGGTGGGGCAGGAGACCGCATGGGCGGCGGTCTCGGGGTCGGCGGCGTCGGGATCGAGGGCGAAGGTCACGAGGTGGTCCGCGGCGGGGTGGCCGAAGATGGCGCCACCGGCCAGCTGCAGCAGGCGCTGCACCTGCTGTAGCCAGCCGGCGAGGCTCTTCAGCTCGGGGTCGGCGGTCACGGCGGCCTCGACCTGGGCGTGCTGGTGCGCGTCGAGGCGGCCGAGCATGTAGTCCGTCAGCAGGGGGGCCGCGTCCCGCGATTCCATGACTGCTCTCCGTCGTTCGGGGCGCATGGAGCATAGACCTCCGGGTCCTGCAAGCCAACCGGATTGATCAGTGGCAGCGGATCCGCCCGATTCCCCCAGCCATCTGGCGATCGAAGCGGCTCGCGATATGGGTCCTCATGAGTGTCCCTCTGGACGGACCCGCTGCCTTCCCCCAACCCGTGTCGTCGGTTTCTCCTGCCAATCACCCGTTCCGTCGCGGCGACCGCCGCAGCGTTTAGGAAAATTCCGCCCGGCGTTGACCGGCGCCGGGGGCCCGGCTAGTCTTGTCGGACCAACCTGGAGGGAGGAGGGCCCCCCTTGGCGTCTCGTGCCGGTCAACCCGACGACCTGATCCGCCGCTTCCGCACCGGCGAGGCCGACGCCTGCCGTCAGCTCGAGCGCTGGGCCGGCGAGGTGGTGCGCAGCCCGCGGTACGGCATCGCCCCGGCCGACCGCGCCGACCTGGTCCAGGAGACCCTCCGCCAGGCCTGGCAGCAGATGAACGCGCCGGACTTCCAGGTGGACCACAGCGTCCGCGCCCTGGTCCACCGCATCGCCATGGCCCGCTGCGTGGACTGGCTGCGCCGCCGCCGCGTGCAGGTGGAGGTCCAGGAGGACCTGCTCCGCGAGTTCCCCGACCCCACCGCCCGCCTCGAGCAGGAGCAGCTCCTCGATCGCCTCCAGCGCGCCCTGCAGGGCATCAAACCCTTCTGCCGCGACCTGATCCGCCAGCACTTCCACGAGCGCCGCACCTACCCGGAGATCGCCGCGGCCACCGGCCGCAACGCCTCCACCCTGCGCGTGCACATGTTCAACTGCCTGAAGGTGCTGCGGTCGTTGATGGGCCTGGAGGAGTCGTGAGGCGCGGGGCGGCGGCCCCGGGGACGACCTCGGCGGCGGGCCGCGCATCCGCCGGGGTCGTCCCGGCTTCCCTGGCGATCCTGGCTGGCCTGACGATCCCGGCTTGCCTGACGATCCTGGCCGCCGGCCCGGCCGCCGCCCAGTCCCCCGACCAGTACCGCCATCCCATCGACCTCTTCGAGTCCATGCGGTCGGACACCGTCACCGCCAACCTCTTCAATCACTTCGCGCCGCAGCCGGACCTGCGCCTGGTGGGCGTGGCGCCGGATCCCGACGTGGACGTCTTCCTCGACGCCACCGACCTCGCCTGCGCCGACCTCGACC
>CAZWYF010000078.1:8419-9901 GCA_964637835.1 uncultured Fibrobacteraceae bacterium
GCGGTTTCCCCGCTGCGACGTGGTCGTCCTGATCAACCAGGGCGACCGCCGCTTCACCGTCCGCGAGCGCCACGCGCTGAACGCCACCGACCTGCTGGTGCGCGACCTCGATGGCGACGGCTGGCTGGACGTGCTGGTGGCCAGTGCGGAGCCGCATGGGGCGGTTTTCCGCGAGTCGGTGCTCCTGCGCGGCGGCCCCGACGGTCTGGTCGTCGTCCGGCGCTGGCCCACCCCGCAGCCGGACTGGGGCCACGCCATGTTCCTGCTCCTGCCGGTGGGCCCACAGCAGCATCTCGCCCCGGTCCTCGCGAAGCGGACCGTCATCGACCCCTGGCCCTGGCCGCTCGCCCTGCGCGGCCCCGCCACCGGTGCCGACGGCTGGGCCTGGGAGCGCTCCCCCATCCGCCTGGACGGCGCCACCGACTCTGCCGCCCTCGCCGACGTCGGCGGCGACGGCCAGGTGGACATCTTCCTGGGCGTCACCGACTACGTGGGCGGCCGCAACCGCCTGCTCCTGGCCACCGGCACCGGCGGCTGGCGTGACGTCGGCCGCCAGGCCGGCCTCTGGGCCGGCTACAACTACACCCGCTGCGGCGCCTGGGGCGACGTGGACAACGACGGCCGCCCGGACCTCTGGCAGAACCGTGAGCGCGGCGGCGGCCGCCCGTCGCCGGGTCAGCTCTTCTGGAGCCGGGACGACACCACCCTGGTCAACGCCACGCGAGCGCTATCGCGCCCGGCCCTGCCCAGCAGCAAGCGGGGCGCCTGGCTGGACAGCGATCGCGACGGACGCCTCGACCTGCTGGTGGCCATGCACTCGCCGTTCCCCGACGTGGTCCCCTTCGCGGAATGCCGTCCCCTGCTCTATCGCAACGCGAGCCCCGCCGGCGACTGGCTCCAGCTCCGCCTGGTGGGCCGCCCGCCCAACACCGACGCCATCGGCGGCCAGCTCACCGTCTGGTCCGACGGCGCCCGCCACTGGCGCCACGTGGACGACGGCTCCGGCAGCGGCGGCGCCAGCCCGCCGCTGGTGCACCACGTGGGAATGGGCACCGCCAGCGCGGCCGACTCCGTGGTGGTCCGCTGGCCCGACGGCACGCGCGAGGTCTGGCGGGACCTGACGGCGGGGCGGCGGTACGCGTTGCGCCAGGGGCGGGCCACCGCTGAAGTCCTTGAAAAGCCCGGCGAATAGCGGCACCATCGAGGATCGACCGCTCAGCCGAGGGACTGGCCCGACGTGATGTTGCATTGTCCGCCGCCATGACCACACCGATCCTCCGGACTGCTGCCGCGGTCACCCATCGTGCCGTGGGTGCCGCCTTCGCGGGCCGCCGACGCGCGGCCTGGCTGGTGGTGGGCTGCGTGGTCGTCGGCTGCTGGCTCGCCAGCACCCTGGTCGCGAACCCGGCCGCCGCCGCGCCCGGCGGCATCGGATCCAGGGCCGCCGCGCCCACCGACGCTGCACCCGCCGACGCCGCACCC
>CAZWYF010000078.1:10001-11057 GCA_964637835.1 uncultured Fibrobacteraceae bacterium
GCACCCGCCGACGCCGCACCCACCGACGCCGCACCCACCGACGCCGCACCCGCCGATGCCATGCGCCTGCACCGCGAGGCCAGCGAGCGCTTCGCCGCCGGCGACGTGGCCGTGGCCCGGTCGCTGCTGGAGCAGGCCTGGCGCGCCCATCAGGCCGCGGGCACCGACCGCGGCGACCACGCCCTCACCGTGCTCTTCGACCTCGGCGCCAGCCACCTGCGCCTGGGCGAGCTGGGCGAGGCCCGCCGCTGCTTCGAGCTGGCCGCCGCCGGCTTCGAGACCCACGCGCCGCCGGACAGCATGGCCCTGTCGCTGGCCCTCGAGGGCCTGACCGCCACGCTGGTGGCGCAGGAGAACACCGCCGAGGCCCGCGCGCAGCTCGCGCGCACCAGGGCGTTGCGAGGCCCGCTCTTCGGGCCGGAGCACCCGCAGCTGGTGCGCCTGGATGCCCTGGAGGCCCGCCTCGCCCGACTCGACGGCCGCCCGCACGATGCCCTGGTCGCCATGGAGCGCGCCAAGGAGGGCTACCGGGCCATCCACGGCAACCTGCACCCCACCGTGGCCACGGTTGTCCGCAACTTCATCGACCTGCACCTCGAGCTGGACCAGCCCCTCGAGGCCGAGCTCATGGCCCAGCAGGCCGACTTCATCACCCGCGAGGTCTACGGCGCCCGGTCGGCCGAGCGCGCGGCCGCCCTGGCCGCCCTCGGCCGCGTGAACTGGGCGCTGGAGCGCTACCGGGAGTCCGCCCGGTCCTATCGCCAGGCGCTGGAATTGCTGGCACGACACGGCCGCTCGTCGCTCCTCGAGGTGACCGCCTGCGAGACCGGCCTGGGCCGCGCGCTGCTGGCCGCCGGCGAGATCTCGCGAGCCCACGCCGCCCTCCACCGCGCCGCCGACGCCTACGAGCGCGCCTGGTGGCTGGCCGGCGGCGGCAGCGCACGCGCCACGTTCATGGCGTCGCCGTATCCGTTGCTGGCGGCCGCGGAGTTGCTGGTCGGCGAGCAGGCGCGGCCGGGCCACGCTGCGGACCATGGCCACGCCGCGGACCATGGC
>CAZWYF010000078.1:11157-13133 GCA_964637835.1 uncultured Fibrobacteraceae bacterium
CGCTGCGGACCATGGCCACGCCGCGGACCATGGCCGCGCCGCGGACCACGACCCGACCGCGGGCCACGACCCGGCCGTCCGCGCCTGGCAGGCCCTCGACCAGCACCAGGGCCGCACCCTGCGCCACGCCCGGCGCATGGAGATGCTGACGCCCGACGAGCGGGCACGGCGCGATTCGCTGCAGCAGCGCGCGGTGACCATCTCCCGGCAGCTGGACGACCTGACCGTCGGCGGCGACCCTGCCGATGTCGCGGCCCTCCGTCGTCAGCGCGCCGGCGTGGACGCCGGGCTCCAGGACCTGGACCTGGACCTCCGCGAACGCCTGCGGACCGGTGGTCCCGCCCTGCCGCATCCGTCCGAGGTGGCGCGGCGCCTCGCAGCCGGCACGGTCGTCATGGGCTGGTTCGACGTGGCCATCACGGCTGACGGCCTGGACAGCTGGGCCTGGATCCTCACCCCCGAGGACGGCCTGCACTGGGTGCGCCTGCCGGATGGCCACCGGATCGCGGACCTCGCCGCCCGGTACCGCGCGGCCGTGGTCCAGGACGGCATGGATGGCCCGGTCGGCCCGGTCGGCCCAGGCGCCACCGACGGCCCAGGCGCCACCGGCACCGCCGGCGCTACCGGCGATCAGATCGCCGACCTCGCCCGCGAGCTCTTCCGGTTGCGCCTCGAGCCGGGCCTGCCCTGGCTACGCCACGCCACCACCCTGGTCGCGGTGCCCGGCTCGGCCCTGGCGGGGGTCCCGCTGTCCACCCTGATCACCGACGACGGCCGCACCGTCCATCGACGCTGGTCCCTGGTCGTGTCCCCGCGACCTTCCAGCGCCAGCACCCGGGACCTCCCGGCACCGTCGCCCGCGGCACAGGCCGGCCGCCTCCTCGCCGTCGCCGACCCGCCGTTCCGGCCCGAGCATCTCGCCGCCATGGATCGCGACGAGCGGCACGTGGCAGCGCGCGGAGCGGCGGCCGTGGCGGACGGAGCGAACGCGGCGTCCCACCGCCCGGAAGCCGCGGTCAACCGCAGCGTCCTGACCGACCTGGTACGCGGTGATCGCGGCCAGCTCCACCGCCTCGCCCGCCTGCCCGCCACCCGCCGCGAGGTCACCACGGTGGCCGGCCTGTTCCCCCACGCGGACCTGCTCCTGGGCGAGGCGGCCGCCGAGCGTTCCCTGGTCCGGCGCCAGCGCTCCGGCGAGCTAGCCCACTACGACTTCATCCACCTCGCCACCCACGCGCTCGTGGATGCGGACCGGCCGGGACGGTCGGCCCTGGTCCTCTCCCAGCTGGACCGGCACGCGGCCACCGGCGGCTCCGGGCCGCGCGACGACCTGCGCGACGGCCCGCGCGACGGCCCGCGGGACGCCCGGCTCGACGGCCTGCTGACCGCCGAGGAGATCACTGCCGGCTGGCGCCTGAACGCCGACCTGGTCACGCTGTCGGCATGCGAGACCGGCCTGGGTCGTCCCGCGCCCGGCGAGGGCTACCTGGGCTTCACCCAGGCCTTCCTCACCGCGGGGGCCCGCAGCGTCCTGGTGAGCCTCTGGCAGGTGGACGACCGCGCCACCGCGCTGCTCATGGAGCGCTTCTACGCCAACCTCCGCGAGCGCGGCCTCGGCAAGGCGGCCGCCCTGCAGGAGGCCCAGATCTGGCTGCAGCGGTACGAGGTGGCCGGCCGCCGCCCGTTCGCCGCGCCCCGCCACTGGGGCGCGTTCGTGCTGGTGGGCGAGGGTTGATGAGGGCGTCGCGGTCGACCTCGCCGGCCCGGGCCACATGAGCGGCCCCGAGCGACCTCACCGTCCATCATTTTCCGGGCCGATCATCGCATCCTGAGGTCATCTATTATCACGCATGCGTGATCTGATTTGCGCTCAAGGCTCGTAGACCGCCACCGCGGTGGCGGTCTACGATATCTCCGGCCAATTCTCATCCCGCTTTCGGGACCACTTTTGCGCCAAGATACCGCTCAGGTACACC
>CAZWYF010000079.1:0-11215 GCA_964637835.1 uncultured Fibrobacteraceae bacterium
CGCCGGGATCGTGGATCAGAAGACCCGGCCACCGCGGTGGCCGGGTCTTCCTGTACGCGGTCGGGCGCCGCAGCGGCCGGCGATCCGGCCGCGCCCTCGCGGGCCGCTCGCGGGCTACTCGAACGTGTTGATCTTCTCCAGCGTGATCACCACGCGCCGGTTCTCCGCGCGCCCCTCGGGGGTCTCGTTGCTGGCCACCGGCTTGAACGGGCCGTAGCTCACGGCGGCGAAGCGCTCGGCGGGCAGGTCCAGCTCGTTGGTCAGATAACGGGTGACCGCGGAGGCGCGGAACGCGCCCAGCTCCCAGTTGGAGGGCCAGCGATCCTGGAATTCCTCGAGGATCTTCTGGTCGTCGGTGTGGCCCTCGACGTGGACCTTGAAGTCCGCGCGGTTGCGGATGGTGTTGGCGATGGTCTCGAGGGTGGGCACCATGGTGTCCAGGACGATCCACTGGCTGCTGGCGAAGGTGACGGCGTTGTCGAGGGTCAACTCGATGTAGCGGTCGTCGCGCTGCTCGATGGCCACGGCGTGCTCCATCTCGGCCTCGCGCAGGTTCTGGCGCAACTCCTCGGTGAGGTCGTTGCACTCCGCGAGGGTGGACTCGCGCTCGCCCAGCTGCTGCTGCAGGTCGGCGATCTGGGCGTCGAGAGCCATGATCTGGTCCTCGTACTCCTTGCAGGAGCAGCCGGCGAGGGTGAGCGTGGCCGCGATCACGGCCAGCAGGATCAGGTTCCGGGTCTTCATGGTGTGGTCCCTCCTTCGGGGCTTGCGCGGCCGTGGACCCCGGGGCGGGGGCGACCGGACGCGTTCGGCGAACTCCGTTTCCGGCGGGCAGATGCTGCAGGCGGCATCATCCTGACACCACCCCGTCGCTCATGCAACAAGATACCCGGGCCCCGGAGCGCTGCAAAGCGAGAATTTCCCGAGAATTCCGCCAACTCACTCGCGGGCCAGACGATCGAGGAGATCGTCGGGACCGATGACATCCATCTCGTCGCCCGCTTCCAGACGGGTGTCGCCGTCGGGGAGCGGGATCTTGCGCACCCGGCCCTCGTGGTGCTCGACCTGCTCGTCCCGGGAGGCCAGGGGGCGCACGATCTGCACCACGTTGACCCGCTCCTTGCCCAGCAGCTGCAGTTCTCGCAGCGAGGAGCCGCTCCACTTCGCCGGCACCGGCAGCCGCCGCAGGCTGAAGCCGTCCGGCAACTCCACGAAGTCCACCACCGACTCGCGCAGGACGTGGTCGGCCAGGCGCGCGCCCATCTCCTCCTCCGGCATCACCACCTGGTGGGCGCCCACCTCGTGCAGGACGCGGTTCTGCAGGTGCGTGACCGCCTTGGCCACCACGCGCGGGACTCCCAGCTCGCGGCAGTGGAGCGTCACCAGCACCGAGGCCTCGAAGTTCGAGGCCATGGCCACCACCGCCACGTCCACCTCGTCGATGTCGTTGGCCTCGAGGTTGGCGCGGTCGGTGGCATCGCAGGCCACGGCCGAGGAGACCAGATCCTTGGCCCGGTTGACGGTGGCGTGGCTGCGGTCGATGCCGAGCACCTCGGCGCCCTGGTCGTAGAGGCGCCGCGCGCAGGCCATCCCGAAACGTCCCAGTCCGATCACCGCTACCCTGGGCATGTCCGGTCTCCTTCCCTCGGCGTCAGCCGATCATGATCTCGCCACGAGGCAGACGCACCGCCGCGTCGCGTGCGGGTTGAACCAGTCCGTAGGCCACCGTCAGGACACCGAGTCGTCCCACCAGCATCAGCACCATCACCACCACCTTGCCCGCCGGCGACAGTTCCATGGTCAGGCCGAGCGACAGGCCCACCGTCCCGAGGGCGGAGACCGCCTCGAAGCCGGCGGTGAGCAGGTCGGTCTGCTCGGTGAGCAGCAGCAGGAAGGTGCCGGCCAGGACCAGCACCACCGCCACCGTCAGCACGGCCATGGCGCGCGCGGTATCCACGCCGCCGAGTTCCCGGTCGCGCAGGCGCGGGTGCGGCCGCCCCGAGAAGATGGCCTGCAGTTGCGCCAGGATCACCGCCACGGTGGGCAGCTTGATCCCACCGGCGGTGGAACCCGAGCCGGCGCCCACGAACATCAGCAGCATCATCACCAGCAGGGTCGGCGCCCCGAGCCCGGCGATGTCCACGGTGTTGAAGCCGGCTGTCCGGCAGGTGGCCGCCTGGAAGAAGGCGCCCTGCAGGGCGGATCCCGGGCCCTGCGCCAGTCCATTGGCGTGCTCGAGGACCAGCAGCACGGCCGTCCCACCCACCAGGAGGAAGACGGTACCCGACAGCGTGACGCGGGTCTGGATGGTCAGGCGTGGACGGCGCGACGGCAGCACGCCCCGCAGCCGGGCCCGCGCCACGCCCGAGAGGTTGGCCACCACGGTGAATCCCAGGCCGCCGGCGATCAGCAGCATGGCCATGGTGAACACCGGCGCCGGTTGCGCCGCCCAGCCCATCAGGGAGTCGCTGTAGGTGCTGAAGCCGGCGTTGCAGAAGGCGGAGACGGAATGGAAGACCGCCACGAAGAGGCGCTCGTCCGCCGCCGGCACCAGCGGGGCGAGCTGCACGTAGAGCACGGCCGCCCCGACGGCCTCGGCCGCCAGGGTCCACAGCAGGATGAACCGCAGCATGGCCCCGACGTCCTGCAGCAGAGGCAGCTGGAACACCTCGCGCACCAGCCGTCGCTCCCGGACGCCGATTCCCCGCCCCAGCAGCTGGGCGGTGGCCGCCGCCAGCGACATGATGCCCAGCCCGCCGAGCTGGATGAGCACCAGGATCACCACCTGGCCGAAACGCGAGAACTCGGTGGCGGTGTCGCGGACGATGAGGCCGGTGACGCACACCGCGCTGGTCGCGGTGAACAGGGCGTCCACCAGCCCGAGCCGCACGCCGTCAGGGGTGGCCCCAGGCAGGCCGAGCACCCCGGCGCCCGCCAGGATCACCACCAGGAAGATCAGCAGGAACGCCAGGCCGGGGCGGATGTGCAGGCGCGCGAATCGCCCGTGCAGCCGCGGCAGGTTCACCAGCAGCAGCAGCAGGATGTACAGCTGGCTGGCCGCGACGAGGAGCTGCGTGAGCGACGTGGGCCGCAGCCAGCCCAGCTGGGCGGCATCGATGATCCGCTGGCCGTAAACGAGCAGCAGCGCCAGTTCCGCGACCAGCCCCACCGTCAGCAGGACCGACGGCCACCGGGCGCGCAGGAACGGGCGCCAGCCGCCCCGGACCCCACGGGCCACCGCCAGCTCGCCCAGGAACGCCAGCACGGCCAACAGCGTGAGCACCTGCGCGACGCGATCGGTCACCGGCCCGGAGCGCAGGCCGTACTCCACCAGCAGCCCGGCCAGGCCCGCGGCGCCCGCGAACATCAGGAGCACCACCTGCCAGAGGCGGCCCCGGGACGGGGCGCCCCCGCTCACCGCCGGGCCCACCGGCGGCGAGCGTGCAGATTGCAACGCTCGCCGCGGCCGCGCGCGTCCCGGCCGCCAGGGAAGCCCGGGACATCATGCTCCCGTCTGGGCACGAACATTGATCCTTCCACCCCGCAGGAGGAATGACGTGGCGTTTTGCCACGCAGGGTCCGCCGAGCGCGGCCCCGCCACCGGACACCATGTTCCGGCGGCGTTCCGGGAATTGCAACCGTCGAGAGGCCGAGCCTTGGTGACCCGCATCGCTTGCCAGACGCATCGCCCGCGCGGCGGCGGCCTCGTCGCCGCGGCGCTGCTGCCGGCCATGGTGGTCGGCCTGCTGGCCACGTGGCCCACCGCCGCGCCTGCCGCCGGCCGCGGCGCTCCCCTGGACACGCTGGTGACCCCGGAGAACGTGGCCACCGGCAACCTGAACCTGGACATCTCGCGGCGCAACCTGCCCGAGGTCTCCACCACCGTGATTCCCCGCCAGGTCCCGCCAGCGGTGCCGCCGCGCCTGGACGACCCCGACACCGGCGACCGTCTCTTCCGCACCGCTCGCCATGCCGCCGCCGCCGGCGAGGACGACACCGCCGAGCGGAGCATCCGCGCCGCCCTCGCCGCCCGTCCGGGGGACAGCCGCCTGCCCCTCTGGCAGGTGATGCGGGGCCTGCGCGAGCGCGATGCCGGCGCCGTGGTCTGGCACCTGCCCGGCGCGCTGCGCGCCGTCCTGGCCGATCCGCTGGCCACGCCCCGCCTGGTGATCCAGGCCCACCAGGGCGCCGTCCTGATGGTGGCCGTGTTCTGGACCGTGCTGGTGGCGGCCGGCCTGCTGGCCTGGTGGCGGTCACTGGCCCACGACCTCTCCGCCCTCCTCTACCGCGACCCCACGCATCGCCTGCGCCTGGTCACCCCCCTGCTGATCGTGGTGCTGGTGCTGCTGCTGCGCCCGGGGTGGCTGGGCGCCCTGGCGGTGCTGTCGGTGCCGCTGCTGCTGCAGGCCCGCGGCCGCTGCCGGCACCTGCTGCTGGGAACCTGGCTGGTGGCCCTGCTGCTGACCTTCCCCAACCTGCCACCGGTGCGGTCCTGCCTGCCGGTGATGGATCCGGCCAGCGAGACCTCGCTCCTGGTGCAAGCCAGCCGCGACGACGCCAGCGGCGCGGTGATCACCTCCCTGCGCGAGCGTCTCGGCCAGGCCGAGGAGCCCGCCCGCCGCCAGCGGCTGCGCCTGGCCCTGGCCCTGCAGGAGGCGCGTCGGGGCCGTTTCACCGCCAGCAGCGAGCACTTCGGCGCCGTGCTGGCCGAGCGCCCCGACGAGGTGGTGGCCGTGGTGGGCCTGGCCAACAACGCCTACTACGCCAGTCGCTTCGACCAGGCCCTCGCCGGCTACCACCGCGCACGCGAGCTGGCACCCCATCGCGGCGAGGTCCCCTACAACCAGGCCCAGGTCTACTTCAAGAAGCTCTTCGTGCCCGAGGCGGGCGAGGCGCTCGAGGACGCCCGGACGCTCGGCTTCCAGGCCGGCGCCCTGCAGACCGAGGCCCCGCGGCGCGGGGAGTTCTCGGCGGTGGCCTACCTCGACCTCTCGCGGTCCGACCTGCGAGCCAGCGCCTTCGCCGAGTCTGGCCACTATCCGCCCCTGGCCCACCTGGCGGCCTGGAGCACCTTCCTGGGGGCGCCGCCGCTGCCGCTGTTCATCCTGCTCGCCGGCCTGCTGGGCGTGGCCATGGTGCTCGCCTTCTGGGGCGGGCTGCAGGACGACCTGCGCCAGTGCGACAGCTGCGGCATGGAGATCTGTCGCGGCTGCGCCACCGCCCGCGAGGGCAACGAGCTCTGCCACGATTGCGCCGAGACCGCCGCGCGTTCGCGCAGCGAGATGGTGCTGGCCACGCTGCTGAAGAATCGCAGCCGCTCGGTGGGCCTGGCCACCACCGATCGCCTGGTCCGGCTGGCCCAGGTGATGCCCGGCGCCGCCCATCTCGCCCTCGGCGAGACGGGCAAGGCCTGGGGCCGGCTCGCGGTGCTCGCGGTGGCCCTGTTCCTGATCGCCTTCGGCTGGGCGTTCGACCCGGCGGCCGCCTGGGAGACCCCCGGGCTGGTCCTGGCCGAGGAGACGGTGCATCCGCTGTGGGCGCCGTTGCCGGCGGCGGCCTGGCCCGGCCCGCTGGGCTGGCCGGTGCTGCCGGGTCTGATCCTGCTGGGGGCCATCTATGCCGTGGCCCTCACCGATGGCGTCCGCCTGCGCCACCAGCTGCCCGAACGGCTGGTCCAGTTCCACACCGGCCCCGCCCCGGGACCGGGTCGTGCCTGAGGGAGCGGCCCCCGTGGCCGCGAGGGAGTAATGCCATGGCTCTGAAAGGTCAGCTGCACGATTTCAACCTGGCGGAGATCCTGCAGCTCATCGCGTCGCAGCAGAAGAGCGGCTTCCTGGTGCTCGAGGGGCACCGGGAGATGTGCTTCATCTTCGACCGCGGCGTGCTGGTCTCCACCCGCGACCGGCGCAGCGAGGCGCCCGATCCGCTCGAGACGTTCCTGCGCAACTACGGGTTCTTCACCGAGGCCATCTGGTCCCACGTCGGATACATCCGGCAGAACAGCTCGCTGGACCTGGCGGAGATCCTGGTCTCCGAGGAACTGATGACCCGCGAGGAGCTGGACGGCGTGCTGCAGAACGTGGCGCGCGAGATGGCCCACCGCGGGATGAAGATGCGGCGGGGTCGTTACCACTTCACCGCCACCAAGGACTCGCCCCCGGGAGTGCGCTGGCGGATCGCCATGGACGTGCAGGGCGTGCTCATGGAGGCCGCCCGCCGCTGCGACGAGGAGGGAGAGCTGGCGCGGATGCTGCCCAGCCAGTCGGTCACCTTCCTGCAGGGCGAGACGCCCCCGCCACCGGACGCGCTCTCGCCGGTGAGCAAGCGGGTGCTCAAGCTGGCGCTCAGCGGCCGCCCCCTGGGCCGGATCATCCGGCTGGCGCGCACCGACAGCTTCACCACCCGCGAGCTGCTGAAGACCTTCTGCGAGGAGGGGTGGCTGCAGGCCGTGCTGCCGGAGGACGAGACCGAGGACCCGGCCGAGGCCCAGGACCGGGCCCGGGAGCGGCGACGGCGCAGCCTGCGCCAGCCGCTGCTCTCGATCCTGGTGGCCCTGGTCCTCTGCGGGTTCGGCGCCTTCCGCTGGGCGCCGCTGCTGCTGGGCGAGATGGCGCTCATCGGCCTGGCTGCGCCGGCGCCCGAGCGGGGCGCGCCCGAGACCGCCGCCGCCGTCTCCTGGCTGGACGCCGATCAGCAGGCGGCCCGCGACCTGCGCCTGCGCCAGCTGCGCGCCGAGGTGCTCACGGCCGTCGCCCACTATCGCCAGGACCGCAAGGAGGCGCCCCGGCAGTTGACGCAGCTGGTGGACGCCGGCCTGCTGCCGGCCGCGACCAGGGCCACCGCCGAGCAGCTCGGCTGGAGCTGCACCAGCCTCCCCGACGGTCAGGCGCTGCGCACGTCCCGGTGACCGGACGACCAGCGGCCCGCTCGCCCACGCCTCCGCCCGCTCTTCCTGATCTGCTGGAGAATCAGCGCCGCCCTGCGGGGCGGTGTGCGGCAGTGACCAGCCGGTCGGGGTCGAACCACTCCTGCGCGCAGCGCTGGACCGTCTCGCGATCGACGGCCTCGATGCGGGCCACGGTCTCGGTGAGCGGGACGAACCGTCCGAAGTACAGCTCGTTCTTCGCGGCGCGGAACATGCGGTTGTAGGCGCCCTCGAGCGCGAACACGAGCTGCGACTTGAACTGGGCCTTGTTGGCCTCCAGCTCCGCCTCCAGGGGCCCCTCCGCCAGCAGCTTGCGGTACTCCGCGTTCACCAGCTCCCGCACCCGCGGCTCCTTGTCCGGCGTGCAGCTGCCAGCGCAGCTGACCAGGCCGGTGTCCGGACCCATGTCGGTGTAGGTGTAGACGGTGTAGGCCAGGCCCTCGCGCTCGCGGACGGCCTGGAAGATGCGGCTGCTCATGCCGCCGCCCAGCAGGTTGCTCAGCAGCAGCACCGGGACGCGGTCCGGATGCCGGTGTCCCACGGCCAGGTTGCCGATCTCGAAATAGCTCTGCAGGATGGGGCTCTCGAGGACCAGCTCCGACGCCGCACGGTGGCGAGCATCCGGGGCCGCCGGCGCCGGCGGCTCGGTGTCCGCGGGCGGCGTGGGCACGTCCGCGAAGACGCCGAGCACGTGATCGCGGTGCGCCGGCGTGAAGGCGCCCCCGAGGGCGAGCACCAGGTTCTCCGGCGCGAAGAGGCGCCGATGCTCCCGCTGGAGCAGGGCCCGATCGAAGCTGCGGACGGTCTCCGGCGTGCCCAGGATGGCCCGCCCCCGGCGGTGCTCGCCGAAGAGGTGGGCCGCGTAGGCGTCGTGCAGGCGCTCCTCGGGGGTGTCGAGGGCCTCCTGGATCTCCTCGCAGACCACGTCCTGCTCCAGGGCGATGGTCTGCGGATCGAGGGCTGGCCGCAGGAGCATGTCCGAGAGCACGTCCACCGCCGGGGCCAGGAACTCCGGCAACACCTTCAACGAGAAGGCCACGTAGTTCTTGCTGGTGAAGGCGTCGATCACCGCGCCGATGGCGTCCAGGCGCTCGGCGATCTCCAGGGCGCTGTACCGCCCCGAGCCCTTGAAGGCCATGTGCTCGAGGAAGTGCGACACGCCATGGACCGCCGGCGGCTCGTCCGCGCTGCCGCGACGCAGGAACACGCCCACGCTCACCGCGTGGGCCGAGGCCACCGGCACTTCCAGCAGTACCGCCCCGCCGGAGAACTCCGTCCGGCGGGGCGGCTGCTCGCCCTGGTAGCGACCGAGATTCACCTAGCGGCCCCTCCGGCCCCCCCGGCCACCGCGGTCGCCGCCACGGCCACCGCGATCACCGCCACGGCCGCCACGATCGCCGCCGCGACCGCCACGGTCACCGCCGCGGCCGCCGCCGGACTCGGCCAGCTCGTCCATGTTCTCGGGCTTGGGCAGCAGGGCCTTGCGGCTGAGCCGGACCTTGCCGCTGCGGCTGTCCACCTCGACCAGCTTGACCTCCACCTCCTCGCCCTCCTGCAGGACGTCGGAGACGTCGCCCACGCGGAACCACTCGAGCTCGCTGATGTGCAGCAGGCCCTCCTTGCCGGGCAGGTACTCCACGAAGGCGCCGAAGTCCACGATGGAGACCACGCGGCCCTTGTAGACCTTGCCCACCTCGGGCTCGGCCATCATGCCGCTGATCCACTCCATGGCCGCGTCGCCGCCGGCCTGATCGACCGAGGAGATGAAGACGGTGCCGTCGTCGTCCACCTCGATGCCCGCGCCGGTGGACTCCTGGATCTTCTTGATCATCTTGCCACCGGGGCCGATCAGCTCGCCGATCTTGCTGGGCGGGATCTGGATGGTGGCGATCTTCGGGGCGAACGGCGACATGGTCTTGCGCGGCTCCGGCAGCGCCCTGGCCATCTCCTGCAGGATGTGCAGGCGCGCGTTGCGCGCATCGCTGAGCGCCCTGGCGAAGATCTCGCGGCTGATGCCGCCGATCTTGGTGTCCATCTGGAAGGCGGTCACGCCCTCGCTGGTGCCGGTGACCTTGAAGTCCATGTCGCCGAGGTGATCCTCGACGCCCAGGATGTCGGTCAGGACGGCCACCTGGTCGCCCTCCTTGATCAGGCCCATGGCCACGCCGGCCACCGGCCGACGGATGGGCGCGCCGGCGTCCATGAGCGCCAGGCAGCAGGCGCAGACGGTGGCCATGGAGCTCGAGCCGTTGGACTCCAGGACGTCCGAGACCAGGCGGATGGTGTAGGGGAAGTCCTCCAGCTCCGGCAGGATCGGCGCGATGGCCCGCTCGGCCAGCTTGCCGTGGCCGATCTCCCGGCGGCCGGTGCCCGCGTAGCGGCCCACCTCGCCCACGCTGAAGGGCGGGAAGTTGTAGTGCAGGTAGTACTTGCTCCAGTACTGCTCCTGGTTCAGCGGCTCGATGCGCTGCTCGGCCTGCTTGCTGCCCACCGTGCAGGTGCCCAGCGCCTGGGTCTCGCCACGGGTGAACAGGGCCGAGCCGTGGGCGCGCGGCAGCACGCCGGTCTCGATGGTGATGGGCCGCACCGTGGTCAGGTCGCGGCCGTCGGCCCGGACGCCGTCGTCGAGGATGCGGCCCCGCATCAGGCGCTTCTCCAGCCTCGAGAAGGCGGCGAGGGCCTCGGGATCGGGATTGCCGTCCTCGTCGGCGAACTGCTCCTTGACCTTCGCCTTCACCGCGTCGGCGGCCTCGGCGCGCTCGAGCTTGCCACGGATGGCCATGACGTCCTTCAGCTCGGCGGCCACGGCCTGCTCCACGGCGGCCACCTTGTCGGCATCCAGCTCGGGCGCCTGGAAGTCCCACTTGGGCTTGCCGCCGGCCTTCTCCCTCAGCTCGCGCTGCAGGGCGTTCAGCTGCTTGATCCAGCCGTGGCCGAACTCCATGGCGTCCATGAGGTCGTCCTCGGCGATCTCCAGGCACTCGCCCTCGATCATGCAGACGATCTCATCGGTGCCGGCGACGATCAGGTCGAGGTCCGACTCCTCCAGCTGGCTGATCGACGGGTTGATGACGAACTGGCCATCGACCCGGCCCACGCGCACGCCGGAGACGATCTCGTGGAAGGGCACGTCGCTGAGGGCGAGGGCCGCACTGGCGCCGGTGATGCTCAGGACGTCGGCATGGAAGTCGGTATCGGCGGAGATGATGAAGGCGACGACCTGGGTCTCGTGGCGGTAGCCGTCCGGGAAGAGCGGGCGCAGCGGGCGATCGATCAGACGCGCGGAGATGGTCTCGCGCTCGGTGGGCCGCGCCTCGCGCTTGAAGAAGCCCCCGGGGATCTTGCCGGCCGCATAGGTCTTGTTGCGATACTCCACGAATAGCGGGAGGAAATCGCGGTCACTGGGTCTCTTGTCAGCCGTGACGGTCATCAGCGACATGGTGTCGCCCATGCGCACCACGCAGCTGCCGTTGGCCTGCTTGGCCATGCGTCCGGTCTCGAGGCTGAAGGTGGTGCCATTCATTTCGAGACTGACAACGTGCTTTTCCATCGTTCTTTCTTTCCTTCCTCAACCAGCTGCTTTCGCGCCGGACCGCCCCCATGGCGGCGGCGCGCTCGTCGGCGCCGATCGCGGGCATGAAGAATGGTCGCGAAGGTCCCAACCCTCCGCGACCACGTCATCGATACGCACCGCGTTGTCGATCGGACGCCATGAACCGCTCGCGGGTCAACCCCGCAGGCCAAGCTCCTTGACCAGCGCACGGTAGCCCTCGAGGTCCTTCTTCTTGAGGTAGTTGAGCAGTCGCTTGCGCTGACCCACCATCTTCAGCAGGCCCCGCCGGGAATGATGATCCTTGGCGTGGGTCTTGAAGTGGCTCTGGAGGGTGTTGATCCGCTCGGTCAGCAGCGCGATCTGCACCTCGGGAGACCCGGAGTCCTGATCGTGCTTCTTGTGCCTGGCAATGACCTGGTCTTTCTGATCCTTGCTGAGTGCCATCGTCGAGAACCTCCATCAGACGACATAACGCTGTCAAAGCGTCACGATGGCCGCAGGACGACCGCTCCACGGTGCGCTGCCATGCTGGTTCACGCCCGCCGGAGATAGGGTATCGGTCGACCCGCCACGAACTGTAGCGTACCCGAAGGTACACGACTGGCGCGGCCACGGGCCGCGTCGCGGGCGAATATAGGCGATCAGGGGGGGAATGGCAAGCGGTCAGCCGGTGGGCCGCGCGCGCCGCTCAGCCGGTCTCGACGGAGGGCGCGGCGGGATCGAGGATCCCCCGCTCC
>CAZWYF010000079.1:11315-13014 GCA_964637835.1 uncultured Fibrobacteraceae bacterium
GGGCGCCTGGCGGGCGCCGACTCGCCGGCCGCGGCACTCGCGGCGGCCTCGGCGCCCGCGGCCCGGCGGGCGACGCCACCGGTGGCGATGACGGCGGCCCGGCGCGCGGACGTGGGCATGGCGTAGAGGTCGGCCAGCGGCCGGAAGTCCGGCAGCGGCGCGATGCCGTGCAGCGGCGGGAACACCGTGGCCAGGATCACGCGGACGTCGCGCCAGGCGTTGCGCTTCCAGCCCTCGCGGATGGAGGCGGCCAGCTTGCGCGGCAGGAGCTTCTCGGTGTAGTAGCGCTCCGGGTCCTCGGCGGTGGCCAGGACCTGCTCCTCGTTGCGCAGGTGCAGGGTGCAGACGTCGGTGATGCCGGGGCGCTGCTGGGTGGCCAGGGCGAAGAGGTCGGGATAACGGGCGACGTATCGCGGCACCTCGGGGCGGGGCCCCACCAGCGACATGTCGCCGCGCAGGACGTTCCAGAGCTGCGGGAGCTCGTCGAGCTTGGCCCCGCGCATCAGGCGTCCCAGCCGGGTGACCCGCCGATCGCCGCTGGCGGTGACCAGCGGTCCGGACGCCACCGGGCGGTGGGTCATGCTGCGGAACTTGACCAGCCGGAAGATCCGGCCGTGATGGCCCACGCGCTCCTGGCGAAAGAAGACGGGTCCCGGGCTGCCGAGCTTGATGAGGATGGCGAGGAGCAGGAACACGGGTGATAGAACGACCAGCCCCAGGCCGCAGAGGGCCACTTCCATGTGTCGCGGCAAGGTATCCCCTCCAGGTTTTCCAGTCGACGGCGCACGTTATCAGGTGAAAATGGATCCGCCAAACATTATTTCTCGCGGAATCGTGATCGGCGCCAGTGAAGCAACATACGGGCCACCTTTACAAGATCTTTCTCTTGTGCCGGCCCCGGGCCGGTGACTATGCTCCCTCCCACGCCACGACCGGAAGGTGGAATCCCATGCGTGACAGCTTCTTGCCCTTCTCGCCACCCTGCCTGGACGAGGACGAGATCGCCGAGGTGACCGAGGCGCTCCGGTCCGGCTGGATCACCACGGGGCCGAAGTGCCGAGAGTTCGAGGAGGCATTCCGCGAGAGGCTGGCCAGTCCGGCGGCGCTCGCGGTCAATTCCTGCACGGCGGCGCTGCACACCGCGCTCGCCGTCCTGGGCATCGGCCCGGGCGACGAGGTGATCACCTCCACGCTCACCTTCTGCTCCACCGTCAGCGTGATCGAGCACGTGGGCGCCACGCCGGTGCTGGTGGACGTGGAGCCGGACACGCTGAACATGGATCCACAGGCCGTGGCGGCGGCGGTGACGGAGCGGACGCGGGTGATCCTGCCGGTGCACTACGCGGGGCACCCGTGCGACATGGACGCCATCTGGGCCATCGCGGAGAAGCACGGGCTGGAGGTGCTGGAGGATGCGGCGCATGCGTTGCCGGCTCGGTATCGCGGACGCTGGATCGGGGCCGGGGAGAACCCGGTGGCCTTCAGTTTCTATGCGACCAAGAACCTGACGACCGGGGAGGGCGGGATGCTCACCGGGTCGGAGGCGTTCATCGAGAAGGCGCGGGTGGCGAGCCTGCACGGGATGAACAAGGACGCGTGGAAGCGGTACGACAAGGGTGGGTCGTGGTATTACGAGGTGGTGATGCCGGGGTTCAAGTACAATCTGCCGGATGTGCTGGCGGCCATCGGGCTGGCGCAG
>CAZWYF010000080.1:0-12413 GCA_964637835.1 uncultured Fibrobacteraceae bacterium
GAGCACGACAACACCGGCATCCTGGCCGACATCCTGCGGCTGCGCCTCGAGCGCGCCCGGCTCCTGGGGTACGACACTCCCGCCGCGCAGGTCCTCGAGCGCCGCATGGCCGGCACCCCCGAGCGCGTCCACGAGCTGCTCGACCGCCTCTGGGAGGCTGCCTTGCCGGTGGCCGCCCGCGAGCGCGCGCAGATGCAGACCTTCGCGCCCCTGACCGACGTGCCGCGGCCGCATCCGGAGGCCGAGGCCTGGCGCGTGCGCGAGGCCGACGGCTCGCACTGCGCGGTGATCTACATGGACTACCACCCGCGCGCCAGCAAGCGCCAGGGCGCCTGGTGCGGCACCTACCGCGGCCAGCACCGGACCGACGGCACCGAGGTCGATCCGGTGGTCAACCTGGTCTGCAACTTCACCCGGCCGTCGGGCGAGACGCCGGCGCTGCTCAGCCTGGACGAGGTGGAGACCCTCTTCCACGAGTTCGGCCACGCCCTGGACGCCATGCTCAGCGACGTCACCTACCGCACGCTGCACCGCTCGGCCGACTTCTCGGAGCTGCCCAGCCAGATCATGGAGCACTGGGCCCTCGAGCCGGCGGTGCTGCGCCACTATGCCCGCCACTGGCGCACCGGCGCGGTCATGCCCGATGCGCTCATCGAGAAGATCGGCGCCAGCAAGCACTTCAACCAGGGCTTCGCCACGGTGGAGTACCTGGCGGCCAGCCTGCTGGACATGGAGTTCCACACGCTCGCCGACACCGACGACCTCGACGTCATCGCCCTGCAGGAGGAGTACCTCGCCGGCATCGGCCTGATCCCGGAGATCGAGCCGCGCTACCGCGCCAGCTACTTCGCCCACATCGTGGGCGGCTACGCGGCCGGTTACTACGGCTACATCTGGTGCGGGGTCCTGGACAACGACGCCTTCGAGGCCTTCCGCGAGACCGGCCTCTTCGACCAGGAGACGGCGCAGCGCTTCCGCACCGCGATCCTCGAGCGCAACGGCACCGCCGACTTCATGGAGATGTACCGCGACTTCCGCGGCCGCGAGCCGCGGATCGAGCCGCTGCTGCGTGCCCGCAGCCTGATGTAAACGTCGCCGCTACTGCGGGGCGTCCCCGGCCGCGGGACGCCCCACGGTCATCGCCAGCGTCACCCGCTGGGTGGGCGCCAGCGCCAGCGCGGCGTGCAGCGCCTCGCGGTCGACCAGCGCCCGCACCACGCAGCGCAGATCCGCCGACGCGCAGAAGAGGTACGCGTTCTGGGCCATGAACGCGGTGTCGGCGCCGGCGTAGAAGTCGATCCGGTCGGCGGGGCAGCCCTCCATGCGCGTGGTGTCGGCCACGAACACCAGGTTCAGCGGCGCGGTGGCCACGAACTCCTGCCGGCCGGCGAGGGCCCGCAGATCGCGGTCGTCCACCGGGACCAGCGCGTGCCCGTCCGGGTCGTACCGCAGCACCCCGGCGGCCACCACCACGTAGACGTCGATCTCCTGCCAGTTGCGCGCCGACGGCGCGGTGCGCTTGCCGCTCGCCGCGCGGTTCACCCCCGCGGTGGCCCAGAGCAGATCCGACACCTCCTGCCGCCCGAGCGGCACGGCCGCGAACTGGCGGTGGGACTGCCGCTGATCCAGCGCCTGCATCAGCGGCAGGCCACCGGTGCGGTCGGGATCGGGCAGCGGCCCGGCCTCGAGGGCGAGGAGGGTCTGCGGGCTCGCGGCAGACAGCAGGAGCACGAGCAAGAGCACGACCGCGAGCGCGGCGCCGGCGGGGAAGAGACGGGGCATGGCAGACCTCCGGGGCTGGGGTTCGACCTGCGACGCGATATCTCCCGGAATCGAGACCGGAAGCGCTTTGATCACCCGAGGCCTGGATATCACGTCAGCCGAGGGGACTGGGCTGCGGCGAGAACGCTGATCGGACCATCTCGCGGGTCACCTCGGCGTCGGTCCAGTCCGGATGCTGCTGCCGGATGCGGGACCGACAGAGCTCGTGGGCGAGATCGCTCATCTCGAACGCCAGGCGCAAGCGCTCTTCACCACTCATGCGGCGCAGGATGGATCGCTGGATCTCGCTGGCCCTGCCGTCGTGCATCGGTCCACTCTAACTCGCGCGCCGACCCCCGTCAACGCACTGACGGTCGCGGCGGGACACTAGCCCGCCAGGTGCCTCTTCTCGCGGAATGACTGCGTCCGCATCGCGACCCTGACACTGGACGCCACCACCCCCAGCCGGCATCTTGACCGGGTACGCCCGCTCGCTCGATCGCCTGACCGACCCCGCGTGAAAGGTCTGTCCATGCCCCGCTCCGCCTCCCTCGCCATCGCCGGCGCGACCCTCGCCGCCACCGCGCTCACCCTCGCCCTCACCCTCATCCTCGCCCCCGCCCCCGCCGCCGCCTCGGAGGCCCGCCTGCGTGCCCTCGGGGGCGGCGCGGACTTCCTCGAGGATCCCACCGGCGTGCAGCGCTGGTTCGGCGCGCTCACCGACTACCCCGACCTCGCCGTCCTCGAGCTGGGCCGCTGGCATCACGAGGCGGGCGACTCGGTGGGCGGGCGCGGCGGCGGGCTGCACCACCGGTTCGACGCGGCCGGTCGCTGGGGCACGGCGGCCATCTACTTCGGCGAGGATCTGCCCCGGCCCGACCCCGGCGGCTGGGTGCGCCTGATCTGGGCGCGCCGGTTCGGCCCGGTGAGCCTGGGCGCCACCTTCCGCGGCACCAGCTTCAGCGACGCCGACGACGGCGACGAGCGCACCCTCACCGGCGAGAGCCGCTTCCTGCACGACCTCGGCCTGGGCCTGCGCTGGGACGTCTCCGACCGCCTCTACCTCGACCTGGCCGCCGAGGCCCTCGACGCCGAGGTGGACTACTACGACAACCAGAACGGCATCACCCGCGAGGACCTGGGCGGCTGGGACGGCTTCGCCCTGCGCGGCCGCGCCTTCCAGCGCCTGGGCCCCACCGTGGTGGCCACCGGCCGCGTCGACTGGCGCCGCGACACGCGACCCATCACCGACCCGGTGATCGGCGGCCTGGCCGATCTGGACGCCGACATCTTCCACGGCGGCCTCGGCTTCACCATCCTGCCCGACCCCGACCGCCTGGTGATCGCCTCGGTGGATTACCAGCGCCGCGAGGACCAGCGCCGCGCCACCATCCCCTTCCACGCCGACTGGGAGACCACCTGGCGTCTGTGGTGGCGCCTGGACGTGCGCGTGGGCCTGGAGGCCCGCCTGCGCCCCTGGCTCACCGTCCGCGCGGCCACCGGCTACCGCCGTACCGTGGATGAGTCGCTCCAGCGCTACCGGTGGTCCGAGGACTTCACCGACAGCCACTACGACTACCTCATCACCGTGGACGTGCCCGTGGCCCTGGGCGTGGGCCTGCACCTGGGCGACCTCGACCTGGACCTCACCTACGGCGAGGCCGCGCCCTTCGCCGGCGGCACGGCCGTCATCCAGCAGCCCGCCCCGGAGCTGCGCACCACCACCGCCAGCCTCGGCTACCGGTTCTAGGCATGGCCGCTGGCGTGACCGACCTCCTGTGAGGCGGCGCCCCAAGTACCTGATCGCCGTCTGCCCATCCGGGAAGACGGGCCTCGGCCGAAGGTCACTCCAGGATCACCGGAACAGCTCCTTCACCCCCGTCAGCGAGTGCGGCTCGACGGCCACCGGCGCATCGGCCACCGGCTCGAACGTCACGCAATTCAGGAGCTGCGGATCATCCTGGCAATCCCAGATCCCCGCCGCGATCGCCTCCAGATCCGTGGTGCCCCAGTAGTTGTGGGAGAAATCGGCGGGCAGGCCCGTATCTAATCCGCCGCCAGACTCCACCCAGAAACCCTCGCCAGTGCGAAGGATGTGGTTGTCCCGGATCGTGTGCGTCGAATAGATCCGGATCAACATCACCGTGCCGTTGCTCTGGAAGATGTTGCGCTCCATGACCAGGGGAGAAACGGTGCCGATAATCGCTGCGTGACGACCGTCGTCCCTGATGATCGAGCAGTCGGTCACCGTCAAGGGACCGGAGCTGGTCAAACTGATCTTGCAGTTCATGAACGTGCAATCAGCAATCGTGCCCCCAGCTTGGACAAGAAAAGCCACGCCAGCTGAGCTGGGCACCTGACCGGTGAAAGTACATCGCTGGACGGTCACGTTCCGGGCACCCGAGGTATAGCCGTAGATGCCCGTGCGACAGTTCAGGAACTCGCAATCTTCGACCACGATCTCAGCGCCATCGGCGTTGACTGCCGAAATCCCTTGCTTCAGGCCCTCGAAGCTGCAGTTCTCGATCCGGGCGCCACCGATCAAGCCGCTGCTGACTCCATCCGCGTTCAATGACGGCGGGGCCGAAAAGCGACAGTTCTGCAAGAACAAGGAGCCGTAGACGGTGACGCCGCCATCCCGGATATTCTCGACGGAGAGATTCTCGATGGATATCTGCACCCCATAGCCGCACGCGAAGCCGAAAATGAGATTGCCATGGATGGTGGGATCTTCCGGGCCGATGATCGTCTGCGTCGGCGAGGTCCCCACGAAGCTCAGCTCGATATCCGTCTGCACGAACACGTAGATATCGAACAGGCTATTGTTGCTCTCCACGGTCTGGTAGTCATCATATCGCCCCGGCCCGATGGCGATCACATCGCCGTCGCTGGCCACGTCCACCGCGTCCTGGATCACGGTGAAATCTCCGCTGCCGTCCTTCTCCACCGTCCAGGTCCGCGCCTCGGCAGTCCCGAGGAGCAACCCGACCATCATCGAGAACAGGGCGATCCGCTTCATGATCCGACCTTCCTACTTCAGCAACGTGACGCGCCGCGTCACCACGGCCCCGCCGGCCTCGACCTTCACCACGTAGACACCACTGGCGACCGGGCGGGCGCGGTCATCCGTCGCATCCCACCGCAGCTCATGGTGGCCCGCCCGCTGGAACCCATCCTGCAGGACGGCCACGCGTCTTCCGCGGATGTCGTACACCGAGACGTTCACGTCGGCATCATCGGGCAAGCCGAACCTGACGGTCAGTGCGGGGTTGAACGGGTTCGGAGCAGCGGTGCCGTAGAACGCCTCGGGCACTGTCGACGTTCCCAAGCGCCCCGCACCGTCCATGCTCTTGACCATCATCCCGGGGTCGGAGTAGCTCGATCCCGGCGGGCACTCGAAGATCACGTACAGGCCACCGTGCTGGGCGGCGATCGGCATCTCGAACTCGCATTCGCTCCAGGCCAGTTCCGCTCCGCTGATCAGCTGCGTCACGGTAACGGCATCTTGCAGGGAAGCTGGCCCGCCGGCGACCCCCGATGCGATGCGCAGGGTCGGAAAGACCACGCTGGCGTCATTATTGTACCACGTCATCCCGGCCAGCGCGCAGGAATCGGGGAAGTCGACCTTCACCGCCAGCCAGCCGTGTCCATCGATGGTCTCCAGGCCCATCACACCGGACACCTCCGGCCAGCCGCCAGGCGGCGAGGTCAGTTCACCATGAGCCGTGCCACTGGACAGGATCAGGGCGCTGGCGATCATCACCCAGAAGATTCCCTTCATGTGCCTGCTCCTATTCTGCAAGCGGGCAGACCTTGATCCGCCCGGTCCGGTGATCCGTCGTCAGGCCGCCGTCGCTGGTCGCCCTGTACTCGTAGCTCACGTTCAGCTGGCACGGTTGACTTTCCCACCGCAGCTCGTGGCGGTACCAGCGATCCTGCGTCGCCGGATCGACGACGTACCTCACGGTCGCCGAGACATCGGGATCGCCGACGGTCAGCGTGGCCACGATATCGCCGGTCAACTCGACGGAGTCGGCATCGGGAGATGTCCAGGCCGTGGTCTTCCAGGTGAACACCCGGCCCTGGGCGTGGGCCTGCACCTGGGCGACCTCGACCTGGACCTCACCTACGGCGAGGCCGCGCCCTTCGCCGGCGGCACGGCCGTCATCCAGCAGCCCGCCCCGGAGAGGCGCACCACCACCGCCAGCCTCGGTTACCGGTTCTAGGCATGGGGAGTCCATAACCGGCTCAGCGGCACCGCCGACAGCCCCTCCGAGAAGGGGATCGTGATCTCACCATCGTAGAGCACCACCCCGGTGGTGAAGCGATCACCAACGGCCTGCCGCAGCTTCTTCAGGCCACGGAAATCCCTGGCCACCACCGTTCCCGACAGCTTGACCTCGACCCCGGCGATCTTGCGCCCGGCTCCCTCGAGGACGATGTCGACCTCGGCTCCGTCCTTGTTCCTGAAGTGGTGGAACCGGACACGATCCGCGTCCCAGCTCGCCTGACGCCGGAGCTCCTGGACCACGTAGGTCTCGAGCAGATGGCCAAGAGTCTCCCGATCCGTCCCCAGCGAATCCGGCGTATGATCGAGCAGGGCGCTGGCCACCCCCGTGTCTCCCAGGTGGAGCTTGGGCGTCTTGATCAGACGACTGAGCCGGTTGCTGTGCCAGGGCGGCATGCGGTAGGTCAGGAACACGTTCTCGAGCAGCGTCATGTAGTCGCCGATGGTCGGCCGGCTGAGGCGGAATGGTCCGGCGAGATCGGAGAGATTGAACAACTGCGCCGTCCGGGCCGCTGCCAGCTCCATGAGCTCGGGTAGGGCCTCGACTTCACGGATGCGGGCCAGTTCCCGGATATCCCGCCTGGCGATGGTCTCGACGTAGTCCCGGTACCAGCCCATTCGCCGCGCATCGTTCTTTCGCGACAGCGCCTCCGGGTATCCGCCGGCCGCCACGATGGCCGCGATCTCATCACCTAGCCGACCGGCGCCGTCCCTCATGCCGGTGCCTGCGAACAGATCGCCGATGAAGGCCGATGGCCGACCGAGGATCTCGCATCGAGACAGCGGGTGCAGGCGAATGATCGCCATGCGCCCAGCCAGCGAATCGGAGACCCTGGGGATCAGCAGGACGTTTGCCGAACCCGTCAAGATGAAGCGGCCAGGCACCCGATCGCGGTCGACGGCGAGCTTGATCGCGGAGAACAGTCGCGGGACCAGCTGGATCTCGTCCAGGATGACACGTTCGGGCAGCCCGGCCACGAATCCCGCCGGGTCATCGTCGGCGGCGGACCGGACGGCCTCGTCATCGAAACTGTAGTACCGATAGCCCCGGTCCTTGCCGTGGTGGCGGGCCAGGGTCGTCTTGCCGCACTGGCGTGGACCGTGAATCAGGACGACCGGGGTGTCGGCGAGCGCCTCCTGGAGCCGGTGCTCGACGAATCGCATGATGTAGGGCGGAGAACTCATCCGGATGACTCTCGCCGGGACCTCGGCCAGATGAAACCTTTCATGTCGTCCAATTGTAAGTTTACGGGTCGTCCATTTGCAAGTTTTCTGTCGACCGTTGTCACGCCACCCGCTCCACGGGCGCTCGAGCCGCTCCGGGGTCTCGATCCCGGCGCCGCGCCCACCCCCGGCGACGCAGCCGTCCCCGCCATCGACCCCGCCAGAACGGCATCACCCGCGAGGACCTGGGCGGCTGGGACGGCTTCGCCCTGCGCGGCCGCGCCCTTCGCCGGCGGCACGGCCGTCATCCAGCAGCCCGCCCCGGAGAGGCGCACCACCACCGCCAGCCTCGGTTACCGGTTCTAGGCAGGCCCACACTTCCAGCTCATCGAGCTGCCGGAGGCATTCAAGATGAACCGGCGACCGGCTCGCTGGACACTCGTAACCAGCCCGCGAAGCCGGCGGCGTCCATCTCGCCGCTCGAGAGCGCGAGCACGGCCAGGACGGCGTCCGGCTCGGTCGCCGTCAGTCGCCGACCGTTCAGTTCCAGGAACACGCCCGCCGCGGCGAAGGCGACGCGCTTGTTCCCATCCACGAAGCGGTGGTTCTGGGTGATGCCGTGGGCGTAGGTCGCGGCGAGTTCGCAGAGGTCGGGCTCACCGTACAGCAGCCGGTTGCGCGGGCCAGCCAGGGCCGACTCGAGCAGGCCAGGATCCCGCAGTCCCGGCGCGCCCCCGTGTTCGGCGAGCAGGCGGCCGTGCAGGGCGATGATGAAGACCTGCGAGAGCCAGGTGGGCTCCCGTCGCCCGGCCATCACTTCGCCAGTTCCCGGAGCGCATTGCGGTAACGCGCCATGAAGTCCTCGGCCGTGGTCATGGCCTTCTCGAACTCGGGGTCATGCGCCACGATCTGATAACCGTCCGGGGTCTCGGTCAGGTAGAGCGCGTCGCCCTCCCGGACCCTCAGGGCCTTGACCGCCTCGATCGGCAGCGTGACGCCGAGGGAGTTGCCCACCCGACGGACCGTCAACTTGACCATGGGATTCCTCCTGGAGAGAGTTTTACATATGTTATAATTTCGGTGATACACTGTCAACGTGGGCGATCCATTCGCGGGCTGGACGATGTCGCGGGCACCGCCGCCAGCGCAGCCGCCACGCACGCATGCCGGCGATCGGCCCGGCCCTGCGCCCTTCCGCCTTCCCTCGTCGCTGAGGATACCCCGAATTGCGCCGGGGTGCGTGCCCACGGTACAATTTTGATCGCGCTGCCTCAGAATCTCGCCCCGCACTGCTCCGGCCCCACACCACGCGCGCGATCGGCTATCGCCATCGGCGGCCCTCCCGCCGGGGATCGTGCCGCCATTCCGTATTCACAGGAGGTATGTTGCCATGAGGTGCATCACGGTCTTGTTCCTGTCGGTGCTGCTGGCCTGGGCCATCGGGTGCGCCGTCGACGATCAACCCACCGCGCCCACCCCCTCACCCGACGCCGACGACGCCGACAAGGCCTCGCTGCGGCGGACCGGCTTCATCGTGGCGAACTTCAGCCCGCCCGACGGACTCACCGACGCCATCATCCGGTACGACGGCCGGGGCGATCTCGTGGACGTCATGATCCCGACGGGCACCGCCGGCCTCTCCGCCACCGCCGCCATGGTCTTCGGTCCGGACGAACACCTCTACGTCGCCGACAGCTGGGTGGGCGGCGTCAAGCGCTTCCATGGCCTCACCGGGGAGTTCATCGACGACTTCGTGCCCGCGGGATCGGGCGGCCTGGTCCTGCCCATCTACATGGTCTTCCACGGCGACCGGCTCTACGTGGGAGACGGCGGCGCGGGCGCCGTGCGCCGCTACGACGCCATGACCGGCGCGTACGTGGACGATTTCATCCCGGCGGGCGACCAGGGGCTGGCGCCCTTCGACCCGCAGGACATCGAGTTCGGCCCGGACGGCAACTTCTACGTGGTGGCGCACGGGCAGAATCGCGTCCTTCGCTACGACCCCGACGGCGTCTACCTGGACGACTTCCATGCCCCACTGGCCTCGGGCGTGGCGTTCGATGCGGACGGGATGCTGTACGTGGGCGAGGCGCAGGACCACAGCGTGTGGCGCTACGACACGGTCACCGGCGAGCTGGTGGACGTCTTCGTGGCCCCCGGCTGCGGCGGTCTCGAGGTCCCGGTGGGCATCGTCTTCGGACCCGACGGCGACCTCTACGTCGCGAGCGCCCACCTGGACAACGTCAGCGGCAACATCCTGCGCTTCGACGGCGAGACGGGCGAGTTCGTCGAGGTCTTCGTCCCCAATGGGGTCGGCGGCATGTCGGGGCCGCGGGTGATCCTCTTCAAGGAGACCGTGACCCTCTGCCACCAGCCGCCGGGCAACCCGGACCGGTCACGGACCTTGACCCTGCCATACCTCAACGGTTTCGGTCACGTGGCCCACGGGGACATGCTCGGAGCCTGCGACTGATGCGGTGCCGGTGATGCGGTGCCGGTGATCCTCCTCCGGTGATCCTGCTCCGGTCGTCCGGCGCGGTCACCGTGGCGATGGCGGGCGGATCCTCCGGGGTCCGCCCGCCGTGCGTTCCCGGCGCCGGGGCGCCGTTGCACCCGGCGAGCAGACTGGACGCCGCGGCGCCAGGCCGCCATCATGCGGGACGTGCCCTCTCTCGCGTGAAAGGTCCGTCCATGGCCGCTCGCATGACCGACCCCGGCGACGCGCCCACCCCCGGCGTCACGGCCACCCCCGCCGTCACGGCCTGCCCCGGCGTCACGCCCGCCCCCGCCATCGACCCCGGCGGTGGCCTCTACCTCAGCCCCGTCCTCTACGACGTGGTCAACGGTCCGGACACCGCCCGCGAGGTGACCGCCCTCGAGCGTGCCGCCGCCCGGTTCGCCGCCCGTAGCGGCCCCGGCTCGGTGTGGCTCGAGCCCGCCTGCGGCACCGGTCGCTACCTGCGCGGCCTCTGGCGGCGGGGTCGTCACGTGGCCGGGTACGACCCCGCCGCCGGCATGCGCGCCTACGCCACGCGCCGGCTCGCCGCCATGACGACCCCGCACGCCGCGACCCGGCGGCCCGGAGCGAAGCCGCCTCGCCGGGCCATCGCCGATGCCCATTTCACCACCCCCGCGCCCGACGTCGCCCGCGCCCTCGGCCGCCTCGCTGCCGCCGACGTGGCCATCTGCCCGGTGAACTCCCTGCGCCACCTGCGGGACGACCCCGCCGCCCTCGCCCACCTCGCCCAGGTGGCCGCGCTGCTCCGCCCCGGCGGCGTCTACCTGGTGGGGATCGACCTGCTCCATGGCGACCGCGAGCCCGAGGAGGATGTCTGGGAGGCCGCGCGCGGCCCGCTCCGCGTCCAGCAGGTGATCCAGTACCTGCCGCCCGAGGACCGGCGGCGGCGCGAGCAGGTGGTGGTCGAGCTGGTGGTCACGCGGCCGTCGGGCACCGCGCACCACGGCTACACCTATGACCTGCGCACCTACACGGCCCGGCAGTGGTCGCGGCTGGTGGCGCGGTCGGCGCTGCGGCGGGTGGGGGTGTGCGACGCGGCCGGGCGCGAGGTCCCGGCCGCCGCCTGGGATGAGCCGCGGCCCTACCAGATCGAGGTGCTGAGCCCGCGATCCGGAGGGCCGCGCGGAGGTCCTCGCTAGCTGGCCACGGCGGCCTGGCAGTCGGCCACCGGGTCGCCCGTGGTGATGGAGAGGTCGAACTTCTCCTGCAGCAGGGCGAACACGTTGGGGCTGACGAACGCCGGCGGCTTGGGGCCCAGCGCCACGCCCTTGACGCCCAGGTGCAACAGGGTGCAGAACACGGCCACGGCCTTCTGCTCGAACCAGCTGATCACCAGCGAGAGCGGCAGGTCGTTGACGCCGCAGTCGAACTCCTCGGCCAGGGCCACGGCCACCATGATGGCGCCGTAGGCGTCGTTGCACTGCCCCATGTCCATGAGGCGCGGCAGGCCGAGGTGGGTGCCGTAGTCGTGGTTGCGGATGCGGTACTTGCCGCAGCCCAGGGTCAGGATGAAGGAGTCCTCGGGGGCGGCCTTGGCGTACTCGGAGAAGTAGTTGCGGCCCACCTCGGCGCCGTCGCAGCCGCCGATCACGAAGAAGCGGCTGATCTGGCCCGCCTTCACCGCGCCCACGATGTCGGCCAGCCGCGAGGCGATGACGCTGTGGTGGAAGCCCACCGTGCTGGTCCTGGTCAGCTCCACCGGGCAGTCCGGCAGCTCCTGGGCGCGGGCCACCACCTGGTCGAGCTGCTCCTCGGTCACGATGGTGGTGTCGGGCAGCGCCACCGGCGGCACCGTGAAGATGCGGTCGCGGTAGTCCTCGCGCGGGATCACCACGCAGTTGGTGTTGGCGATGATGGCGCCGGGGAAGCGGGAGAACTCGCCCCGCTGCTTCTGCCAGGCGTCGCCGTAGTGGCCGGCCAGGTTGGGGTGCTCGCGCAACACGGGGTACATGTGCGCCGGGAGCATCTCGCCGTGGGTGTAGACCTTCACGTCGGTGCCCTCGCAGGCCCGCAGCAGGTTGTGCAGCATGAGCAGGTCGTGGCCGGTGACCAGGATGCCCTTGCCGCCCTGGGTGCCCTCCTGGACCTCGGCGGGCGACGGCTGGCCGAAGGTCTCGACGTGCCCCTCGTCCAGCATCTGCATCACGCGCAGGTTCTTCTCCCCGCACTCGAGCACCATGCCGAGGGTGGATTCGAGATCGAAGTTCACGTTGGTCATGGTGGAGAACAGGGCGCGCTCGACGTACTCGTCCACCGCCGGGTCGGTCTTGCCCAGCCGGCGGGCGTGGTGGGCGTAGGCGCACATACCCTTGATGCCATAGAGCATGATCTCCTGCAGGCTCTGGATGTCCTCGTCCTTGCCGCAGACGCCCGGCGACGTGTCGCAGCCGGTGCCCTTCTTCGCCTGTTCACACTGGTTGCAGTACATGGAACGGTCCTCTCCTCGGGGGTACGGATCCGGCCCCGTCCGGGGCCCTTCGACGCTCGCTGGACGGGAAGATCGCACAGAGCGGGGGCGCGGCGCCTTGACCGAGGGCAAGGATGGCCGGATCGATCAGCCACCGACGCAGGCGACGCTGCGGGTTCTGGAGGAGGGGTGCTTCTGGTGCCGATGGGAGCGCTTCTGGTGCCCGAGGAGGAGGCGCTACTGGTGCCGATGGGAGCGCTTCTGGTGCCCGAGGA
>CAZWYF010000081.1:0-10666 GCA_964637835.1 uncultured Fibrobacteraceae bacterium
CGCACCGGGTCACGCCGACGGGCCGGGTCACGCCGACGGGCCGGGTCACGAGCACGACACCGGATCGCTCGCGCCAGTCGACGGACCGTTGCCGCCGGACCCGCGTCCCATCCTGGTGGTGGAGGACAACCCGGTGAACCAGCGCGTGGCGACCGGTGCGCTGGAGAAGCTCGGCCTGGCCTGCGAGGTCGTCGCCGACGGCGCCCAGGCCCTCGCCGCCCTGGCGCGGACCCGCTACCGGCTGGTGCTCATGGACTGCCAGATGCCGGTCCTGGACGGCCACGAGGCCACCCGCCGCCTGCGGGCGAGCTCCGACGTGCTCGACCCCCGCGTGCCCGTGGTGGCCATGACCGCCAACGCCATGCAGGGCGACCGCGAGGCGTGCCTGGCCGCGGGCATGGACGATTACGTGGCCAAGCCCATCACCGTGGCCCGCCTGCGCGAGGTCCTCGCCCGCTGCCTCGCCGCCGCGCCGGTCTAGGCCCGCTCCACCAGCATGGCCACCCCCATGCCGCCGCCCACGCAGAGCGTGGCCAGGCCGCGCCGCGCCTCGCGGCGCCGCATGGCATGCAGCAGGGTGACCAGGATGCGGCAGCCGCTGGCGCCGATGGGGTGGCCGAGGGCGATGGCGCCACCGTGGACGTTGACCCTCTCCAGGTCCCACTGCAGCTCGCGGGTCACCGCCAGGGACTGGGCGGCGAAGGCCTCGTTGGCCTCGATGAGGTCCACCTGGTCCAGGTCCCAGCCGGCCATGGCCAGCGCCCTGCGCGTGGCGGGCACCGGGCCGATGCCCATGATGGCCGGATCCACGCCGGCGACGCCCCAGCCGCGGATCACGCCCAGGACCGGCAGGCCGGCGGCCGCGGCGTGCTCGCCGCTGGTGACCAGCACGGCCGCGGCGCCGTCGTTGATGGAAGAGGCGTTGCCGGCCGTCACGGTGCCGTCCTTCTGGAAGGCGGGCCGCAGCTTCGCCAGGCCCGCGGCGGTGACGCCCGGCCGGGGACCCTCGTCCGCGTCCACCACCCGCGGCTCGCCCTTGCGCTGCGGCACCTCCACGGCCACCACCTCGTCGGCGAAGACGCCCGCGGCGAGGGCCTGCTCGGCCTTCTGCTGGCTGGCCGCGGCGAAGGCGTCCTGCTCCTCGCGGGAGAGGTCGTACTCGCGGGCCAGGTTCTCCGCGGTGACGCCCATGTGGTAATCGTTGAAGGCGTCCCAGAGGCCGTCGGCGACCATGCTGTCGGTCAGCTCCCAGGGCCCCATCTTCTGGCCCCCGCGCGAGCCGGGCAGCAGGTGCGGCGCCTGGCTCATGCTCTCCTGACCGCCGGCCACCACCACCTCGGTCTCACCCAGGGCGATCTGCCGGGCGGCGTCGATCACCGCCTGCAGGCCGCTGCCGCAGAGACGGTTCAGTCCGAGGGCGGGCACGGTCTCGGGCAGGCCGGCGGCCATGGCCGCCTGGCGCGCGGGACCCTGGCCGGCGCCGGCGGTGAGGATCTGGCCGAGGATCACGTCGCCCACCTCGCCGGCGGGCACGCCGGCGTCGGCGAGGACCTGGCGGATCACCGCGGCCCCGAGCCGATGGGCGGGCAGCGAGGCCAGCCCGCCACCGAAGGTGCCGATGGCCGTGCGCCGCGCCGCGGCGATGACGATCTCCCGCATGTCCTGGTCTCCTTGTCGCTAGAGGTCGTCCGTGAACGCGAGGATGGCCTGGTTGACCTCCTGCGGGCGCTCGAACATGGTCATGTGGCCGGTCTCCGGGAGCATCACCAGCTCGCTGCCGGCGATCCGGGCGTGGCCGTACTCGGCCACCTCGCGGGTGAAGCCGCCGTGCAGGTACGGGTTGGGGATCAGGCGGTCGTGCTCGCCGAAGACGATGAGCGTGGGCACGTCGATCTGCTCCAGGCGCTCGTGGGTGGGCCCCGCGAGCATGGCCGCCACGTTGCGCCACACGGCATAGGTGTAGTCCTCGAAGCCCTCGGCGCCGCGGATCTGGATGCGGTCGGTGATGAAGAACTCCGCTTCCTCCGGCGTGCGGTGGAAGTTGCTGTGCAGGTTGGCGGCGATCTGGCGCACGGTGGAGTCCTGGACGAACTCGGGCGTCACCGCGCCGATCATCCAGTCCGCCTCCCCCTCGGTGAAGCCCTCGAAGCCGGCGGTGCTCAGCAGCACCAGGGCCTCGACCCGCTCGGGCAGCTCCAGCGCCGCGGTCAGGGCGATCTGCCCGCCCATGGAGTGGCCCACCCACACGGCCCGGTCGATGCCCAGCTCCCGCAGGAGGCCGGCGCACGCCTCGGCGTGGAACCGCATGGAGTAGGGGTAGGCGCCCTTGCTGGACCGGCCGTAGCCCGGCAGGTCCAGGGCGATCACGCGGTGCCGTTCGGCCAGGGCGGGGAGGTTGCGGATCCAGCCCTTGGCGTTGGTGCCCAGGCCGTGGATGAGCAGCAGGACCTGGTCGCCCTGCCCCTCGTCCAGGTAGGCGAGGTCCATGCCGTCCACCTCGGCGTGGTGCACCCGGTAGACGTAGTCCACCTGGTCGAACTCGAGGGTGGGCAGGTGGTAGTACTCGCGCGTGGAGGAGCAGCCACAGAACATCATGACCAGCACGGCTCCCAGCAGGATGGTGATCGGTCGCTTCATGGCGTCCTCCTAGAACATGATCCACTTGACGTTGGCGAAGACGGTCCAGGGGTCGAGGGGACGCTCCTGCAGGCCGCCGTTGACCTCTTCCCAGTCGTAGAATCCGCCCAGCGCGAGGTGGGCCAGACGCAGCTCCACGTCGAAGAACACCTTCGGGGTCCAGATCACGCCCGCGTTGGCCTCCCAGCCGATGAAGCTGTCCACGCCCTGGGGGACCTCGCTGGCCCAGCCGGCGCCCAGCGCGCCCTCGACCCGCAGCTTGCTGGGGATCAGCTCGCGCTTCGCGGTGAGGATGCCCGCGGTCAGGCCGTAGCCGATGTTCTGGATGTCGGTCACCGCGGCGTTCCAGCGGTTCACCACCGTGCCATGGGGCAGCAGCATGTAGAGACCGTGGCCGATGAACACCGCGCCGGGCGAGGTCCAGTTGTTGCCCGTGAGCACGCCGCTGTACTCGCCGTCGGACACGTTGTCGCTGTCGCCGCTGGTGTAGATGCCCTCGAGGGTGATCTGGTCGCGGGGCGCGCGGCCGTAGCGGAAGGCGGTGCGCAGGTTGGCGGCCAGGCCGCCGATGGTCACGTCGCGGGCGTCGCTCTGGACCTCGCCGAAGTTGTACATCGCGAAGCCATTGTAGCCGAAGCGGCCCTGCTGCAGCAGCGGGTCGGTGTGGAACTGCAGGCCCGCCCAGAAGATGTCGGCGGTGTAGTCCACGTTGCCGAGGTCGAAGTTGAAGACGCCGTTGTAGCGGCTGAGGCTCGAGTTGAGGCCCTGCCCGAGGATGGAGACGCCGCCCTCGCCGTTGGCGCGGTCGCGCGCGTAGTAGAAGGCCAGGCCGGCGGTGGTCTCGATGCCCAGGTCGCGCTCGTACTGCAGCTCGTAGAGCTGGACGTCGTCGTCCTGCTCCACGTTGTTCTCGTAGAGCTGCCAGGCGCCGGCCTTCCAGCGCGCGTCGCTGGCCGAGAACCAGTGGGCGCTCACGCCGGTGGCGTCCGAGCCCCAGAAGGCCAGGCGGAAGCCCTGCTGCAGCAGGTTGTCGGTGAAGGTGTACCAGGGCACGCGGATGTTGTCGTACAGGCGCTGCAGGCCCACGTTCACGTACCACTGCTGGTTCGGATTGAACTCCATGAACATGTTCTGGGTCTGCATGTTCACGTAGTCCGCTCCGAAGGCGCCGCCGAAGTTGCCGCCAGCGCCGTAGTTGGCGTCGCCCCAGGTCCAGTCGAACTCCAGGCTCATGCGCATCTTGGCCCAGCCATCGAACAGGCGCGGGGTGTAGGTGATCATGGGCATGAACCGCTGCTCGGTGAAGCGGCTGCGGCCCGCTCCGGTGGCGGTGGTGTTGCCGCCGAACAGCCGGCCCACCACCTGGCCCTTCAAAAACTCGTTGGTGGCGTAGACGTTGGACCATTCGCTGCGGGTCAGGAAGTAGCCGATGAAGTCGAACTCGCTCGGGTCCGGACGCAGCTTGCGGTTGGGGTGATCGGCCGCGGTCTGGGCGACGGCCGCGCCGGCCAGCAGCGCGACGACCACGACGGCAAGAACGCAACGCTTCATGAGCAGCCCCGTTTCTGGCTGGCGGCGCGGCGGCGCCCCGGGGTGGGGCGCCGCCCGACCACGCAGGTCCTACTGGATGCGGACGTAGGTCTGGATGTTGGTGTCTCCGTACAGCGGGTCGGACCCGAAGCCGGTCTCCGGCGTGCGGGGCACGAACCCGTAGTCCGGCTCGGTCTGGACGGCCTCGAGCTTCAGCACGTCGGGCGTGCCCTCGATCACCTCGATGATGCCCTCCTGCGCGAACGCGGAGTAATCGATGGCGATGCTGTGGACGTCGCCGCTCTCCGACTCGATCACCTGGTAGGTTCCGGTCAGGGTGGTCCAGGCGCCGTCCTCGACGTGCTGCTCGAGCGTGACCACCTGGTCCTCGTCGAAGTGCACGCGCACCGTATCGATGTTGAAGGGGTCGGCTTGCAGGATGGGCGCCACGTTGTCCCCCGCGCTCAGCCATTCGCCGATCCAGGGATCGGGCACGGTGGGATCGGTGCCGCCGTTGTCGCCGTTGTCGTCGTCGTCGTCGCTGCAGGCCGCGAAGCTGATCAGCGCCAGGGCCGCCAGCAGGACCAGCAGCAGCTTGAGAGTCGTACGCATGGTCTTGTCCTCCCGTGAGGGTGGTGGTTAATCCAGCTCCGCGAGCCGGAGTCGATCGATCTTGCCCGCCTGATTGAGGGGCAGTTCGGGCAGGATCCGGACCTGCCTGGGGATCTTGTACCGGGCCAGCTTGTCGCTGCAGAACGCGCGCAGCGCCTCCAGATCCGGCGCATCCTGGCCCGGCCGCGGTACGAGGAAGGCCTTGCCCACCTCGCCCCACTGCGCGTCGGACACGCCGATCACCGCCGCCTCCGCGACGGCGGGGTGCATGGCGAGCACGTGCTCCACCTCGGCGGGGTACACGTTCTCGCCGCCACTGATGAACATGTTCTTCTTGCGGTCGACCACGTAGAAGAAGCCGTCCTGGTCGGTCTGCACCATGTCGCCGGTGTGGAACCAGCCGTCGGTGATGGCGGCGGCGGTGGCCTCCGGCCGGCGCCAGTACCCGGGGGTGACCACCTCGCTGCGCAGCCACAGCTCGCCCGGCTCGCCGGGCCGGCAGGCGCGGCCGTCCTCGCCCACCACGCGCGTCTGCACGTAGAAGTTGGGCAGGCCGATGGAGCCGGCCTTCTCCCGGGCCAGGCCCTCGTCCAGCGAGAAGCAGTTGGGTCCCACCTCGGTCATGCCGTAGCCCTGGCGGATGAGCACGCCCTTGTCATGCCAGGTGTCGATCAGGGGGATGGGCATGGGCGCCCCGCCCACGATGGCGTAGCGGCAGGCGGAGAGGTCGGCGTCCGCGAAGGCCGCCGTCTCGCCGAGCATGCGCATCATGGTGGGCACGCCGAAGAGCAGCGTGGTGCGCTCGCGGGCCATCAGATCCACCACCAGATCGGGGTCGAAGCGGTCGAGCAGGGTGGTGGAGGCGCCGTTGTGCAGGAACGGCGTCAGCAGGACGTGCCAGCCGCCGGTGTGGAAGAAGGGCGCGTAGCTCTGGGTGTGGTCCTGGCCGGTGAGCTCCAGGCGCAGCGAGGTGTTGACGGCGTTCCAGAGGATCATCCGGTGGGTGATGATCGCGCCCTTGGGCATGCCGGTGGTGCCGGCGGTGTAGAGGATCATCACCGGGTCGTCCAGCTCGCCGGGTCGGTCGGCGGTGAAGACCCGCTCCGCCGCGGCCGCCGCCGCGCCCGGCCCAGCCGCCTGATCGGGGGACGACCCCAGCAGCAGCGGCGTCACCTCGCCCAGCGGCAGGCGGTGCGGGATGGCCGCCGCGGCGTCCAGCGCGTCGGCCACCGGCTGCTCGTCCGCGCCGACGAGCAGCACCCGCGGCTCGCAGTCGCCCAGGAGCTGGTCCAGCTCGCGGGCGGTGAGGCGGAAGTTCAGCGGGACCAGGATGGCGCCCAGCTTCACGCAGGCCAGGAACAGGAACACCGTCTCGGCGCGGTTCTGGGCCAGGACCGCCACGCGGTCGCCGCGGCCGACGCCCAGGCCGTCGCGCAGGTGGACGGCCAGGCGGGCGGCGCACAGGTCCGCCTCGCCGTAGCTCCACTCCAGCGCCCGGCCGTGGTCGCGCAGCGCCAGCTTCTGCGGCCGGTAGCCGGCCCACCGGTGCACCCAGTCCACCGCGGGATAGATCATGGCGTGCTCCTGCGCCGGGCCAGGGCCACCGCGCCGCCCACCAGGACGCTGGCGAGGATGGCCACCGCGGCCGCCACGCCCGGGTTCTGGCCCGTGGACGCGGTGCCGGGCACCGGCAGGTTCAGGTAGTGCATGGGGAAGTGGACCGCGATGGCGGTCGCCGAGGCGGCCATGGCCGCCGCCCGCGGCGCGCCGGTCCAGAACATGCCGAACAGGATGGGCACGAAGGCCGCGGCGAAGTAGGCGTAGACCCCGTTCTGGGCGAAGATGGCCACGCTCAGGTTGGGCGCCACCAGCTGCCGCCAGGAGAGCACCGCCGCGGCCACGGCCAGGCCGGCGATCACGCCGCGGTTGATGCGCATGAGGGCGCGGTCGCGGGCGGCCGGGTCCTGCGGCAGGCGGCGATCCCAGAGCGGGCGGATCAGGTCGTTGGTGATGGTGGTGCCCAGGGACTGGATCAGGCCCTCGAGGGTGGACAGGCCGGCGGAGATCAGGCCGAGCACCACGATCAGGCCCACCCAGACCGGGAAGGCGGCCACCACGTAGGCGGGGATGATGTCGTCCATGGCGAGGGCCTCGCCGCCGGCGCGCAGGTCGGGGAACTGCAGGCGCGCCCACAGGCCGGCGATGACCACCGCGAAGAAGAGCAGCTCGACCACCACGCCCACCGCGAGGTACCGGTTCACGTCGCGCTCGGTCTTCAGCAGCAGGCTCTTGGTGATGATGTGCGGCTGGCAGACGATGGCCACGCCGACGATGATCTGCGCGACCAGGATCTCGAACCAGTCGCGGAAGAGGAAGCTGTCGGGGTTGGGCACGGCGGTCAGCTGGGGATCGACGGCCCGCAGGCGATCGAGGAAGCCGGTGACGCCCTGGGCGAAGTGGTCGTACCCCGAACCGAGCAGGATCACCGCCACCACCAGCATCAGCAGCGCCTGGACGGTGTTGGTGTAGACCATGCTGTTGGCGCCGCCGAACATCATGTAGCCGAAGACGAACACCACCAGGCCCACCAGCACCGGCATCTCGCCCACCGCGAGGGTGGCGGCGAGCACCTTGGTCAGCCCCACCACGATCAGCACGATGAACGTCACCAGCAGTAGCGAGAGCACGCCGAAGAACAGGGCGTAGCGGTCGCTCTGCCAGCGGGTGCCCATCCACTGGGCCAGGCTCAGGGCCTTGACCGACTCGCCGTGGCGGCGGAAGCCCTTGGTCAGGACGATGAGCGAGACCATGGCCGCCAGGGGCAGGACCACCGCGAAGGAGACCACGCCGGCCAGGCCGTAGAGCGCGATGAAGCCCGGATTGATGATGAAGGTGGCCGCGCTGGTCATCGAGGCGGCCAGCGACAGGCCCACCGCCGCCGGGGAGAAGCGCAGGTTGCCCAGGGCGTAATCGTTCACCGACCGCGTGGCGCGGGCGCCGCGGATCACGATCGCCAGGATCACGGCCATCAGGACCACGATCAGGGCCCAGCCGGCCAGGGCCATCTCCCGCGATGCGAGGTCGGTCATCGGCCTCTCCCCGGGCTCACCAGCGGAAGGCGCAGCACGCGAACGCGAGGCCGCCGCCCGAGCCCATGAATACCACCAGGTCGCCCGGCTTCAGCTTGCCCCGGGCGTCGGCCTCGGCCAGCGCCATGGGGATGCAGGCCGAGCCCGTGTAGCCGAAGCGGTCCATGACGCAGTGCGTCCGGCTCTCCGGCAGCTCGAGCTTCTCGAGGGTGGCGCGGATGGAGTTGATGTTGATCTGGGTGAAGAAGACCTGGTCGATGTCCCCGACGGTGGCGCCGGCGTCGGCCACCACCTCGGCGACCAGGCGGCTCCAGGTCTCGGGGTTGATCTCCCGGGGGAACTTCTTGACGAACTTCAGCTGGTGGTCGCCACGGGCCACCACCTCGGCGGTGGTGGGCTGGGCGGTGCCGCCGGCGTAGATGCCCATCCAGCCGGCGTACTGGCCCTCGGTGTGCAGGCGCGAGGCCAGCCAGCCGCGGTCCTCCTCGGTGGCCTCCAGCAGGACGCCGGCGGCGCCGTCGGCGAAGAGGTTGCTGGTGCGCTTGTCGTGCAGGTCCAGGTGCTTGCTCATGGCGTAGGCGCCGATCACCAGGATGCGGCGGTAGCGCGGGTCGGCCTGGATGTACTTGGCGCCCAGATCCAGCGCGGTGACGAAGCCGGCGCAGGCGGTGTTCAGATCGAAGGTGCCCGCGGCGCTCAGGCCCAGCCGGTGCTGCACCTCGCTGGCGGTGGACGGGGAGATCCACTCCGGCGTGTCGGTGGCCACCACCAGCAGGTCCACCGTCTCGGGCGCCGCGCCGGCGTTCTCGAGGATGGCGCGGCCGGCGCGCTCGACGAGGTCGGCGGTGCTCTCGTCCTCGGCGCACCAGCGGCGCTCGCGGATGGTCAGGTGGTCGCGCAGCCAGGTGTCCACGTCCTCGCCCAGCAGCTCGCTGAAGAAGCTGTTGGGGATCACGCGGTCGGGAACGGCCATGCCGGTGGCCAGGATCCTCGCGTTGCGGGTCATCGTGGCTCCTCGCCGCTCAGAGGGTGATGCCGCCGTCGACGCTCAGCACGGCGCCGTTGATGAAGCTGGCCCGGTCGCTGGCCAGGAAGAGGTACGCCTCGGCGATCTCCGCCGGCTCGCCCAGCCGCTGCATGGGCGCCTTCTCGGCCATCATGGTGCGCACCTTCTCGGGCATGGCCTGCACCATCTCGGTGGCGATGAAGCCCGGCGCCACGGCGTTGACGCGCACGCCCTTGCGCGCCAGCTCCCGGGCCCAGACCCGGGTCATGCCGATCACGCCGCTCTTGGTGGCCACGTAGTTGGTCTGGCCGAAGTTGCCGTACAGGGCCACCACGCTGCTGGTGTTGACGATCACGCCCGAGCCCTGGGCGGCCATGATCCGCGCGGCGGCCCGGCCGCAGTGGAAGACCCCCCTGAGGTTCACGTCCACCACCTGGTCGAAGGCGGTGTCCTCCATCTTCAGCAGGGTGCCGTCGCGGGTGATGCCGGCGTTGTTGATCAGGACGTCCACGCGCCCGTGGGCCTGGTTCGCGGCCGCCATGGCCGCGTCCACCGCCGCGCTGTCGGCCACGTCCACGCGCCGGTAGGTGACGCGCTCCAGCCCGGCGGCCAGTTCCTCGCCGGCGGCGTCATTCAGGTCCCAGCACTCCACCACCGCGCCGGCGGCGGCGAAGCGGCGCACCGCGGCGGCGCCGAGGCCAGCCGCGCCGCCGGTGACGATGACGACCCTGTCCTGCATCTCCTGCGATTCCGGCGTGGCGGTCATGGCATCTCCTCCGGGGTGGTCGTGGCGGCGTCCAGCGCCTCGCGCCGGTCCTGCCACGTGTCCATGAAGGCGTCGTAGGTCTCGAGCATGAGCTCGTAGAAGGCGACCATCTCCTCCACGCGCCGCCGCATGGGCGCGGGCACGTCCGGGGTCTGGTCCACCAGCTCGCGATACTTGCGGGCGAGTTCGAGGTTGGCGCGCTGCTTGGCGGCCTGGTTGGCGAAGGCCTGGCCGAAGATGTCGTCCACCGCCTGGTAGTGGTCGCGGCGGCTGCCCGGGACCCAGACCTTGCGCAGCAGCTGGTGGTCGCTCAGGCGGCGGGTGATCTGGCTGACCGGCCCCTTGCTCACCGAGAGGCGGTCGGTGATGTCGTCCAGGCTGCGGGGCTCCTCCTCGCAGAGCATCATGCCCACCACGTGGCCCATGAGCCGCGAGAGGCCGAAGAGCTGGTAACCGGCGCCGAAGTCCTCGATGAAGCCCTGCTTGATGGCGTCGGCGTCCATGGGCACCGTCCCGGGGTGGGAATGGCTACTGTTTGCACTGTTTGAAAAGTTGCAAACAGAACAAAACCATGTCCGGCGCGGCCTGTAAAGAACAAAATGAAACCCCCGCCCCGTCCGGCGCGTCCTTCCAGCGCTCCCGCGGCTCACCCTCGACCGGAGGCCACCATCATGTTCCGCCGCCCCAGCGCCCGCCTGGTCACCCTCCACCGCCGCCTGCGCCGGGGCGGATATCGCCGCGCCCTGCTGCCCACCGTGGCCCTGGTGGTCGCCCTCGGCGGCCTCGCCGGCGCCCTGCCGGCGCGGGCCGGCGGCCTGGGCCTGCCCACCCGCCACGCCATCCTGGGCCTGGGCGACCTCGAGGAGTTCACCGGCCTGCGGCTGAACCTCAGCGACCGGGACGTGGGGTGGGTCAACGGCGTGAACGTGACCTTCTGGATCCCCGGCGAGAACCCCGGCGCCCGCTACCGCGGCCTGGGCCTGAACCTGGTGGGCGCCCGCGGCGCGCGCCTGGACGGCCTGCACG
>CAZWYF010000081.1:10766-12412 GCA_964637835.1 uncultured Fibrobacteraceae bacterium
CTACCACCGCAGCGAGCGTCTTTACGGCCTGTCCACCGGCGTCTACAATCGGACCGAGGAGGCCCACGGGGTGATGATCGGTCTGGTGAACTGGACCGAGACCCTCGCGGGCCTGCAGATCGGCCTGCTGAACCGCGTGGGAACCGGCCCGGCCGCGGCCCGCTGGCTGCCCCTGCTCAACGCCCGCTTCTGACGCCGCCCCGGCGCGGCGTCCGCGGAGGCGCCGTGCCCGCCCTGCTGTCCGTCACCGACCTGGCCGTCCACGCCGGCGTGCGCCCCCTGCTCGCCGGGCTGACGCTGTCGCTGGCTCCCGGCGAGGTGGTGGCCGTCCAGGGCCCCAGCGGCACGGGCAAGACCACCCTGCTGCGCACCCTGGCCGCCCTGCAGGACGCCCCCGCCGGCGAGGTCCGCCTGCGCGGCGTCGCTCCCGCGGAGATGGGCTGGACCGCCTGGCGCCGGCAGGTCGGCCTGGTCCCCCAGCAACCGGCCATCTTCCCGGGCACCGTGGGCGAGAACCTGGCGCGACCGTTCACGTACCGCACCGCCGGTGGCCCCTTTCCCGGCGACCGCGCCCGCCAGCTCTGCGACCGCCTGCGCCTGGACGACCTCGCCCTCGACCGCCCCGCCACCCAGCTCTCGGTGGGCCAGCAGCAGCGGCTGGCGCTGGTCCGCACGCTGCTGCTCGCGCCCGCGATCCTGCTCCTGGACGAGCCCACCAGCGCCCTCGACCCCGCCGCCGCCGACCTGGTGGAGGCCCTGGTGCGCGAGGAGGTCACCCGCCGCGAGGCCGCCGCCCTCTGCGTCTCCCACGATCCCGTCCGCGCCGGCGCCTGGGCCGACCGCACCGTGGACCTCGCCCCCTGGCTGGTGGGGCGCGCGGCATGAACGCCGACGTCGCCATCGGCCTGCTGGATCTGGTCCTCGCCGCCGGCCTGGTGCTCATCGCCGGGGTGGTGAGCGTGGCCCTGCAGCTGGGCCTGGGACGCCGCCTGCTGCTGGCGTCGGTGCGCACGGTGGTGCAGCTGGCGCTCATCGGCTACGTGCTGGAGGCGGTGTTCGGCCTGGGCACCCTGCCGGCGGTGCTCGGCCTGGCGGCGGTGATGATCCTCGCCGCCGCCCGGGCGGCCATCCGGCGCCCCGCGCGCACCTTCCCCGGCGCCTTCCGGCACGCCTTCGGCACCCTGCTGCTGGTGGGCCTGGTGGTGACGGTGACGGTGACCGCGGTGGTCCTGCAGACCGACCCCTGGTTCCGGCCGCGGTACTTCGTCCCGCTGCTGGGCATGATCCTGGGCAACAGCCTGACGGGCATCTCCCTGGGCCTGGACAGCCTGCTGGCCGCCCTGGTGGAGAAGCGTCACCTGGTGGAGGCCGAGCTGGCCCTGGGCGCCAGCAGCTGGGAGGCCGCCCGGCCGCACGTGCGCGAGGCGTTGCGCCGCGGCCTGATCCCCGTCATCAACAGCATGATGGTGGTGGGGCTGGTCTCCATCCCCGGCATGATGACCGGCCAGATCCTCGCCGGCGCCGACCCGCTCTCGGCAGTGAAGTACCAGATCGTGGTGATGTTCATGATCGCCGCCTCCACCAGCCTGGGCTGCATGGGCGTGGTCCTGCTGGCCTACCGTCGCCTGTTCACCCCGCGCCACCAG
>CAZWYF010000082.1:0-7064 GCA_964637835.1 uncultured Fibrobacteraceae bacterium
ATCGCCAGCAGGAAGGAATCCCCATGACGCACGAGGTGCATCCCGAGGAGGCCGCATCCAAGCGAAAACTCGCCATGAAGCTCAAGAAGGCGGAGAAGGCCGCGCGGGAGAAGGCGGTCAAGGAGCGCGAGAAGTTCCGCGGCCTGCAGATCCGGCCCACGGCCTCCTTCTTCGACGACGCCGAGGCGCGCGAGCCCGGCGAGAACAACTGGAGCGGCTTCGGGTTCGACATCCACCCGCACGTGACGGTGGTCTCGGTGCTGATCCTCGCCATCTTCATCGTGGTGACGCTCATGTTCCAGGAGCAGGCCGCGCGTACCGCCGATGGCGTGCTCGCCTGGGTCTCCGGCGGCTTCGGCTGGTTCTTCATCCTGGCGGCGAACATCTTCATCGGCGCGGCGCTCTTCTTCGCCTTCGGCCGGTTCGGGGGCATCCGCATCGGAGGCTCGGACGCGCAGCCGGAGTTCACCACGCCGGCCTGGTACGCCATGCTCCTGAGCGCGGGCATGGGCATCGGCCTGATGTTCTGGAGCGTGGGCGAGCCCATCTACCACTATGCGTCGCCCTCGCCCATGTTCCCGGGCATCGCGCCGCAGACGCCGGAGGCCGCGCAGGCGGCCATGGGGGTGACCTACTTCCACTGGGGCCTGCACCCGTGGGCCATCTACGCCGTGGTGGGCCTGGGCCTGGCCTTCTTCGCCTACAACCGCGGCCTGCCGCTGACCATCCGCTCCATCTTCTATCCGCTGCTGGGCAACAGGATCCACGGGACCTGGGGCAACCTCATCGACATCCTCTCGGTGCTGGCCACGCTCACCGGCCTGGCCACCTCCCTGGGCCTGGGCGTCCAGCAGGTCAATGCCGGCCTGAACTACCTCTTCGGCCTGACCATCAGCGCGCAGATGCAGGTGCTGCTCATCGCGGTGATCACCGCCTTCGCCACCATCTCGGTGATGGCCGGTCTGGACGGCGGCGTCAAGCGGCTCAGCGAGTGGAACATGGGCCTGGCGGGGATCCTCATGCTGTTCCTGCTCATCGCCGGCCCCACCATCTACATCCTCAGCGGCTTCACCCAGAACATGGGCTTCTACCTGAAGAACCTGCCCGAGCTGAGCCTGTGGACGGAGACCTTCCGCGAGACCAACTGGCAGGGTGGCTGGACGGTGTTCTACTGGGCGTGGTGGATCTCCTGGTCGCCGTTCGTGGGCATGTTCATCGCCCGCATCAGCAAGGGCCGCACGGTGCGCGAGTTCGTCCTCGGCGTGATGCTGGTGCCCACGCTGCTGTCGTTCATCTGGATGTCGGTCTTCGGCGGCTCGGCGCTCTCGCTGCAGGCCAGCGGTGCGGCCGACATCCTGGCCGCGGTGAACAACGACGTCGCCACCGCCCTGTTCGCCATGTTCGAGTCGTTTCCCATGTCCGGACTGCTGTCCATCGTGGGCATCGTGCTGGTGACCGTCTTCTTCATCACCTCCTCGGACTCCGGTTCCCTGGTGGTGGACCATCTCACCTCGGGCGGCAAGCTGGACTCGCCGGTGCCCCAGCGCGTGTTCTGGGCCATCATGGAGGGGGTGGTGGCCGGGGTGCTCCTGCTCGGGGGCGGACTGGCCACGCTCCAGACCGCGGCCATCTCCACCGGCCTGCCCTTCGTGGTGGTGCTGCTGTTGATCATCTACGCCCTGTACGTGGGGCTCTCCCAGGAGCTGTACGTGGAGCGGGCGGTGCAGAAGAAGCTGCAGAGCGTGGTGGAGGAGCACCGCGTCTCCGAGGCGGTGGACTCCGCGGTGGAGGATCTGCAGCGGGCGCAGGAGGAGGGTCCGCAGCCCGGGTAGCCGGGACGGATGGCGACGCGGTCACGGGCGGGGTCGTTCCTTCGGGGACGACCTCGCCGTCATCTCCGTCGCTGCCCCAGCCACCGCAGCAGCAGACCACCCGCCGCCAGCCCGGCGGCCACCAGCAGCGCCAGCGCCGTGCCGCGCCGCGGCTGGTCCAGGTACTCCGCGAGCAGGGCCTGTACGGAGAAGGTCATGGGCAGGACCACGAGCTGCTCGTCCAGGATGTGCAGGAACTGGCCGAACCCCGGCAGCACGGTGGCCAGGACCGTGAGGGTCAGGGCGAGGGCGGCCAGCAGGCCACCCGCCCGGCTGGCGTGGTGCCGTATGCTGGTCGTGGGCTCGCTGAGCAGCAGCGCCGTCAGGGTCCAGAGCACCAGCCAGGCCACCATCACCAGGAACACCGCGCGCAAGACGTCGGCGGTCCAGAAGAGGAACCAGAAGTACTGCGGGCCGCGGATGGCCATCACCGCCAGCAGCACCGCCGCGACCAGCAATAGCGGCGCCAGGGCCGCCGTGTCGGGCGTATGGGAGCGGGAGGCGCCGCCGCGCCAGGCCGCCACCAGGGAGGTCGGCAGCAGCAGCAGCGTCGCCATTGCCGCCAGCACCAGGATGGGGGCGGAGAAGGCGCTGAAGGCCAGCGCGGTCAGGCCGCTGATCGCGACCACCACGCCGCCGGCCGCCACGTGTGCGCCCTGCCGACGGGCGGGAAGCCAGGCCAGCCGCCAGGGCGCGAAGGCGCCCAGCCACAGCACCCGGGTCAGATGACGCAACCAGTCCGGCTGCACGGCGCGGCGGCCGGCATGACCGCCGGCGAGCAGCAGCAGGACCAGGATGGCCAGCGTTCCGCGCGCCACCCAGGCGGCCAGCCGGTTGCGCTCGTTCATGCGGGCGCCGGCCAGGGCCGGTCCGAACTCGTAAGCGGGGAAGTCGAGATCGCCGCCGAAGCGGCGGACGTGCGCGTCACGGACGGCCAGGAATTCCCGTTGCGCCCCCTTGCTGGCGGCCAGGCTCTGCCGGTCCCCGGTGTCCAGCCAGTGGTAGTGGCCCAGAAACGCGGCGCGATACCAGGCAAGGGCCTCGAGCAGGCTGGCCTCGTAGGCCAGCGACCGATCCATCGCGGCGGCGGTCCGAGGATCGCGGATCTTCCCGGACACGCCGGCGAGCAGCTCCTGCATACGGTGCACCGTGGTCACGGCAGAGAAGCCCTCGGCCACCGCGCGGTCCAGCTGCTCGCGGCTGGCGACATACACCGTACCCAGGACCGCGGTCCAGCCGCCCACCATGTCCCACTCCAGGATCCAGAGTAACGGCGGCAACTCGGCGCCCTGCAGCTCGGCCCGCTGCTCGGCGTACGGACGGATGTAGAGACCCTGTCGGATGGCCTGTCGCGAGAGGGTCAGCAGCTCGGTCATGGCGGCCACCAGGGCGGGGTCGTCCCCCAGCCGCTCGCGCACCCATTGCGCGGTGACCTGGTCCACGCTGGTGGCGGGCCCCCGCTGCAGGTTCAGGGTGCCATGGACGTTGGCGTCGATCCACAGCCAGAAGCCGTGTAGCGGATACAGCGACCGGGGACCGGCGCGCAGGGGGCCGCCCTCCTGGGTCCAGAGGTAGGTCCCCATCAGGTGCGGATTCTGGCGCGCGACGCGCGTCATGGCGTGGGCATGCAGCGCGACCACGTGGTTGGGGAAGGCGCCGAAACCCTCGTACTCCCGCCGTGCCTGCAACTCGATCAGGCGCTGGTGGGGCCCGGCCATGAGGGTGGGGTTCAGGGGCAGGTAGCTGTAGTAGTCGCCGGCCACCAGCTTGGTGGAGATCACGAGGTGGTCGGAACGGATGTCTCCCAGCGCCGCCTGATAGACCGCGGGGTCGAAGTGCAGGCCGCCGAGCGCTCCGACACCCAGCGACCAGCTGCGGAGGATGAGCAGCGCGTCGTGAGCCTCGCAGACCGGGAGCAGGCCTGCGAGCATGGCCCGCAGGTCAGCGGGCTGGTCGATGGCCGGTTCACTGTGGTAATCCCAGCCCGGGGCGGCGTACAGTCGGCCCGCCTCGCCGATGCGCACCACCACGCCGCCGAGGTCGGGCAGCGTGGAGAACAGCTCCTCCAGTGCGGCCCGATAGACCCGCCAGAGGGCATCCGTGCGCACGTCCAGCCCTCCGGTCCGGTCCTGGAGATGGGCGCGCAGCGGGCCGGTGAGCGCGAGCATGTCGGTCTCGAGGAAGACGCGCAGGCCGCGCTCGCTGGCGTCGTCCATCAGCGTGGCGAAGGCCTCCCGCAGGGCGCGATGACGCGCCAGGTAGGGGCCGTCCGGAGCATAGACCCCCAGGTCCTCGAAGGTGATCAGTTCCAGGAAGAGGTCCACCGCCACGGCGTTGGCGCCGTAGGCCCGCATCCGGTCCAGGTAGGCGATCCAGTCGCTCCGGACCGCGGCCAGCGCTTCGGGGTCGATCCACGGCGCCTGGTCGAGCACCAGCTGGTGGAAGGCCCGCGAGCCGTGCCGGTAGTCCTGCTGGCGCCATTGCGAGGGATCGGCGGCGATGCCCACCCCGCCGGTGTCCACCAGGCGCAGCGGCAACTCCCTGGCGGCGGCCGGCAGGGGGCTGGTACGGACGGCCGCGAGGTCGGAGGGGGTCACCAGACCGGTCCGCGGGTGCATGGTGATCCGCAATGACCCCGCCACGCGCACCATGGCCACCGCGATCACCACGGCGGCCACCGTCAGCAGGACCAGGGAGATGCGGCGTCGGGCGGAGCGCATGGCCTCAAGGTTAGACCGGCACGTGCACGGGCGCCACGGGGACGGTGCCGACCAGAGCCGCCATGACGATCCTGTGTCCATGATACGGATCCTGATGCTGACCCTGATGCTGGTCGCGGCCAGCCTGCTGTTCGCTGGTGGCCGGGCGTCGGCCCCCGGGCGGTCGGCGTCGGCCCCGGCCTGGACGCCGCCCCCTCCGGACGCCGTGCACCTCGAGGCGCTGCTGGAGAAGACCATCTTCCAGGTGGACGTGATCGCCCTGGACCTGTGGCTGGGCCCGGCCAGCGTCGCGCAGGTGCGGCGGCTGGGCGCCCCGGCGGACGAGGCCGCAGGGGACCGGACCGCCGCAGGGGACGAGGCCGCCGCGGATGGGGCCGCCGCGGACAGGACCCCCGCCGACCGCACCCCCACAGCTGCCCACCATGCCCCGCGCGACTCCCTCGCCGCCATCGTCGCCGGCAGCCGCGACGCCGGGGCGCGGATGGTGGTGCAGCGCGACGTGAGCCTGGACCGCTTCCTCGACGGCGTGATCGCCGACATGCGCCGGGCCCACCGGGCGGGCCTGCTCTCGGCGGAGGGTCTGCAGCACGTGGCCACCGGCCTGCCGGTCTGGCTGGCGCCCCTGCGCACGGAGGGCCTGCGCGAGGGCGACCGCTTCCTCTACCGCATCGCCGGCGACACGCTGCGCACGCGGGTCGAGCGCGCGCGCGGCGCGGTGGCGATCGACCAGACCGACGTGGGCCCGGAGCACCGCCGCGCGCTGCTGGGCAGCCTGGTGGCGCCGGGCGGCGGCTTCGCCGGCCAGCTCCTGGATCAGCTCGCGCGCCTCGCCGGTCCGCCATGAGGCGCGTCGTGGGCCCGGAGATCCTCGACACCCTGCCGGCCGACCATCCCGCCGCGGTGGCCAACCGCCGCGACCTGCGCCGCATCAACGCCCTGCAGGGCAACCCGCGCTGGATCGCGCGCACCCTCGCGCCGTGGCTGCGGCCCGGCGACGAGGTCCTGGAGGCCGGCGCGGGGGACGGGACCCTCGGCCGCGAGCTATGGCGCCGCCTGCCGGTCCTGCGCCGGTGCCGCTACACGGGGCTGGACCGCCAGACCGCACGTCCGGACGGCTGGCCCGCCGCCTGGGACTGGATCGGGGCCGACCTCCTCGACCACCCCCTCGCGCCCGCGCCGCGGGCGGTGGTGATCAACTTCCTGCTGCACCAGTTCGACGACGCCCAGCTCGCCGACCTCGGCCATCGCCTCGCCCCCGCCGCGCTCTGGGTGGTCTGCGAGCCGCACCGCAGCGGTCACGCGCTGGTGGGCCTGGGGCTGCTGCGCCCGCTGCTGGGGCTGCACCGCGTCTCCTGGCAGGATGGCCGCACCAGCATCCGCGGGGGATTCCGCGGCCGGGAGCTGCCGACGCGGCTGGGCGCCGACGCCGCCGGCCGCACCACGCGCGTGACCATCGACCCACGGGGCGTCTACCGGATGGTGTCGGTGGCGCCGCGCGACCGCTCCTAGAGCGCCACCAGCAGCGACTCCGAGCAGAACCCCGGCCCCAGGGCCGAGATCAGCCCGTAGCCGCCGCGGCCGGTGCCGCGCTCGCGCAGGTAGCGCTCGATCACGAAGAGCACCGTGGTGGACGACATGTTGCCGAAGTCCCGCAGCACGTCACGCGTCCAGTCCATGGCGTCGGGCGCCAGGTCCAGCGCCTCCTCGTAGGCGGCGATCACCTTGGCGCCGCCGGGATGGAAGAGGTGGGCGCCGACGTCCTCGAGGCCGAGCTGGTGGTCGGCGAGGAAGCCGCCGAGGTCCGCGGCGGCGTGCTCGCGGACGATGTCCGGGATCCGCCGCTGGAACACCACCTGCAATCCCTCCTGCAGCACGGTCCAGCCCATGACGCCCAGGCTGTCGGGATAGAGCCGGCTGCGGGCGCCGAGGATGGGCAGGCCGGGGTCGGCGGCGGGGTCGTCCCCCGGCGGGTCGCCGCAGACCACCGCCGCGGCCGCGCCGTCGGCGAAGAGGGCGCAGGCCACCAGGTTGGACTTGCTCGCGTCGCCGGGCATGAAGGTCAGGCCGCACAGCTCGGTGGCGATCAGCAGGATCGTCGATCCGGGCTGGCCCCGGGCCAGGTCCGCGGCGTGTCCCAGGCCGGCCGACCCGCCGGCGCAGCCCAGGCCCCAGAGCGGCAGGCGGCGCACGTCCGGCCGCAGGCCCAGGACGCCCACCAGCCGCGCGTCGATGGACGGCGTGGCCAGGCCGGTGGTGTTCACGTAGAGGATGGCGTCCACGTCGGCGGGCTCGCGGCCGGCGCGCTGCAACGCCTCGCGGGCGGCCCGGGCCGACAGCGCGGTGGCCGCCTCGGTGTACAGGGCGCTGCGCTCGGCGAGGTCGTGCTCCTCGCGGAACCAGGGCGGCGGCACCACGAAGTGGCGCGCCTCGATGCCCGCGTTGGTGAACAGGGGCAGCAGGCGCTCGAGGCCCG
>CAZWYF010000082.1:7164-9271 GCA_964637835.1 uncultured Fibrobacteraceae bacterium
TGGCGCGCCTCGATGCCCGCGTTGGTGAACAGGGGCAGCAGGCGCTCGAGGCCCGCGATGCGCGCGGCGAAGAGGTCGCGGGCGAAGTCGCGGGCGGTGGTCTGGTCGACGCGGTGCTCGGGCACCGCGGTGGCGACGCTCTGGATCCTGGGCATGGCATGATCCCCACGGCTGGGTGGCGGTGCATGGTTGACGCACAAGCTACCGGGGCGCCAGGGGATTGACGACCTCGCCGCCGGCGGCGAGGTCGTCCGTCACCAGCGGCCAGCCGGGGCTCACGGCACCCAGAACCGGTTCTCCGCGCCAGGTGGTGGAGGCACCGGCGCATTGACCCGGAACACCAGCGTCTCCTGCCCCGGCAGGTCCGGATAGGTGAACGCCTGGACCGGCGTGATCACGTCGAGCACGTGGGTCGGCAGCGGGTCGAGGAACGGCGCGAGGTCCGGCATGAGGAAGCGGGCCACGTAGCGGTTGACCACCAGGTACTGCGCGCCGCGGGCCACCGAGCGGGAGAGCACCTCGCCGGCGCCGGCGGCGGTGGCGTAGCCGGCGAAGCGGCAGCCGGCCCAGTAGCTGGCGTAGGGCTTGTAGCCCGCGACCACGGTGTGGCGGTCCACGCGTTCGCGGAGCCAGAGGCCGGCGTCGCGCAGGCCGATGAACACCTCCTCCTGCTGCGGCAGCCGCCGGATCTCCGGGGCGGTGCGCAGGGCGAAACCCACCACGGCGATGGCCACCACCGTGGCGATCACCGTCTGGCGGAACTCCGGATCCGGCGGGCCGGATCCGTCGCGTCGGCCGATGCGGCTCGCCTGCTCCACGCGGGCCACCAGCCAGCGCCCGCCGTGGCCCGCCGCCAGCAGCCAGAACGGCAGGTACGGCAACCAGTAGCGCGGGTCCATGCGGAAGGTGAAGAGGGGCAGCACCAGCACCGGGAGCATGAAGAGCAGGGGTCGCCCCGGCCGGACCACCAGGCCCAGCACCGCCAGCGCCACCAGCGGCCAGCCGAGCTGGGCGGGCAGTCCGGCCAGCAGCTCGGGCAGGTTCTCGCCCAGCACCGCGCCCAGGCCGCGCTGCTGGACGTCCGCGAGGCCGGCGGCGAGGAAGCCGCTCTTGCCGCTGAGCGTCCACTGGCCCGAGGCCACGCGAGCGAACACCAGGTACGGCGCCACGCACGCCGCCGCCGCCAGCGCGAAACGCCAGGGCACGCGGCGGGTGCGGACCAGCTCGGCCACCGCCACCGCGCCGGTCACCAGGATCAGCTCCGGCCGCACCACGTAGGCGTAGCCCAGGCAGAGGCCGGCGCGGATGCTCCGGCCCCGCTCGAGCAGCAGCCAGGCGCCGGCCAGCAGCACGCCGGCCAGCAGGTCGGACATGGCGCCGGTGGACAGGCGCACCGCCAGGGGCTGGATGGCCAGCACCGCGGCGCCGAGCAGCGCCACCGTGGTCCCCAGGTGTCGCCGCAGCATGACATGGGTCAGGGCCACCAGCCCCACGCCCAGCGCCACGTTGAGCAGCTGGGCGACGCGCAGGACGGTGAGCGGGTCCTCCGCGCCGGCGGGCAGCAGGCCGAGCGCCACCAGCAGCGGCCAGCCCGGTGCGAAGCTGCCGAAGGGCAGCTCGCCGGTGGCCACCAGGGTGCGGGCCTGGTGCAGGTAGTAGACGGCGTCGAAGCCGGGGTAGCCGGTGCGCAGGGCGAGCCAGAGGCGCAGCAGCAGGGCGGCCAGCAGGATCGCGGTGAGGGCGAGCGCCGGCGACGCCCGGGTCGGCAGTCGCCCGGGCATGGGTACCTCCTGGGCGGTGGGCATGACCTCTGCGCCTCAGCCTAGGCCCGCGGGCCGGGGCGGTCAACGCGGGACGCCGCGAGGTCGTCCCTGTGCTATCTTCGGCAAGGTCCAGGACGTCAACGGAAGGCTCTGCCCATGACCCGCCGCCAGACCGTGACCGCCGCCGTGATCGCGACCGCGCTGCTCGCCGTCGCGATCGCGGTGATCGTGTGGTCGGCCGGGGCCCCCGCCGTCGTGGCGGGCGAGGCGGCCGCCGGCGCCTGGCGCACCCTGGCGCCCGGCCTGGACCTGGGCGAGTTCACCCTGCCCCTGGAGCCCGAGCG
>CAZWYF010000082.1:9371-11659 GCA_964637835.1 uncultured Fibrobacteraceae bacterium
CCCTGGCGCCCGGCCTGGACCTGGGCGAGTTCACCCTGCCCCTGGAGCCCGAGCGCGGCGACCCCACGGCGGTGATCCTGCGCATCGACCCCGAGCGCTGGCGCCTGTCGGTCCGCTGCGCCACCGACGAGCCGGGAGACGGCGCGCGCAGCGCCCGCCGCTGGTGCGAGCAGGAGGACCTGACGGCGGCCATCAACGCCGGCATGTTCCACCGGGACTGGCGCACCCACGTGGGTTACGCCCGCTGCGGCGAGCGGGTGAACCAGCCGCGCGGCAACCACTATGAATCCGTGGCCGCCATGGACCCCATCGACCCCGCCGACCCGCCCTTCCGCATCTTCGACCTCGACGCCGGCGACGTCGCCCTCGCGGACGTGACCGCCCGCTACCGGCACGTGGTCCAGAACCTCCGACTGATCAGGCGCCCGGGGGAGAACCGCTGGCAGCCCCAGGAGAAGCGCTGGAGCGAGGCCGCCCTGGGCGAGGACGCCGCCGGCCGCGCGCTGTTCATCTTCTGCGACGGCGCCTACACCATGCACCGCCTCAACCAGGCGCTCCTGGCCCTGCCGCTGGACCTGGTCTGCGCCCAGCACCTGGACGGCGGCGCGGCGGCCCAGCTCGTGGTCCGCGATGGCGACCAGCTGCGCGAGTGGATCGGCACCTACGAGTCCGGCGCCAGCGACCGCAATCCGCTGAAGGTGGCCGTGCCGTTGCCGCTGGTGATCGGGGTGTCGCCGCGGGATCGCTAGCGCCGGCTGGCGGGGCGCGACCCATCCGCCAGCACGGCCTCCGCCGCCCGTCGGCCCGCGGCCAGCGCACCGTTGGTGGAGGCGGTATCGAGGTGGTCGCCCGCCACGTAGATGCCCTCGCCGTAATGCACCGCACGCTGCGGCGGCTCCAGCCAGCCGGGCAGCTGCCGCGGCAGGGCATGGGCGATGCGATAGGTGCGCAGGTGCTCCCAGGCCGCCGCGCCCTCGCCGAACCAGTCCACCAGCTGCGCCAGGACGATCTGCTCGATGTCCGGATCGGCCGCATCCACGCCGATCACGCTGGCCGACACCAGGGTGCGGCCCTCCGGCCCGTAGGCGGACGACACCTGCGTGGGGAACACCAGGTTGTTGATGGGCCCGCCCCGCTCGCCATCGAGCAGCAGGACCGGCTCGCTCACCGGCGCGCGGTCGGCCGCGAAGTAGACGCAGGTCACGGGGTTCCACTCCGGCGCCGTCACGCCGGCGACCAGCCGGCTGGCGGCCTCGCCGTCGGTGGCCACCACCGCGTGGTCGCAGGCGATCACCTGGCCGCCGGCGAGGACCACGCGGCCGGGCGACACCGCCTGCACCGCGGTGGCGAGGCGGACGGTGTCTCCGGGCAGCCGGGCGGCGAGCTGCCGGGGGATCTCCTCCATGCCCCGGGCGGGGATGGCGGCCCGGCCGGTGGCGAACATGCGGAACACGAAGCGGAACATGCGGCTGCTGGTGGCCAGCTCGGGATCGAGGAACACGCCGCCCAGGAAGGGCCGGAAGAAGCCGTCGATCATCCCGTCGCTGAGGCCGGCGGCGGCGAGGTGGTCCTCGGTGGCGATGTCGTCCCGGGTGAGCTGGCCCTCCACCGAGCCGAGGGTGGCGGCCAGCCGCAGCTTGCCCACGCGGGCCTTGTCCGCCAGGGTGCCCACGGGGCTGCGGAGCAGGCTCAGGGCCTGGGCGGGCCGGCGGAAGGGGTCGCCCAGCGGGTGGAAGGCGCCCTCGCGGCGTACCAGGGCGCCGGGCAGGAAGGGGCGCAGGTCGAGGGCGTCGAGGTCGAGCAGGTCGCGCGCCTCGGGGTATGCCGTCAGGAGCACCTGGAAGCCGCGGTCCAGGAGGAAGCCGTCCACGGCGTCGGTGCGGACCCGGCCGCCCACGGCGTCGCCGGCCTCCAGCACCAGGCAACGACGGCCGGCCGCGTGCAGGCGCACGGCGCAGCTCAGGCCGGCGAGGCCGGCGCCGACGATCACCACGTCGCAGCGGCCGGTGTCCGTCGAGGAAGCATCCATGGGGACCGTCTCTCGTCACTCGGTGGCATCATTTCCGGTGGCGATAGCGTAGCCAGGGAGACGCCGATCGGCCATCACCCGCCACCGCCGGAGCGACCATGCGCTTCCACCACCTGGGCATCCCCACCACCATCCCGCAGGAGGGCGAGATCCACCTCCCGCACCTGGGCTTCCACTGCACCGACCACGAGCGCAATCCCTTCGGCATCCAGTGGATGCGCTTCGATCCGGACTGCACGCTGCCCGAGCTGGTCCAGAC
>CAZWYF010000083.1:0-8501 GCA_964637835.1 uncultured Fibrobacteraceae bacterium
CGCCGGCGGCGGCGGCCCGCCCGCCACGGTGCTGGTGCGCATGTATGCCGACGGCAGCGTCTCGCTGAACATGGGAGCCGCCGACATCGGCACGGGCACCAAGACGGTGATGGCCTCCATCGTGGCCGAGGAGCTGGGCGTCAGCCTGGAGACCATCCAGATCGAGAACGCCGACACCGGCACCACCGCCTTCAGCGGCCCCAGCGGCGGCAGCAAGACCGTCCCCACCGACGGCCCGGCCACCCGCGACGCCGCCGTGGCGGTGAAGCAGCAGCTCCTGGAATGGGCGGCCGAGCAGCTCGAGGTCGACCGGGCGCAGCTGCGCTACCGGGGCGCCACCATCGCGGTGGCGGGCAGCGACCGGAGCGTGAAGGTCACCGAGCTGGACCGCCTCCGTCGCCGCCGCAGCGTGGTGGGCGTGGGCCACCGCGGCCCCAATCCCGAGGGCCTGGCGGTCTGCCCCTTCGCCGCCCACTTCTGCGAGGTGGAGGTCAACACGCTGACCGGCGAGGTGCGTGTCCTGCGCTTCCTCGGCGCCCAGGACAGCGGCCGGGTGATGAGCCGCAAGACCTACGACAGCCAGGTCTACGGGGGCATCACCATGGGCATCGGCTTCGGTTTGACCGAGCAGCGGATCCTCGATCGTGGCCAGACCGGCAAGCTCTGCAACAAGAGCTGGCACGACTACAAGCTGCCCACCGCCATGGACGTGCCCGCGGAGATGTCGTCCCTGCCCATCGAGATGCAGGACGACCGCTGCAATCTCATCGGCGCCAAGGGCCTGGGCGAGCCGGTGACCATCCCCACGGCCGCGGCCATCGCCTGCGCCATCACCGACGCCTGCGGCGTCCCGGTGCCCGACACGCCCGTCACGCCCGACCGCATGCTCACCATGCTGAAGGAGGCCGGCTCATGATCCCCAGCTTCGCCTACCTGCGGGCCGGTTCCCTGGACGAGGCGCTGAAGAACCTGCAGGAACGCCCCGCCTGCGTCCACGCCGGCGGCAGCGACCTGGTCACCTGCCTGCGCGACGGCACCGTGGACTGCGGGACGGTGATCTCCATCAGCGGCCTGGCCGACCTGCACGGCATCCGCCGCGGGCGGGGCGGCCAGGGGCTCACCGTGGGCGCCCTGACCACCATCACCACCGTGGGCCAGGACCCCGACCTCGGCTCCCGCTACCCCGCCCTGGCCGCCGCCGCCCGGGCGGTGGGCAGCCCCCAGCTGCGCAACCAGGGCACCCTGGGCGGCAACCTCTGCCAGAAGCCGCGCTGCTGGTACTGGCGCGGCGACTTCCAGTGCCTGCGCCAGGGTGGCGACACCTGCTACGCCCTGGGCGGCCAGAACGCCGGCCACGCCATCCTCGGCCAGGACGCCTGCGTCTACGTCCATCCCTCGGACACCGCCGTCGCCCTGACGGCCTACGAGGCCCGCGCCCGCGTCGCCGGGCCGCGGGGCGAGCGCACGGTGCCGCTGGCGGAGTTCTTCGTCCTGCCCGAGGACGACCCCACTCGCGAGACCGTGGTCGGCCCCGAGGAGGTGGTCACCGCGGTGGAGCTGCCCGCGCCGCCATCGGGGCACCAAGGCGTCTACCGGAAGATCCGCGCCCGCGGCGCCTGGGACTTCGCGCTGGCCAGCGCCGCCCTGGTCATCGCCTTCGAGCAGGACGACCCCGCCCGCCCCGTCCGCCATGCGCGCGTGGTGCTCGGCGGCGTGGCGCCGGCGCCCTGGCGCGTCCCGGCGGCCGAGCAGGCCCTGGCGGGCAAGGTCCTCGACCGCGCGGCCATCGCCGCGGCCGCCGACGCGGCCGTGGCCGACGCCTCGCCCCTGACCGACAACGGCTTCAAGATCGACCTCGTCCAGGGTATCCTGCACGAGGAGCTGGCGAAGCTCGCCGGCTGAACCCCCATGGCGCGCGCCCGTCCGCGCGAGCAGAGGAAGAGAGGCTCATGAGCAACGGCACGCCTTCCCGCCAGGTGATCCTGGCCGGCCTGTTCTGGGGCGCGATCTGGGGTCTGTACGAGGCCACCGTGGGTTACCTGGTCCACGCCTTCGTGCGCATGCCCGGCACCTCGGCCGTGCTGCTGGTGCCCTTCGCGGTCTACTGCATGGTGCGCGCGCTGGGCACCGGCGGCAGCGTCCGCGCCGTGGGCGTGGCCGCCGCCGTGGCCGCGGCCATCAAGCTCGTCAACCTGCTGCTGCCCAACCCCACGCTGCTGGCGGTGCTCAACCCCGCGGTCGCCATCGTGCTCGAGGGCCTGGCCTTCATGGGCCTCGCCCGCTGGCTGGCGCTGCCGGACCGCCGCCCGTCCCTGGGGGTGGCCGCCGGCGGGGTGCTCGCCTTCAGCCTGGGCTGGCGGGCGCTCTTCCTGGCCTGGTCGGCCGCCCTGGCCGCCGGCTGGTCCACCGGCATGCTGAGCTACGGGCTGCAGGGGCCGCTGCTGGGCTTCCTGCTGCGCGACGGGCTGCTGAGCGCGGTGGTGATCCTCGGGGTGCTGGCCGTGATGCAGCGCGGCGGCCGCCTGGCCGCCAGCGGCCGGTCGGCGCCCGGCGTGGCAGCCGTGGCGGTGGTCCTCATGCTCGCGGTGGCCGCCGAGGTGACCGTCCAGCTCCTGGGCTGAGCGCCATGCTGGACATCTACACCGAGATCGTGAACCTGCGGCGGGAGGGTCGTCCCGCGGTGCTGGTCACCGTGGTGGCCCGCGAGGGGCACATCCCCACCGAGCTGCAGTCCAAGATGCTGGTGGACGCCAGCGGCCGCCTGGCCGGCACCGTGGGCGGCGGCGCCATCGAGCACCACGCCCTGGCCGACGCGCAGAAGGTCCTGGCGGGCGGCCAGCCCGTGCTCCAGGAGTACCTGCTGGACGACGCCGCGCCCGCGGACGGCGACACCGCCCAGCCCACCGGCATGATCTGCGGCGGCCGCGTCACCCTCTTCTACGAGGTGCTCGCCCCCGCCGACCGCGCCTACCTCTTCGGCGCCGGCCACGTCAACCGCGCGCTCGGCGACTACCTCGCCCCGCTGGGCTTCGCGGTCACCTTCCTGGACACCCGCCCCGAGCTGCTGGACGACCTCGCCGGTCCCGACGCGCCTGCCCGCGCCATGCCCGCCCGCACCCTTCCCGCCCTCGCCAGCTATGGCGCGCTACCCGACCTGCCCGCGCTCTCGACGAGCTACGTGGTCGTCGCCACCCACTCCCACGACTGCGACGAGCAGGTCCTGCAGGCCCTGCTCGCCGCCGACGTGAAGCCGCGCTATCTCGGCGTGGTGGCCTCGCGCCGCAAGCGCGAGCAGATGACCGCCCGCCTGGGCGAGCGCCTGGGCCGCACGCTGGACCTGGGCTGGGTCCACATGCCGGTGGGCCTGCACCTGGGCGGCAACACCCCCGCGGCGGTGGCCCTGTCCATCGCCGCGGAGATGCAGGCCTGCCGCCACGGCATCACCGGGCACAAGCACATGCGCGACCGGCGGTAGCCCATCCCCGATCACTCGCGGATCACGCGGTACAGCAGCTCGGCGTCCACGCCATCGCTGAGGCTGCGCATGATCAGCGACTCCAGGTCCTGGCCGCCGGAGCGCAGGCAGACGGCGCCCTCCTGGCTCTGCCAGCAGTCCTCCGCGGCGTCGTAGACGTAGGTACGGGCGGTGCCGACGCTCGGCCCCAGACCGCCGCCGTCGTTCTCGATGTACTGCACGCGGACCCGCATCACGCGCCCGTCGATGGCGGGGAGCAGGCCGGTGAGCTCGAGATCCACCGAGACGGTATTGCCGTCGTTGACCTGGTACAGGACGTCCTCCACCGCGTCGAGCTCCACCTCCTCCTCGCCGCTGGCATCGCGCAGGCGCAGGGTGATGTAGAAGTCGCCGGGGTTGGGGCCGGCGTCGCCATCCTGGATGACCATCAGGTTGGTGGCCCGGACGCGGAACCGGGACAGCGGCACGGGCGTGATGGTCTGCTGTCCGTGATCGCTGATGTAGCCCACGGCGTCGATGAGGAGCTGGTCCATCTCCGGGGTCCAGATATCCTCGCCGCCGTAGGCGCCGGCCATGTTCCAGTGGATCGCCCGGCCGGTCTGGGTCCAGGCGACCACGGCGTGGCCGGAGCTGTTGCCGCGGATCAGCTGCGTGGCGCCCGCCTTGGGCTCGACCATGGAGAACTGGCCATCGGCACCGGTGGTGAACGTCTGCGGCAGGTTGGCCGTGACCGGATGGTTCTCCATCACGGTGTAGGTCTCGCTCTCGCTGCCGTATTCGCCGGCGTAGCTCACCGGGATCACGTGCTGCAGGATCTGGTGGTAGTCGCTGCGATCGATGGAGTAGGTCAGCCACTCGGTGGTCAGCAGGCCGCCGCCGCCGTGGACGAAGGAGACGATGGCCATCTCGCCGGCGTCGTCCATGTCGTTGCCGTAATCCGGTCCGGCGAGCACGATCACGGCATCGGCGTCGGCCAGGCCGTCGCCGGTGAACTCGTGGAACAGACCGCCATCGCGGACGTCGAAGCCGGCCCCGGCGAGGACCGCGCTGACGTGCTCCTCGGTGCCGCCGTCGCTGAGGACCAGGATCACCGGATCGCTGGGCCCCTCCGGAGCGGTGGGATTGTCGTCGTCGTCATCGCCGCCACAGCCGGCCAGCGCGAGGGCGAGCAGGCCGATCAGGAGCAGGGCGAGGTGATGGGGCGAGCGCGAGCGGGTCATGGCTTGGTCCTCCAGGAACGATCGGGAATCTCGGGTGCGGTCAGGGGAAGACGCGCAGAAGCGGCCCCGGAACGATCACGCGAATCGCCGCTCCCTCTCCAGGTCCCGGCGCGGCCGGGCCGCCGCGCTCGTTGACACCGCCCCGGACGGCCCCTTTCGTGACACCATGGTCCTGAAATCCCACTATCAGGAGGTGGCCCCATGTTCCTGCTCGCCCCCCTCCTCCGTTCTCACCAGCGCACGCACGCCTGGTCCGGCAACCTCACCGTCGGTCTGGGCCTGGCCATCGCCGCCCTGGCTCTCGCCGCCCCCGCCGGCGCCCAGGCCCTCGACGACGCCACCATCCTCGCCCTCGAACTCGAGGGGCCCGAGGGCGTGATCCGCGCCGACCCCGATCTCGTCGCCGCCATCGACGCCGAGCTCGCCCTCATCCGCGCCCAGCTGCCCCAGCTCGCCGCCATCCACGTGCTACCCTCCTGGGTCCCCGGCGAGCTCATGGTCCGCATGACCGACGAGGCCCTCGCCGAGCTGCAGGCCGGCACGTTCACGGGCTTCGACGCGCTCTTCGCCGAGTACCCCGTGGTCGACCTGCACTTCTTCACGTTCATCCCGTGGGTGCACATCACCTTCGCCGAGCCGCTGCATCCGCTGAACCTGGCGCCGCTGGTCCTGGCGGTCGACGGCGTGACCGCTGCCGAACCCAACGGCGTCGCCGGCGATGGGCCCGACATCACCATCGCGGCGCTCGGGTCCTACACGTTCCGGTACGGCTGGGGGGACTGCCCGGCGGGCTGCATGTACAGCCACTACTGGCAGGTGGCCATCACCGATGGCGTGGCCACCGTGGTCGCGGAGTGGGGCGACGACCTGCCGGTGGCCGTGGAGGCCACCAGCTGGAGCGCGTTGAAGGCCGGTTACCGCTGACGGGCCAGCCCGGATCATCCAGGGGCCTGGCGCCCCGAGGTACTGCGTGAAGACGGTGATGCCGGACAGGTCGATCGCTCCGTCCCGGACACCATCGGGCCAGGATGAAACCCCATGGTCGGCCCGTCCGTCCCACCAGCTGAGCCTGCTGCCCATCCCGGCGAGGCCATCACCCGTGCCCGCGGCCTGGAGCCGTTCCTGGAGATCGGAGCCCCGGATGAGCATCGACGTCGCCGCCGTCACGGTCTTCGTGGCGGTGACCACCTTCACGCCCGGTCCCAACAACATCCTCAGCGCCTCCATGGGCGCCATGCACGGCTACCGCCGGGCCGCCCCCTTCATGCTCGGCGTGGCCACCGGGTTCCTGGTGATCATGCTGCTGTGCGGCCTGCTCTCGTCGGTCTTGACGCGGCACCTGCCCACGGTGGCCCCCGGGCTCCGGGTGATCGGCGCGCTGTACATCCTGTGGCTCGCAGTCGGCGTCTACCGCGGCAGCCGCACGCTCCTGGGAGACCGGACCGCCGCCGCGCCGCTCTCCTTCTGGAAGGGCTGCGCGCTGCAGTTCCTCAATCCCAAGGCCATCTTCTTCGGCCTGACCGTCTACGCGGCCTTCCTCGCCCCGTTGCTGGACCGGCCCCGGGCGGTGGCCGTCTCGGCGCCCCTGCTGGCGCTCGTGGCCCTGGTCACCATCTCCACCTGGGCGGTGGCCGGTCAGATGATCCGGCGCTGGGTGAGCACCCCGCGGCGCGCCCGGCTGCTGGGCGCGGTCCTCGCCGCCGCGCTGGTCTGGACGGCCCTGGATCTGGCGGGGATCTGGTGGGAATGAGCCCACCCGACGACCGTGCTGTCAGATCCCCCGCCCCGCCGAGGCGAGCGCCTCGCGCACCTTCGCCGCGAGGCTGGCGGTGGAGAACGGCTTCTGGATGAAGTGGACGCCGTCCTCCAGGACCCCCCGGTGGGCGATCACGTCGGCCGTGTAGCCGGACATGAACAGGCACCGCAGGTCCGGATGATGCGCGTGCAGGGCATCCACCAGATCCCGTCCGTTCATGCCGGGCATCACCACGTCGGTGATGAGCAGGTCGATGGTGCCGGCATGCGCCCTGGCCAGCTGGATGGCCTCCGCGGGCGCACCGGCGGTGAGCACCCGGTAGCCCAGCCGCGCGAGCATGGTGCGGGTGAGGTCGAGGATCGACGCCTCGTCCTCCACCACCAGGACCGTCTCGTCGCCACCGGCAGGCATCGCGACGGCCCTGGCGCCCGACCGGTCCGCCCGGCCCTCCTGCCGCGGCAGGTAGATCCGGAAGACGGTGCCCTGACCGGGCTCGCTGTAGACGTTGATGAACCCCTGGTTCTGCTTGACGATGCCGTAGACCGTGGCCAGCCCCAGCCCGGTGCCCTCGCCCACCCCCTTGGTGGTGAAGAACGGCTCGAAGATGCTCTGTAGCGTCTCGCGGTCCATGCCGCAGCCATCGTCGCTGACGGTGAGCACCGCGTAGCTGCCTGGCACGAGGCCCGCATGGGCTTCGCAGTACTGCCGGTCGAACTCCGCCTGTCCGGTCTCGATGGTGATCTTGCCGGGGCGCTGGCCGATGGCGTCCCGCGCATTGACGCAGAGGTTGGCGAGGATCTGGTCCACCTGGGCCGGATCCATCACCACCGTGCTCGGCGTGCTCGCCGGTCGCCAGACCAGATCGACGTCCTCGCCGATGAGCCGGCCCAGCATGCGGAGCATGGAGTCGACGGTGGATTCGAGATCGAGGACGCGCGGGGAGGCCACCTGCTTCCGCGCGAAGGCGAGCAGCTGGCGCGTGAGGTTGGCCGAGCGCTCGGCCGACCGGATCACCTGGTCGAGGTGGACCCGCAGCGAGGGATCCGGCCCCACCTCCTCGAGCGCCAGTTCCGCATGGCCGAGGATCACGTTGAGCATGTTGTTGAAGTCGTGGGCCACGCCACCGGCCAGGCGGCCCACCGACTCGAGCTTCTGCGCCTGCGTCAGCTGCTCGCGGAGCTTCGCCTGCTCGGCCTCGGACTCCTTGCGCTCGGTGATGTCGTGCAGGCTGCCCACCAGCCGCGTGATCCGGCCGTCGGCCTCGCGCTCGGCCAGTCCCCTGACGGTGCAGTGCCGGACCTGCCCGTCGGCACGCTCGATGCGAACGTCCTCCACGTAGGGCGTTCCCTCGCGGGCACAGCCCGCCACGGCCGCGACCAGGCGAGCGCGATCCTCCGCGAGGTAGAACGCCTGATGCTCGGCGAACGGGGGCGCCTCGGCCGCGGGCTCGAGGCCGAAGATGCGAAAGAGTTCATCGGACCAGGTGACGCGGTCCGTGGCGATCTCCCACTCCCAGCTCCCGACGCGGGCGATCTCCTCGGTGCGGGCGAGCATGGCGTGGTGGCGGCGGGCCGCCTGCTCGGCGCGCGTGCGGCGGGAGATGTCGCGGATGATCGAGTAGAGCAGATCACGACCATCGGATTCGATGCTCCCGGAGAGCACCTCGACGTCGCGGACCGAACCGTCGGCGAGCCGGTGGCGAAAGGTGAAGACGCGATCGTGGCCGGACGGCGCTTCCTCCAGGGGGTTCAGCACCTCTTCCGGCGCCAGCTCGTTGATCTCGGTGATGGTCTTGCGACGGAGCTGGTCGCGGGACCAGCCATAGAACCGCGCCGCGGCGGGATTGGCATCGACGATGCTGCCGTCACCGGGGTCGATCAACAGCATGACGGCATGGTTGTTCTCGAAGAGGCTGCGGTAGCGGCTCTCGCTCGCGGCGAGACGCAGGAGCGCGGTGCGCCGGCGCTCCACCTCCAGGAGGATCTGCGCCGACAGCAGGAACGCCAGCGCCAGCCCCACCACCAGGACCGGCCCCAGGTCGCGGACCAGC
>CAZWYF010000083.1:8601-11481 GCA_964637835.1 uncultured Fibrobacteraceae bacterium
CAGGAACGCCAGCGCCAGCCCCACCACCAGGACCGGCCCCAGGTCGCGGACCAGCACCTGGCCGATCTCGGCCGGTAACAGCAGGTGCAGCGCCAGGACCACCACCTGCAACACGACGCCGGCGGCGAGCAGTCGGGCCGGCCGGACCCAGCGCGCATCGCGGCGGCGCAGGAGGTGGAGCCCCGCGCCCGCGGCGGCCGACACGAGGATCACCGCCGCGCCCACCGGCGCGCCCACCCCGCCCAGGGCGAGGCGATACGCCACGCACGCGGCGGCGGCCACGGCGGCCGGCAGCGGACCGGCGAACAGGCCCGCCAGCGCCAGCACCACCGACCGGCCGTCGACGATCACCCCGGGCGCCAGCGGCACCGGCGCCATCATGACCAGGATGCCCATCGCCCCGAACACCAGGCCCATCAGGGGCCGGAAGCCCCGCTGGTCCGCGCGCACCACCTGCGACAGCGCGGCGTACGCCACCGCCAGGGCCACGATCAGGGCGATGTTGTGGATCAGCTCGATCAGCGTGGTGGACAAGCGCTCGGCTCCCGCATTGAGGCTCTTCATCCCCGCACAGCACCAGCGACCGCCCTTCGTGGGAACGGCGACGGGAACGGCAACCAAGCGCGTCCACACAGTCTAGGGGCAGGGTGGGCGCAAGCACAGCAGGATCCGGGCCGACCCCGACGCATTCACCGCGTCCGGTCGGCCTCCAGCCTGCGCGAGGCGGCCTCGATGGCCTCGCGGCGATTGAGCCAGGGGCTGCGCTCCAGCTCGTAGGTCACCAGGCCGGTGGCCACGTCCTCCGCCCCGCGCGCGGCGAGCAGCAGCTGGCGCCAGGCCACCATCTCGTCCCGCTTGCCACGCGAGAAGACGGCCCGCAGGAGGTTGGCGGGGGTGGTGCGCAGTTCGTCGGCGAGGGATCGGGACATGGCATTCTCCCCGGCTCGGTCAGCGCCTCAGGAACACGTACGGTCCCTGCTCCGCACCCCACGCCTGCTCGCCCGCCGGCGTGTATCCCCGGTCCCAGGTCTCCATGCCGCCGCTCCAGAGCCGGATCTCCGACGTGGCATAGGCGGCGTCCCCCAGCGTGCTCTCGCAGCCGCGGCCGATGGTCCCGCCGGAGAACTCGCCCCCCGGATCGCGTCGCAGCAGCACGGCGCAGCCATCGCGCCGGTCGAGGTCGTCCGGCGTGAGGCGCGCCAGCGGCCGCTCCTCGCGCCAGGCGCCCACCGCGGCCTCCGGATCCGCCAGCGTATACACCGCGCTCTCGTAGAGGTTCTCCCCCAGGGGCGCCACGCGATAGACCCGCTGCCGGTAGGGCCGCTCCAGCGACGAGCCCACGGCCTGCTCCACGTACAGCCAGCAGGCATCGCTGCGCTCGGGCCAGATGGGCACCATCTGCAGATGGATGTCGTGGTAGGCGGTGTCGGCCGCGGCCTGCGCCGCGCTGCTGAACGACCCGGTCAGCCAGCGGCAGAGGGTGGCGAAGTCCCGGTCCCCGGGCGCGACCACCTCGGCCGCCGCATCCATCGCCTCCAGCGCCGACGCAGAGGGGCCCGCCAGCCGCGGATCCTCCGGCTCGGCCCCCAGGCCCGGATCGGTCGCTGGCCCGGCGCACCAGACCATCAGCGCGAGGGCCAGCAGCGCGGACAGCCGATGCGCGGCCGGCGCGCCGTGAGGTCTCACGTTTTCAGGGTTTCTCATGCTTCTCATGCTTCTCATGTTTCTCATGCCTGCATCTCCTGATCCCTCCGGCGCCGGCCCGGGCCGCCACCCGGGCACCCTCTCCTCCTGGCCGGCGCATCGCGTGTCTCGACATTCTCGCCGATGAACCGTTTCCCGTCCATTCCCCGAGGTCGAGACGCGGCGGCCGGGTCGCCACCCCTGCCGAGGACGACCGCGCGGTCCATGGCGGGCAACCCGCGATGGGCAGCCCTCGGCGGGCGACGCCGGGCAGCCAATCGACCAACCGCCTGATCCCGACACCGTGATGACTTTTGACCCGATGTTTCGCTCAGGGACACCGCAGACCTGTCCAAGAACCGCTGCGATAAAAGCTAAAAAATGCCCTCCGGCAGTGGCATCATGGGGGTGCAAACCAAAACCCAAGAAACCACCACCTGGAGGGCACCTCGATGGTACGTCACGCCAGCCTGTTTAGCCAGATCCTCGGCATCATTCCGCGCATGGATTTCCAGCGTGTGGTCCGCGACGCCGGCACCGACCGCTACACCAAGCGGTTCACCAGCTGGGATCACCTGGTCTCGCTGCTGTTCTGCCAGTTCGCGCAGGCGAAGTCCTTGCGCGAGATCTCCCAGGGCCTGACCGCCTGCCTGGGCAAGCTCAATCATCTCGGCGTGCAGCACTCGCCCAACAAATCGACCCTCGCGTACGCCAACAAGCATCGCGACTGGACGCTGTTCGAGGTCCTGTTCTACAAGCTGGCGCGCCAGTTGACCGCCCAGCTGGCCGGGCGGACGCATCATCGCCTCAAGCTGCCGGGCAAGCTCTACTCCATGGATGCCTCGATCATCCCGCTCTGCCTGTCGCTCTTCGACTGGAGCCGCTATCAGACCGCCAAGGGCGCGGTCAAGCTGCACATGGTGCTCGACCACGACGGCTTCCTGCCCTGCTTCGCGCGCATCACCCTGGGCAAGCGGCACGACGTGCCGATCGGCCGCCAGTTCTGGTTTCCACCCGGAAGCGTGGTGGTGGTCGACCGTGGCTACTTCTCGGTCGATCTGTTCGCCCAGTGGATCCGCGGCCATGTCTTCTTCGTCACCAGACTGGTTGCCAATTCACGGCTGACCGTGGTGGAGGACCGCCCCTGCGAGGGACCGGTGCTGCGCGATCAGTTCGTCGAGTTCGCTGCTCCGCAGA
>CAZWYF010000084.1:0-4014 GCA_964637835.1 uncultured Fibrobacteraceae bacterium
CCACCCAGCTGGATCGCGGTCACGCCGTAGCCAGTGCCGTCGCCCTGCGGGGTCGGCACCGGCCCGATGGGCATCTCGATGACGCCCTGCCAGGCCACCGCCGGCTCGGAGCGGTTGCCCGCGGCGTCGATGGCCTCCACGTGGACGGTGAGCGAATCGGAGTGGTAGCAGCGGGGTCCCACCACCACCTCGAGGTCGTTGACCACCTCGGCGAGCTGGTCCGTGATGGCGATATGCTCGCCCACGGCGGCCGTCTTGTAGGCGTAATGCTCGGTGATCGGGGTGATGTACTGCGGGTAGCTGCTGGCGTAGGTGCAGGTGACCTCGAACCGGGACGGCTCGCTGGCGCGGAGATCCACCAGGACACGGATGGGATCGCCGTTGGTGGTCAGGTCCAGGCGGCCGGCGGCCATGGTGACGGTGGGCGGATCGGTGTCCTGGGCCCGACCGGCCGCTGGCCAGAGAGCGATCAGGAGCAACAGTGGCGGCAGGACCCGGAGAACGCGATCGGCCATGGAGACCCCGGTTTCGCAGGAGGTGACGGTCGTGAGGTCGTCCCGGGAGATCAAGAAGCGTGCCGCGAGCCGGACGATCCTGGCTCTCGACTTCAGCCGCGCCGGCCAGGACTCAGCTGGCGCCCTGGGCCTGCCGCCGCCGCCCCACCTCTTCACGGATGTAATCGACGATCTCCCGGGTGCTGGCGCCCGGACCGAAGAGCCGGCCGGTGCCCAGCTGTCGCAGCTCGGCCATGTCCTCGTCGCCGATGGTGCCGCCGCCGGTGACCAGGATGTCCGCGGCGCCCTTCTCCTGCAGCAGGCGCATCACCTCGGGGAAGATGTGCATGTGGGCGCCGGAGAGCAGGGAGAGGCCCACGGCGTCCACGTCCTCCTGCACCGCCGCCTCGGCGATCATCTCCGGCGTCTGGCGGATGCCGGTGTAGATCACCTCCATGCCCGCGTCGCGCAGGGTGCGCGCGACCACCTTGGCGCCGCGGTCGTGGCCGTCGAGGCCCGCCTTGGCCACCAGGACGCGGATTGCTCGGTCCATGCTCGTTCTCCTCGCTGGGCAGGGCCGGCACCGCGCAGGGCCGGCACCGCGCGAAGCGGCGGGCGATCCGCCGGCTCAGATGATGATGGGCTCCACGTACTCGCCGTAGACGCCCTTGAGCGTCTCGACGACCTCGCCCAGGGTGGCGTAGGTCTTCACCGCCGCGATGAAGTGCGGCATCAGGTTGGCGCCGTCGCGGGCGGCCTGCTCCACCTGCTGCAGGGCGGCGTCCACGGCGGCCTGGTCGCGCTGCTCGCGCAGCTGGGCCAGCTCGCGACGGCGGCGGGCCTCCAGGTCGCGGTCGATGCGCAGCAGGGGGATCTTCTGCTCCTCGTCCTGGTTCACGTACTCGTTCACCCCGACGATGATCCGCTGCTTGCGCTCGAGGGCCTCCTGGTACCAGTGCGCGGCGTCGGCCAGCTCGCGCTGGAAGAAGCCCTCCTCCAGGGCGCGGACCACGCCGCCGATCTCGTCGATGCGCCGGAAGTACGCCTCCGCGCCCGCCTCCATCCGGTCCGTCAGGTCCTCCACGTAGTACGACCCCGCCAGGGGGTCGGCCACGCTGGCGACGCCGATCTCGTGCGCCAGGATCTGCTGCGTGCGCAGGGCGATCTCCACGGCCTCCTCGCTGGGCAGCGCCAGGGCCTCGTCCAGGCTGTTGGTGTGCAGGCTCTGGGTGCCGCCGAGGACGGCGGCCAGGGCCTCGTAGGCCGTGCGCACCACGTTGAGGGTGGGCTGCTGGGCGGTGAGGCTGCAGCCGGCGGTCTGGGTGTGGAAGCGCAGCAGCCAGGAGCGCGGGTTCTTCGCGCCGTAGCGCTCCTTCAGGTGCCGCGCCCAGATGCGGCGGGCGGCGCGGAACTTGGCCACCTCCTCGAACAGGTCGAGGTGGCTGTTGAAGAAGAACGACAGCCGCGGGGCGAAGGCGTCGATGTCCAGGCCCGCCGCCAGCGCGGCGTCCACGTAGGCGAAGCCGTCGGCCAGGGTGAAGGCCAGCTCCTGCACCGCCGTGCTGCCGGCCTCGCGGATGTGGTAGCCGGAGATGCTCACGGGGTTGAACCGCGGCAGCTGGTGGGTGCCGAACTCGATGGTGTCGGTGACCAGCTTCACCGAGGGCTCCGGCGGGAAGATGAACTCCTTCTGGGCGATGAACTCCTTGAGGATGTCGTTCTGCAGGGTGCCGCGGAGCTGCGCGATGTCCGCGCCCTGCTTCTCGGCGGTGGCGATGTACATGGCCCAGATGATGGCCGCCGGCGAGTTGATGGTCATGGAGGTGGAGATGTCCGCGAGGGGGATGCCGTCGAAGAGGCGCTCCATGTCGGCCAGGCTGCTGATGGACACGCCGCAGACGCCCACCTCGCCCATGGCGAGGGGGTCGTCCGCGTCGCGGCCCATGAGGCAGGGCAGGTCGAAGGCCACCGACAGGCCGGTCTGGCCGCGCTGCAGGAGGAACTTGTAGCGCGCGTTGGTGTCGGCGGCGGACCCGAAGCCGGCGAACTGGCGCATGGTCCAGAGCTTGCCGCGGTACATGTCGGCGTGGATGCCGCGGGTATAGGGGTACTGGCCGGGGTCGCCCAGGTCGCGGGCGTAATCGATGTCCACGTCGTCCGGCCCCACGCAGAGCGGGATCTCGCGGCCGGAGACCGAGACGTGGGGATCGTCGGCGGCGGGCTTGCGGTGCAGGCCGTCCAGGGTGCCGGAAGCCTGCTCCGGCCGGTGGCGCTGGTCGCTCGGGTCGCTCGGGCCGCTCATCGGGCCGCTCGGGTCGCTCGGGCCGCTCGGGCCGCTCGGGTCGCTCATCGGGTCTCCTCGAGGATCGCCGCCAGCAGGGAGCGGGCGGCGGTGTAGGGGGTCTCGGCGCCGGCGGACACGCGGGCGGCCCAGTCGCCGATGCGCTCGCCCACGCGGGCCTGGCCGTGCTGCCAGAGGCGGTCGCGGAGGATGGCGGTGATCTCGGCGGCGGCGCGGGCCTGGCGGCGGCCGGCCAGGGCGCCGGTGGCCTGCTGCTGCTCGCGATGGGCGTCCACCGCGGCGGCCAGCGCGTCGAGGCCCTCGCCGCGCGAGGCCACGGTGGTCAGCACGGGCACGGCCCAGTCGCCCTGCGGACGCATGGCGAGGTCGGCCTTCAGGTTGCGGACCATCTGGTCGGCGCCCGGACGATCGGCCTTGTTGACCACCAGGATGTCGGCCGCCTCCATGAGGCCGGCCTTCATGGCCTGGATGGCGTCGCCCGACTCGGGCGAGAGCGTGACCACCACGGTGTCGGCCACCTGGGCCACGTCCATCTCGGTCTGGCCCACGCCCACGGTCTCGACCAGGAGCACCTGCTGGCCGAAGGCCTCCAGGACGTCCACCACCTCCTTGGTGGTGCGCGCCAGGCCGCCCAGGCTGCCGCGGGTGGCCATGCTACGGATGAAGACGCCGGGGTCGAGGGTGAGGTCGCCCATGCGGACGCGGTCGCCCAGCACGGCGCCGCCGGTGAAGGGGCTGGTGGGATCGACGGCCACCACGCCCACGCGCCGGTCCTGCCGGCGGTGATGGCGCACCAGGGCGTCCACCAGGGTGCTCTTGCCCACCCCCGGCGGGCCGGTGATGCCCAGGCGGGGAGCCTCGCCGAGTCGCGGGTAGAGCTGGTGGAGCACCTCCTCCGCGTCCGGGCCGCCGTTCTCCACCACGCTGATCAGGCGGGAGGCGGCGCGGCGATCGCCGGCGAGGAAGTCCGCGAGGGTGCGGTCGAGGACGGTGTGGGGCATGGGCGGCCATCCAGCGTTGTCGTGCGTGATCCGGAAGGACGACAATCTAGGGTCATTTCGCCCGGAAGCCACCGCCGCGCCCCCGGCACGCATGGCGACCGCGGCGCGGCCGGGGTATCCTGGGACGTTGACATCCAGGCCTCGCGACCGTGCGCCCGGCGACCGCGTGCTTCGCCACCGCTCGCCCCGACTGCACGCCCCGACCGCGAGCCACGAC